>QHXX01000089.1 GCA_003223135.1 Acidobacteriota bacterium | reverse complement strand
CCGGTCAGCGGTGCTTCCGTCTCCACCGCCGTGACCTCCGCCCCGATCCTCGCCGTCTCCAAGACCGACTCCCCTGATCCGGTCGCGGCGGGCGGCAACCTGACCTACACGCTCTCTTATTCCAATACCGGCAACGCCAACGCCACCGGCGTCGTCCTCACCGACACCGTCCCGGCCAACACCACCTTCGTCTCCGCCACCGCCGGCGGCACCCTCGCCTCGGGTGTCGTCACCTGGTCGGTGGGCAACCTCGCCGCCGGCGCCACAGGCTCCGTCCAGATGGTCGTGCGCATCAAGAGTCCGCTTCCCAACAAGACCACGATCACCAACAGCGCCTACAGCATCGACTCCAACGAGACGTCTGCGGTCGGTGGAGCCGCCGTCACCACGACGGTTACGTCCGCCCCCGGACTCCTCATCCACAAGAAGCACTCCCCCGATCCGGTGCCCATGGGTAGCGACCTGACGTACACGATCGATTACTCGAACACAGGGAGCGCCGACGCCACGGGCGTTGTTGCCACGGACAGTGTCCCGACGAACACGACGTTTGTCTCGGCGACTTCGGGCGGGAGCCTGTCCGGCGGGGTCGTGACCTGGAACCTCGGCACCGTGCCGGCGGGAGCCTCGGCGTCGGTCCAGGTGGTGGTCCGAGTGGCGAGCCCGTTGCCGAGCGGCACCCAGATCACCAGCAACGCCTATCAGATCGGCTGCGCCGAGATGCCGCCCGTGGCGGGGCCTGCCGATGTCGTCTCGGTCGTCACCGCGGTCGCCCCGACCGTGACGTCGGCCGTCGAGACTGCGACCACCTCCATCTACATCGTGCAGGCCGGGGTGCACACGATCCGGGTGACCGGCACGAATTTCCAGCAGGGAGCGGTTCTGAACCTCAGCGCCGACATCTCCATCGGACCGACGACTTTGATCGACTCCACGCGACTCGAGGCGGTCGTTCGCGTGGACGCGGCGGCCGGGTTGGGCCCCCGTACCCTGACGTTGACGAACCCCGATCTCGGATCGGGCTCCCGACCCGGGGCCCTCACGGTCGTCAGGACGCCCGATATCAACGGAGACTGCTTCATTGATGGCATCGATCTCAATGCCATCGCGCGTGCCTGGAACACGCGGATCGGCGAGGTGGGGTTCAGCGCCGCAGCGGATCTGGATGGGGACGATTATGTGGGGCCGGACGACCTGACGATCTTCACGGAGTACTTCGGCACACAGCTGTCCGCGTGCCCGTAGCCTGAATTCAGACCGCTTCGGCCTGCTCGCCGGGGCAGAGGACGCCGAACCGACTCGTGTATCCGAGCGACACGTCGTAATAGCGTCCCTGCTCGGGCTGGTAAATTTCGCAGGAGTCGAACGGCAACGAGTAGACGTGCACCGACACGGCGCGGCAGCCGTCCTCGATCAAGTTGTGGACCGAGTGGATCGGCTCGGCAGGATCGACCGCGGCCGGGTGGCGCGGATCCATGATGTAGCGGACCGACGGCTGCAGGCGGCAGGTGCGCGCCGTCTCGTCCTTCTCGAACAGCCGGTAGTTGCGCACCTCGAGGCGGCCGATCGGCACGCCCATCCAGCATTCCTGCCCGCGGTGGTTGTGGATGGCCGACGCCTGTCCCGGCTCCCACCCGATCGCCACCACCTCGAACAGGTCGCCGCGATGGATGAGGTTGCGCGTGTAGTGGCTGCGCCTGAAGTAGAGATAAGACTTGAGCGAGTCCGGGTCCAGCACCGTACGGCCGATTTCCTGTAGCACCCGGTCGCGGGTGAACGACGCGGCCGGAATGCCGCACAGCCCGCCCACCAGGTCCTGGATGGTCCGCACGGTCGCCGCGTCGGTCCGTGGTTTCATGGGATCTCCTCCCGCGATCGGTCGCTGGCTGTCTCCACCCGGCACACGCCACGCATTTTAACGCTGCAGCGGCATTCCCTCAAGAGTGGCGAGCCGGCCGACCGGATAGAGTCCAAGACGCGGGTCCCACCAGGGCGAGCGCCGGTAGAAGAATTCGAGACGCGCCTCGGGGCTGGCGGCGAACTCCGGGTCTTCGTCGAGGCGCCTCTCGAACTCCTCCTTCAGCTTCGGATTCTTCGCCAGCATGTCGCGGGCCAGGACTTCCATCACGTACGGCTCGGCGTACTCCTTGCGCTCGAAGATGGCGTTGAAGAACCCCCAGGCCAGAAGCGAATCGGGGGCCTGCGGCTCGAGGAGGTGGACCGCCACCCGCGCGGCGCGCTGGTCCATCGGCACGACGACCGAGCCGGCCGGGAACGACAGTCTCTCGCGCACCAGCGTGCAGGCGCCGGGGGAGGCGGTCGAGCGCGCTCCGCCCTCGCCGGGACTGAACAACACTTGACGCCCTTCGAACGGCCGCGCGTGCCAGCTCGCGCCCTCGCAGCGGTAGGTCTCCACCTCCCCCTCCCAGGCGCGCGCCGTGGTCCGCATTTTGAGGCCGTGCGCCTGCAGCACGTCGATTACCGCGGTCCACTGCGCCGGGACGATGTACGCCAGGGGCGGGACGACGGCCAGCGTGACCTTGAGCGAAATCTGGCGCGGCACGGTGATCTCGATGGGCTCCTTGGTGTACTCGATCTGCCGGGCGCCCGAGATGTCGCTGCGGCGGACCGACGATTTGAAGCCGTGGAACGTGAACGGCTCGGTGGTCCCATCCGTCTCGAGGCGCAGGGGAACGCGCGCCGCGGCGTCATACCGCTTCCCCGCCGCGACGGTCGCGGCGTCGGCCGCGCGGTTCATCTCGATCAGGCGGCCGGCGTCCCGGTTGGCGATCATCAGGACGGCGCGCAGGAACTCGTAGGATCCCAGGACGCGCGTCCTGTAGTCCTTCAGCATGTGCGTCTCGAGGAGCACGGCCGGACGGTTCTGCAGATTGACGTATCCCGTCGAGAAGCGCGGCGTGTCCTGCCCGATCGTGATTCCCTGCGACGGGTCGGTCTCGTCCTTCAGATTGATGTACGGGCTGATGACATGGCCCGCCGCGCCCACCACGTCTTCCAGCGAGGGCGCGAGGACGGCGCGCTTCCACTCGGCGAGGGCCGGGAAAACGTCTGGGCCGGTATCGATGCCGTAGGTCGTGTCGTACTGGAAGTCGGCGCCGTCCGTCACGTGCGTGTCCACGAACAGGTCGGGAAGCCACCGGCTCCAAAGCTTGAGAAAGGCGCGCGTCTCGGGCGCATCGGCCTTCATGTAGTCGCGGTTCAGGTTCAGATTGCGCGCCTGCGTTCGCCAGCCGGTCGCCTCGGGCCCGTTCTGGTTGATCCGGTTGTAGGCGGAGACGCGCTCGTGGCCGTCGACGTTGTAAATCGGAATGACCACCAGGACGGCCCGGTCGAGAGGTGCCGCCCTCTCTTTCGTGACGACGATGTCGCGCAGGAGGGCCAGAGACGCGTCCTTGCCGTCCATCTCTCCGGCATGGATGGCGTTCTGCACCAGGACGATGGGACGGCCCGCCCGGTGCAGCGCCGCTGGACTGAAGACACCGTCTTTCGATAGGACGGCGACCATGAGGTCGCGGCCTTCGCCGCTCCGGCCGAAGGTCATGAGACGCGCCTGCCGCGGCGCCGCGGCCACGACGCGCCGCACGTATTCCATCGTCTCGGCGTAGCGCGGCGTCGTCCGGTAGTCGCCCGCCTCCGCCGGCGTCCGCCAGTCGCGCGGCGGAGCGGCCCGCTTCGGCTGGGCGTGGCTCGGCGCGGCGGACAGAAGCACAACGACAGAAACGGCGGCGAGCGGCGCGCGCCTCATGCGGGACGGCGTGCTTGCGTGCATGCGGGTTCTCCTCCCAAGGGCCGCGGACAAAGCGGTCGGCGTCGCATTCTAACTGTAGGCGACGCCGGGATGCAGAAGGCGGAGCAGAGCATTGAAGACGGGATGGTAGACGACGTCGAACAGCTGCCACGCCACCATCAAGCCGAGGAGCGACATCACCGGGTTGCGCCGCAGCCTCTCAATGAATCCCCCGAACGCGCCCGGCATCAGGCCCTGCACGATGCCGCTGCCGTCGAGCGGGGGGAGCGGCAGGAGGTTGAACAGGCAGAGCAGCACGTTCAGGTTGAGCGCCACCGACAGCAGGAAAGCGAGGGGGTACAGCACCGATCCTTCCGGCGTCCCGGCGACCGGCTCGACGAGGTGGTTGAATCTGGCCTTGATCGGCGGCACCACGGTGCCGGTCGCGAGGAGCGTCTTCAGGGCGACGAAGGCGACGGTGGCGATCAAGAGGTTGCCCCCCGGTCCCGCGGCCGACATCGCCGCCAGCCGCTTCGGATGGCGGCGCCCCCACTCCGGGTCGAAAGGTGTGGAGGCCCAGCCCATCATGAAGCCGGAGGTGAAGAACGTAAGGAGCGGCACGACCAGGGTGCCGACCGGCTCGCGCCTCACGTGCGGCCAGGGGTTCAGCGTGACCTGCCCGCCGTGGTAGGCGGTGCTGTCACCGCCCACCCAGGCGACGAGGCCGTGACAGGCCTCGTGCACCGTCAGCGTGAACAGGAAGACGACGAACCAGACCAGGAACTCTCCGGCGTTCGGCAGCGCGTCCATCGAGACATTCTATCCTGCCTCGTCACTTCGTCCGCCGACCCGCGCTCTTCACCGCTCTTCGCTTCGTGAAAATCAATCCACGAATGTCCCATGATTCGCTGCCTTCTGGGGAATCCAGTCAATTTGCCCTTGACACTCCTTGATTCTGGAGGTACACAAAGGACAATTTCGTTATGCTCACACGACTCGGCGGTTAACTCCTCGGGAGGGGTGAACCTGCCAGAAAGGTAAGGACAGGGTGTGCCGGGGGGGATCGGTGCCACGTCACTGGGGACGAGGGCACCGGCGGAGGCTGGATAACACACCAGGCGATTTCGGCTCGTTTTCGACTGGCATTTGTCTCGCTCAATCACCTCGAACCGCACGCCAGCACCAATCCGAATAGAAAGCATCATCGGGGCGTCCTTCTGCAACAGCCACTCTGAAGGACGTCCAGTGACTGGGTGAGAGGCGTTCCAGGACGCTCCG
The DNA here is from genome assembly GCA_003223135.1 of Acidobacteriota bacterium. Taxonomy (GTDB): domain Bacteria; phylum Acidobacteriota; class Polarisedimenticolia; order Gp22-AA2; family Gp22-AA2; genus Gp22-AA3. The sequence continues at coordinate 2,822 of QHXX01000089.1, read as the reverse complement.
TCCGGAAGGCAGGGGGAGGTCTGTGCGGCAGAGCCAACGCAACGAAAACGGGATTTTCCGCGCAAAGGGGGTGTGGATATTTCTCCAAGGATGTTGCTTGAAAAAAGGTGATCGGGAGGTGTTTCCAGAGTTTTTCAGGGAGGCTCGTGTGGGCTGTTCAACTCCGCCGGGTAACGCTTAACCCGGCCCAACTTGTAGAGGGAGGGTACAGGTATGGTGAGACACGTTAAGAGCCCCGTAGGCATTGTTGTCATGGCGGCTCTATTGATCGTGGCGGGCTTTGCCACCAAGCTGTTTGCGGTGAATCCTGGAAGCTTTTTCGAGCTCGATGGCGACATTCACGACTCCCCCGCCGGCGGTATCAATGACTGGGAGAACAACCTCTGTCCGTCCATCGACAACTCGACCGCCCTCGTCAACACGGGGGTCGTCAACGATCCACACCCGCTGAGCATCTTCACGCAGGGCGGCTCCAAGGACAAGCTGGACATCAACAACTGGGCGTGGAAGGACGGGTCCGTCCCCGACAAGGATGACATCGTCAACTCCTTCGCAGCCCAGTACGCCGGACCCGGGACGACCCTCCTTTACATCGGCGGGACCCGCTTCTCCAATGACGGGAGCGCCGAAATCGGCGCCTGGTTCTTCCAGAACCCGGTCGGCCTGACCGGCGACGGCTCGACCGCCGCGCCCTTCACGGGTGTCCACAAGAACGGCGACCTGTTCGTCCTGGCCGAGTTCACCATCGGCGGGACCGTCTCCACCCTGAGGGTCCTCGAGTGGGTGGGATCGGCCGGCACCTGCCCCGGCGGCGTCGCGTGCCCTGCCGCCACTGAGAAAGGCGGTACGCTCGCGGATGTCACCGCCAGCGCCCTCTCGTCCTTCGGGTTCTCGAACCCGGTCGACCAGGTCATCTCCTGTCCGGGTGACTGGCCGTACTCGCCGAAGACCGGGGTCGACGGGACCATCCCGGTCAACTCCTTCTTCGAGGTCGGCATCGATCTCGGCGAGCTCGGCCTGTCGAACGTCTGCTTCGCGAGCTTCCTGGTGGAGACGCGCTCCTCGCACGACGTGGACGCCCAGCTCAAGGATTTCGTGCTGCACGCGTTCGCGCCCTGCGCGTGCGACACCGCCAAGAAGGTCGTGCCGGCGGAGTTGTGCGAGGGTGGGTCGGCCACCTACACCTTCACGGTCTCCAGCCCCGACGGCAGCGCCGCTCTCGACGTTACGGCGGTCGATGACGTCCTCGGAAACGTGTGCATGCCTGGGGCCGATGGTGACCCGTGCACCTTCCAGGGCACTCCCTGCCCCATCGCCTTGCCGGGCGGGGGCTCGAAGTCCTGCACGCGCACCGTCACCGAGTCCGCTGGCACTCACACGGACCATCTGACGGCGACCGGCGCGCCCACGGGCGGATCCGGTGGAATCACCTGCACCGCCAGCGCCGCGACGCTCGTGGTGAACGCCAATCCGGCGGTGGCGATCAATCACCTTGACTGCAACGCCAGCACCGCCACGCAAGGAGGGTCCTTCACGCTGACGGCGACCCCATCGGGCGGCACACCGCCGTACGGATTCCTGTGGAGTCCGGGCGGCCAGACGGGCGCGAGCATCAGCTCGACCGCGATCGGCACTTACTCGGTCGCCCTTACGGACTCAAAGAGCTGCACGGCCAGCGCCACGCGGAAGGTTGGTTACTGTTCGAACTGAGCCGACCGGGGTTGGCCGGTCGTTAGCGGCCAGACCCGCCTAGGAACAGCGAAACGATTGAAGGCAGCGGTCTCCTCCGTGGGGCCGCTGCCTTCTTTATTTGCGTATCGAAGTTCGGAATCGCACGTGTATCAGGTGCACGCCGAAGGGGCCGTGCTCCTTGATCGAGCACGGCCCTCTTCTCATGCGGCTGCTTGAGACGCGTTCCTGTCGGGCACCGGCTTCAACGCCCGGGCCCATGGATCACTGGATGGTGATGGTCGTCGAGGCGCTGGTCCTCGCCCCGCTCAGCTCACGCGCTTGCGTCCCGCCATTGTCGCTCACGCTCGCGGTCGCCTCCCAGGGACCGGTACACGTGTCGACCGGCATCGGGTAGGAGACGGCCCAGATCAGCGTCTGGTCCGGGTTGAACGCCAGCCGGCTGGTCGCGAGGGACGCTTTCTGCCCGCAGCTCGACATGGCGGAAACAGTGAGCGTGTACCTTTCTTTGTGAGCGGAGCAGTTGGCGATTTGGCCGTGAATGCCGATCGTGGTGCCGGGAGCGACCGTGGCGGTACCTGTCGTGATGTCGATGGTCACACTGGCGCAACCTGACGACGGTGCCGAGACGGCCGGACTCGTGACGAAGAGCATCGCCAGCGACAGAGCACTGACTGCAAGAGCTCGCGCCTTCATGTTGGAACCTCCCCGGGCGAGATGGACCGTGGGGCCGCATTGCACGCGCGGATCGCCCTTGCCGCAATAGGCAGCAATGGCTGTGCCATGCGGCCTGCCTGGGGCAACCGATTGAGGACTGGAGACTTGCGACGCAGCGATCAGGAAGGAGCGCGCTCGAAGAGACGCCTTTTGGTAAGCGGGATTTCGAAACGGTGTGCGTGACCTGGATTACGCCACTTGCCTGCCACCGGCGACGATTAGATGACGTCGTATCTGTTCGTCGTCCCGGCTCCGTTCCGGGCCGCGCTCAACGCGAGACCGGGTCTCAGGGGCAAGAGAGCGGCGAGGCATTAATCTCGGCGTCGCGCGATCCGATCTGGCCCGGATCGGCCGAATCATAAGTGCCGTGTCCCCCGCAATTGATACCGCGCACCGGTAGTGGGTCAGTTTGAGGC
>QHXX01000088.1 GCA_003223135.1 Acidobacteriota bacterium | reverse complement strand
GAGGTGCGTATCCAGGTTCTGAACTGCGCGGGCCACTCCGATGCCGGAGCGGGCCGCCGATCGGATCACCCGCTCTCCGGACAAGGCGAGCAGGTTGAGCCCGAGGTAGATTCCCTTCAGAGGGACGGCGGCCATGCGACCCGCGCGACCGTACCGGCGGATCAGATAGGCCTCCACGCCCATCGCGAGCGCCGCGTTCGCCAGCTGGGGAACGAGCCGCAGGTACCCGCCGTTCTCTTCCACACGGGCCTCGCCGAACTCGCCCAATGCCTCTTCGAGCTCACGACGGCTCCATCGATGGATCCGGTCACCTGGCGGATGGGGCCAGATCCCGATCGTGGTCAGGAGGATTCGCCCGCCGACGCGTGTCACCCGGACGAATTCGGCCAGCACCCGGCGAAAATCCTCCATCAGGTAGAAAGCCTGGGTGCAGAGCACGAGATCGAAACAGTCGCTCCCGAAGGGAAGACGCGAGGCATCGGACTGGACTTCGACCCCCCAGTACCGGTTCAGATCCACACCGACATAGCGGGACGCCCTGCCCTCGAAGAGAGTTTGATAGGGCTTGTACTTGCACCCCACGTCGAGCACGTCGATCCCGACTTTGCCGTTGAGGGCGGCCACCTGGCGGGTCAGACCATCCGCGATCTCCTTCAGCATCAGATAGTCGTGCTGCCAGATCCGGGGTCTCGAGATTCGCCGGGCGACCCGGGCCGCCTCCCGGATTTCTTCCCTGTCCCGGCGCCCCTGCCCGGCCGGCGCGCTCACCCCTCCTCCGTCAGGGTGGCGGCTCCGGACCGCCCTGCGTTTCCCGACCGGATGGCATGGAGGAACCCTCGGACCAGCCCAGAAGCGAAGGCCCGCGTGGCCCGCACGTCCTGCATGCGGCCCAGCACGATCGCCCCGCTCAGGTCCCGGCCGGCATCCCAGATGCTCCTGGCCATTCTTGCCGCCATGTGAAGATCTCCTCGGCGGGCATGCTTCGCGTAGAAGGTTCCCTGTCCGACCCCGTAGCCGCGATAGAGTCTCACCTGCTCCTGTCCGCTTCTCCACGACCGATGGGTCACGGTCATCGTCGGCAGATATCGGATCGGAACTCCGGCCCGCAGCAACCGGTATCCAAGGTCGTTGTCTTCGGCGGCAGGCGCCGTGGTCCCCGGTCCGAGGCCTTCGTCGAAGCAACCCGCTCTCCGCAACAGCTCGGCCGGGATCGCCATGTTGTTCCCGAACAGAACATCCCGGAAGGACGGTGCTCGAAACGTCATCTCTCGGTCCTTCTCCCGGAGGGATGGGGCGGTGACCGCCTCCCCCTCCGGCATCCCCGCGACCACCCGGCCCGTCAGGGCGCATCCGATTCCCGGCTCCCCGGCCGCCCGGCGAATCACCTCAAGCCAGTCGGGGGCCACCCGGCAGTCATCGTCGGTGAACGCGAGCCAGGAAGCCCGGGCTTCCCTCACTCCCAGATTGAGGGCGGCGCTCTTGCCGCGGCGCGGGCATCGAAGATGTCGGACCACCAGACCGCTGTTGCGTTCCGGCGGGAGCGTGTGCTCTCGCCGGCTTTGATCGAGGACCAGGACTTCCGCTCCGAAAAAGCGGGAGAAGGACAGGCTCTCCAGACATCCGGCCAAAAGTGCGGGTCGATCGGCGGTGGCGATCAGGACGGAAATCCTCGGGGTCGTCACGCCGCTCTCCCCGGCCGCTTCATCGCTCGGGTGATTGTGGGAAGAGCGGTATCCCGGGCGTCCCGAATCCCGCGCCAGTAAACTCGCTCTCCGATCAACGATTGGGTGTGGCTCAGGAATGGCCCGCCGAGCGAGAGTCTTTCCGCCACCATCAATGTGCCGGCCAGCGCCGCCCAGGCCGGGGCGAGCGGATCGAGAGAAGCCAGTCCCGACCAGCGGGCCAGCCGTTTGAGAGGATGCGCTTCGCGGCGGGACAGGCGAAGTTCGAGGGCTATCGGGGGGTGCTTTTCCACAAGGGCCACGTCGGCCCTGCCGACACAGTAGACGTCCCGGAGCCAGGCAATAAAGTCCTTGTCGTAAATCTGCCGAGCCAGCGCTCGCGCGGAGAATCGAATCTCAATCCCCCGCTGGATCAGTCTCCAGCCCAAGTCGTAGTCCTCGTTGCCGTATGCCACGAACGACTCGTCGAAGCCTCCGAGGGCGACGAAGAGGGAGCGAGCGATGGAGGCGTGCCCCGAATGCCAGTCGTCGAACCGGAAGCGATAGCCCGGCGTTGACAATCGCTGCGCGTAGTCCCTCCCCCACTCCTCGACCCCCCGTTTCAGGAATGAACGACGGACACCCTCGGCGAGCCCCATGTCTCCGAGGATCACGCGCTCCCGCGACGAGCCATGCTCCTCGACATGGACGGAGACCAAATCAGGCGCCGCGATCATGTCGTCGTCGAGGAACAGCAGGATCTCTCCCCGCGCCTCCGCCGCCCCCCGGTTCCGCGCCGAGGCCTGCCCCCGGTTGGGCTGGGCGACGACGCGCAGCCGCGATCCCCACTCCGTCCGCTTCAACATCGCCAGCGTTCCATCCGTGGAGCCGTCCACCACCATGATCACCTCGTACTCCGCCCCGACCCCTTCCTGCCCCAGAAGCGAGGGCAGCGTCCGATTCAGGATCCGATGACGGTTGTAGGTCGGCACCACGATGGACAGCAGCGGTCGACTCACGAGGCCACCCCGCGCGGGCCCGGGACGAATCGGGGCAAAAGCTCGGCCACCCTCGTCCTGGTCCACTCCCGGATGCTGAATCCGGTCCGGACCTTGAAGGTGAAGGACCAGGCGGTGTCGTAATAAGTGATCTGGCTGCGGCGGAGCTGGAACAGATCGGCACCCAGGTCGTTGCCACCGAACTGGCTGGAGCAGGCTCCCGCATATCCCGAGGAGGCGACCAGGCGACGGCACCGCGAATCGAGGAGCCCGTGCGGATAGGAGAAGAAGCGCACCGGCCCGCCCAGGCGGTCCTCGATGGTCTCCTTCGATCCTCGGATCTCGTTTTCCATTTCCGACTCCGACAAATTCGTCAGAAAGGGGTGGGTCCGGCTGTGGGATCCGAGCTCCATGCCCCGGGCGGCCAGCGCCGCCGCGTCGTTCCATCCCATCAGCGACCGCGGCCGGTCACCGTGCCGGGCGTCCCACGTGTTGGTCCCTCCCATTCGATCGCTCACCAGAAAGAAGGTGGCCCGGAATCGAAACCGTTCCAGGACCGGGAGGACGTGGTCCAGGTGTCCCCGGTATCCGTCGTCGAACGTGAGGGCCACGGTCTTCGGCGACGGGGGACGCTCGCCCTGAACGACTTCCAACACTTCCTGAAGGGAGAGGACCTGGTATCCGCCTTCCGCGAGCGCTCTCATCTGCGCCTCGAACGCCTCCGGAGTCAGACCCCACTCGCGCAGCCTCCCGCCCGGATCGGGATCGACCCAGTGATACACCAACACCTTGACACCGGCAGTGTCAGGCACGGGGAATCACCTTCTGTCCGGTCATCGGAACGCCTCCGCCCAGACTCTTCCCACCAGCCGACGCTCTTCCCGGAACGCTCCCGCCAGGGCATAAATCAGGCCGAAGCCAGCAAGACAGGAGGCAGCTCGCAGTGCCACGGTCGGGATCGAGGGAGTCGGCGACACGCTCTTCCAGGCGGCGAGCAGAATCATCAAGGGAAGGGCAGTGAGGATCGGGGCCCCGACCGAGCGGATCAGGAACCCGGAGGTCTGGAGGCCCGCCCACCGGGTGGCGCGGAAGATCACGACGCCGGCGTCGATCGCCACGATCGACAGAAGAGTGCCCAGAGCCACTCCCGTGAGCCCCAGGGAGCGATAGAGAAGGAGCGCCAGCGCCAGGTTGAGAACGTACCTGGCTGCTTCTGCTCCCAGGAGCACGCCGATGCGGCCCGACCCGAAGAGCAGGGTCGATGAGGTGAGGGAGGCTGCCATCATCAAGTTCGCCAGGGCGAACGCGGCGAGAACCGGATAGCTCTGGGCGAAGCCATCGCCGACCCACAGTCGCAGCAGTGTCGGGCCGTCCACCAGGAGGATGGTGACCAGCGGAAGGGCCAGCGCAAGGTTCACCCGGGTCCCCACCTCGAGCAGTCGCGCCGATCCCGAACGCTGGCCCAGGGCCTCCATCTCGGAGGCCATCGGGAAGAGAACGCCGGAGATCGGCTGCAACCCCTTCGAGACGAATGACGCGAGTGTGACTCCGACGCTGAAAACTGCAACGGTCGCCGGACCCGCCAGGATCCCCAGAAGGAGCAGATCGGCGTTGTCGAACAGGGTGCGAAGACTCTCGTACCCGAAGGAGAGCGCGGAGAAAATCGAAACGTCGGCCGACACCCCGCGCCATTCTGGTCCACCGGTCAGGTGGATCTCGGGCGCCACCTTCCGGATCACCAGCCACCGCGTCAAGTGCCCGCCGATCGAGGCGGCCAGCTGAATGCCGCCCAGCGACAGCAGGCCATAGCCGGCGGACAGGAAAACGACTGTGGCGCCCAGGCGCGACAGCGCCCACACGATTTCGACACCATTGAGCAGCTGGAACCGATGGAGGCCGGCCAGAACGCTGCGGGTCACTCCGAAAGGAAAGGAGACCAGGAAATTGATGGCGATCAGAATCAGAAGGGCGCGGGCTTCCGCCTGCTCCGCCGCCGGCACGTGGAAGAAGTCCAGCGTCGTGAAGCTCAGGATCGTCAGGGCACAACTGGCGAAGATCCCCACTGCCATGTAAATCCGGAAAATTGAGCCGATATCGCGACTGGCGTCGCCAATTCTCCCGGTGCCGGCCAACCGGGCCACCGCCCGAACGCCGGCCGCTCCGCTGCCGGCGTTGAGGAACCCGAGATAGCTTCCGATGGCGCTGGCCAGGACCCAGATTCCGTACGAACGCGGGCTGAGGTGGCGGACGACGAGCGGGGTCAACAGGAGCAGGATCATTCCGTTGACCGCAGCGCCGGCATACCCGGAGCCGATGTTTCGGGCCACCCGGGACACGCTCATCGAGCTTCCCTGTCTCCCGAAAGGATCTCAGGGGGAGTGCCGAGAATCTTGCGGACTGCGACTCGGGCCCGCGCGAAGTGGCCGGTCTCGTCACGCTCCAAATCCCGAAATTTGTTCAGGCAGTAGCCGGCCCAGGCCAGGGTCACCAGGGGCGGCAGGAGTTCCCGCCGGAATCCCATTGCGGCGGCATAGCGGCCCAGGGTGCAACGCAGGTCTCGGGCCAGAAAATCATGCCCATTCAGAAGCCTCTCCAGGGCGGCGAAGGGATCGGGCTCCACGTGTCCCTCGGTCCGGAACAGGACCCACAGACAAAGATCCACGATGTCGTACGTGGGCACCGACAGCTCATCGCAGAGCTCCCAATCGATCACCCCGTAGCGCTCTTCGTCCCCCAGGATGTTCTCACCGCAAAAATCTCCGTGGGCCAGGACGGCGGGAAAGGCTTTGCCGAACCCCTCCCACACATCCCGGGCCGCCCCTTCCAGCAACGCCCGGGAACGGCCGGTCCGATCCAGCTTCACGCTGAACTCTTCGATCCAGGCCGGAGCCGATTCCCCCCGATCGGTCCGGGTGGCGCGCCCGAGCGCGGCGCTCCAGTCTGCGGCCCAGGCCAGGAACCGGCGAAGCCGCCCATTGAGGCGCATCCCCGGGGTCAGCCACGTGGAAACCCTCTCTCCCCGCAGAGCGCTCTGGAGCAGGGCGTGACGCCCGCCTACTTCCCTGTAGAGTAGAAGCCGCGGCACCGACGACGCGGGGATCGCCTTCTCACGGTCGCCCAGGGACTGAAGTCCGCGGCGCTCCCGATCCAAATAATGGGCTCCCGCCGAATCGAACCCCACCTTTCCTACCGCCGATGGGAAGCGCTCTCCGGTGAGGAAGAAGAAGTAGATCGACTGGTCGGCGTAGTCCTTTTCTTCGTGGGGTCGGTGGACCATCAAAATCGAGATCTTGCCTGCAGGGACTCCCATCGTCTCAGCGGCCAATTCCCTGTAGGTATTCGAGAGAGCGTCGATCATTTTTTTTCCCTTCGGGCCACCACGATCAGATTCGGGAGGAACATCCGGTGCAGTCGCAGGACGCACAGGCAGCGGGCGCCGAGAGCGAGCAACCGCTGCCGGGGACCGCGAACACCGATGGCGAGACGCAGGAAATACTGGAACGGCTCCGGCCAGTCGAGGGGCACCAGGATCCGGGGTGAGCGCAGCGACGGGTGGACGTAAAAGGATTCGATCGTCTCGAAGCCCTCGAGACGGGCGCGCCGAAAAATCCAGTGTCCGGCCAGTCCAACCCAGCGCCTTTTTTCAAGAACCACAACCCATCGACCGCCGGGAACCAGGAGCGACCGGATGCGCTCGGGTCGGACCGGTGGTCCACCGTTAGTACGATCATCCAGAACCAGATCGAAGGTGGCCGCCCCGGCGGGATCATCCCGGCTCCACCCTCGCTCTATCCCGACCCCTGCCTGACGCAGAGAAGCAAACAGAACGGAACCATTGCTGCTGAATTCCAACGCTCTCTGGCCCCTGCGTGGGAAAAGCAGGCTCCGCCAGAGGGGACCCGGTCCCCCGATTTGCGGCACCGCCGCCGGTGGCGCAAGCATTGACGCCGGCGTGCAGGTTGGCGTTTGAGTGGTGTCGGTCAACTGGTGAAGCTCCGCCATTGAGAGCCCCTCGCTCCCCGCTCAAAATGATTGAAGCTAAACAACTTCCCTCTATCCGCCGCCTGCAGAAGCTAGCGGCTGGAGCAGACCTGGATCGCACTCCAGAGCTGCCTGCCGGCGGAAAAGCTCGAGGAGGATCCGTACCCTGTCGCCACCCCCGAGAGTCATCGACACACTGCCTTCGAACCCGGTGAATGGGCCCTGGACCACCCGGACTCGAGCTCCCGGTTTCCAACGAACCGGACGCAGCAGACGGCGGGTGCCCTCTTTCTCAATCTGGGCAATAGACCTCGAACCCCAACTGATCGAGCGCGGCCTGAACGGAGCGTTCTTTGTTGGGCTTCGTCTGGATCGCATACCAGGGCATCGACTGTCCTTTGTCTCGGTCCTAGAAAACCTGGAAAACCAATCCCAGGAAGAGCGTGTCAACCGTGAGATCTTCGCCTGCGCCTTCGGCAGCCATCTGTTTGCGCCGCCGGGCCTCTCCCGAAATACTGAAGCGGGGGTCGATGGCGATCGAACCCCTAATGGCCCCGCCGGTGTACCTGAGCGCAAGCCGGTCCCCTGTTTCCAGGACCGAGTCGCGGGTCCCGTACTCTCCGAACAGCCCCAGCGAGGCCGAGCGCCCGACGGTCCCCGAGATTCCGGCATAGGCGTTTTGGGCCGCCGTGACGGTGGCGACGCCCGCATCGGCGTCCAGACTCCTGCGGTAGCCCGAGATGAAATCGAACCGACGAAAAGGATGGTGCAATGTTGCTCCGGCCGTGAGCCGGTTTTGGCTTTCACCAGCACGCGTGACTCGCGATACTCCTGCGGACAACAGCCACCCCGCGCCCGCCGGAGGTCCGTGGGACCAGGACACGTCCATCCCATGAGCTTCGGCGTCGGCGGTCGCCTCGCTGTGGAAATCGAAACGAGAGTAGCTGTAGGTGGAGGAAATGCTGTCCTGCTGCCCGGCCTGTTTTTGGATTCCGAAACGGCCGGAGTACGTATTGATATCGACGGGTGGGCTCAGATCGAGCCGCTCGATCCGGGATGTGGCGCCAACTAGCAAAGTGAGTCTTCGGGAGAGGCTGGTATCGAACGCCGCGTCGGTGACGCTCCGCCAGCGCTTGGTCTGCCGGGTCAGGATAATAGTCTCGTCAGTCGGCGCCGCTATTCCGGTCTGGAGCGGATTGCGGCTGTAGAAGAAGTGCTCGAAAAGGTTGAGGTGGGTGCGGCGAGTGACGAGGTAGCGGCCATCGAAATTAAGTGCGTGATTGAGGGTGTCGAACTGATTGTTGCTCCCGTAGCGGGTGTAGAAGGAATCGTATCTCGCCGACCAGTCGGTCCTCGGGCTGCTCTTCCGATCCATGAGTCCAGCGCGGAGATCCGTAATGGAGTCGCCGCTCGATCCACCGCTGTCGGACCGTAGAGCGGGATTGGTCGTATATCCGCCCCCCAGACCAAAGCTGAGCTTGAATTCATCGGGTCTCGGTCCTGCGCCGCCTAGCATCTGGGCGCGGGCCAGTCCCGTGGGCAGGCAGCAGGCCCCGAGGAGAAAAATCAGGACCCGCCATTCCATGGCAGAGGGGAGCGACCTTCTTGACATCACCGGATTTGCTCAGAATTCCAACCTGTGATGACCAGGTCCTGCTCGCCTCGGATCCGGGCGCTCCGCTCGCGATCGTTTCGAGCCACACGGACTCTGTTGCGCTTCGCGTACGGCGCCGCCCCAGTGCGGTACCACGTCTCTTGCGGAAGGATCTGTCGGGCCGACCTAGCCCTGGGTTGGTATGGGACGACCTCGCAGCCCGCCCATTTGGAAATCCGGTCTCGGAGCTGTGCGAGTTCGCTCATCGACGACGTTCCAATTAAAATTGTGGGGTAAAATGCCGCCAGCAGTATGAGAAGACCTAGAATCTAGCCGTGGCCTTATGCTTCCGGGCTCGCAGCCACACGAAGCCTAAGACCTCACGATGATCTCGTAAGCACTGACCTCTGGGAGGGTTGGCGGAAACCCTACCTTGCAGCGTGACCACCCCACGTCATCACCTGCAGGCGATCAGAGAACTCTTCGAGATTACGCACGAATATACCGGGTTCCTGGGGGGAGTCAAGGGCGAATATCAAGGCGTGGAGCCATCAACTTTAGATTTTCACAGCTTGGGAACTACCATTACACTAACAGGATCCAGAGCAGTGGTTGAAGCGAGTCCGGACCTTATCGGATCCCCGCCCCGACCCGCTTTCATCGTTTCATCTCAGCAAGGTCAGCTCGTAACGAAGCCTGCAGGGCACATCGCCCTCCCATTCGATCCGCACGGTCCGCGCTTTCTGCGTGAGGCCGTATGAGGGGGAGTGAAGGTCATCCTCCACCTGCGTCCGACTCGCTTCCGGACGCCGTCTCCAGAGGAAATTCAGGGTCGGACCGGCCTCCTGGCTCCGGGCTGTCCATCCCTGTTCCAGGAGCGTGACGCTCCAGCATGGAGCCAGGTGGAAACTGGCCAGGAACCGGTGCCGGCCCTTCCCCTCGAGACGATCCTCGATCTGGAACGTCCCCTTCAAATGGTCCATGAGGATGCTCCGGCGATGGAGAACACCGGCGCGAAGACGCCTGTAGCCCACGTGCTCCGCCCGCAGGTAGGCGTATCGCTGGCTCGATCGCCAACGCAGCACCCGGGGAGAATCCGCTGGAATCAGGCGGAAGGGTTCTTCCGGAAAGGGATTGATCTCTTCACCATCCACCTGCACGACGTTGTGCGCGCGGCTGGATCGGAACCGGTTCCGCAGCGACAGGTCGGGCGTATAGACGCCTGTGCCCCTATCGGGCAGGACCTCCCGGCCGAAGGCATAGAGGTCGAACGCGAGAGTGTCGTTGTGGGCGTGGCTGCCGTTGTTTCTCTGCCCGACACTTCCCGCATCCACCACCATCTGGATGCTTCCGGCACCCAGCTGGTAGATCCCTCCCTCGGGAAAGGCATGGCAGGGGAAGCCGGGACAATCGTCGAGATCTCGCAACGAATCTCGCCAGCGGAGGAACGGCTCCCCCAGCACCCAGGCGCCTTCCACCCAGGCGTCCCCGGCGAGTCTGAGCCACTGAGGCCGGCGGAAGAGATACGCCCCCAATGCCAGAAGAGGCCTCCAATCGCGGCGCGGGCGGTGATATTGAGAGAAGATCAGGAAACGGCCGTCGTCGTTATCGCCGATCTGCGGAAGCGTTCCGTCAGGGCGAAGCAGGATCGCCACCGCCTCGATCATTTTTTCCAATCTCTCGAGGTAGGGTCGGCAGAAGGAGCCTCCGTTTTCGGACTCCATGAGCGCCGGAAAGAGGAACATTTCGGTGACGAACGCGTGGTAGGAGAGAGAGGCTTCATAGTCCAGCCCGTCTTCTGTGACCTGCCGCTGCATCTCGGAGAACAGTTTCACACGGGCGAACTCTCTCCACTTCGGAGCTTCCCGGAACTCGGGCAGGCCCAGACCGCAGAGGAATAGCCCGGCAAGGTTCGCAACATAGTGATTCCCCCGGACCGGACCGCTCTCCAGGTTGTCGAGAATGAACCGGGCGTGAAGGAGCAGGGACTTGAGAAGCTCCCCCCAGAACCGCTCGTCGCCCGCCCCGCGAAGAAACCCTTCCGAGGCCAGGATCTGTGAAGCCCGGATCGCCACATCCATTGTGCAGTTCCAGTTGATCCCGCGATAGACCGGGTTGTCCGCGACGAAAGAGGCGATGTGGGACACCGCACGTTCCCGGAATACGGGATCTCCAGTCAGCGTCGACGCCATTCCCAGCGTGGGGAGATGCTGGAGACGGGAGATCTCCCAGGGAACCTTGTCATCATGTCCCCGATCGGGTGTATGAAACATCTCGAGAGAATAGGCCCCGCGGTCCCAACGCTTGCCGGACTTGAAGTCGCAGTGCCAGTCGGGATTCGGCCCGAGATTCACGGGCCCTGACCCCAGAAGATCGAAGGTCCCGTCCGCCACGGCTCGCCCCGCCGCCAGGATCGGCTCGAAAGCCGCCGGCGCCAGGTCTCGAAGAAGGCCCGCCGTCGCTGCGCAATGAAGCGACGCGGGCACCAGTGGCACCTTCTCCCGGCGCCGCGCGACCAGGCCAGCCAGGGAGGACGCAGGGGAGGTCATGGAGGTGAGAAGATCCGCGTCGCTCAGGTGGGTCACACGCCGGCGATTCCGGAGTCTCCGCGCGTACCGCACCGCTCTTCCCGACAAGCGGCGCAAGCCCTCCCCCGGCGGAAGGGAAAGGGCCTTCCTGATGTCCCAGGTCAAATTTTCCAGACGATAAGCCACTGACCCGAGCCCTCAAAGAAACCGGACCGCGCTCGGAGCGCTGCCACCGACCCCGGAACAGGTCGATTGTCCTCCCTCACGAATTGGCCTGGGTTACGGTCGCAGCCTGGCTACTTCGTTCTCGACCTGGTGTGGGGAGCTCATCGAACCACCACCGTGTCGCCCGGTTCGAGAATCAGATTGTCGCTCGGCTTCTTCCCGGAGACGATGCTTTCATAGGACACTTCGATGACCTTCTCCCCCGAGGGAGTCTTGCGAAAGATCGCGATTTTCTTCTTCCCTCCGAACGGAGTGATCCCGCCCGCCATGGCGATCGCCTGGAGCAGGCGCACCTGGGCCTTGGGCGCCACCGGACCCGGACGAG
>QHXX01000087.1 GCA_003223135.1 Acidobacteriota bacterium | reverse complement strand
CGAGAGACCCGGCCAAGCCGTGCAGAACAGGCAGAATCTCTTCATCCCCTCGCACGACGGAGGCTGCGGCACCGATCGAACGCAGAGGGGCCATTGATCGTGGATCGTCCAGAAAGTCCGGCGGCGTCGCGACAGGAGCAGCGAAGCCAGGGAGAAACTCCGACGCTGAATGATGTGGAAATGGATCAGATCGGGGTTCAACAATCGAAGCGTCTGCCGGAGTCGCCGCACCACGGCGGGGCTCCAGTAGAGGTGCGAGACCGCCCGCTCCTCCGCCGGAGGCAGCCGCAGCGAAATCACGCGGAGCGCTCCCTCCCGGTGATCCGACTCCGCTTCTCCGCCGTGGATGAAGGTCACTTCATGACGGCGGGCCAGCTCCTCGGCCGACTCCCGCGCGATGACGCCGGCGCCGGAATAAGGATATCGCCCGCACAGGACCGCGATCTTCACGCCTGCTCCTGCCCCTCGAACGGGGTCCCGATGGGCCGAGGCAACCCCGTGGCCGCGTAGCGGCTCAAGAACGCCTTGAACTGCCGCCAGTTCTCCTTGATGTCGTAGACGTTGCGGATCTTCGAAGCACGCCTCAGAATCCGCCGCGGTGTCAGGTAGTGCTCGATGTAGATGCGATTCATGGCGTTCTTGAGCTCGGCGGTCGAGAGGTCGCACCAGGAGCGCCCGGAGACTCCGTCGAAGTCGTGCCAGTCGGCCACCAGGTGCTTCACCTTCTCGTAGAAGGGGGTCCCCGGGATCGGAGTCATCAGGCTGACCTGGATGTCGTCCGGCTCGGTCTTCTTGATGAACTCCAGGGTCTCCTGCAGCGTCTCTCTCGTCTCTCCCGGTGCACCCAGCGAGTAAGTGCAGTGGACCCGGATCTTCGCTTCCTTGGCCCAGCGGATGGTGTCTTCCACTTCCTTCAGCGTGATTTCCTTGTCGATGGTCTCATCCAGGAGCTTCTGGGAGCCGCTCTCCACGCCCAGCAGGATCTTCGTGCAGCCGGCCTTCTTCATCAGTCGGAACAGCTCGGGGGTGGTCTGGTCGCCGCGGAAGTTGGCGATCCATCCGATCTTCACGCCACGGCGGAGAATTTCGTTGCAGATTTCCTCCACGCGCCGGACGGTCACGTTGACGGTGTCGTCGTGGAAAAACACTTCCCGGGCCCCGTATCGCTCCTGGAGGAGAACGATCTCGTCCACCACCTTCTCGACGTTTCGGAATCGAACCTTGTTGTTGAACATCACCGGAACCCAGAGGCAGAAGGTGCAGCGGAATGGGCAGCCCCGGCTGGCCATCACCATGAAACAGGGATCCTGCGTGCGCAGCCCCACGATGTACTGGTCTCCCGGCACCAGGTCCCGGTCCGGCCACGGCAAATCGTCGAGATCGTGAATCAGCGGCCTGTCCGGGTTGACCATCACCTCGCCCGCCTGCTTCCAGGTCACGCCCGGGACAGACGAGAGGTCTTGGCCGGAATTCAGCGCGTCCGCCAGGTCGGGGACGGCCACCTCGAACTCGCCCCGCACCGCGGCGTCGACAAACGGCTCGGCCACCAGCTCCCGGTGGAACACCGTCACGTGCGTGTCGACGAGCACCGTGGTGGCTCCCGTTTTCTCCTTGGCCAGCCGCGCCATCAGGAGGTCGGTGTGAATCGTCGGGGTGGAGGTGGCGACGACCACCATGTCCGGGCGCTCATCATTGAAGCGTGCGAGCGTGCCTTCGATGCCCAGGTCCTCGGCGATCGAATCGACATAGAGTGTCTGATAGCCCCGCTGCTTCAGCAGGGCGCCGCACTGGGCGAACCAGAAGGGATAGGCGTGCGGCACCTGCTTGGTGATCTTGCGCGGCAGGCGGTGGGGCCACCGGTCTCCGCTTCGGATCATCACCGAGTTGACCCGGTCGTCCGGTCCATTCAGCAGAAGCACCCTCTTGATCATGACCATCTCTCCGATGCCGCGAATTTGCCTGGCCTCACGACGTCCATGCCTCCAACCGGGGCGGCGGGACCTTCCCCACCGCGCGGAGCATCCAGTAGTAGAGGTATCCCGCTCCCAAAAGCATTCGACGTTCCTGCACAAAGCTTGCGGCGGGCCACCCGGCCAACCGCAAAGCCGTCGCGGCCAGGGCGCAAAGAGAGCCCCCGAGCGCGAACAGCAGACAGTTCAAAGCGATGACACCCGTCCTCTCCGTCCCGACGGCG
This sequence comes from Acidobacteriota bacterium, assembly GCA_003223135.1. Classification (GTDB taxonomy): domain Bacteria; phylum Acidobacteriota; class Polarisedimenticolia; order Gp22-AA2; family Gp22-AA2; genus Gp22-AA3. Next base: position 5,903 of record QHXX01000087.1, on the reverse strand, counting down.
GCACGGGTGTAGCCCGAGTACAGGAGCCGCTCCCGGAAGAACGCCCGCGTCAGGCGCGAGGCGGGCACCAGGTGCCGGACCACCAGGCTCGGCAGGTAGAGGAGCCTGTGGCCGCTTGCGTGGGCCCGCTTGAAGAACTCGGTGTCGCCCCCGCCCATCAAGGACTCGCCCTTCCGATCCAGGTCGAGGCGGAACAGTCCGATTTGCTGGAACAGGCTCTTTCGGAACGCCACGTTGGTGCCGTAGAGCCAGGGTGGCGAGGTCACCGAGACAACCTCCGGACCGTAGTCGCAGTGGATCAGGTAGCGCAGGAGGGGGTCACTGAACCACACCGGCCGGGGAGCCTCCCAGATCAGGTCGACCCGGCCGCCGAGAATGGGTGCATCGTGGCGCTCGAACCCCTCCAGAATCTCTGCCGCCCAGTCGTGTCGGGGTCGCGCGTCATCGTCGAGGAAGGCCACGATTTCGCCCGCCGCCTCTCGGACGCCCCGGTTCCGCGCGGCGTCCAGTCCGAGCTCCGCCTCGTGGACAGAGCGAATATCGATCCTGGCTCGAGCGGCACATTCGGCCACCACGGCGGGCGTAGCGTCCGTCGACGCGTTGTCCACCACCAGCACCTCGAACCGGGCTCGGGCAAGGCTCTGGCCTTCCAGGCTTTCGAGGGCGCCACGAAGGAGGTCGGCCCGGTTGTGCGTGCAGACCAGCACCGTCAGCGGTTTGTTCATCGCCGACCCTCCACGTCGAGCGGTCGCAACGTAGAGCGGCGGGTTAGCGGATCGTAGACGTAGACCAGCGCCGGACGATCGGGGTAGAGGGCGGCCAGCTCTCGATCGGCCTCGGGACCGAGATCTCTCGCATAGACGACACCGCTCCGAAAATCGAGAGGATTCCGAACGAGATCGCCGGGTGGCATCCTGCCGCTTCCGGTGACGAGAAAGACCAACGCCGACGAAACGCCCGACTGCTCCACGGAGGCGAAGAGGTCCCGGTTGTGGCTCACCTTGTCGCGGTAGTGCAACATCAAGAAGGGCACGGAACCAGCCACGGTGAGGAAGGTCCCGAAACCGAGAGCCAGAGCTGCCCCCCGCCTCACCTTCCAGGACGGAACCACCCCCTCTAGGGCCTCCGGCGCTCGCATCCAGCCGGCGGACAGGAGAATGGCCAGATAAGTGATGCCGTCGTAGTAGTACCGTGGACCGTACTCGTTGCCTCCCTTGTTTTGAAAGATCAGATATGAAATCGCCAGGCCGGCCAGGGAAACCAACATCAACACCAGGACAGGTTCGCGCCGGAACCACTCCCGCCATCGACGCCTGCAGACCAAAAGCCAAAGGCCCGCGAGGGTGCCGGGCACGAGCCAGAAGCAGAGCTTGAGAAGCCACCAGCCGGTAATCGCCAGGTGGTCCGCTCCCAGTCCAGGTTGGATATCCCTCGCATCATAGGTTCCGTAACCCGTCTGCCAGATGGACCCGAACATTCGGTGGTTGTACCCGGCAAGACCCGCAACGGCGGCTACCAGCGGTGATGCGGCGGCGGCCAATAGTCTCCACCGGCGTTCACGCAGCCATTTCGAAGCGAGCCACGCCCCCAAAGGGATCGTAAGGGCCAGCGCCGGTCCCGGACGGATCCAGAGCGCCGAGCCGGTGGCGAGTCCCGCCAGGGTCGCCCAACCGATCCCGCCGCCCTCAGAAAGACGAATCACCGCGACCAGGAAGAGAGTGACCAGAAGGACCGTCGCCGGATGGTTGAAGTAGGAGGCGGCGTTCAGCACAAAGAATGGACTGATCAGGATGATCCCGATGACCGCCAGCTCACCGTAGCGGCCCAGGAGACGGCCTCCTGCCCAACCGGCCAGAATCAAGGCGGCCGCCGACAGGAGTGGATTCACCGCCCACGGGACTCCCGCCCTCACACCCAACGACAAGATCGCGGCCCATCCGGGAAAAGCCTTGGCGAAAAAGCGGCCCCGGGCGTCGTCCATGATGAAGCTCCGCGCCCGGAAGAATTCGGGACGAGGCGGGGCCTCCACCGAGAGCTTCCCGGCGGCGAAGATCCGCGCCTGAGTCAGATAGGAGTTCTCGTCCGAGGAATTGGGGAAATCCTGCAGGACCAGGAATCCCACAGTTGTCGCCAGCAAGAATGCCACCACGCCCAAGATGATCCGTCGGCGGAAGGAAGGCATCGCCTGCAGTCTCTCAACCCCACGCCGAACTCGATCCGAAAGGATCCTCTCCCAGCGACTTGCCTGGCGCTCGAGGAGCGAAGGAATCATCGACAGGAACAGCAGGAAGAGGCCGCCGAACGTCCCGATGGCCGCGAACCCCCGTAACCTGTAAATCAAGCTCTCCTCCAGCCCTCCCTCCGGCGCCAGATAGGCCCGGGTCAGAGGGCCGGCCAGCACACCGGCGAGAAGGAGCCCGCCTCCCACCAGAGAGAGAGAAGTGCGCCAGCTGATGAGGGCCACGACCCCAACGGTCAGAAGCATCAAGGCGGCGATCAGAAGCGAAGACCGGAGGCGCGCCATCTCTCCCGAATGGGCCTCCTGGAGCAGGTACCCGAGAGTGTCGTACCGGCCGACAAGAGCCTTCAGGTTCCAGGCGATGAGACCGAGCGCGGTGGCTCCGGCGGTCAGTGCTCCGGCCAGGACCTGACCGATCCGGAGAACGGATCCGACTTCTGTGACAGGAAGGCCCGCGTGGTCCAAGGAGCGGGTGGCCTGGCTCATCCGCGCTTCCTCCCGTAAAGAGCGAGGGTCGATCCATCCGGCTCCCGGAATGACGCCAGCAACTCAAATTCCGAGAGTCTCTCCTCGAAATAGGCCTGCATTCTGGGAACCACGTCCTCCCACGGTGGCACCGCGTTGTCGCCGTCCTTGGTGGCCAGGAAATCGTACTGATCGAAAGACTGGTAGAAATCGTCCCGGCCGAAGGGATCCAGTCCCACCTCGACGGCGACGCGTCGCTTCATCCGGTTCACCAGCTGCACGACGGTCACGGGAAGGTCCCGCCTCGCCGCGTAATAGGCGATGGTCGGACCGTTCACCTCCCGCATATCGGGGATCACGCCCAGCATGGGAACCTTGTGCGGCAGGTTGGATCGCCTGGCCAGTTCCTGTTCCAGCCGGGCTACGAGCGGTCGGATGTTCCAGTCTCCGCGGTCCTCCGTCCGCCAGCTGTCTGCCAGCCCGGTCACGGGCAGAAAGACCAGCATCCCCATCGCGAGTAACTCCCGGCCCGCCGCGGCGCGACGCCACAGAGCTACAAGGCCTCCCGCCGCCATCAGGAGCAGGATCGGTATCCAGGGAAGGAGATACCGGGACTGTTTGTTGGCCACGATGAAAGTAAAAATGGCGTAGAGACTCAAGGCCCAGGTCAGAAGGAGCGCTCGGACCCACCGCGTTTCCTGGCCTCGCCACAGAAAGCCCAGAATTCCGGCAGCCGCTGTGATCGTCAAAGGCCAGCCGAAGAGTTTTCGGGGTAGCGCCTCGATATGGTAAAGCGCCGCCGCGGGAGTGAAAGGAGAGGCGAATCCATCAGCCGCCCCGCCGGCATGGACGATGGTCTTCTGGACCAGGATTGGAAGGATCGGCACATAGTAGGGAGCCGCCACAACACCTCCCGCTAGAAGCGCCAGCGCGAAATTGTTCCACCGGCGACTTCGCGGAACCGATTCCTTCGACGTGGAGGCGAGACCCGAAGCCAGCACCAGGGCCACCGGCAGCGCCAAGAAGAGGAAGAAGGTCCACTTGGTCAGCATGCCCGCTCCGGCGAGGACGCCGAACAGCAGGCTTCTGTCTCGCCGGACGAAGCCGTCACTGGCGAGCAGGGCCCACGCCGACACGACCACCATCGCCGTCAGGGGAAGATCGAGCATGTATTCCTCGGCATTCAGCCTGATGCCTGGCGCAGCCAAAAGCATCAGCCCGGCCGCGAGCCCGACCGGCGCCCCAAGGAGTCGATTCCCCAGGGCCCAGGTGCCGAACACCAGGACAACCAGAAACAGGATCTGCGTCGCCATCGCCGTCTCGTAGGAGCGGCCGGCCACACGGTAGAGGAGGGCGGTGATTCCCGGAACGAGCGGCGGATAATAGCCTGAGGGAGTCAACAGCGGGAAGTCTTCCGAGCCGTGGAGAATGGCTCCGAGTACCCCACCTGCCAGCACCGACGGATGACGCAGAATGCGCTCGTAAACCAGACTGTCTCGCAAGTGGACCGATTGATCCCATCCGGGTGGTGTGCCCGTCTCCCGCAGAGCGGGGGCCACAGCCGCCACGAACGCCGCCACGGCCAGCAGCAGGATCAAGGTCTCGTGGCCGGCCGGCCTCCGACCGGCGCCCGCGAGCGACATCATGACCGGGCCTCCTCACCGCGCTCGAGGTCCGTGACTCTGCCCGGAGCGGATCGGGTGCCCAGGAGAAATCGGCCGGCCCCCTCGAAAAGAGCGATCAGATAGATCGCCTGCTCGGCCATGCCGCGTCGATCCCCGCGGGGGATCGCACGCAACAGATGGACGGTCCGAATTCCCAGCCGGGCGGCGAATCGCCACCCGCTGATCCAGTCTCCGGCCAGGAAGTGCTTCGCGAAATAGCCGCCGGCGCCGATGCCGTAGGCCCGGGACAGCCGCCGGTTCTGCGACGACGATCGCCAGGAGCGGTGCCTGATGACCGCGTCCGGGGCGAAGACGATCCGCTCTCCGGCTCGCAGGAGCCGGTGATTCATGTCCATGTCCTCGGCGCTCTCGAGCGGCGCCCCTGGTCCGAATCTCTCGTCAAACGGCCCCGTCCGCCGGAGGACGTCGCGAGCGGCGCCGAAGTTGCCACCGCCACCGACGCGCCAGGGGTGAGTCCGCCTCGAGAAGACCGGGGATCCCTCGGGAGCGTAGACAGAAGTCGTGTCCTCCCGTCCCCCGACAGCTTTCTCCGGCAGGGTCCGACCCACTACCGCTCCCGCCCGGCCGGATACGATCGGTCCGGCCAACGCCTCGACCCATCTCGGGTCCGCGAGGCAGTCGTCGTCGGTGAACGCGATGATCGCTCCAGCGCACTCGGGGACCCCCTGGTTTTTCGCCCGGGAGAGCCCATGGCCGATCCCCCGGACGTACCGAACCGGCACCGCCGCCCCCTGCCGGCGATCGACGGCCTGCCGGGTCGCCTGGTCCCGGCTCTGATCCACGACGACCACCTCGACCGGTGCGGGCGAGCAAGCCAATACCGAGTCCAGACACCCCTCGACGAGGGCGCTTCGATCGCGCGTGCAGATGAGAACCGAGACATCCAAACGGGTCGTCATCGCTTCCTCAGTGGGACCAGAGACCGCAGCAGCGGGAGCAGTAGGGGAAGAGCCCGTCCTCCCGCATGGCGCGGCGGAACGCTCTGTAGGCATCGTTGTTCCAGATGTCCTGGAAGTGTTCCTTCCGCACGTTCCCGACGATCAGGTCGGGACGGTCGGAGCAGGGAGTGACGTCGCCGTTGGGAAGGATCTCCGCCTCCAGCCAGGGGACGAAGCAGCGGGTCTTCCCAAAGGCCTCTTCCGGGCGCGCGTAGTAGTCACCGACCTGGCCGGGATGGAGATCGGGCAGGAACCGGAGCTCCATCGCGCTCTTGCGCAGAGCCATCTCGCGCATCTGACCGGCGATCGTGTCGGTATCGAGCACCGACACATCCATGACGAAACCGTGCCACGACCCGGCGTGAGCGTTGAACTTCTCCATGAAGTAGGTTTCGTTGGCCCGTCCGATTTGCTCGGTGGTGAACCAGAGCTGGGACAGGATCATCCGATCCGCCCCCATCGCCTCCACGGTCTCGTAGGTGGGGAGGAGCGCGTGCTGATTTCCAGGAGAGATGGTCGTGTTCACGATGATCTCGGGCTTGCCGGCGTGGCCGTTCCGCGCCGCCCTAAGCGCCG
>QHXX01000045.1 GCA_003223135.1 Acidobacteriota bacterium | reverse complement strand
CCGGGCTCCGAGCGATGCCATGCAGCTCCGCGATCGCCCCGACCGAGATGACGAACGATGCCAGGACGACCGCGCAGCCGATCAGGGCGACGGCCCGCCGCGGCAAAAAGCGCGCGCCGAGAACGCCGTTGACGGCGAAGCCCGCGAGCGGCAGAAACGGGATGAGCCAGAGTAGTTGCAGCATCACCTCACCAGCGCATCAGGCTGGCGTCCTCGACATCCGTCGTCCGGCGGCGCCGGAACAGGGCGATGACGATGGCCAGCCCGATGGCCGCCTCGGCCGCGGCCACCGTCATGACGAAGAACACGAAGATGTGCCCGGTCATCGACTGATTCTCGAGCGCGAACGCGACGAACGTCAGGTTCACGGCGTTGAGCATCAACTCGATGCACATCAGGATGACGATGGCGTTGCGCCGGATCAGGACCCCGGCGCAGCCGATGGTGAACAGAAGCGCCCCGATCAGCAGGAAGAACTCGACGCGCATCACCCCACCTTGCGCTTGGCCACGACGACGGCCCCGACCATGCCGGCGATCAGCAGAAGCGACGCCGCCTCGAAGGCGACCAGGTATCTCGAAAACAGCAGACCGCCGAGGGCGCGCGCCGAGCCAAAGCCTGATTCGAACGCCCCCGGCTCGACGTAGGGCTGGTCCGAGCGGTCGTGGAGAGCGTGGAACATCAGCAGAACGAACACGACCGCCAGCAGGAGCGCCCCCCAGCGCTGCGGGCCGCCGCCGAGACGCAGCCCCTCCTCGGCCTTGAGATTGAGCAGCATGACGACGAACACGAACAGCACCATGATGGCGCCGGCGTAGATGATGATCTGAAGGACGGCCAGGAACTCGGCCCGCAGGATCAAATAGAACAGGGCGATGCAGAACAGATTCACGATCAGGAAAAGGATCGACACCATCGGGTTCGGATGGATGACGACCATGAGCGCCGACAGGATGGCGACGAAGCCGATGAGGCCGGCCCAGAACTCAGGGCTCAGGAGCGCCTGGTAGTTCACCGCCAGCAGCGCCAGCGCCCCGATCCCCAGCACCGTGCCGGCCAGGAGCGCCCGGGACGGGGCGAGGGCCCGCACCGCGGCGAAAACGAACAGGATCAGGACCAGTCCGAGCAGCAGGTGAATCGTCACGGGCGACTCCGGGACAGGGCCGCGATCAGGTCCAGTTCATCAGGACCAGGAATGACACCCACAGGATGTGCAGGACAGCGACCGGCAACAGCACCTTCCAGCCCAGGTTCATGAGCTGGTCGTAGCGGAAGCGCGGCAGCGTCCAGCGCACCCACACGTACAGGAACAGGAAGAAGCCGACCTTGAGCCCGAACGCCAGGACCTGCACCAGCGCCGCGGCGGGCTCCGGCAGTCTCAGGAGGTGCAACCCCGGCACGTGGTACCCGCCGCAGTAGAGCGTCACTGCCAGCGCCGAGGCGGTGACCATGTTGGCGTACTCGGCCATGTAGAACATCGAGAAGCGCATGCCGGAGTATTCGGTGTGGTACCCGGCGACCAGCTCCGTCTCGGCCTCCGGCAGGTCGAAGGGCAGCCGGTTCGTCTCGGCGAAGGCGGCGGTCAGGAAGATCAGGAAACCCGGAAGCTGCCAGATCAGATTCCAGCCGTGCTCGATCTGGTGCTGGACGATGTCGTTGAGGCGGAGGGATCCTGCGGCCATCAGCACGCCGACGATCGACAGCCCCATGGCCAGCTCGTAGGAGATGAGCTGGGCCGACGAGCGCAGAGCTCCCATGAGCGAATACTTGTTGCTCGACGACCAGCCGGCCAGCGCGATGCCGTAGACCCCCATCGAGGCGAACGCCAGGATGACGAGGACGCCGTTGTCGACGTCGGCGATCTGCAGCCGCACTCTCTGTCCGAACAGCTCGAGCGCGGGGCCGATCGGGATGACGGAGAAGGTCACGAGCGCGGGAACGAAGATCAGCATCGGCGCGAGCAGGTAGACCGGGCGGTAGACGTGCGGCGGCGTGACCTCTTCCTTGAACAGGAACTTGATCCCGTCGGCCAGCGGCTGCAACAGGCCGAGCGGCCCGACCCGGTTGGGCCCCTGGCGGTCCTGGATCCAGGCCGACACACGCCTCTCCACCAGGGTCATGTAGGCGACGACGGTGAGGAGGATGAAAAAAAAGAGCGCGATCTTCACCGCGGACTCGACCAGGACCCGCGCGATGTCGGGATCCATCTCAGGCCCCCGGCGGCGAAGCGCCCGCATCGCGCGCCGCCCCGGCCGGCATCGGCGCGCCACGATCGCCCAGCGCCCGGTACGACAGGCCCGCGAAGGCGGGGACCTTCGCCGCCACGTCGTCGAAGACCGCCCGCGACGTGGCGTACTCGCTCGGCAGGCCGAAACGCCGCCCCAGATCGCGCAGGATGCGCCAGGTCGGGTCGGCCTCGCCGCGCGGATCCAGACCAACGCGCAGGCGCTGAACGCGTTCCTGAAAATTGACCACGGTCCCCTCGAACTCGCCGTAGCCGCAGGCCGGAAGCGCCACCTGGGCGCGGTCGGCGGTGGGGCTCTGCCACCAGTCGATGACCACGAGGACGTCGAGCTTCTGGAAGAGGGCTTCCGAGAAACCGGGGAACTCCGTCAGATCCTCCCCCACGACCACCAGCCCTCGCACGTTGCCCGCGGCGGCGTCCTCGAGGATCTCCTTCACGCGTCCGGCCGACGGAGCGCCGATGCCGAGTGCCGAGGCGCCGCGAGCGTTCGGGGTCTTGTCGCGGCGCACGAGGAGGTGATCGTCCTCGCCCTCCTCGTGCGGCGGCACGGCCATCCGCGGAACTCCGAGAAGCTCCCCCAGGACGCGCTTCGCGAGGTACAGATCCTCGACCGTGAGGCGCGCCGAGACGATCGCGGCCAGCGCCTTCGGGCCGTGCGCTTTCGCGACACCGCGCAGCAGATCGGCCGATCGGTCGAGCGCCAGATCCCACAGCGACCCCGTGTCCATGCTCGAGGTGTCCTCTTCCGGTCCCACAGCACCGGGACCGCCACGCAGGATCGGTCTCTCGAAGCGCGGCCGCTCGTACAGCGGCGAATAGGACTGACGGCCGGCGTCGCACATCCAGTAGCGGTTCACGTCCACGTTGGCGCGCGGGGTGAGGCGGTGGATGCGGTTGCGGAAGGTCGCGACGTCGACGTTGCAGCCGCGCGCGCACCCCACGCAGACCGAGGGGACGTTCTTGAGGAACCAGACGCGCGCCTTGAAGCGGAACGGTTTCCAGGTCAGGGCTCCGACGGGGCAGACATCCACGGTGCAGCCGGAGTAGGGGTTGTCCAGCGGCCTCCCGGGAAACGTGCCGATGATCGCGTGGTCGCCCCGCTGAAACAGCGCCAGCTCGTGGCTCTGGCTGACCTCGTCGCAGAAGCGGATGCAGCGCGTGCACCGGATGCAGCGCTCGGCGTCGAACACCACCTTACCGCCGATGTCGTAGCGCTTGGGAAAGTGGACCTTCTCCTCGTGGAAGCGGCTGTAGCCGAGACCGTAGGCCGCCTCGTAGGCCTGCAACCTGCACTCGCCGGCCTGGTCGCAGATCGGGCAGTCGAGCGGGTGGTTGATCAGCAGGAACTCCTGGATGCCGGCGCGCGCGTCCCGGACGCGGTCGTTGCCCGTGCGCACGGCCATCCCCTGGGCGACCGGGGTGGCGCAGGCGATCTGCAGCTTCGGCATCTTCTCGATCTCGACCAGACACATGCGGCAGTTGCCGGCGATGCTCAGGCCGGGGTGGTAGCAGTAGTGCGGCACGAGGACTCCCGCGTTCTCCGCCGCCTGCAGCACGGTCGTCCCCTTCTTCGCGACCACGGGACGATCGTCGATCAGGAGCGCCACCTCGTCCGCACCGATCGGCGCAGAGGGCGAAGGCGCCGGCGGGGCCACGGCCGGCACGTTCGGCTGGTGCGGCGGCGGGCTGGTTTCCTGCATGCTTCTCCTCAGCGGACGGCGGTCGTCTTCATCGGGCAGGCCTTGCGCTTCGCGTGCTCCTCGAACTCCTCCCGGAACACCCTGACGTACGATTCCACCGGCCAGGCAATGGCCTCACCGAAGGGGCACACGGTGTTTCCCTCGATGTTCGAGGCGATGCCGGTCAAGAGGCCGACGTCCTCCGGGCGCCCGTCGCCGCGCTCGAGGCGCGACAGGATCTTCACGAACCATCCGGTCCCCTCGCGGCACGGCGTGCATTGTCCGCACGATTCGTGCGCGTAGAAGCGCGCGACGTTCAGAAGTGCTGTGACCATGCAGGTGCTGGTGTCCATGACGATGCCCCCGGCCGACCCCAGGGACGTCCCGGCGGCGGCGAGCGCGTCGAAATCCATCAGGACATCGCACTTCGACGCCGGCAGGATCTTCATGGACGACCCCCCCGGCACCGCCGCCTTCAGCGGCCGGTCGGAGTGTTGCATGCCGCCGGCGTGCTCGTTCAGGAGCTCCAGGAACGGCACGCCCAGGGGCGCCTCGAACACGCCGGGCCGCTTGACGTGACCGGACAGGCAGAAGAGCTTCGGCCCGGTGTTCTTGGGGGGCCGGCCGATCGAGGCGTACCAGGCCGCGCCGCGCTCGGCGATCAGCGTCACGTTGGCCAGCGTCTCGACGTTGTTGATGATGGTCGGGCAGCCGTACAGCCCGACGATCGCCGGGAACGGCGGCTTGATGCGCGGATAGCCGCGCTTCCCTTCGAGAGATTCCAGCAGCGCCGTCTCCTCGCCGCAGATGTACGCCCCGGCCCCCCTATAAATAATGATATCGAGGCTGAAGCCGCTCCCCAGGATGTTCGTGCCGAGGAAGCCCTTCGCGCGGGCCTCCTGCACCGCCTTCTGGAAGATCCGGTACCCCTCGTGGAACTCGCCCCGGATGTAGAAGAAGGCCAGGCTCGACTCGATGGCGTAGGCCGAGAGGATGATCCCTTCGAGGACCAGGTGCGGGTCCTTCTCGATCAGGAGCCTGTCCTTGAACGTCCCGGGCTCGCTCTCGTCGGCGTTGACGCAGAGATACCGCGGCTTGTCCCTTGTCTTCGGCAGGAAGCCCCACTTCATTCCGGTCGGAAAGCCGGCGCCGCCCCGGCCGCGCAGCCCCGAGTTCTTCACCTCCTCGACCAGCTGCCCGGGGCTGAACTCCTTCAGGGCCCGCCGCAGTCCCTGGTAGCCGCCGGCCGCAAGGTACCCTTCGATCGTCCCGGAGTCGGGCCTGTGGATGTTGCGCGTCAAGACCGGCTCGAAGGCCATCACCTCGGCTCCAGGCGCTTCAGGATTTCGTCCATCTTCGCCGGGTCGACGGGGCCGTGCTCCTCGTCGTTGATCTGGATGAACGGCGCCCTGTCGCAGGCGCCGAGGCACTCGACCGAGACCAGCGAGTACGCGCCGTCCGATCGCGTCTCGCCGTCCACGATGCCGAGGCGCCCCTTGAGGTGCGCCATCAGATCGTCCGAGCCGCTCAGGGCGCACGGCAGCGTGCGGCAGACCTGGATGTGATGTCGGCCCACCGGCTTCCGGTGGAACATCGTGTAGAACGACACGACCCCCGCGACGAAAGCCGCGGACAGACCGATCTTGGAGGCGACGTATTCCATCGACTCCTCCGACAGGTGCCCCTTCTCCTCCTGCACGAGATACAGGGCGGGCAGGAGCGCCGAGCCCTTCATAGGATAGACGGTCAGAAGCTCGTCGATCTTGCGGTCGGTCTCGGGGCGGACGGGAATCGTCACCGGTCCACTTCTCCCATCACCGGGTCGAGGCTCGCGACCACGGCGATGAGGTCGGAGAGAAGCCCCCCGACCGCCATCGTCTCGATGGCTTGCAGGTTGATGAACGACGGCGAGCGGATCTGCAGGCGGTAGGGGGACTTGTCGCCCTCGCTCTTGATGTAGAAGCCGAGCTCTCCCTTGGGAGCTTCGATGGCGTGGTACACCTCGCCGACGGGACCCTTGATCCCTTCGGTGACGATCATGAACTGCTCGATCAGCTCCTCCATGCTCGTGAGGACGCGTTCTTTCTTCGGGAGCGTGATCTTGGGATCGTCCACGGAGATCGGACCGTCCGGCAGCCGACGAAGCGCCTGATCGAGGATCTTGACGCTCTGGCGCATCTCCTCGAGCCGCACCAGGTAGCGATCGTACGCGTCGCCCGTAGCACCCACCGGCACGTCGAACTCGTAGGTCTCGTAGCCGCTGTACGGCTCGGTCCTGCGCACGTCGTAGGCCACGCCGGTGCCGCGCAGGTTCGGACCGGTCAGGCCGAGTGCGATGGCGTCCCGGGCGCTGATCCGGCCGATGCCCTGGGTGCGCTTCATCCAGATGGTGTTGCGGGTCAACAGCGCATCGAGCTCGTCGAGGGCGGCGGGGAACGTGCCGAGGAAGGCGCGCACCTGCTCGGTCCAGCCCGGCGGCAGGTCGCGCGCCAGCCCGCCGACCCGGGTGTACGAAGTGGTCATGCGCGTGCCCGTGAGGGCCTCGATGATGTTGTACAGGGTCTCGCGCTCGCGGAAGGTGTGAAAGAACACGGTCGCGGCGCCCAGGTCGAGTGCCCCGGTCCCGAGCCACAGCAGGTGCGCCGAGATGCGCGCGATCTCGCAGCCCATCACGCGGATCACCTGGGCGCGCGCCGGCACGGTGATTCCGAGGAGCTTCTCGACCGCCAGGATGAAACCGACGTTGTTGGACAGGGGGGCCAGGTAGTCGAGCCGGTCGGTGTAGGGGACGAACTGGTTGTAGGTCATCCCCTCGGCGATCTTCTCCATGCCGCGATGCAGGTAGCCGACGTGCGGCTGCACCGCCTTGACGACCTCGCCGTCGAGCGTCAGCACCAGCCGCAGGACACCGTGCGTGGACGGGTGCGAGGGCCCCATGTTGACCACCATGGTCTCGCCGTGCAGGTAGTCCTCGCCCTCGGCCGGCACCGGCCGCATGGACGGCCCGGAGGAGGCGCGCGCCTCGCGCTCCGGCCAGTTCGCGCCGGGCCAGACCGGCGTGACGCTCGAGACGGTGTCGCCCTCGCGCAGACGCACTTTGAGGCGCAGCCGGTGGTTCTTCGGAAGCGAGTAGAGGTGGTAGAGCACCTCGTAGTCGTAGTCGCGGTCCAGGTAGTGCGTTCCCGTGACCACCGTCAGCATGTCGAACGCCGTCTCGGGGTCGTCGCGCAGGAACAGCGTGACGTCGAGCAGCGCATCCTTCGCGACCACCACGGTGATCTCGCCGCGGAACTCGGCGACGTCGAGAACCGATCCGGGGAATCTTCCGTTCAGGCGATCCACGACGAAGCGCGGCGGGTCGGGCGCGATGTAGGGACCTTCCACGTCGTGTTCTCCCGTCGTCTCAATCCCAGTCGAGGGCGCCGCGCCGCCAGCAGTACAGGAAGCCGACCAGAAGCACGCCGATGAAAACCGCCATCTCGAAGAGGCCGCGCGGCCCCAGGTCGCGGAAAATGGTCGCCCAGGGATACAGAAAAGCGGCCTCGATGTCGAACAGGATGAACAGCATCGCCACCATGTAGAAGCGGACGGTGTAACGCTTGCCGGCCGGCTCGATGGGATCGACTCCGCATTCGTAGGGACTGAGGTCCGTGCGGCTGTTCCGGGGATTGCCGAGCCATGTCGAAAGACCGAGGAGCGCGCCCGCAAGCACAACGGCGGCGACGAGTTGAAGGCCGATCGGCACGTAGTCGATCACGCGCTTTCCTTTGCCAAACCGAGGGGCCGGGACTTCGTGATGTTTTTCACAAGCACCGGCCCGCGGCGACGCATCGTGGCCAGAAAGGAAGGCGTGATGCTAGCACCCCGTTTCCCGAAGTGTCAACGCGGGCGGGTCGGGTGAGAGGCAGGGCGCCGCGGGGTGCGGCTCATGCGCTCGCGCGGGGTCCGGGGCTGCCCTGCGCTCCGAAAGGGGCGGCGCGAGTTCGGCGGGCGGCAGGCGGAGCGGCGGCCGCGCGGAGGGTCTCTTGAGCCAGGATTCGACTTCCGCCGCGAGCGCCGCGACTCGATCGGGGTGTTTTGCGGCCAGGTCGACCGTCTCACCGGGGTCGCTGGCCAGGTCGAACAGGAGGTGCCGGCCGTCCGAGGCCCAGTGCAGCTTCTCGCTTCCGCGGCGATATGCCACGAGGGCCCGATCCCAGGGCCCGATCCTTGCGGTCGGAAAGCGCGCCTGGATGATCTCCAGGAACTGGATCGGCCGGGCGAACTCGCTCGCGAGGACCGGGCCCGGGCTCCCGGACCCGGGGGCGGCCCGGACCGCATCGCGGGCGAGGGCGCCGATGCCCGGCAGGACCAGCGACTCGCGCGGCTCGGGCCCGCGGGCGCGCCCGCCCTCCGGCGGGATGCCCGCCAGCCCCAGGAGCGTCGGAAAGAGGTCCTGAAGCATCACCGGCTCCCGGATGCGCTGCCCCGCCTGGACGGCCGCGGGAAAGCGTACGACCAGGGGGATCCGCAGGAGCTCATCGAAGACGTTCATCTTGTGGTCCAGGAAGCCGTGGTCCCCGATCGCCTCGCCGTGATCGGAGGTGATCACCAGGACCGTTTCGTCCAGGAGGCCCCGTCTGCGCAGGAATCCAGCGAGATCCCCCACACGCTCATCGACATAGGAGATTTCTCCGTCGTAGAGGTCGGACAGGATCCGCGTGTCACCGGCCTCAAGCCCGCCCAGGCCGAGGACGTACCTGACCTCGTCGGGATGCCTGAAGTGGCGCAGGCGCTCGACCGCCGCCCGGTCGGTTCCGGGGGAAAGAAATCGTGACCTCGCGGGCTCGGGGGGGTTGTAGGGGAGGTGGGGCTCGAGGTAGTTGACGAAAATGAAGAACGGCTGCTCGCGCGCCACCCGGTTCTCCGCCCGCCATTCCAGGAACCGCACGAGCCTCGCGTTCAGCTCCCCGGCGCCGGCGTCTTCCTGCTGTCCCCGGACGTCCTTCCAGATTTCTTCGTAGGTGTCGAACCCCTGGTCGAGGCCGTACTGCCGTCCGACCCAGGGATTGGCGGCGTACCCCAGCGTGCGGTACCCGGCGTCGTGGAAGATCTCCGCCAGTGTCCGGAACTCTCCCTCGAGGCGCAGATGCCCCGAGTCGGCGCCGTGGGACGAGGGGAAGAGGCCGGTGAAAAGGCTGGCATGGGCAGGCAGGGTCCACGGTGCAGGTGTGTAGGCCTGCTCGTAGATCGTTCCCTCTGAGGCCAGCGTGGCGATTTCAGGGCTGGTCTGGCGCGCGTAGCCGTCGAACGAGAAGCGGTCGGCCCGGGCGGTGTCGATGACCACCAGGAGGACGTTCGGCCGACCGGCCGACCCGCACCCTCCGGGACACGCCGAGCCCACGAGGGCCAGGGCGAGCGCGACGGCCGGAAGCGCCGGCCGTCCGGCGGTCATCGTCCGCCGGCCGATCCGGTGTCGGATTCCCTCCCCGGCACGATCCTTTTGCCGTCGAAGGCGAAGGACGCCGGCATGCGAACGTTGGCCGGACCCGACTCTCCCGCGCTCCGCCGCGCTCCACCGCCTTCCACGGATTCCGTCGCTCCCTTCCAGAGGGCGCTCAGGGAAGGCGATCCCGTCCGGCCCGCGCCACCCGGTCCGGGCGTTGACGGCATGACCATGTTCTTCGTCCGCAGGAGAGTGCCCTTGACCCTCTCAAGCTCGGCCAGGGACTTGTTGTAATCGACGATGGCCTGATTCTCACGCGACTCCGCCGAAGCGAGATCGTTCTGGAACGACAACACCTGGAACGAGGTGCTCATGCCGTTCTCGAACTTCTTCTGCTCGGCCGAGAGTTTCTCGCGCTGCAGGCGGACATTGACTTGCGCCGCGCGCACGCGCTTCAGGTTCGTTTCGACCTGACGCACGGCGCTGCGCACCTCGATGCGCGCTGCCAGAGTCAGACGCTCTAGATCGTAGCGTGCCTGACTGACCTCGTATTCCACCCGGGTGAACGCGGCGACGGCCTGCCGGTTGCCGATCGGAACGCCGAGGCTCAGAGAGGCGCTCCAGTCGGTCTGGAAATCGGACCTCAGGTTATTGATCGCTCCCGGGTAGCCCGTGTCGCTAAGGAGGCCGCTGACACCACCGTGACCGATGAAACCGTTGAAATCCAGGGCCCATCGTCTCTGGTTCCTCCGGTACACCAGCTCGGTCTCCTTGCTCGAGACGTTGAGGCGCGCCTGTTCGAGGTCGGGACGGCTCGTCTCCGCCGTCGCGCCCGCCTCCTCGGCATTGACGACGACCTCGTTAAGGGGCGGCGGGTCCGAAGGGGTGATCGACTGCGACCAGATGGGAGAGTCGCGCGGCACGTTCATGACCTGGCGCAGGGCGTCCTCGGCGGTTTTCACGGCGCTCTCTGCGATGATCACCGCTTCTTCGCGGTCGGCGACACCGGCCTCCGCCTGGGTGATCTCGATGGGCGCAAGGGTCCCGACCCGGACCTTGATGCGGTTCTGCTCCATGAAGTCCGTGGCCAGCTGCAAGGAGCTCCGCTTGGTCTTGAGATCCATCAGCGCGAAGTTGAGGTCCCAGTAGGCCTTTTCCGCCGAGGCCAACGTGTCGATCACGGTCTGTCGGAACTGCGACTCGCTGATCCCGAGGTTGTTCTTCGCCACCAGGATCAGCCAGCCGTTCGCCTTCGGCCCCAGGTTTCGCAGCAGCGACTGGGTGTAGCTCACTTTCCAGGAAGCCTGATACCCCTGCGAGAGAGTGGGGAAAGTACTGAAGGTGGGGAAGTCGAACTGCGATCCGGCGAAGATCGCATCGATCGCGGATATGTCGATGTTGTATGTGCCGCCGATCTTCAGGGGATCCTGGAATCCGGCGGTATAGGTGTGCTGCTTGTTGGAGGAGGGAAAGGCGAAATCCGTGAGTGGGTTGGTGGGGGGCTTGTCGATGGCTCGGTGGAAGGTTTCCTCATCCAGGCTGCTCGTGGCGGAACCGGTCATCTGCGGGTCGAACGGCGCCTGACTGGCCGTCACCAGCTCTTCACTGCGTCGTGGGTCGAAACTGCGAACCACGATGTCAAGATTGCCTTCCAGCGCCGCCTTGAGGGTGTCCTGGAGCGACAGGACGTAGGGCGGCGTGGCCGACGGCTGCTCCGCCGTCCTGCCCGGGCTTCCCTCCGGCGGCGGAGCCGGCTTCTCCTGCGCCAGGGGTCCCGGCGCGGCCACCGACGGGAGGAGCGTCAGGATCATGAGAAGGGCCGAGCTCGGGCGCGCCACACGTCGTGTCATCAGATCACCTCGGTGTCCGTTGCTGCGTACGAAACGGGGGAAGGAACGGACTTCTTCCCCCAGCACGAATGCCCGTCCTCGTCCCGCTGCTTGAACGTCTATACGCTCAATCTCGCCGGGAAGTTTCACCCGGGCCGCCTTGAGGCGGCAGGGCGACTCCCCCTGTCCCACCGGCGCTACCGGCCGACCTCGGGCCCCGGATGGAGATGACAGGCCACCCAGTGGCCGGGGGTCACCTCCAAAAGGGGCGGCTCGATCCGCGGGCACGCCTCCACCGCGCTCGGACAGCGCGTGTGGAACCGGCAGCCGGGCGGCGGCTGCGCCGGCGACGGAGGGTCGCCTCGCAGCACTTGCCGCTCCCTGGCCCGCGCCGGATCGGGGATCGGGATCGCCTGCAGGAGCGCCCTAGTATAAGGGTGAAGCGGGTTCCTGAATATCTCCCCGCGCGCCGCCACCTCGACGATCTGTCCGAGATACATGACCGCCACCCGGTCGGCGATCCGCTCGACCACCGCCAGATCGTGCGCGATGAACAGGTAGGCGATGCGGAACTCCTCCTGAAGGTCGATGAACAGGTTGATCACCTGTGCCTGCACCGAGACGTCCAGCGAGGACACCGGCTCGTCGGCGACGATCAGGCGGGGTCTGAGCGCCAGCGCGCGCGCCACACCGATCCGCTGCCTCTGGCCGCCCGAAAATTCGTGCGGGTAGCGGTCCCTCATCCCCGGGTCGAGCCCGACGCGCCGCAGAAGGGCCGCGACCATCTCGTCGCGCTCCCGTCGGTTGGCGCCGATCCTGTGGATGTCGAATGGCTCGCGCACGATGGTACCGACCCGCATGCGCGGGTTGAGCGAGCCGTACGGATCCTGGAAGACCACCTGGATCTGCCGGCGCATGCGCCTCATGGCGCGGGCCGGAAGCGAGAGGAGATCCGTGCCGTCGAACACCACCCTCCCGGACGTCGGTTCCAGAAGGCGCAGGATGCAGCGCCCGGTCGTCGTCTTGCCGCTTCCCGACTCCCCCACCAGCGCCAGGGTCTCCCCCGGCGCGATCCGGAGCGACACACCGTCGACGGCCCTCACCCATCCGGAAATCCGGGAGAAGACGCCCCGCCGGATCGGGAAGTACTTCTTGAGGTCCGTGACCTCCAGGAGCGGCCGTCCGGCCCCGGTGGCGCTCACCGTGGTCTCCCCTCCGGGTCGTGGTGCTTGAAGCAGGCGACCGTGTCGCTCGAATCGCCGAGCGGTCGCAGACCGGGCACGTGCTCACGGCACTCCCGCATCACGTCGGGGCAGCGAGGCTGGAAGGCGCAGCCGGGGGGCAGCCGCAGGAGGTCCGGCACGGTTCCCTCGATGGCGGCCAGACGTTTCTTCCTGTCCCCGCCTTCCGGACCGGCGTCGCCGAGTCGCGGGATCGAGCGGATTAGACCGGCCGTGTACGGGTGCTTCGGCCTCGCGAACAGGTCGTTCGTTCCCGCCTCCTCGACGATCCGGCCGGCGTACATGACGGCGATCCGGTCCGCCGTCTCGGCGATCACCCCCAGATTGTGGCTGATCAGGATGAGAGACAGGCGGAAATCCCGCTTGAGATTTCGCAGGAGGTCGAGGATCTCCGCCTGGATGGTCACGTCCAGCGCGGTCGTCGGCTCGTCGGCGACCAGCAGGGAAGGCCGGCAGGCCAGCGCCATGGCGATCATGACGCGCTGCCGCATTCCCCCCGACATCTGGTGCGGGTAATCCCTGACGCGCCGCCCGGGATCCGGGATGCGCACCACTTCCATGAGGCGCGCCGCCTCTCGCAGCGCCTCCTTCTTCTTCATCATCTTGTGGACGATGAGCCCCTCCGCAATCTGGTAGCCCACCGTGAACACCGGGTTGAGCGCGGTCGATGGCTCCTGGAAGATGAGCGCGATCTCGCGGCCGCGGACACGGCGGATCCCGCGCTCGGGAAGGGCCATGAGGTCGCCCCCCTTGTAGACGATCCGGCCGGAGACGATGCGCCCCGGCGGCGGGACGAGACGCAGAAGCGACAGGGCGAGAACGCTCTTGCCGCACCCCGACTCCCCGACCAGACCGAGTGTTTGGCCCTCGTCCACGTGGAACGAGACCCGATCGACGGCGCGGACCTCCCCCTCGGGGGTGGTGAAGTGGGTCGAGAGATCGGTGACTTCGAGGATGCGTGGCACCTCAGACCACCGCGGCGGGCCGGTAGGACCCGAACACGGCGCGCAGACGGTCGGAGATCTCGCCCAGGGTGGCGCGCGCCTCGACCGCCCGGACGATGTGCGGCAGGAGGTTGGAGCCGGATCGCGCCGCGCCCTCGACGGACGCGAGGGCGCTTTCGACGGCGTCCGGAGCGCGGCGCTGCTTGAAGGCGAGAAGGCGCGCCCTCTGCTCCTCCTCGACCCTCGGATCCAACTGCTGGATCGGAATCGAAGGCCCGCGCCTCTCCGCGTCCTCGTTCCTGAAGCGGTTCACCCCCACGATGATGCGGGACCCCTCGTCGACCTGGCGCTGGTGCCGGAAGGCCGCCTCCTGGATCTCCTTCTGCTGGAAGCCGGACTCGATCCCCCGGATCGTTCCGCCGAGCTCGTCGATCCGGATGAGATAGGCCCGCACGCGCTCCTCGATGGACGACGTCAGCGCCTCGAGGAAGTACGAGCCGCCCAGCGGATCCACCGTGTCGCCCACACCGCTCTCGTGCGCCAGAATCTGTTGGGTGCGCAGGCCGACCGTGGCCGCCCTCTCGGTCGGGAGTCCCAGGGCCTCGTCCATGCCGTTGGTGTGCAGGCTCTGCGCCCCGCCCAGGACGGCCGCCAGCGCCTGCAGCGCGACGCGGGCGACGTTGTTCTCCGGCTGCTGCGCCGTCAGGGTCGAGCCGGCCGTCTGGGCGTGAAAGCGCATCTGCATCGCCCCCTCGTCCTTGACCTTGAAACGCTGCTTCATGATCCGCGCCCAGACGCGGCGCGCCGCCCGGAACTTGGCGATCTCTTCCAGGATGTTGTTGTGCGCGTTGAAGAAAAACGAGATCTGCCCGGCGATCTCCTCCACGGGGAGGGAGGCGGAGCGCGCCGCCTCGAGATACGCGATCCCGTTGGCGAAGGCGAAGGCGATTTCCTGCACCGCGGTCGATCCCGCCTCGCGAATGTGGTATCCGCTGATGCTGATGGCGTTCCAGCGCGGCAGGTTCTCACGGCAGTAGGCGAAGACGTCGGTTGCGATGCGAAGCGACGCCGCGGGCGGAAAGATGTAGGTGCCGCGCGCGATGTATTCCTTCAGAACGTCGTTTTGCACCGTCCCGGACAGCCTGTCGAGGGGCACGCCGCGCACCCGCGCCACCGCCACGTACAGCGCCAGGAGGATTGGCGCCGTGGCATTGATGGTCATGGAAGTCGAAACGCGATCGAGTGGCA
This sequence comes from Acidobacteriota bacterium, assembly GCA_003223135.1. Taxonomy (GTDB): domain Bacteria; phylum Acidobacteriota; class Polarisedimenticolia; order Gp22-AA2; family Gp22-AA2; genus Gp22-AA3. Next base: position 16,456 of record QHXX01000045.1, on the reverse strand, counting down.
GGTCCGCCAGGAGCTCCTGCATGTCCTCGATCGTATCGATGGCGACTCCGACGCGTCCCACCTCCCCCTGCGCCATCGGGTGGTCGGAGTCGTACCCCATCTGGGTCGGCAGGTCGAAGGCGACCGAGAGCCCCGTCTGCCCCTGCCCGAGCAGATAGCGCAGCCGGCGGTTGGTCTCACGGGCGTTGCCGAATCCGGCGTATTGCCGCATGGTCCAGAAGCGGCTGCGGTACATGGTCGGCTGCACGCCGCGCGTGAACGGGTAGGCGCCCGGGAAGCCGAGGTCGTTGGTGTAGGCGACCGCCTCGACGTCGAGCGGCGTGTACAGACGCTCGATCACAAGACCGCTGTCAGTCTCGAACCGCGGCTGGCGCTCCGGCAGGCGGGAGAGTGATTCGCGCAGAGGGCCTTCGGTCCACTCCTCCAGGAGCTTCGCCAGGGTGCGGTCTTTGCGGTGGCTCACCCGGAAAAGCTACCACAGATGCGGAAGCGCCTGCCCGAGGACCCGGACAGACGCCTAGGGGCAGCTCACGGGCGACACTCGAATCGTGCCGTCGGTCTTCTTGCCCAGAGCGTCTTTCGCACCCGGGGCGTTGGCGCTGTGCCCCACGAGGTAGTAGTAGACATTCCGGATGGGCGGCAGTCCCGGATCCTGCCTGGACACGTTGCTGCCGATCGTCTGTTGGGGGATGTTGGAGACGAGGCAGGCGAGCGTCGTGAAAGAAGGATCCGAGTTGAGCCCGGTCAGGAGGCCGCGGAAGAGGTCGTAGCCGTTCACCGATGAGACCTGGGGCCGCGCCAACCAGTTGATCGAAGCGTTGCCGCCCGTGAGGTGCGTGAGCGTGATCGACAGGTCCGCCCCGTCGCCCGAGTAGACCTGGGCCGGGCGTGAGGCGCCCGTGGTGCCCGTGCACTGGAAGTCGGCGCTGCAGCGCACGAACAGCTGGTAGTTCACGTCCACGAGCGGCGCGTCGACGAAGGAATTGCCGGTCGTCCAATCCTGCACGATCTTCCCGTCCCGCACGAAACGGTACTGCGCCACGCCGCTCACGCAGCCTCCCGGCAGCGAAGAGGCGGAGGCGTCCAGCGTCAGCTTCTCCCCACGCTCGTAGATGCCGTCGCCGTTGGCTTCATGGATGACGAACGACGCCGTGGTGCCGTGATCGCCGACGCCCGGGTTGCAGGTCGCCGGGCAGGCGCCGGACCCGGGTGTCCTGTTGTCCACCACGGGGGCTATCTGGTTGACGATGGCGCCGGTCAGCCGGATATCGTCCACCCACCAGCCGTCGTCGTCGAGCTGGTTGTCCCAGGTTCCCGTCTCCTCGTACGACGACGCCGTGGGGTTGAACTCCCACGACTGGGCGATCCAGCGGATCTTCACCCTCTGTCCCAGGTAGGGGGACAGATCGAACTCCGACTGGATCCAGTTCCCCGTGCCGGTGAGCCCTGTCTGGCCGGGGCCCGGGCACTCCTTGGTCGTCGTCTGATCCCACTGCCAGCCGCAATTCGACCAGACGCCCAGGGGCCAGCACATCGTCTCGTGCACGCCGCGAGGGGCCGGCGGGGCCGAACCGGTATCGGTCGGCGTCAGCTGGCAATAGGTGAGCGTGGTTCCGAAGTCGCTCCAGACCTGCGGGATGTGGTCGTAGACGTTATTGAAGGGCGCCAGCTTGTCCCAGTCGCCCCAGGTGTCGCCGGTCGGGCTGGGATCCTGGTCGATCTGGATCTGCACGTCCCCGTAGTCGAAGGCCGTCCCCGGCACGGTGTTGACGCCCGAATCGTTGCTGATCATGCTGGCGATGTGGAAGAAACTCAGCTCCAGGTCGCCGGGGTCGGTGATCAGAGCAAGGTTGATCGGGTTGGTCGTGAACGCGGCGAGCTGCCGGAATTTCGTCGTATCGCCGTTCAGTCGGCTGTCGGGGTCGAAGTGATAGCCCCAGTGCAGCGAGTTGGTCCCGCTGTGGGCCAGAGCGCCGTCCGCCGGAGTGACGTGCCCCGTGTTATTCGGGCAGGCGTCGGGCCCGGCGGCCGGGCAGTGGATGTGCCAGTCCATGTCGTTGTCCGGGTCGATGAAGCATCCCAGATCGGCAGGCGGAACGTTGAACCCGCCGCAGCCGATGCCGGCGAGCCCGCCGATGCCGCCCGGTGTGGTCCTGACCGTGACGCCGATGGTGTCGTTGTGGATCCCGCTCGTGGGGTCCGCGCACCCGGGCCCAAACGAGGTGCACCGGCTGTCGATCTCGATGGCGCCGCTGCCATCCCGGTCGAGGTCGAAGCTCTCGACCAGGATACCGTCGTCCGGTGTTCCGAATCTGCCGTCCTCGCCGGCGATCTTCACCTGGACCACCCCCGGCGGCACGTCGACGTCGGCCATGACGCGGACCGGCACCTGACTGACTGTTCCGAGGACCTCGGAGGAGGTCAGCGTCAGCACCATGTCGAGAAAGGCGGGATTCGAGCCGGACACGCTCTGCATGGTCGGCTTCGTCACCACTTCGAAGTAGTCCCCCGTGTCGTCCCCCGTGCCGGCGATCCTGTCCGGGCCGTAGGTTCCGAGAATGCGTGTCTCACCGGCCCGGAAGAGCGGCAGGAAGATCGTCGGCTTGGTGATGCAGGCGATGTCCGGGTCGACGCTGTTCAGATTGAGGCTGACGTTCGTCAAATCGAAGTTGCCGGCGTTCTGCACCGTGATATAGATGCGCGCCTTCTCGCCGCTGTCCGGGAAGGTGTCATGGTCGCCGTCCACGTCCCCCGCCTGGACGCCCCTCACGACCAGGCGCGCCAGCGGCAGGGCCCGGCACGCGACCGCCAGCGTGAAGGACAGAATGTCGTCCGGCGTACCGCTGTTGTCGTCGTCCCACGAGCCGACCGGATCGCACTCGTCGCCCAACCCGTCGGAGTCGGAATCCTTCTGATGGTTGGTGCCGGCGAGGACCGCCGGGTTGAAGACGTCCGGGCAGTTGTCGATGGCGTCGGGCACGCCGTCGGCGTCCGCGTCGTCCTCCACGGCCGAGCAGGCGCCGGTGTGGCGCACGGCCGTCTGGCAGACGCCGCCCGGGCAGTTGGCGCTGCTGGTGCAGGCGGTCAGTGGCGCGTTGCTGCAGATCCGGACCTGGGTGACGCCCGCGCAGTCGGCGTCGCAGGCGTCGCCGAGGGCGTCATTATCCATGTTGGTCTGCGGGGTGTTCGGCGCCAGGACGCAGTTGTCGGCCACGTCCACGAGTCCGTCGCCGTCCAGGTTCTGGGTCGGGCTGGAGCAGAGGAAGCCGTGACCGCGGCTCTTGTCGCAGATGCCGGCGGTCCCGGCCGTGCAGTTGGCGTTCGTCTGGCACGGTCCGCGGGGACCCGGCGGAGAGTAGGAACAGGTGCCGGCCTGGTCGGGGTTGTAGAGGTCGGGACAATCGTCGAGCTCGTTGGAGACTCCGTCGGAATCGACGTCGTCCTGGTCGCAGGCGTCGCCGACGCCATCACCGTCGCTATCATCCTGGGCCGGATTGGCCACGCTCGGGCAGTTATCGCACAAGTCGCCCTTGCCATCGTTGTCCAGGTCCGGCTGCGCGGGGTCGTAAATCTGCGGGCACTTGTCGTTGCCGAGGGGCGGCCCGGGGAGGCCGTCGCCATCCAGATTGTCAAAGCCGCTCTCCCCGGCCTGGCCGTCGGCGTCGGCGTCGCACAGCGGGTCGATGTAATACACCGTCACGGTCGAATCCCCCGCCGGGGTCACGAACAGGGTGCCCGGGTTGTTGAACTGGGAGGTCAGGGTGATCGTGCCGCGGAAGATCCCCGGCGAGACCGCAAGGAGGGGGAAGTTCTTGATCGGCACATTGACCCTGTGGACGCCCGTATTGATCTGGGTCGAATCGCTGTCGGACGCGGCCTGGACGGTCACCTGGTTGGCGCCGATCCTCTTGGGATCGTTGACCGTCACCTCGATCGCCTCGTCGCACTGGTACAGCGTGGTGCGGTCGGCGACGATCGTCGCGCACTGCTGTCCCGCCGCCTGGCCGGGCTGCCCGAGGCGCTGGCACGCGGGTGTGTGGGGCGGCGTGAACTGGCTTTCGTCGACCGGGTGCACCTCGTCCCACTCCAGAACGGGGTCATCGATCGCCAGCCCGTAATCGGTCGAGAGCGCGCCGCTTTCGATGACGAAGAACCCGACCTCGAACTGCCAGCGGGTGCCCGTCGTGCCGGAGTTGAAGAAGCCGCCTTGCTCGAACGGCCCGGGACCGGTCTCGAAGAACACGAATCCCTCGAGGAAATTGATCATCGAAAAATCAAAGTTGCGGGTCGGTCCCGCCGGCCTGCGATCGACCGGATGGTTGTCCTTCGGCGACACCGGCAGCGGGTCGGTCGGGCGCGGGTACGGCAGGAAATCGGGCGGGGCCGCCGGGATCGGGCTGGAGCTGTTCGGATTGTTGTTCGCCGTGAATCCGGAGAAGCCCACCTCGTCACCCGTCACCGTGCCGCTGATCGCCACCGATCCGTTCTGATCGACCAGCGGGCCGAAGGTGCGCTGCTTGTCAACGTCCAAGCCCGCCGGATCGATGCCGTAGTTGTAGGTATACCAGTGAGCCACGTTGTAGTAGACGCCCCCGAAGCGCTGGGAGAACACCGACTGGCAGAGCAGGCAGTTCCGATCGTCGCTCTCGAGATTGGTGTCGAAGTTGATGAACCCGCCGGCGTATGGGTCGAAGGTCTGGATGTTGACGTTCATCGCCAGGCGCTGGAACTCGACCGTGTACGGGAATCCGCGCGCGTCCGGCAGCTGGTGCACCTGGGCGATGATCGGTGACTCCAGAATGTCCAGGATCCGCTCCGCCTTCGCTTCAGTAAAACCGTCGCTCGGCATGGCGTAGTTGTCGCAGGCCGTGGCGGTGGCATTCGGCGTGGTGGGGTCGCCGTCCCCGGTATGCCAGATGCCCGCGCCGAGGTTCTGGAACCGGGGCGCCGTATTGGGGTCCAGGATCGCCGACTGGAAGCCGCACAGACCGTCCCGCTGGTACTCCCAGATCGTTCCGGCCGGCACCCCGGTGGGGACGCTGAGCGTGTGGCGGATCGGGAAGAACCCGCCGTCGTTCAGATCGAAGCTGAACGGGACCTTGTCGCGTGTGTCCGGGCCGGTCGTGGTGAAGAGGATGCCCCTGTCGAGCGTACGGTCGTTCGGTATGACGTCGACTTCGTTCCCATCCAGGGAGCCGTTGTTGTTCAGGTCCTCGCCGAGCGTGTTGCTGATCAGCTCGGGCGCTACGGTCGGCGTGGATGGATTGTCGGCTCCGAGGATGAACATGCTGGAGAAGGTCACATCCTCGTCCGGGATCTGGATCCCCGTGAACGGATCGATCACATCCGAGGCGTCGATCTGGAGGTTCCTGTTCAGGTCGCGCACCTCGCGCCCGCCGTTCGGGAAATCGGTCGAGTAGTGCAGCACTTCGTTGTCGGCGTTCATGGGCTGCGTGAAAGAGAAGGTCTGCCGCCCGATGAACTTCGAGCGGTTGCTCGAATCCAGGGCCAGTGTCAGCGTCACCTGGCGGCTGGCGATCGGCAGGGGGTTCAGGATCGCGCCGTCGATCTTCAGCGAGAAGCTGATCGCCGTGGTCTGCCCTCCGGGCAACCGGCCGATCCCCTTCGGCGAATCGAGGACCCTGACGGCCGCCGCCCCCGGGCCGGAGGGCGTCAGGGTGGCCGTCACCTCCGAGTAGTCGTCGCGGCGGTTGGAGTTCACCAGCGCGATGGTGTATCCCAGGATCTCATCCGCATCCGGGAACTGGTCGCGATCGCAGCCGCCCGAAATCAGGATCGGTCCGTCGGTCTGGTCGCGGATCGAAAGCGGGACCGTGGTCAGCTCCGGGTCGCAACGCATGATGGCCCGCGCCTGACCGTTGACCGGCGTGTCGGCATAGTCGATCACGATGAACTGTCCGGTGTCGCCCTCCAGGATCCCGTTGTTCGCGATCGGATTCGGCGCGGCCAGCCGCACCGGGACCTTCAGGGAATGGAAGCTGTGACTTCCGGGCGGGGTCTCGGTGTAGGCGAACCCGCGCTCGGTGTCCAGGACATTTCCCGCGTCGTCCTGCACCGTCAGGGTCGTCGCCGCGACCACGCTTCCGATCGTCCCGTCGGGATCGAACACCTGGACCTCGACGTCGTCAGAACAGCCGTACGACCCCTTGTCGAGATCGACCTCCGAGGGCGGGAAGGTGTGGGACGAGCCGCCCCAGGTCTGCGTTCCGCTGCCGAGGACCGGCCCGGAGATGATCAGGGCGTAAGGCTGACCTCCCGCGTCCAAAAGGCCGTCCGCCGGCTCGCCGGCCGAGCCGTCCTCGCCCGGGTCCAGACGGAAATTCCCATTGGCGTCCTCGCTCGCCCCATTGATCGCCGTGATCTGTCCCGCGGTGGCGCCGCCGGCGCCGCGCTTCACGCGTACCTTCCAGGTGCCGATCGGGATCTGCGATTCCGCCGGCTGGCCCTGGTTGTTCACGCGCACGGCCGCCAGATGAATCGCCTCCACCGGATTGCGCGTGTCGCCCGGATCAGGATTGAGGGCGCTCCGGCCAAGCGACCACTGGCCGACGCGCGGCCCCCCACCGGTCTGATAGACGTTCCCGTCGTAGAGGACATTGTCGCTGGCGCTGTTCGGCCCGCAGGGCGCGCCCCCGGGAACGACGTCACCGGGGAACAGGCAGTTGTCGGGTCCGGGCGACTCGAGCTCGAGGTCGAGATCGTTGACCAGCGTTCCGGCCCCTCCCGCCACGTCCGGCGGGTCGGGCCAGGCCAGCGCCACGCGGAGTGTTCCGATCGCCACGGCGCGGCCGCCACCCGGCAGGGTGGTCGTGGTCGGCCCGTTGACGACGAACGTGTGCGTGGCGTTGGTATTGCTCGAGTTGTTGATCGGCGGCTCGCCGGTCCCCATGTCGTCGAAGATCAGGAGACCGGACGCGGGATACTCGGGCGTGTTCGGCAGACCGATCACCACCGACGGCGGCCAGTTCGAGATCGGCAGGACGTTCGAGAGCTGGATGCGCCCGTATCCCTGCTCGTTGTTGCCGATGATCCCGACCTGGAAGCCGGACACCATGCCGATGTTGAGCGAGCGTGACTGACCGACCAGCTTGTCGTTGGTGGTCGGATAGTCGGACACGCCGATCCCCTCCAGGAAGTTGGCGCTCGCGACCAGCGCCGCCTTGACCAGGGCTCCCGAGAGGTTCGGCATGCGGTCCGCCGACGCGCGGTTGCCCGTCGGGTAGAAGCCCTGGGCGAAGTAGTCGCGGACGATCGCCCCGGCGCCGGTCGCGTACGCGGAGGCGAACGACGTTCCCGCATTGTCCTCGTCGAGCTGCGATTCGACCGGGTCGAAATTGTCGTTGTCCCGGCTGCGGAAAACCGCCACGCCGACGGTCCCGGGAGCGTTGAACAGGCCGCTGAAGTCCTCGCCGGACGCCATGACGATCGGCGCCGTCCGCAACGAGATTTCCGTGGCGGGGCCGCGCGAGGACCAGGCCGACCCCTCCTCCTCCAGGTTCCGGGTCCCGGCGAAGGTCTGCATGTCGTAGCGGTGGCTGCCGACCGACACGATATCCTTGGCGGTCGCCGGCGGCGTGATCTCGAGTTTCACGGGAACGTTGGGGTCGTTGTCTCCGGGCGTGCCGTCGAACAGATCCGGGTAGATGCGGTGCCCGACCGTGGAAGGCGCCGCCCCCTGGTTGCCGACCGGCACGAACAGCATGTAGTCGCGGTTGTTCACCAGGAACGTGTCGATCAGGTTCTCGTAGATACCGTAGGTGCCGTTCTTCGGATTGAACAGGATGTTGTCGAAGTTGGGGAAGCCGAACGGCATCACGTGCAGGTGGACGTTGTCGCCGCCGTCGCGCGCCAGGCGCAGGCGCGTCGCCAGATTTCCGGCTGAGATGTTGCCGCCCCGCTCGATGAGCTCGTTCGTCAGGCAGGCCGAGGGCAGGGCGGCGTCCTGCATCAGGATGCGCGCGCCGCGCGCCACACCGTCCAGGTTGATGCCGGTCATGAGGGGACGGCCATTCAGGATCGATTTGCTGGCGAACACACCGACACCGGAAGGCCAGCCGGCGATGGCGCCCGCCACCACGTTGCCGTGCGTGCCGCTGCCGAACAGGACGCCGTCACACGTATCGCCGCTGTCGGTAACCGACTGGATGACGTGCACCTTGCGGTGGGCCGGGCCCACGGGGTGCGAGAGGTCGGTCGTCTGGGTGGCCGTCTGGGAGAACTGCGCCGAATCGACGCTCAGCCCGTTGTCGGTGACCGCGACGATCTGCGGCGGAACCGGTGCTGTTCCGTTGTTCAGTCGTTGCAGCCGGCAGAGGCCCGGTGCGCATTGAGCGTCGGTGGTGCAGGTCGCGGTCGGGTTGTTCGTGCAGAGGAGCGCGCCGATTCCCCCCCCGTCCACCCCGATGTCGTGGTACGGCTTGGCGCCCAGGGTGTCCTCCACGCTGCCCACCATCGTGAGGCTGCTCGCCTCCGCGTTCTCCAGCATCAGCTCCGGCACCTCCTCGACCGCCCCGACGGAATCGAGCGAGGCGATCGTGGCCACCTTTCGCGCATCGGCCTCGATGCGCAGGACCGTGCCGTCGTCGGAGAAATCGCTGACCGCGGGCGCCCCCAGGAGCTTCTCCACGTCGCCGCGCAGCCGGGCGATCTCGTGGCGGTCGGCGCCCGGCCAGGCGGCCACCATCAGCTCGAGCGTCGTGCTGCGCGCCCGGCTCGCCTGGATCAATGGCGTTCGGCCCAGCATGCGGTCGATCTTGAAGGCGGCGTGATACGGTGTCGACGCTTCGACATAGGGCTGGGCGTCCAGACGGTCGAGATCCTCGGCGTTGCGTGTGCGGATGAGGAAGGCGCGCTCCGGAAGCGCGGCGACGACCCGGCCCGAGCGGGCCAGCTCGCGCTGCACGCCGTCCATGCCGAGGTCCCGCAGGGACTGCTCGGTGATCTGCACGATGTTGGCGCCTGGCGCCAGTCCGCCGCGCCCCGGGTGCACGCGTGTCGCGGCGCGCGTCAGGCCCCGTGGCAGCTTTTCGAGCCAGCGCGCATCCTTGAGATCGACGAAGCCGAGCGGGGTCTGGACCAGGCCGCGACGGTTCCCGGGCATCTCCATCGACTTGAAGGCGTCGCCGAAGGGCGACAGACCCGGGATCCGCTCCTGCGCGTGCGGCAGGGTCGTCCGCTGCCAGAAGTCGTACGAGCTCGATGTTCCGAAGCGTTCATCGAAACTCATCCCCTTCTGCTTCTGCCCCGGCCCGCCTGCGGACGAGCCGGGATCGCGTCCGGCGAGATTCGCCTCAACCCCGAAGATGAATGCGGCCGCCAGGACGAAGGCGGCGTAGGCTGCGAGCGACAGGGTTCCAGGGCCAACGAGCCTGCGCATCAGACCCTCCAGGAAAAGACACGACCCCCCTCGTCCCAGGCAGGGCGCGAGGGGCTGCGTTCGGGCGTCATCGCACGGTCGCTCAGACCTGCACCTTTTCGCGTTGACATACGTTCAAGTTGCTGTCCTGTCAACGAGTTTCTGCAAGGCGCGCTCGATTCGTCCCGGCCCCTCGCGGAGCCGGAATGCGTCTTCATGCCTGTTGTGGCGCGCCATCCATGAGGTGGGCCGAATAAGCAGGCCGCGGCCCGTTCATTGCACCCCGCGGGCCCTTTCCAGTAACATGGCCTTTCTATGTTCAGCACGATCGAGTGGACGGACGAGGGAGTGATCCTGCTTGACCAGCGCCGCCTCCCGGAGCAGGAGATCTATCTGACGCTGCGCTCCGCCGAGGAGGTGGCGGAGGCGATCCGCGACATGGCGATCCGCGGCGCGCCGGCGATCGGCGTCGCGGCGGCGATGGGGATCGCCCTGGGGTTCCGGAGCGCTGACGACGACTCTCCCGGGACGCGCCGCCCCCGCTTCGAGTCCCTGGCGCGCCTTCTGACCTCGACCCGGCCGACGGCCGTGAACCTCTCCTGGGCCGTGGAGAGGATGCGGCGGCGATTCGAGGAGCACGTCTCCGATCCGTTCCCGCGCCTGGCCTCGGCCCTGAAGGAGGAGGCGCTCCTGGTGCGGCACGAGGACATCGAGGCGAACCGCGCCATGGGCCGTCACGGCGCAGAGCTCCTCCCGGACGACTGCCGCGTCCTCACGCACTGCAACGCCGGGGCGCTGGCCACGGCCGGGTACGGCACCGCGCTGGGTGTCGTGCGGGCGGCGGTCGAGTCCGGAAAGAGGGTGGCGGTGTATGCGGACGAGACGCGGCCTTTCCTCCAGGGATCACGTCTGACGGCCTGGGAGCTGCACCGGGATGGGATTCCCGTCACTGTCGTGACCGATGAGATGGCCGGCCACCTGTTCCAGCGCAGGAAAATCGACGTCTGCCTGGTCGGCGCCGACCGCATCGCCAGGAACGGCGATACGGCCAACAAGATCGGCACCTACCAGGTGGCGGTCCTGGCGCAGGCGCACGGCGTGCCGTTCTACGTCGCCGCCCCGACCTCCACCATCGACCTCGCCGCCGTGACGGGGGCCGAGATCCCGATCGAAGAGCGCAGCCCCCTGGAGGTCGCGCATATCGGCGGCCGGCGCGTCGTGCCGGAAGGGGTGCCGGTGATCCATCCTGCTTTCGACGTCACGCCGCACAGGCTGATCGCAGCGATCGTGACGGAGCGCGGTGTCGTGCGGCCGCCCTTCGAAGCGGGTCTCGTTGCGCTTTGCGGCCCCGGCGCGGGCAACGCACCGCGATCCCCCCGTCCGGCGGGGCGGTGACGCCGGGAGATCGCCCTGCCGCTTCGATGAACAACCGGGACATGAGGCCCGCCGAAAACCCGCTGATCCTGGGGATCGAGACGTCCTGCGACGAGACGGCCGCCGCCGTCCTGCGCGGTCGGGGCATTCTCTCGAACGTCATCGCCTCTCAGGCGGACATCCACCGGGAGTACGGCGGCGTCGTGCCGGAGCTGGCGTCCCGCCATCACCTCGAGCGGATCGACGCGGTCCTCGATCTCGCGCTCGAGCGCGCCCGGGTCTCGCTCGGCGATCTCGACGCCGTCGCCGTGACACGAGGTCCCGGCCTGGTCGGATCGCTTCTGGTCGGCCTGCAGGCGGCCAAGGCGATCGCCTACGTGCGGCGCATCCCGCTCCTGGCGGTCAATCACCTCGAGGGACATCTGCGCTCGGTGTGGCTGGAGCATCCGGGCGCCCCGTTTCCCGCCGTCAGCCTCATCGCCTCGGGCGGCCACACGTCGCTCTACGTCTCGTCCGACGAGAATCACGTCGTCAGGCTGGCGCGCACCCGCGACGACGCTTCGGGGGAAGCGTTCGACAAGGTCGCCAAGCTGGTCGGCCTCGGCTACCCGGGCGGGCCCGTGGTCGATCGGCTGGCGAAGACGGGAGACCCCGGGTCGGTGCCGCTGTCGCCGCCGAAGATGAGCGACGGCAGCCTCGACCTGTCGTTCAGCGGCTTCAAGACGGCCGTGCTTCGCCACGCGAAGGCGCGGGGTCTCGACCGGCGTTTTCCCGCCGGAGAGCCGGACCAGGAGACCCGCGATCTGCTGGCCTCGTTCCAGTCCGCCGTCGTGGAGTTCATGGTGAGTCGGGTGATGACCCTCGCTCACCGGGAGAGAGCGCGCGCCATCTGCCTCTCCGGGGGCGTTGCCTGCAACTCGCTTTTGCGCGCGCGCGTCGCCGAGGAGGCGGGCAAGGCCGGGATGGGGAGCTTCGCCGTCAGCCCGGCGCTCGCCTCGGACAACGCCGCCATGATCGCCGAGGTCGGGAGGCGTCAGCTGCTGCGCGGCGAGATCGCCGACCTGTCACTGAATGCCGATCCCGGCCTCGACTTCTGATCGCGGACCCATGGACCCCCGGCTGATCCGGAACTTCTGCATCATCGCCCACATCGACCACGGCAAGACGACCCTGTCCGATCGGATCCTCGAGCTGACCGGGGCGCTCTCCAAGAGGGAGATGTCCGACCAGGTGCTGGACGGCATGGACCTGGAGCGCGAGCGCGGCATCACGATCAAGGCGCACGCCGTGGCCCTGGAATATCGGGCGGACGACGGGAACGCTTATCGCCTGAACCTGATCGATACACCGGGGCATGTCGACTTCGCCTACGAAGTGTCGCGCTCGCTGTCGGCCTGCGAGGGCGCCGTCCTGGTGGTGGACGCCTCGCAGGGGGTCGAGGCGCAGACCCTCGCCAACTCCTACATGGCCGTCGACCACCACCTGACGGTCCTCCCGGTGATCAACAAGATCGATCTGCCATCGGCCGAGCCGATGCGGGTGAAGGATCAGATCGAGAACATCATCGGCCTCTCCGCGCAGAACGCCATCCTGTGCTCCGCCAAGGAGGGGACGGGGGTGCGGGAGATCCTCGAAGCGGTGGTCCGGGAGGTGCCGTCACCGAAGGGCGATCCGGAGGGTCCGCCCAAGGCGCTCGTCTTCGATTCGTGGTTCGACGCTTACCGCGGGGTCGTCATCCTGGTGCGCGTCATCGACGGGACCTTGAGACGCAAGATGCGCATCCGGCTGATGGCGACGGGGCGGGACTACGACCTGGAGGATCTCGGCCTCCTGACCCCGAAGCTCGTGCCGGTCGAATCGCTGTCGGTCGGCGAAGTCGGCTTCCTGATCGCCAACATCCGCAATTCCGCCGAGGTGAAGATCGGCGACACCGTCACCGACGCGCGCACCCCGGCGGCCAGGGCATTCCCCGGCTTCCAGGAGATGCGCCCCATGGTGTTCGCGGGGCTCTTTCCGATCGGCGAGTCGAGCTACGACAACCTGCGCGACGCCCTCGACAAGCTGCGGCTGAACGACTCGTCGTTCACCTGTGAGCCTGAGACCAGCGAGGCGCTCGGGTTCGGCTTCCGCTGCGGCTTCCTCGGTCTCCTGCACATGGAGATCGTGCAGCAGCGGCTGGAACGGCACTTCGGGCTCGACCTGATCACGACCGCGCCTTCGGTGCGTTACCGCGTCACCACTACCGACGCGGCGGTCGTGGAGATCAGCAATCCCGCGAAGCTCCCGCCGCCCCAGAAGATCGACCGCTGGGAGGAGCCGGTGATCACGGCGCTGATCCTGACGCCGCCCGAGTACGTCGGAGGGATCCTGGCGCTGTGCCAGGAGAAGCGCGGCATCCAGAAGGAGCTGAAGTACGTCACCACCAGCCGCGTTCTGATCACCTACGAGCTGCCGTTCAACGAGGTGGTGCTCGACTTCTACGACAAGCTGAAGACCCTGTCGCGCGGCTACGCGTCCCTGGATTACCACCACACGGCTTGGTGGGAGTCGGACCTGGTCAAGCTCGACATCCTGGTGAACGGCGAGCCCGTCGACGCCCTGTCGCTCATCGTGCACCGCGAGCGCGCCGCCCAGAAGGGGCGCGCCCTGGCGCAGAAGCTGCGCGAGGTCATCCCGCGGCAGCTCTTCGAGGTGGCCATCCAGGCCGCTATCGGCAGCCGGATCGTCGCCCGCGAGAACGTCGCAGCCATGCGCAAGAACGTCCTGGCCAAGTGCTACGGCGGCGACATCACGCGCAAGCGCAAGCTTCTCGAGAAGCAGAAGGAAGGCAAGAAGCGGATGAAGAAGGTCGGGCGGGTGGACATCCCCCAGGAGGCCTTTCTCGCTCTCCTCAAGGTCGACTAGGCGCCTGGCGGGCGTTTCCCGGTGGAATCCGACGGCGGATCGTCCCATACTCTGCGGGCGCGGCAGCGGCGGACCATGACGATTTCACTGAGACCCAGACGCTTCATGTTCGAATACACCCAGGCGGGGCTGGTCGCCGTCATCTTCGCCCTGTTCGTCCGGACGTTCCTGTTCCAGCCGTTCACCATCCCTTCCCCCTCGATGGAGGACACCCTGCTGGTCGGTGACTACATCCTGGTGAACAAGTTCGTCCTGACCTCCCAGGCGCATCCGTTCGAGCGCGCCTTTCTGCCGGTGTCCGACGTGCGCCGGGGGGACGTCATCGTGTTCCGGTTTCCACACGATGAGAGCCAGGACTATGTCAAGCGCGCGATCGGCCTGCCGGGCGAGACGATCAAGATCGTCGACCGTGTCGTGTACATTCAGAAACCGGGGCAGGAAGGGTACGTCCCGATCATCGAGCCCTACGCCAACCACAGATTCCCCGGCCCGGACACGGCCACGCTCGACAATTTCGGGCCCCTGACGATTCCCCCGGGACACTACTTCGCCATGGGGGACAACCGGGACGACAGCTCCGACAGCCGCGAATGGGGCCTGGTGCCGCGCGACCACATCATCGGCCGGGGCCTCCTGGTCTACTGGTCCTTCGTCGGCGCCGATCCCGAAGGCGCCCGCGCCGCCGGCCGCCGACCCCGGACCGCGGCGGGCAGGCTGCTGAGCAGCGCCGGGGCCATCTTCACCGGAACCCGCTGGGAGCGCAGCGGGAAGCTGATCCGATAACGATTCCGTCATCCGCCCCTTGCAACCCTGCCGTCCCGTTCCTATATTGCAAGGTGGAACGACTCGACGCCGCGAAAGGAGGCGCAGCCGCCGTGTTTCTGCGGGACGAACGTGGCGAGGGAAAGCTCGGAACCCTGGTCGGGATCCTGGTCCTGGCCATGTTCATCTACCTGGGCGTGAAGATCGTCCCCATCCTGATCAACATCTACGAGTTCCGCGACTCGATCGAGGAGCAGGCCCGGTTCGCCGCCCTCCCGCGTCACGACGACGAGGAAGTCAAACGCAGCATCCTGCGCAAGGCGCAGGAGCTCCAGCTGCCCGTCGGCTCCAAGGATGTGGTCGTCAATCGAAGCTCGTCGCGCATCGACATCAGGGTAAAGTACACCGTCCCGATCGAGACGCCGATCTACACCTACAAGTGGAGCCTGGACGAGTCGCTGACCGCCCCGCTGTTCTAGAAGCCAATCCAAGTCAACAGGCCCGGCTTCTAATCCTCCCGGTAAGGCAGGCCCCGCTCGTAAAGCGCGCCCCGGGCATCGATCGCCGCCGCCAGGTCCGCCTGACCGGCGGCCCCCGCCAGTGCGCGCGCCTCGCGGGCCACGCGTGCCGCTTCCTTCCTCCGACCCGTTTCCGCCAGGGCCGCCGCCAGGGCATCCAGGGCGCGCGGATCGGAGCGCCTGGTGAGGCGCACCGCGGTCGCCGCCCTCTCGACTGACTCGCGGCCGTTCCGGACATCCGCGCGCGGACTGGTGGCGAGGATCCAGGCGAGGCGCGCGAGTATCGTGGGATGCGCCGGGTTGCGGCGCGCCCCGTCCTCCAGGAGATCCACGGCACCAGCCGGGTCACCCCTCGCCAGCAGAATCGGCGCAAGGTTCAGGCAGGCGTCCGGCTGGCCGGGCCGGATACGCAGCGCCTCGTCGAGCGCCTCCTCCGCCTCCCGATTGCGGCCCATCCGGGCGAGGATGGCGCCCCGGTTGGCGTGCGCCTGCGCGTCATCCGGGCGGAAGGCGATGGCGCGCTCGTACCGCTCCAGGGCTTCGTCGATGCGGCCCCGACGGGCCAGCAGGTTTCCGGCGTTCGTGTGCGCCTCGGCATACCCCGGCCAGGCGGCGATCGCCTCGTCATACCGGGCGAGCGCGTCGTCCTGCCGGCCGGCCGCGGCGAGGGCGTTCCCGAAAGCAAGAAGGATGCGGGGGTTGCGGGGGGAGAAGGAGGCCGCACGCTCCAGGGCCGCGATCGATTCGGGGAGACGGCCGGCCGCCTGCAGAGTGAGACCGAGCTGAAAGTACGGCTCCGGCGTCCCGGGCCGGAGGGTGACAACGCTCCTCTCGAGGAGCGCGAGCCCGTTGTCGAGATCCGTGTCGTCCAGGACGCTCGCGACGCCCAGGATCAGGTCGCGTTCCGGCCCACCGGGGTTCTCTTCCGCGCGGTAAAAAACGACCGGCCCCCGGTATCTTTCCTTCCCCTCGCCACGGGGCGCGAGCAGGACCGCGGGCGCGGGATGGGTACGCCGTATGAGATGGTCGGTCATCGCCACGTGCACCACGTCGTCGGTCCGGCGGGCGGGCATGTGGCAGGGCACGCAGGCGGCCGGCTTCGCGCCGGACGCCGAGCTGCGCGCCGCCGACGCACACTCGACGGCCGCGTGGCACCCGAGGCACCTCGCGGTGTAGTGGGCCGCCGGGTCGGCCGGGCGGCGGTGAGGGTCGTGGCAGGTGGTGCAGGTCATGCGCCCGGCGCT
Source organism: Acidobacteriota bacterium (assembly GCA_003223135.1). Lineage (GTDB taxonomy): Bacteria > Acidobacteriota > Polarisedimenticolia > Gp22-AA2 > Gp22-AA2 > Gp22-AA3. Next base: position 278 of record QHXX01000045.1, on the reverse strand, counting down.
CGCTTTGAAGCACGCCGACTGTCGCAGCCGGTACGCCTGGTGGGCGATCTCGAACTTGTCGTCGTGTCCCGTGCCCGGAGGATGATCGAAATGCCTGATGTACGCCGCGAGATCTTCGCCGGGGCGGAACGAGAAGACTCCCCTGCCGAACGCCACCACGCCGCTCCAGTTCGCGCTGCTGGTCGTCTCGAGGTGACATTGCATGCAGACGTCGATCTGCCGCTCCGGCGGGAGCCGCGCCGGGTTGACGATGCTGCCGCGCACGTCCTCGAAGGAGG
>QHXX01000044.1 GCA_003223135.1 Acidobacteriota bacterium | reverse complement strand
TCACGTCCTTTCCGCCATGGGGATCCGCGTCAGTCCTTCGTCAGGACCATCTCGAAGGCAAGGGGCAGCGAAGTTTGGTTCAGACTCGAAGGAAAGGGGGGGAATATGGCGTCGTGCACCGCCTCCAAGACCGATCGGTCCAAGGCGTCGTAGCCGCTCGGAATCACGATCTCGACGCTGCTCACCCGCCCGCTGCTCGTCAACACCAGCCGGATCTGCGTCGTGAACGCCCGGCGGCTGCTCTCGGCGGGCGGGTAGATCGGCTTCTTCCAGGCATTCTCGATGTTCCTGGTGACGAGAGACGTGTAGAACGCCTGCGCGTCGGCCTGCGCCGCGCCGCTCCCGCCGAACCCGCCGCCCGCGGCCCCGGTCCCCCCCGAGACACCCGACATGCTGGCGCCCTGCGCGGGCGTGGCCTGCGCGCGGGGCGTGGCCTCGGCCTGCGGTGCCGGTTTCGCCGCCGCCGGGACAGGGGTCGCGGCGGGCTTCGGCTTCACGGGAGCGCTCTTCGGCTCCGGGG
>QHXX01000043.1 GCA_003223135.1 Acidobacteriota bacterium | reverse complement strand
GACGTTGGCGGGCCCGCCCGGGAGGGTCACGAGATCCACCACGTAGACGGGAGACATCGCCGGGCGGGGCACCAGGCGAGGGAGGCCGACGGCCAGCGCGAGCCCAAGCGTATGCAGACCCAGCGACAGGAGGAGCATCCTGCCCCAGGGGTTCACGGGATGTCCGATCCCGCCCGGGTCGAAGCGCCGCGTCATTTCTTCCTGCTCCTGGTCTCGGTGACACGGGCCGACTGCGTGACCATACCGACGCGGTCGGCCCCGGCCTTCTTGATCTGATCCATCACCAGCATGACGCGACCGTAGGGCACGTCCTGGTCGGCCCTGAGGAAGACGAAGTCGAGCCCGGTGCGCTTCATCTCCGTCTTCAAGCGGTCCGTCAGGAGCGCAAGGTTGACGGGACGCTCGTTGAGGTAGATGGTGTTGTCGGTGTCCACTGTCACCACCAGCCGCTGCTCGGTCGCGTCCGCGCCGGACTCGGTCTTCGGCAGGCGGACGTCGATGCCGCGCGTCATCATCGGCGCCGTGACCATGAAGATGATCAGCAGCACCAGGATGACGTCGACGAGGGGTGTGACGTTGATGTCCGAGAGGGATGGGCCGAATCGCCCGCCGCCGCGTCCCGGCAGGTTGATCGCCATCGCCTACAACCGGACCTTGCCGGCCTCAACGGCGGCCGAGCCGGCCCGATGGGTTTCGATCTGAGATTCGGCGATCGAGGCGAACTCGAGGACGAAGCGATCGATGCGCCCCCCGAGCCGCCGCGCCCGGGCCAGGAGCAGGTTGTAGCCGATGACGGCCGGGATGGCGGCGAACAGGCCGGCGGCGGTTGTGACCAGCGCCTCCGAGATGCCGGGGGCGACGGCCGCCAGGCTGGCCGAGCCGCTGATGCCGATGGCCTGGAAGGCATTCATGATCCCCCATACCGTCCCGAACAAACCGATGAAGGGCGTGACGCTACCGGTCGTGGCCAGAATGCCGAAATTCTGGTCGAGCCGCTCCGCCTCGGCGGCGGCCGCTTCCTCCAGGCGCCGGCGCACCCGTTCCAGCACGCGGTCACGCGCCTCGTCCGGAATCGCCGGGCTGCCGCGGAACTTGCCCACGACATCGGTGATGGCGGACGCCAGCTCCCTGAAGCCGGCGTTGAAGATCGACACCAGCGGGCTTCTGGCGTAGCGGGCGCTCCTTTCGCGCAGATCGGCGAGCCGCTTCTCGGCCTGTAGGTCGCGCAGGAAGCGGATCGTGTCGGCTTCGGCCCGCTTCAGGGCCCGATAGCGCTCAAGGATCACCGACCAGGACAGGATCGAGAAGCCCAGAAGGATCAGGAGGACGATCTTGACGACCGCTCCCGAGTCGGCGATGAGCCGAAGGATGTCCCCCTGGAAGCCGGGGGAAGTCACGGCCAGAACGACGCCCGGGGCCATCTGCATCCGGAGTCTCCCGTGAAGGGCGCGCGATCGCGCAACAGGTTCGAGCGGCACAAGTTAGCACACGGTTCCATCCTTGACAACCCCGGATCCCTCTGATAGCATGCGCAACCGATCGGACCCGCGCGCAACGGCACCCTCCACACGACGAGTTCGATGCTCCGCTGCCTGCACATTACCAATCTGGCAATCGTTCGCGACCTGACGCTCGACCTGGGGGCGGGACTCAACTTGCTGACCGGGGAAACGGGAGCCGGGAAGTCGATCCTCGTGGACGCGCTGGCTCTCGTCCTGGGCGGCAGGAGCGGCCCCGAGATGATTCGGGCGGGCGCCGAGCGCGCCTCGGTCGAGGCGGAGCTCGATGTCTCCTCGAACCGCGCCGCGCGCGCGTTCCTTGAGGAGCGCGGCTATCCTGTCGAAGCCGGCACGATCGTGGCGCGGCGGGATATCCTGGCGCAGGGAAAGGGACGCGCCTTCCTGGGCGGCTCGCTCGCGGCGCTGTCGGATCTGCGGGCGCTGGGCGCCATCCTGGTGGACCTGCACGGCCAGCACCAGCAACAGACCCTCCTGCACGCGCTGAACCACCGGGATCTGCTCGACCGTCACGCAGGACTGGACGGAGAGCTCGACGATATGGCGGGTGCCGCGCAGAAGCTCGCGGCGGCCACGGCGCGCCTGCTTTCGCTGCGGGAAGGGGCGCAGCGGCTGTTGCAGCGGACGGACGCGCTACGCTACCTCATCGACGAGATCGTGACGGTGGCCCCGAGACCCGGAGAGCGGGAGTCGCTGCGCGCCGAGCGGGAGATCCTGCGCAACGCCGAAATCATCCTGCGTCACGCGCGCGCCGCCTACGAGGCGCTGTACGAGGGCGAGGGGGCGGCGCTGTCGCGGCTGTCGGAGTCGTTGCGCGCGCTGCGCGACCTTCTGCGCTTCGATCCTTCCATGCACGGGCACCTGGAGCTGGCCGAGTCGGCGCGGGCCGACCTGCAGGAGATCGCGTTTGCGCTCCGGGACTACCCGTCGCGTCTGAACTTCGAGCCGCACCGCCTGGAGGGTCTCGACGACCGCATCCAGGTCCTCGAGGCGCTTGTGCGCAAGTACGCCCCGGCTGGCCGCGAGGAGGATCTCCTGCGCCTGCGCGACGAGGCGGTCCTCGAGCTCGAGCAGCTCGTGGGCGGCGGGGAGACCGTCGAGACTCTCGAGAGGCGCGTCGAGGAGCTGCGGTCCGAGGCGCTGCGCCTGGCCTCCTTGCTGGCGCGTGCCCGTCGCGAAGCGGCGCAGACGTTTGAGCGCGAGGTGGAGAGAGAGCTCGACGACCTTGCGATGCGTGCGCGCTTTGCCGTGGACTTCCGGACGCGCCCGTCTCCCGGCTCGGGTCTGTGGGTGGACGGTGAGGAAGTCGTCGTTGACGCGGCGGGATACGACGTGGTGGAATTCCTCCTGTCGGCGAACCCGGGAGAGCCTCTGGCCCCGCTGGCGTCCGTCGCTTCCGGCGGCGAGTTGTCGCGCGTCATGCTGGCGCTCGAGGTGGTGCTGAGAAAAGACGCGGAGCCCCGGACACTGATGTTCGACGAGGTGGACGCCGGGATCGGCGGTGCGGTCGCCGAAGCGGTCGGCCGGAAGCTGGGGGCGCTGGCCCGCCACCACCAGGTCGTCTGCGTCACCCACCTGCCGCAGATCGCCTCGCACGCCGACCGTCACATCGTGGTCCGGAAGCGCGCCGACCGCGGCCGCACGGAGGTGGAGGTCGCGCCGCTGGACGATCGGGGTAAAGTGGAGGAGCTGGCGCGCATGCTGGCCGGCGAGAAGGTGACCGCGACCGCCCTGCGGCACGCCGCGGAAATGCGCGCGCGGGGGCGGCCGCCGGCCGGCCCGGAGGCGGGCGAATGAAGCTGACCCGCTCGACGAGCGCGTGGAGATCCTGAAGGCCGCGGTGAGCCGCTGGTCGAGCGTCTCGGTCGAGTCGTTCGACGGTCTCCTGGTGGATTTCGCCCGCGCCCGCGGCGCGCAGGTGATCGTGCGGGGGCTCCGGGCGCTTTCAGATTTCGAGTACGAGTTCCAGATGACCCTGATGAACCAGAGGCTGGAGCCCGGCATCCAGACGGTCTTCATGATGCCGTCCGAGGCTTACTCGTACGTCAGCAGCCGGTTGGTGAAGGAAGTGGCCCGCCTGGGAGGCGACGTGTCCGGGCTCGTGCCCCCCGACGTAGTATCACGACTCAAGAGACGCTTCGCGGCGGTCGCGCGGACCTGACGGTGCCGCGCTCGATCCGAGCACCGGACGCGCACCGCAGCGCCTGTGGAGACGAGGCATGACATCCAGGGACATGCGCCTGGCGCAGCGGCTGTCGGCGGTGAGCCTGTCGCCGACCCTGGCCGTGATGATGGAGTCCAAGGCCCTGAAGGAGAGGGGCGTGGACGTCGTCGACTTCGGGGCGGGGGAGCCCGACTTCGATACGCCGGAGAACATCAAGCGCGCGGCGGTGGAGGCGCTCCGGAACAACCTGACACACTACACCGACACCGGCGGCCTCCTCGACCTGCGCCGGGCGATCGCGGCACGCTACAAGGAGAGACACGGCGCCGGCTGGGGCCCGGACGAGGTCATCACCGGCTGCGGCGGGAAGAACGTCCTGTTCCTCGTGGCCCTGTCGCTGTTCGAGGCGGGCGACCGTGTGGCGATCTACGCGCCCTACTGGGTGTCGTTCCCGGAGCAGGTGAAGTTGTGCGGCGCCGCACCGGTGATCATCGAGGCGCGCGAGGCGGACGGGTTCGTGTCGCGGGCCCGCGATCTGGAGGCGCATCGGGACCTCAAGGCGGTCATCGTGAACTCGCCGTGCAACCCGTCGGGGGCGGTGATCCCCCCGGACGAGGTGGAGCGGCTCGCGGCGTTCGCCGCGCGCACCGGCGCCTGGCTGATTTCGGACGAGACCTACGACACCTTCCACTACGGCCCCGGGACCTTCGCCTCCCTCGCGTCTGAGCACGCCCGCTTGCGCGACAGGCTCGTGCTGGTGAACTCGCTCTCCAAGACTTACGCCATGACGGGCTGGCGGGTCGGCTACGCCCTCGGACCGCGGTCGCTCATCGACGCCCTGCGCAAGGTGCAGTCGCACGACGCGACCCACACGTCGTCCATCTCGCAAGCGGCCGCGGTCGAGGCCCTCAACGGTCCGCAGGATTCGGTCGCCTCCATGCGCGAGGAGTACCGCAGGCGCCGGGACGATCTGGTCCGCTCGCTCAATGGCATCCGCGGTATCGCCTGCACGCTCCCGCCGGGAAGCTTCTACGTGTTCCCCAACGTCAAGGGGGCCATGACGGCGCTCGGCTGCGCCACCTCGATCGAGTTCGCCCGCCGCCTGATGACCGAAATCGGCGTTGCCACGGTGCCGGGTGAAGCCTTCGGCGCCCCCGGCTACGTGCGGCTCTCCTACGCGCTGGCGCTCGATCGGATCCGTGAAGGTGCGGGCCGCCTGCTCCGGCTTCTCGGCAGGCGGGACGCATGAGCAGCCCGGGTCGTTTACGACTGCCGCTCGCGCTCTTGGCCCTCGGCGTCGCCGGGGTCGTAGCGGCGTCGGATCCGCCCGCGACCGAGTCGTCGGAAGGGCTGGTCTATTCGGTCACTCTGAACGACGCCCTGCACCCGGTCACCGCGCGCTACCTGAAGGAGGCGATCCAGAAAGCCAACGAGGCGCGCGCCCGGCTCCTGATCCTCAAGCTCGACACGCCCGGCGGGCTGGTCTCCTCGGTGGAGGAGATGGTCAAGGACATCACCTCCTCGCGGGTGCCGATCGTCGTGTTCGTCAACGGCAGCAAGGCCGCGTCGGGCGGATTCTTCCTGACCGTTGCCGCGGACGTGGCGGTCATGGCCCCGGGCACGCGTATTGGCGCCGCCCACCCGGTCCTGATCCCGACGATCCCGACCGGCGGTGAGATCCCGAAGGACTCTCCCATCATGGACAAGGTCGAGAACGACCTCGCCGCCTACGCCCGGAGCCTCGCCAGCAACCGCGGCCGCAACGAAAAAATCGCGGAGCAGATCGTGCGCAAGAGCAGCTCCTTCACCGAGCGCGAGGCGCTCAAGCTCCGTCTCATCGATTACGTGTGCCACGACGAGAACGAGATTCTCTCCATTCTCGACGGCAGGACGATTCGCCGCTTCGACGGCACGACAGAGACGCTGCACCTTTCGAAGGTGCGCATCGTGTCGCTCGACATGTCGACGCGCGACCGGGTGCTTTCCGTCCTCGCCGACCCGACCCTGGCGATTTTCCTTTTGTTCGGAGGGATCATCGGCCTCTACGTCGAGTTCACGCACCCCGGGCTGATCGCCCCCGGGGTGATCGGCGCGATCTGTCTTCTTCTGTTCGCCCTCTCTTCGCAGATCCTGCCCATGAATTGGGTGGGGGTCGGCCTGGTCGTGACCGGTATCGTCCTGTTTTTGATGGAACTGAAAGTGCCGAGTTATGGCACCCTGACCGCGGGCGGGGTGGCCTGCCTGGTTCTCGGGGCGCTGATGCTTTTCAAGAGCGAGCCCGGCATGCCCGCCCTGGGGGCGGCGCGCTGGACGATCCTCTCGATCGCCGGGTCGGCCGCCGTCATCATGGCGTCCTTGACGACCCTGGTCGTGCGGGCCTCGCGGCACAAGCCGACGACGGGCTCGGCCGGCCTGCAGGGCGAGCGTGGCACGGCCCTGACCGACCTCGATCCCGAGGGTCGAGTCTTCGTGCACGGAGAGTACTGGAACGCCCGGGCGGCGCGCCCGATCAAGCAGGGCGCGAAGGTTCGCGTCATCCGCGTGGACGATCTGGTGCTGGACGTGGAGGAGAGTCCCTGACGCCGCGGCGATCCGCGAAGGAGGTTTCATGAACGGTGGGGTGGGGATGGGGACGGTCCTGGTGGTCGTCATCGTCGCCTTCTGGCTGTTCTCGAGCATCAAGATCATGAACGAATACGAGCGCGCGGTCGTGTTCCGGCTGGGTCGCCTGCTGGACAGGGCCAAGGGTCCCGGCATCGCCTTCGTGTTCTTCCCGATCGACCGGATGGTGCGCGTGTCCCTGCGCACCGTCGTGCACGACGTGCCGCCGCAGGACGTGATCACGCGCGACAACGTCTCGGTGAAGGTCAACGCGGTCGTCTACTACCGCGTGATCGACTCGAAGAGGGCGGTGGTCGAAGTCGAGCAGTATCACTATGCGACCTCGCAGCTGGCGCAGACGACGCTGCGCGCCGTCCTGGGGCAGGTGGAGCTGGACGACTTGCTGAGCAAGAGGGAGAGGCTGAACGCAGAGCTGCAACAGATCCTCGACCGGCACACCGATCCCTGGGGCGTCAAGGTCTCGATGGTCGAGGTGAAGCACGTCGATCTGCCGGCCGAGATGCAGCGCGCCATCGCGAAGCAGGCCGAGGCCGAGCGCGAGAAGCGCGCCAAGATCATCCACGCCGAGGGCGAGTTCCAGGCGTCGGCGCAGCTCGCCAAGGCGGCGGAGGTGATCTCCGCCAACCCCACGACGCTGCAGCTGCGTTATCTGCAGACGTTGACCGAGATCGCCGCCGAGAAGAACTCGACGATCATCTTTCCGGTCCCGATCGATTTCCTGGACGCGCTGAAGAAGAAGATCGTGTGAGGCGCTCCACGACAACGCGGGGAGCGACCCCGTGAGCACCGACAGGCTGGCCGAGGATCTCACAATCGCCCGCGCCGCCCTCGGCGTGTCGCGCCAATTAGACCTACAGGCGGTCGCCGATGCGCTGGTCCGCGTCAGCATGGACCTCGGGCGGGCGACCGCCTGCTTCCTGTATCTCTACGACGGTGAGCAGGACACTTTCCATCTGAAGGCGTCCCACATCCCGCCCGAGGATCCACGCCGCAAGGGGCTCCTCACGCTCGATCTGGTCGAGCTCCGTGGTCCGGGCGGGTCGTCGGCTTCGTTCACTCCGACTCTGACCTCCGCCCCGGAGGCGCTGCGGCGGATCGCCATCGAGCAGGTGCTGGCCGTGCCGCTTCCCGGCGCCGGGACGCTATTGGGAATGCTGCTCCTGGCGCGGCAACGGGAGGGTCTGCTGCCCGCCGATCAGGATCGGATCGGGCGCCTGGTCCCGGAGCTGGTCCCGGCGCTCCTGAACGCCCTCCTGGTCGAGCGCTACCGTGAGCTCATCATCAAGGATGACCAGACCGATTCGTACAACCGTCGCTACTTCGATCGTTTCCTGAGCGAGGAGGTCTACCGGGCCCACCGCTACCGCACCTCCCTGTCGCTGATCTTCCTCGACATGGACAACCTGAAGGAGATCAACAACCGCTACGGCCACGCCATGGGGAGCAAGGCGATCCGCGAGGTGTCGCGCCGGCTGGTGAGCGAGATCCGGGGCAGCGACAAGCTGTTCCGCTACGGAGGGGACGAGTTCTGCGTCGTGCTGCCGGAGACCGAGCTGAGAGGGGCGTGCGAGTTGTCCGAGCGGCTCCGCGTCTCGCTCGAGAGCCGCTCCTTCCTGGTGGACGATACGCCCGGCATGACCCTCACGGCCTCATTCGGCGTGGCCTCGTATCCGGACCACGCGCGCACCAGCCTCGGGCTGATCAAGTGCGCCGACAAGGCGATGCAGAAGGTCAAGCTGTCGGGCAAGAACTCGATCGGCGTCTCGGAGGCGGACGAGGAGACCCTGCAGGCGCTGGGAGGGAAGCGTTGAGGGGACGGGGATCCGTCAGGAGACTCGTCCTCCAGGTCGTTCTCCTGGCGGCGCTCCTGGTCGGGCTGTCGCGCCTGGCGGGAAGGCCCGGCAAGCAGGTCGGCGAGGCGGGCGGCCCGGCGCCGCAGGGGGAGTCCCTCCCTGGCGCGCCGCCGGCGGACGAGATGTCGGGGGCCACGCCCGATCTGACCTTCTTCCGCACCCTGGGCAAGGAGCGCCCGGCCCCCGCCGGCAACGGGTCCGAGAGCGAGACGACCCGCGATGACACGTCCGGGCGGTCCCGCGATTCCGGCGTCGCTCCCGCGGGGGCATTCGTCGTGCAGGCGCTCGCGACGCGCGATGGCGCGGCGGCGAGGCGTCTGCGGGATCGCTTGGCCGGGCGAGGCTTCCCGACAACGGTCACCGAGGATCGCTCGGGCGCGGGCCTTGTGTACCGCGTGCGGGTCGGCCGCTATCGCGCGCGCGCCGAGGCGGAGGCGGCGGCGCGCGTCCTGCGACACAAAGACCACCTGAACCCGTGGATCCTGCAAGAGGGCGAATGACATGAGCGACAGGCGGCCGCCCGGAGAGGATCGCCGGCTGCTCGGCGATCTGCTGGTGGAGGCCGGCATCGCGACGAGGGAGGCGGTCGGAAGCGGGCTCGAAGAGCAGCGGCTGCGGGGCGGCCGGCTGGGGTACAACCTCCTCAAGCTCGGGCTGGCCATCCCGGCGGCGATGCACCTGTTCTTGAAGGAAAATTTCGAGACCCTGGCTCCCGAGCTGGCCGATACGCTGCGCACGTCGCCCGCGGTCGACCTCATCCCGGCGCGTCTGGCCCATTTCTACGGCATGGTCCCGGTGAGCGTCCAGGACGGAGTCTTGGCACTGGGCCTGATGTCGGCCGACATGCCGGCGCTCATCCCCTCCGTCGAGGAGCTGACCGGGCTGCGCGTCGATCCCTTCATCTGCCCTCCGTCCCTCGTCACCGATGTCCTGGCGCGCTTCTATCCGTCGGAAGTCGAGACCGGGGTTCTGTATCGTCCCGGGACCGATCACGCCTTCGTCGTCTCGGATCGCCGGCGCCGCGTCCTGCCGACCCTGCCGGAGGTGCTGCGCGACGACGCGCCGGCCACGGACCGACTGCGCGCGCTCGGCGCTGAGGCCATCCGCCGGGGCGCGCGGCGCATCCGCATCGAGCCACACCGGGAGGCCATGCGCGTCACGTTCAGCGGACGGCGGCTCCACGATCAAGAGCTGTGGCAGCCGCACGGCAGTTACGCGGGGCTGGCCCGCCTGCTGGAGGGTCTCTCGGGCATCGCGACGCGCGGCCGGGTGGTTCCACGCGAGGGTCGGTTCCTCCTGCTCGCCGACGGAAGGCGGATCGCCGTGTCGGTCTCGGCGCTCCCGGGGCTCGAAGGAGACAGCCTGATGCTCGACCTGCGCGAAGAGCGGATCACCCCGGCATCGCGGGACGAGATCGAGGCCGCGCTCCCGGACCTGTCACGTGCCGTCGATCATCTGGCGGAGAAGACCCGGGGTCTTCTCGTCGTGGCCGGCTCGGACCCGGTCGAGGCGAACGCCGGCGTCGACTGCGTGCTGGCGCTCCTCGGGGATCGCCGCCCGCGGCGCGTGAGCCTCGCTGACACGGGGAGCACGGCCCAAGACGAGGAAGAGATCCCGTTCGAAGCGCTCCTTGATCGGTCGCTCGCGGACTCACCTCATCTTGTGGTCCTTCCCGACCTGGTCCGGCCCGGCCGGGCGGTGGCGGCACGCGACCAGGCCTCAAGACGCATCGTCGTCGCCACGCTCGTGCCGGCCATCGACGCATGCGCGGCGGTTGCGGCGCTCGGCCGCGCCGGGCTCGGTCCGCTGCTGCGCGGGCCGCTCGCGGGGGTGCTGGGCGTGCGCCTGATGGAGCGTCTGTGCGTGGCCTGCCGCCGCCCGGTGGATCCGTTCGAGTTCCTTCTTCCCGCGCCAGGGCACCGCGGGGCTGCGTCCGGAGCCTACGGAGTCGCCCAGGGGTGCGCCTCCTGCCGGACCTCCGGCCTCCTCCTCTGGGAGCCGATCTTCGAGTTTCTAGGCCCGTTGCCGGGCGAAGAGCTACTGCTGCCCGACGTGCCGGCCCGGGCCCTGCGCGAAGATCGCGCCCGCCGGGGGACGGGGACGCTCTTCCTGGCCGGGCTCGCGAAGGCCGCCGCGGGGATCGTGGACGCCAGGGAGCCGCTCCGCCTCCTCCTTCATGAACAATAGGAGTCTGCACCGGGGCGGGTGGTGGGCGTGTGCTTCCGGATTCCTCCTGGCCCTGGCGTATCCACGCGCTGACTTCGGGCTTGTCGCCTTCATGGCCCTGGCGCCGTTCCTGGTGTCCCTCCAGGACGTCCCGCCCGCCTCCGCTCTGTGGCGCGGCTACCTGTGCGGCTTCGCCTTTTTTGCGTCGCTCCTCGATTGGATCCCGCGCGTGATGGAGGTGTACGGCGGACTGCCGCTGCCCCTCGCCTGGCTGGTCCTTCTGCTCCTCGTTTTCTATCTGGCGACCTACGTCGCGCTGTTCGCCCTCCTCGTAGCGGCCTCCTCGCGGCGCCTCGGCGCGCTCTCGCTGGTCGCGGCACCGGTCGCATGGGTGGGGCTCGAGATCGCGCGAGGGCGGCTACTGACCGGCTTTCCCTGGGGACTCCTCGGCTACACCCAGTACCGGAACATCCCGCTCCTGCAGGTCGCGGCGTGGGGAGGGATCTACGCCGTGTCATTCCTGGTTCTGGCGGCGAACGCCGGCCTGGCCCTCCTGCTCCTGCGCCCGGCGACGCAGGGCCAGCGAATCGGTGGAGCGGCGCTCATCCTGCTCGTGGCGCTGGCCTACGCCTCTGGGGGGCTCGCGCTTCGCGCCGCGGAGGGCCGCCCGCAGAACGAGGCGATTCCTGTCGCGGCCATCCAAGCGAACGTCGCGCAGGACCGCAAGTGGAATCCCGGGGGCGAAGCGCAGATTCTGTCGGACCTCGTGCGCCTGACGCGGCAGGCGTCCGGCGCGCGGCTCATCGTCTGGCCCGAATCGTCGAGCCCGTTCTCCTTCCGCCGTCCGGTGCAGGGCGGCGCCTCGCGGATCACCGTCGAAACAGACGCCACCTACCTCTCGGTCGTCACGGACCTGGCCAGGTCGCTCGATGCGACACTCATCGTCGGAAGCGTCGATTATGCCGCGAACAACGGAGACGTGCGCGCCACCAACAGCGCCTTCGCCGTCGGGCCGGACGGGTCTTTGCTGGCGTCGTACGACAAGATCCACCTGGTGCCGTTCGGGGAGTACGTGCCGCTGCACCGTCTCCTGTTCTTCGTGGACCGCATGGCCCGGGGAGCGATCGCCGATTTCGGCCCCGGGACCCGTTTCGCGCCCCTGCCGACGGCCGCCGGTCGAGCCGCCACGTTCATCTGCTACGAGGCGATCTTCCCGGAGGTTGTGCGCCGCATCGCGAACAAGGACGCCGCGTTCCTTGTCAACATCACCAACGATGCCTGGTTCGGAAAGAGCGCCGCACCGCGTCAGCACCTGGCGATGGCCGCCGTCAGGGCGGCGGAGAACCGGCGCTTCATGGTGCGCGCGGCCAACACCGGCATCTCGGCGATCGTCGATCCGTATGGGCGCATCCTGGCGCGCACGTCCCTGATGGAAAGTGCCGTCCTGCGCGGTGTCGTGCGACCGCGCGCCGACCGCACGCCTTACACCCGTGCCGGTGACGTGTTCGCGTGGGGGTGTGCTATACTCACGCTCCTTCACGGCGCCGCGCTCCGCGCGGCGTTTCTGCGTCGGGGCTGACCCGGCGCGCGGGAGTCCGCAGCGTGGCGAAGAGTCCCCGCAGTTTCGAACTCGACGAGCTCGTGCGAAAGGTGGACACGCTCAAGGAGCGTTTCGCGGAGCTCCGGAGGCACCTTTGATCTGGAGGGGCTCGACCGCGACCTCGCCGGAATCGAGACGACCGTCGCCGACCCCGGTCTCTGGAACGATCCCGCCCGCGCCCAGGCTGTACTGAGGGCGCGCACCCGCCTCACCGAAGAAATCGAGGCCTTCCGCAGGCTCGAAAAGAAGGTGGAGGACGCCGAGGTGTGCGCCGAGCTGGCGCGCGAGGGGGAGGAAGTGGCCGTTGACCTGAAACAGGCGGTCGACGCCCTGCGCTCGGCGCTCGACGAACGGGAGCTCGAGATCATGCTCACCGGCGAGCACGACGCCGGTGACGCGATTCTCACCGTCCATCCCGGCGCCGGCGGCACCGAATCCCAGGACTGGGCCGAGATGCTGTACCGGATGTACCTGCGCTGGGCGGAAGGGCACGGGTTCCGGGTCGAGGCGCTCGACTACCAGAAGGGGGACGAGGCCGGGATCAAGAGCGCCACACTCATGGTCAGGGGCAGGAACGCTTACGGCTTCCTGCGCGCCGAGAGCGGCGTGCACCGGCTGGTGCGCATCTCGCCCTTCGATTCCTCCGGGCGGCGGCACACCTCGTTCGCCTCCGTGTACGCCTACCCGGACCTGGACGACCGGATCGAGGTCGCCGTCGAGGAGAAGGACCTGCGCGTCGACACCTACCGCTCGAGCGGCGCGGGCGGCCAGCACGTGAACGTCACGGACTCGGCCGTGCGCATCACTCACCTTCCGACGGGCATCGTGGTCTCCTGCCAGAACGAGCGCTCGCAGCACCGCAACCGCGACATGGCCATGAAAATCCTCCGGGCCCGCCTGTACGATCTCGAGCGGCGAAAGCGTGACGAGAAGCGTGCAGTGGAAGAGGGGGCCAAGAAGGATATCGACTTCGGCAGCCAGATCCGCTCTTACGTCCTGCAACCGTACACCCTGGTGAAGGACCACCGAACGGGCTTCGAGAGAGGTGATGTCCAGAATGTCCTGAACGGCGACATCGACTCCTTCGTCAAGACCTATCTCCTGAGCCGCAGCCGGCCGGCCGCGGGGAGTCAGACGGCACTCCCCGCGACGCCGCGCTGACGTGTTTCGAGCGCCGGGCGGCGGCGGCGCTGCGGCCCGGCTCGCGGAAACCGGCAATCCTGGCCAGGCTCGCGGTTGACAGAGTTCCGGCGCGCCGGTATATTGGCACTCGCTGTCGAAGAGTGCTAAAGGCGGAAGGGTGCAAGAAAAGCCGATCGATGCCCGCGCGGAAGAGATCCTCAAGAAGGTCATCGTCAACTACATCCTGACGGGAGAACCGGTCGGCTCGCGCACGATCGCCAAGCTGAGCCGGGAGGGATTGAGCCCCGCCAGCATCCGCAACGTCATGGCCGACCTCGAGGAGATGGGATTCCTCGCCCAGCCGCACACCTCGGCCGGCCGCGTCCCGACCGATAAGGGATACCGCTATTACGTGGATGGCCTCCTCGATCCGTTCCGCCTGGCCCCGCGGGACAGAGCGCTCATCGACGAGAGCCTGTCGCGCGTCGCATCCGAGTTCGGAGAGGCGATCGAGATCATCCCGAAACTCCTGTCACGACTCAGCAGCCAGGTGGGGTACGTGATCACTCCGCCCATCCGTGATGCGGTCCTGAAGCACATCGAGTTCGTCAGACTGCACGAACGCCGCGTTCTCTGTGTGTTCGTGGACCGATCGGGCGTGGTCAGCCACCGGATCATCGAGGTCGGAGAGGAGTACGCTCAGGCGGATCTCGACCGCGCCGGACGCTACCTCGTGGAGGAGTTCGCCGGTCTGGTCCTGGGGGAGATCCGGTCACGCCTCGTGGCGCTCATGGCGCAGGAGAAGGCCGCCTTCGACGTGCTCCTGCGCAACGCCATCAACCTGGGGACCCTGTACCTGAATGCCGAGCAGGACGAGCGCCGGCTGGTCCTGGAAGGGACCGCCAACATCATGAAGCACCCCGAGTTCGCGGACATGGACACGATGCGCCGGCTGTTCGAGACGTTCGAGGAGAAGCACCACCTGGTCAAACTCCTCGACCGTTGCCTGGACGCCTCGGGCGTGCGCGTCGTGATAGGTTCCGAGACGGACGACCCGGCTCTGGGGAGCCTGGCCCTGGTGGCCTCCCCTTACCAGGTGGACCAGCGCTCCGCCGGCGTCGTCGGGCTCCTGGGCCCCACTCGCATGGAATACCAGCGGGCGGTGGCGCTCGTCGACTACATCTCGAGACTGCTCTCCAGTTTATTGACCAGTCCTCCCCACTGACCTATATTCGGGCGGGAGGTCGTATGCCGACGCGTCCGCGCAAGCCGACCGATCCCCCGGAGGCCGAGCGCCCCGGGAAGGAAGAGGAGGAGCCGATCGAGATCCTCGAAGTGGTCGGGGTGGATGAGACGACCGGCGCCGTCAAGGAGGACAGGCAGCGGGAGGGCCTCGCTTCCGGCGGCCTTACGGGAGGGCAGGGGAGGCGCACGGCCGACCTGGCCCAGAAGCTCGAGGAGGCCCAGCGCGAGAAGGAAAAGTACTACGACCTCCTGCTGCGCAAGCAGGCGGAATTCGACAACTTCCGCAAGCGCATGGAGCGTGAGCGCGAAGAGTCCGGTGGCGCCGCCTCGCGCGACGTCCTGAAGAGGCTCCTGCCGGTCCTGGATAACATGGAACGGGCGCTACGCGCGAGTGACGATTCGGGCGACCCGCTCTTCAAGGGGATAGCACTGGTGCATCAACAATTCCTGGACCTCCTGAAGAAGGAAGGGGTTCAGCCGATCGACGCGCTCGGGGCTCACTTCGACCCCCGCCTGCATGAAGCGGTGCAGGTCCTCGACGTGCCCGGGTTCGAGCCGGACGTGGTCCTCGAGGAGATGCAGAAGGGCTACACCTACAACGACAGGCTGCTGCGGCCGGCGCTCGTCAAGGTCGCTTCGGGCAAGGGGCCACCACACGGGTCTTCTTCGAGGCAGAACGACCGGGGTGCGGGGGAGGGATCATGAGCCGGGTGATAGGCATCGACCTGGGCACGACCAACTGCTGCGTCGCTGTGATGGACGGCGGGACCCCGCTGGTGATCCCGAACAAGGAAGGGGCTCGCACGACTCCCTCGATCGTCGCCTTCACGGAAAAGGGGCAGCGGCTGGTGGGGCAGATCGCCAAACGGCAGGGCGTGACCAATCCGAACAACACGGTTTACGCCGTCAAGCGGCTGATCGGCCGGAAGTTCAACTCACCCGAGGTGCAGCAGGCGAAGAAGTTCGTGCCGTACCAAATCGTCGACGCCAAGAACGGCGACGTGCGCATCCGCGTCCGTGACAAGGACTACAGCCCCCAGGAAGTCTCGGCCATGGTCCTGGAGCGTCTCAAGGAGATGACGGAGGAACACCTGCAGGCCGAGGTGCACGAGGCGATCATCACGGTGCCCGCCTACTTCGACGACAGTCAGAGACAGGCGACCAAGGACGCCGGTCGGATCGCCGGGCTGAAGGTCCTGCGCATCATCAACGAGCCGACGGCCGCCTCTCTGGCCTACCGTCTCAACGAGGAGGCTGAGAAGAAAATCGTGGTCTACGATCTGGGCGGCGGGACATTCGATGTCTCGATCCTGCAGCTCGGCCAGGGTGTCTTCGAGGTCAAGGCGACCTCGGGCGACACGTTCCTGGGGGGCGAGGACTTCGATCAGCGGATCCTGGAGTGGCTGCTCGGGGAGTTCGAGAACAAGGAAGGCATCTCGCTGCGCGAGGACCGGCTGGCGCTGCAGCGCCTGAAAGAGGCTGCCGAAAAGGCCAAGTGCGAGCTGTCGTCCGAGCAGCGCTCGGAGATCAATTTACCGTTCATCTCCGCGGACGCCAAGGGCCCCAAGCACCTCAACGTCGTCCTGGCGCGCGACAAGTTCAACGAGCTCACAATCGATCTGGTGGAGCGCACCCGCAAGCCGTGCCTCGAGGCGCTGTCGCTCGCGGGGCTCAAGCCATCGGACATCGACGAGGTGCTTCTGGTCGGTGGCATGACGCGCGTCCCAAAGGTCATCGACACGGTGCGCGAGATCTTCGGCAAGGAGCCCTGCCGCGATAAGAATCCGGAAGAAGTGGTCGGCGTCGGCGCCGCCATCCAGGCCGGCATCCTGCAGGGCGAAGTCAAGGACATGGTCCTTTTGGACGTCACGCCGCTGTCGCTCGGCATCGAGACACGGGGAGGCATGTTCACGAAGCTCATCGAGCGTAATACCACCATCCCCACGCGCAAGACCAAGATCTTCACCACCGTGGCCGACAATCAATCCAAGGTCGAGGTGAACGTGCTGCAGGGTGAGCGTGAGGTGGCGGCCTTCAACAAGTCGCTCGGTCGGTTCGAGTTGATCGGCATCCCTCCGGCGCCCAGGGGGGTTCCCCAGATCGAAGTGACGTTCGACATCGACAGCAACGGAATCGTGCACGTCTCGGCCCGCGACATGGCGACGAACAAGGAACAGACGATCGCGGTCACTCCCTCCGGGGGCCTGTCGGAGAAGGAGATCACCGACATCATCGAGGACGCCAAGAAGAACTCCGACGCCGACAAGAAAAAGGCGGAGCTTTACCGCATCCAGGCGCGCCTGGAGGGGCTTCTGGAATCGAACA
This sequence comes from Acidobacteriota bacterium, assembly GCA_003223135.1. Lineage (GTDB taxonomy): Bacteria > Acidobacteriota > Polarisedimenticolia > Gp22-AA2 > Gp22-AA2 > Gp22-AA3. Next base: position 41,617 of record QHXX01000043.1, on the reverse strand, counting down.
TGAAATCGTTCGCCGAGTTCGGCAGCCTCCTGGATGAGGAAAAGCGGAACGCGGTCAAGAAGATCCTCGATGCGGCGCGCAAGGCCCTGGCGTCGGCCAGCGTCTCGGAGTGCACCGCCTCGCTGGAGAAGCTCGGGGAAGCCTCGGAGATTTTGACCGAGGTGATCCTGTATCATCCATCCCCCAACGCTCCGGGCGGCTCGAGCGGGTCGAGCGGCTCGGCGCGGACTTCCTGACGGAAACCGGGAAGGGTCACGCACTCATAAGGTGGGTCGGGCCGGTCCCACGGCGTGGGACGGCGGTGGGTGCTCCGTCGTGTCGTTTCCGGCGGCCCGGAGTCGATCGGTGAAGAAGCGCGACTACTACGAAGTTCTGGGGATCGGGCGCGACGCCGACGAGGCCGAGATCAAGAAGGCCTACCGCCAGCTCGCCATGAAGTACCACCCCGACCGCAACCCGGGCAACAAGGGCGCCGAAGAGAAGTTCAAGGAGGCGGCCGAGGCGTATGCCGTCCTGGCCGACAAGGAGAAGCGCGCCCGCTACGATCGGTTCGGCCACGCCGGTCTCGGCGGCGCCGAAGGGTTCGGGGGCTTCAACCCGGAAGTGTTCTCCGATTTCGAGGACATCCTGGGCTCCTTCTTCGGCTTCTCGTTCGGCGACCTGTTCGGGGGGACGCGCCGACCTCGCACGGGGCGGCACCGGGGGGCCGACCTGCGCTACGACCTCGAGATCGAGTTCCTCGAGGCCGCCCAGGGTTGCGAGAAAGCCATCACCGTCCCACGCCTGGAAAGCTGCCCCGATTGCAAAAGCTCCGGGTCCAGGAGCGGCACGCGGACGACCTGCGAGACATGCCGCGGCCAGGGACAGGTCGTGCACCGTCAGGGCTTCTTCTCGATGAGCCAGACCTGCGGCAGGTGCGGCGGAGCGGGAACGGTCGTCCGCGATCCCTGCCCGGCCTGCCACGGCGAGGGCCGCCGCAGGGACATGCGCCGCCTGGTCGTCAAGATTCCGGCCGGCGTCGAGACCGGAAGCAGGCTGCGCATCCCCGGCGAAGGGGAGGGTGGTCTTCAGGGTGGCCGGGAGGGCGATCTGTATGTCCTCATCCACGTCAAGGATCACCCGCTGTTTCGCCGCGACGGTCCAAACCTCGTGGTCGAGCTGTCCGTCACCCTGCCTCAGGCGGCCCTGGGCGCCGAGGTGCAGGTGCCGACTCTTGAGGGCTCATCGCGCATTAATGTCCCGGCCGGGACGCAGCACGGGGCGGCCTTCTGCCTAAGGGGCAAGGGCCTGCCCAGGCTCTCCGGCGGCCCACGCGGCGATCTTTACGTGACGATCGTTCTGAGCGTTCCGACCCGCCTCAACCGCAAACAGCGCGAGCTCTACGAAAAGCTTCTGGGGATGGAAGAGCCGGCCGAAGCGAAGGACAGGGAGAAAGACATCTTCGGTCGCGTCAAGGACATCTTTTCCTGACGTCTGCCATTACGAAGCCCGATCACCGAAGACGTCCCGAGCGGACGTACTTCCTCCTCGTCCGCCTGGTGGTTCCGCCGGCCCTCGAGGAGGCGGCGGTGGCCGCCCTCTGGGACAGCGGCTGCCTCGGTGTCCAGGTGGTCGCGTCGGGGCGGGCGCAGCGTCTCACACTGAACGCGTACTACCCCGGCCAGGCGGGAGCGAAGCGCTTGGGTGGCCGGCTGGGGACGGCCCTCCGTCGGGCCGGCGTGGGTGAGCAGGCACGCCCTCGTCTGTCCGCGGTGCGTGCAGGTCACTGGGTTGAAAGATGGCAGAGGACTCTGCGTCCGATGACGATCGGCCGCTTCCTGATCGTTCCGGAGGGGTGCCGTTCGGTCGCCGCAGGACGTGGCCGGACCCTCATCCGAGTACGGTTCGGCCAGGCCTTCGGGACCGGGGAACATGCCTCGACGCGGTTGTGCCTGAGGCTGCTGGAGACACACCTCCGGCCGGGCGCGACCGTCGCCGACCTGGGGACCGGCAGCGGCATCTTGGCGATGGCCGCCTGCCGACTCGGCGCGCGCCGCGTGATCGCCGTCGACGACGACGAGGTGGCGCTCGGCGTGGCGCGCGCCAACCTGCGTGACAACAATCTTCAGGGGCGGGTCCGGCTCGTCCGCGCCGATGCGGCATCCGCCCGCGATTGGGGACCCTTCGACCTCGTCCTTGTCAACATTGGCGCCACGACCATCGAGCGGATTGTCCCCGATCTCGTCTCTTCGCTCCGGCCTGGCGGGCTCGTCATCCTGTCGGGCATCCTGATGAACGACGAAAAGGAGCTCCTGCGCGTCGCCGTGTCTCTCGGTCTTCGGCCGATCGATCGCCGGCGATCGTTACCCTGGTCGGCTTTGGTCCTGCAGCGCGCCAGGCGGCGGCGCCGGACGTCTTGATATCGTTTCACCCTCTGCTCTATACTCGAGCCGCTTCGCTGCGACGTCGCATCTTTCTGAGGGGATCGGGATGGCCTTCACGAAGGCCGAGACGATCTGGATGAACGGACGCCTGGTTCCCTGGGAGCAGGCGACCGTGCACGTCCTTTCGCACGTCATCCACTACGGCTCCTGCATCTTCGAGGGAATGCGCTCCTACAAGACGCCGCGTGGCCCCGCCATCTTCCGCCTTCGCGACCACGTCGACCGCCTGTTCGACGGCTGCAAGATCTACCGCATGGAGGTCCCCTACGGGCGCGAGCAGATCGAGGCGGCCATCCAGGAGACCGTGCGCGCCAACAGGCTGGAGGCCTGCTACATCCGTCCCCTGGTGTACCGCGGTTACGAGTCGCTCGGAGTCGATCCGTTCCCGTGCCCGATCGACGTGGCGATCGCGGCCTATCCGTGGGGCGAATATCTCGGGAAGGGCGCCGCCGAGAAGGGGGTGGACGCGATGGTCTCCTCCTGGCGGCGGCAGGCCCCGGACACTCTTCCGGCCATGGCGAAGGCGAGCGCCAACTACATGAACTCGCAGCTGATCAAGATGGAAGCCTTGGTGAACGGCTACGCCGAAGGGATCGCCCTCGACGCGACCGGCTTCGTCAGCGAGGGAAGCGGAGAGAACCTGTTCCTGGTCAAGAAGGGGCTGCTGTACACGCCGCCCCTCACCGCGTCCATTCTACCGGGCATCACGCGACAGACGATCATCCAGATCGCACAGGATCTCAAGATCCCCCTGATCGAACGCAGCCTCCCACGCGAGGCGCTGTACACCGCGGACGAGGTTTTCTTCGTGGGCACCGCCGTCGAAGTCACACCCGTCCGCTCCATCGATCACGTGACGGTCGGCCGCGGCAAGCGGGGTGAAATCACCTCCCGCATCCAGACCGAGTACAAGTCGATCACCAGCGGCCAGTCCGAAGATCGGTACCACTGGCTCTCACAGGTCTAGGGAGTACCGAGCTCCGTAGAAGCCCCGCCTGGACAACCGTTTCCCTGTCACCCGCCGCTGATCGCCGCGTAAGAGTCAGAAAACAGGCCGCTTTCTTGACTTCACCCCGGCGAGAACCTAGATTCCACCCGTCGTCAGTGGGCGGAGTCACGCCCGGGGAGCAGCGGCAACTCCATGCACGTCAACGACCTCCTCAAGATTGCCACCGAACGCAGGGCGTCGGATCTGCACCTGAAGGTCGGAAGCCACCCGGTCATCCGCGTGAACGGACGCCTGACGCCCCTGAGCGAGCTGAACCGCCTGTCCCAGGAAGACACGATCGCCATGGCGTTCAGCATCATGAGCGGCCGGCAGAAGCAGAAATTCAAGGACCACTTCGAAATCGATCTGGCCTATTCAGTGCCGGGTCTGGGCCGATTCCGTGTCAACGTGTTCCAGCAGCGCGGCACCGTCGGCCTGGTTCTGCGCGTCATTCCGGCCAAGATTCTGAGCATCGAGGACCTGCTGCTGCCACCCGTGCTCAAGACCATCGCCGACGAGCGCCGCGGCCTGATCCTGGTCACGGGCACCACCGGATCCGGCAAGTCGACCTGTCTGGCGGCGATGATCGACTACATCAACCAGTTGCGGACCGAGCACGTCATGACGATCGAGGACCCCATCGAATTCCTGCACCGGGACAAGAAGAGCCTGGTGAACCAACGCGAGGTCGAGGTCGACACCAAGTCGTTCGCGACCGCCCTGCGCTCCGCCCTGCGGCAGGATCCCGACGTCATTCTGGTCGGCGAGATGCGCGACTACGAGACCATCGAGACGGCGCTGACCGCCGCCGAGACGGGGCACCTGGTGTTCTCGACCCTGCACACGCTCGACGCCACCGAGACGATCAACCGCGTCATTTCGGTATTCCCCCCGCACCAGCAGAAACAGATCCGGCTGCAGCTGGCGAGCGTGCTGAAGGCCGTCATCTCCATGCGCCTCCTGCCGCGGGCCGACGGCAACGGGCGCGTGCCGGCCGTCGAGGTCCTGCGCATCACCAATTTCGTGCGCGACTGCATCGAGAACAAGGACAAGACCAAGCTCATTCACGAGGCGATCGCCCAGGGCACCTCTCAGTACGGCATGCAAACCTTCGACCAGTCGATCTTCCAGCTCTTCAAGAAGGAGCTGATCACCATGGAAGAGGCGCTGCGCCGCGCCAGCAACCCGGACGAGTTCAAGCTCAAGCTCCAGGGGATCGAGTCGACCGCCGACGTCGCGCAGCGCGAGATGGAGAGCACCCTCAAGTCGGGCTTCGAGAACGCCGCGGGCGCCGCCGGCGGGGGCGGCTCGGTGTTCGACCTGTCGCGCGCCCATGGCGCGGGCAGCCCGCGCAAGAAGTAGTCCCCGATCCCCATGCGGGACGAACCCGCCCCCCCACGTGCCCTCCCATCGCCCTCGCGCCCCCCGGCCATGCGCCGCGTCCCTGAGCAGTGGCTTGATATAATGTCGCCCTTTCGGGGACGAGCCATGTCCGTTCACAAGCCGAGCGCCGCCTGGATCCGCGAAGAGTTCCTGCGCTTCTTCGAAGGGCGCGGGCACCAGCGCGTCCCTTCGTCGTCCCTCATTCCCGCGCAGGATCCCACGCTGCTGTTCACCAACGCCGGGATGAACCAGTTCAAGGATGTCTTCCTGGGCCGCGAGGAACGGCCCTGCCGGCGAGCGGCCAGCGTGCAGAAGTGCATGCGCGTCTCCGGAAAGCACAACGACCTCGAGCAGGTCGGCCGGACGCCGCGCCATCACACCTTCTTCGAGATGCTCGGGAATTTCTCCTTCGGCGACTATTTCAAGAAGGAGGCGATCGAGTTCGCCTGGGATTTGATGACGCGGGTCTACGGCATCCCGAAGGACCGGTTGTGGGTCACCGTGTTCCGGGATGATGACGACGCCCGTGTCATCTGGAAGCGGAACGTCGGCATCGCCGAGGAACGCGTCGCCGGGCTGGGGGAGAAGGACAACTTCTGGTCCATGGGCGACACGGGACCCTGCGGGCCCTGCTCGGAGATTCATATCGACATGAAGCACGCATGCCCGGAGGGTCGCCGGGACTGCAACCCCGGGCACGACTGCGGCCGCTTCATGGAGCTGTGGAACCTCGTGTTCATGCAGTTCGACCGGCAGCCCGACGGCGCGCTGAAGCCGCTGACGAAGACCGGCGTGGACACCGGCATGGGACTGGAACGCATCGCCTCGGTGCTGCAGGGAGTGGAGAGCAACTACGAAACCGATCTGTTCCAGCCGATCGTGGAAGAAACGGGGCGGATCGCTCGACGCGACGGCGGCTGGAACCCGGCGAGAGCCGATGACGAGGATCGGGTCGCGTTGCACGTGATCGCGGATCATGTGCGGGCGATGACGTTCCTGATTTCGGACGGGGTGGTGCCGAGCAACGAAGGCCGGGGTTATGTGCTGCGCCGAATCATTCGGCGCGCCATCCGCTTCGGCCGTTATCTTGGAATTGAGCGGCCGTTTCTGTGCGACTTGAGCGCCACGGTCATCAACATCATGGGTCGTGACGCGGGTCCGTACGTCGCCCCCTACCCCGAGCTGCTGGCTCACGCGACGCTCGTGGCCGAGACCGCGCGCCGGGAGGAGGAACGCTTCGCCCAGACGCTGGCCGTGGGGCTCGCGAAGGTCGAAACCCTGGCCCAAGGTCTCCGTGCCGACGGCAAGACCCAGATATCCGGCGCCGATGCCTTCCGACTCTACGACACCTTCGGTCTCCCTCTCGATCTGATCAAGGATGTCGCCCATGGCACTCACCTCACCGTTGACGAGCCCGGCTTCGAAAAGGCGATGGAGGAGCAGCGGGAGCGCTCGCGCAAAGGGATGAAGGAGACGGCGTCGACGGTTCCGGCGGTCGCCTCCCGGCTGCCGGCCCGTCAGACCCTCTTTACCGGCTACGAGACGACCCTCGTCGAGGATGCGCGCGTCCTTGCCTTGGTGCGCGGCGACGCCCTGGTCGAGGAGCTGAAGGCGGGGGAGGAGGGGCAGGCAATGCTCGATCGGACGCCATTCTACGCCGAAGGGGGCGGGCAGGTCGGCGACACCGGCTTCCTGACGTCCTCGAGCGGCGTTGCGTTCGTGCGCGACACGCGGGCACCGCTCCCGGGGCTGAACCTGCACCTGGTGGAGATGCGGGAAGGACGCCTGCGGGTCGGCGATCCGGTGCGGGCCGAGGTGGACAGGCAGCGTCGCGAAGCGGTGATGCGCAGTCACGACGCCACGCACCTCCTGCACGCCGCGCTGCGGGACGTCGTCGGGCTGCACGTCAAGCAGGCGGGCTCGCTCGTGAGCCCCGACCGCTTCCGATTCGATTTCAGCCACTACACCGCCCTGTCGGATGACATCCTCGCCGAGGTGGAGGACGAGGTGAACGACGTGATCCGCCAGGACCTGCCGATCAGGTCGAGCGTCATGCCGATCGATGAGGCGTTGCGCCGGGGAGCGCTCGCCTTCTTCGGTGACAAGTACGGCGACGTGGTGCGCGTCGTCGAGGTTCCCGGCTTCAGCATGGAGTTGTGCGGCGGCACGCACGCCGCGACGACGGGATCGATCGGGCTGTTCAAGATCGACCAGGAGCGCGGCATCGCCGCGGGCGTCCGACGCATCGAGGCCCTGGCGGGCGGTCAGGCGCTGCGCGAGGCGCGCCAGGACAAGGCCATCGTCGAGAGCGTGCAGTCGGCGCTCAATGTGGAAAGACCCAAGGTGCACGAGGCCCTGCAGCGGCTTCTGGATCAGAACCGCGCCCTGCAGCGCGAGATTGATCGGCTGAAAATCAATATCGCCGCCGGCGGGCCGGGTCGGGCCGAGGACGATATCAAGGACGTGGCCGGCGTGAAAGTGCTGGTGCGTGGTCCGCAGGAGGGCCTCGACAAGGACGCGGTGCGGGCCCTCGTCGACCGGAGCCGCCAGCGCCTTCCGTCGGGGGTCATCGTGCAGTGGGCCGTGCGGGACGATCGCGTCACGGTGACGACGTCGGTGAGCAGGGATCTCATCCCGCCCCTGCACGCCGGCGACATCGTCAAGGAGCTGGCCCGGTTGTTCGACGGCCGGGGCGGCGGCAAGCCGGACATGGCGGAGGCGGGCGGCAGGAGCCCCGGAGACTTGAGTGCCGCGCGCGACCGCACCCTGGAAATCGTCGAGAGGTTCATCCGTAAGGTGGGTGCGGCCCGATGAGGCAGGCCGCCTGCCTCGTCCTTGCGGGGGCCGGTCTCCTCGCGCCGGCGGTGGCCGGCGACGAGATCTACTATCGCAGGGACGCCAACGGTGCCCTGGTCCTCACCAACGTCCCGGACCGTCCGGACCTCCGCGCCTACCGCGGTCACGGCCCTTTGCCTGTGACCCACAGCGGCGAGGAGTTCCGCGAGCTGATCGAGCGCGCGTCGCTCCAGCACGGGATCCACCCCGACCTGGTGTTCGCCGTGGCGGCGGTCGAGTCGAACTTCAATAGCCGCGCGGTCTCCGAGAAGGGTGCCCAGGGCCTGATGCAGCTCATGCCGGACACCGCGGCTCGCTTCGGGGTCGTCGATCCATTCAACCCTGCGGAGAATGTCCTGGGCGGCGTGCGTTACATGCGCTACCTTCTCGACCTGTTCAACGGCAACTCGCGCCTGGCGCTGGCGGCCTACAACGCCGGCGAGAACGTCGTCCTGGCCGGCGGCGGGGTCCCGCCCTATCCGGAGACACGCCGGTACGTCGACAAGGTTCTGAAGATGTTCGGTGGCCGGAAGCCGCTCCTGACCCAGGCGGCGCAGAAACCCTTGCCCGCGGCGCGCGGCACGCCGCAGCCGATCCGGTCCTTCATCGACGCCGCCGGTGTCGTGCACATCACGGACGGAGAGGCGCCGAGCGCCACGCCCTCGCCGACGCCGCGCCCCGACCGGCCAAATTAGGCGCCTGTCCGGGTATTCGGATGGGCCGCGCGGGACCCCGGGCCCGCGCGGCGCCGCCGGGGATGGATCGTGAACGACGCACGCGATCGACGGGAATTCGCGCGCCGCGTCCCCAAGGCGGAGATCCACCTGCATCTGGAAGGCTCGGTCGAGCTCGGGACCCTGCTGCGCCTCGTGCGCGCGCGCGGCGAGCCCGCGGGATCCGAAGTGCGAGCGCGTCTGGCGGCCCTCTACTCGCATCGGGATTTCCCCGACTTCCTGCAGAACTTCCGCCGGCTGTGCGCCGAGATCCGGCAGCCGGAGGACCTCGCTCTGATCGTCTCGGATCTTTCGCGCCGGCTTCAGGAGCAGAACGTGCGCTACGCCGAGGTCTTCTGTTCGCCGATCATCTTCCGGCGTGCCCTGGGTCTGCCCGCCGCGGAGATCATGGACGCGGTGAGCGGCGCCGCGCGGCGCCGTCAGAGGGACGGAGGGCCCCGCCTGCGCTTCCTGCTCGACGGCGTGCGGCAGTTCGGTATCGCGGGGATGGAGGACGTGGTGACGGACGCTTCGGTCTGCCGGAAGTACGACGTCATCGGCGTCGGCATGGGAGGCGACGAGAGGGCGATGCCGACGGCGGAGTTTGCGGGACCCTACCGTGAAGCCCGACGTGCCGGGTTGCGGACCACGGTGCACGCGGGGGAGTTCGACGGACCGCGCTCGGTGTGGGAGGCGATCGAAGTCCTGGAGGCGGAACGGATCGGCCACGGCGTGCGCGCGGTCGAGGATTCCGAGCTGGTCCATGCGCTGAAGACGCGCGGCGTACCCCTGGAGTGTTGCCCGACGAGCAACGTGAAGACCGGGACGGTACGCGACTGGGAGGACCATCCGATCAAGGTTCTGCATCACGCCGGCGTCGCCGTGACCGTGAACAGCGACGACCCGGCCCTGTTCGGGACATCCCTCTTGGACGAATGGGACCTTCTGATGACTCGTCTCGGCCTCACTCCGGTGGAAACCCTGGCGGTCGGCGTGCAGACGGCGCGGTCGACGTTTCTGCCGGATGCGGAGCGTGAGGCCCTGGTGGACGTGATGCTGCGCGCCGCCCGGGAGGCGGGGGTGGGTGCGTGAGCGAGCCCGCTTCTGCCCCGACCCGCTACGCGGCGCGGTCCGCTGTCTTTGTCTTGATGGGCCTCGCCGCCTCCTATCTCTTCCTTCTGAGCTCCCTGTTCCGCCCCTCAGGTGGATTGTTCGCGCGGTATCTGGTCACGGGGCAGGGAGGTGTCGAGGCAGAGGTGCACCATAGGATCGACCCCCGGATCGACTTCCCCGTCCCGCAGAGAATCGACGCAGCCTATATCTTCCACTGGGACCAGCAGCGGCTCGGCGATTTCCCGCGGGACTCCATGCCGCCGTATCGGATCCGCTGGAGCGGCCTGCTGCGGGTGCCGCAACCCGGGACGTACGGCTTCTCGATGGACGCTCAAGGGGAGGCGAAGCTTGCGATCGACGGCTCGCCCCTCGCGACCCAGCCGGATACCATCACGGAGCGCGCGCTGACCGCCGGCTGGCATCCGGTCGCGCTCGACTACACGCTGGCGGTCCAGGGGGATGCCCGCCTGGTCCTCTCCTGGCGGCCACCCGGGAACCCCCTGCGGCCGATCCCTCAAGAGGTCCTGGCGCCGGATCAAGACGCCATCGATAGCGCCGGCTCGCGCCGCGCGCTCGGCTGGTTCCTGCTTGCGGTCGGGGCGGCCGTGACCGCCGGCGCCTGGTTCCTTTCCCGCAGGGAGGGGAGCGCCGGCGCGCGCCTGCGCACCCTGCTCAGCGGCGAGCGCATCACGCTCGCTCTGGGCGCCATCGTGATCCTGGCGGCGATCCTGCGATTCCACGACTACGCCCTGGTACCGTTCCACCACGAAACCGCCGACGAGTACCAGCATGCCTGGGAGGGATGGACTCTCCTGCACGAAGGCGTGCCGAAGGCCTGGAGCACCTTCCCGGATCGCTACCCGATGGAGCAGACCCGGGATTTCCGATGGTTCGGCGACCGCTATATCCTGGTGTGGCCCTACTTCGATCACCCGCCCCTGTTCTCGATGTTGGTCGGAGTCGTGGTGTCGCTGGCCCAGCCCTCCACCTATCTCCCGCCGTGGGACTTCCTGTCGTGCAGCCTGCCGGTCATGCGCGTCGTGCCGATCGTCCTGAGCCTCATCGGCATCCTGCTCCTGTACCGCCTGGCACGCGAGTACGGCGCCTCGGAGCGCGCGGCTCTCCTGGCGACGCTCGTGTACGCCACCCTCCCGGTGATCGTTCTTTCACACCGGCTGGTGAAGGCCGAGAGCCTCCTGTCGCTCCTGTTCATGGGCGCCATCCTGGCGGTGCACCGGCACGAACGATCCGGCCGGGCTCGCGATGCCGTCCTGGCGGGTCTGCTCTCGGGACTGTCCATCTGGAGCAAGGCGACGGGCGTGGCGGTGATCGCCGTGGTGCTGGTTCTGCTTTTGTCCCGGCGCCGCTACCGCGGAGCGCTTACGGTCCTCGGGGTGACGTGCGGCTTCCTCGTCTCTGCGCGGGCATCGCGGCGCTCCGGCGGGAACGCGCGCTCCTTCTGCCGCTGGCGGTCTACGCGACGGTCATCGCCCTGAGCGCCGACTTCCGCGTGATCTACGGCTGGTACCGGATCCCGATCTATCCGTTTCTTTGCGTCGCGGCCGGGATCCTTCTCGAGGAGATGATTCACGAGGCCGATCTCTACCGTGTCTTTCCGTTCGCCATCGCGGCGGTCTCGACGGGGGCGCTCTATGCCTGGGCGGGGTCCCCGGCGCTGATCCAGAGCAAGTCGGCCGTCGCCCTGTTCGGCCTCGTTGCCCTTGCGCCGTACATGCTGCGGCTGGCCTTCGAGCGCCCCCTCACCGCGCGCCTGGCGCGCGGGGCGACCTGGCTGCTCCTTCTGTTCTTTCTGTTCACCAGCCTCAGGACGATCGACGGGCTCCTCGAAATCTACTCGGCGACGCGCGGGATCCGCTGAGCGCCCGGCCGGCGGGTCGCGGCTCCCGCGGACGGCACGCGGGCCATGCCGGTGCGGATGAGCTTCTCGACCAGGACCGGAGAGCGGGCCTCGCAGTACACACGCAGGACCGGCTCGGTGCCCGAGCCGCGGAACAGGATCCAGCCGTCCTCGCCCAGAAGGAGCTTGACGCCGTCGAGCGGATCGACGCCCGTGACGGCGACGCCGGCGAGACGCGCGGGCGGATCGGCTCTCAGGCGCGCCACCGCCTCGCGGGCCGCCTCGACCGGCATCGGCAGGTCGACGCGCCTATAGAAGAAGCGGCCGAACTCCTTCTCCATGGCGGCGACGCGCCGCGACAGCCTGCGCTCACCCGTCGCGAGCATCTCGAGAAGCAGAAGGCCGATCAGGATGCCATCGCGCTCTGGCAGGAATCCCTTGACGCCGATCCCGCCGCTCTCTTCGCCGCCGATCAGGACGTCCTGCTCCCGCATCAACCGGGCGATGTGCTTGAATCCGACGGGCAGATCGAAGAACGGCAGGCCGAAACGTCTGGCGATTCGCTCGGCGACCAGGGTGTTGGCGAAGGTGCGGGCGATGGCGCCGCGCCATTTCTTGTGCACGATGAGGTGCAATGCCACGAGCCCGAACACCTGGAAGGGTGACAGGTGAGTTCCGGTCTCGTCGCACACGGCGATCCGATCCGCGTCTCCATCGGTGGCGATGCCGATGTGCGCTCGGTGGCGCAGGACCGCCCGGCGCAGGGGGGCGAGGTTTTCCGGGCGCGGCTCGGGCGGGTGGCCGCCGAACAACGGGTCCGGCTCGGAGCGGACGGTCGTGACCTTCGCCTTCCCCGGGCCAACGAGATCCCCCAGGATGCGGCCGCCGCTGCCGTGCATGCTGTCGACCACGGCGCGCAGGGGGGAGCGGCGGACCACCCGGAGATCGACCACCGCCCGCAGCCGCGGCACGTAGGCGGCGAGGAACGGCTGGCGACGGTCCGGGACCCGGCCGGCGCGCGGCGCCCTCCGGCCCAGGAGCGCCTCGATGCGCCCGGTCAGCTCGGGAGGAGCGCTGCCGCCGAACGCCGCCTTGATCTTGAAGCCGTTGTACTCCGCAGGATTGTGGCTGGCGGTGATGCAGACCCCGAGAGGTGCCTCTTCCGCCACCACCTGACAGGAGACCATCGGCGTCGTGACCGGTCCGTCGGCAAGGATCGCGGCCAGATGGTTCCCCTCGAGCACCGATGCGACGGTCTCGGCGAACCGGCGACTCAGGAACCGGACGTCGTATCCCACCGGTACAGCGCCGCGCGCCCCTCCATCCTCACGGAGCAGGTCCGCGACGGCCTGTGCCACCGCGCGCACGTTGGCGAAGGTGAAGTCTTCGGCGATGACGCCCCGCCAGCCGTCGGTCCCGAAGCGTATCGCCATCGTCCGCCGGATCCTCTCCGCCGCCAGGCGCCTTTCGGCGCCGGAGTCCCGTTGACCGTGCCGCACGCCTGTGTTAGTTTGCATCTGCCCCGCCCGGAGCGACGGTCGGCTCGGGCGTAAGCGGGGCGCGGCCTCGCGGCATTCTACACTCGGACTCCCTGGCAATCGACGGCATGATCAACCTTCCAACCTGGATCACGATCATCCGCATCTTCCTGACACCGGTGCTGGTCGTCGTCCTCATGACGCGGGTCACCTATCTCGAGCCTTTTGGCCTGTCGTGGCAGATGATCGGCGTCATCGTTTTCCTCGTGGCTTCATTCACCGACTTCCTGGATGGGTGGCTGGCGCGAAGGCGCAACGAGGTCACCACCCTCGGCATCCTCCTCGATCCGATCGCCGACAAACTGCTCACCTCGGCGGCCCTCATTTCGCTGGTGCAGATTGGTGTGGCGCGCGCCTGGATGGTGTGGGTCATCATCGGTCGCGAGTTCGCAGTGGACGGCCTGCGCATGATTGCTTCCAGCCAGGGGGTCACCATCGCGGCGAGCATCTGGGGGAAGTACAAGACCGTGTCACAGGTGGTGGCGGTCGTCCTGCTCATCTTCGGCAACACCTATCTGGGCCGGTGGGATTTGGCCGGCGACATCGCCATCTGGGTCGTGGTGATCGTCGCGACGCTGTCGGCCGCCGACTATTTCGTGAAGTTCTCACGGCGGCTGGGCGTCGTCGGCGGCCGGGTCGTGCCACCGGGAGGCGGCCTTGGCTAGGAAGCGCCGGGGCGATCGCGGCCTCCTTTCGCGGCTGCGCCAGCTGTTCCTGACCGGGCTCGTGATCATTCTGCCCCTGGTCATCACCCTCTGGCTTCTGCGGATCCTGTTCAATCTGGTGCATGGCGTGTCCACGCCGTTCATCCTCAGGATCCTGGATCTGCTGCGGCTGCCGCTCGTCGATGACCCGGCCTTCTCGACCTACTTCGCACCGCTGATCGGGGTCGCCGTGACCCTCCTCCTCGTTTTCCTGGTGGGGGCGCTGGCGACCAACTTCCTGGGGCAGAGGTTTGTCGCCGCCTTCGACCGCCTCATGCTGCGCATCCCCTTGATCAAGGGGATCTATGGGGCCGCCCGGCAGCTTCTCGACGCATTGAATCGCAAGACCGATACGTTTCAGAGAGTCGTGATGGTGGAGTATCCGCGTCCGGGGGTCTACACGATCGGTTTTCTGGCCAGGGAGGACACGACGCTGCTCTTGGCGGGCGATCGCAGGAAGATGGCGGGATACGCGCTGGTTTTCCTGCCGACGACACCCAACCCGACATCGGGATGGCTGGCGGCCGTGCCGGATCGCGACGTCATCCCGCTCGACATGTCGATCGAGGACGGCATCAAGACGATTGTCAGCGGCGGGCTGGTGCTTCCGCCCGGCTGGAGTCGGTCGTAACGAGGCGGCGATGTTCTACTGGTTCGTCAAGGGAATCTTCTTCCCGCTCGTGCACTTCTATTTCGGGCTGACCCGCGACGGTCTCGAGCACCTGCCCCGGCGGGGACCCGCGATCGTGGTCTCGAACCACACGTCGTTCGCCGACGCCATCATCCTCGGGTCGGCGGCGCCTCGTGCGATCCATTTCATCGTCCTGCAGTGGATGTACGATCGTCTCCTCATCCGCTGGTTCTACTGGGGCATGGGAACGATCCCGGTGCGCGCCGAGGGACAGGACTCGAAGGGGATCAAGCGCGCCCTTCGCGTCCTCGCGTCGGGACGCGTTCTGGGTGTGTTCCCGGAAGGGTCGCGCAGTTCCGACGGCCGGTTGAGCGAGCCGCGCCTGGGCGCCGCCATGATCGCGGCCCTGAGCGGCGCGCCGGTGGTGCCGGCCTACATCGACGGGGCGCGTGACTCGCTGCCTGTCGGAGGCGTGTTCCCGAAGCCGGCGCGCATCCACGTGCGATTCGGCCGGCCCTTGCGCTTCGAACGAGACCGATCGGGATCCGGCCGGGAGGCGCTCAACGCCTTCGCCCGGGAGATGCTGCTCGCCATCCGACGTCTCGAGCCAGTTGCATGAACGCTTCGCGCGCCGAGTTCATCGCCGTCGGATCGGAGCTCCTCGATCCATGGCACGCCGACACGAACGGCGCCTACCTGTCGCGGCGCCTCGGAGAGCGTGGAATCGGGGTCGGCTTTCGCACCGTCGTCGGTGACACGCGGGAGGACTTGAAGGGGGTCTTCCGAGTCGCCCTCGAGCGCTCCGATCTGATCATCGCCACGGGGGGGTTGGGGCCGACGATCGACGACCTGACGCGCGAGGCCGTGGCGGAGCTCCTGGACCTGCCGCTCATCCTGGACGAGCGCATCGCCCGGAGCATCGAGGAGCGATTCCGCCGTCTGGCTTTGCCGATGCCCCCGCAGAACAGGCGACAGGCGATGGTGCCACGGGGGGCGGAGGTCCTGCCAAACCGGCTCGGGACGGCGCCCGGGCTCTGGCTTGGAAGCGGCCGCGCCACCATCGTGCTTCTGCCGGGCGTCCCGGACGAGATGCGCCAGATCGTGGAGGACTCGGTGCTGCCGCGGCTGCCCGCGACGGGCGAGCGCTTCGCCTACCGGGTGATCAAGATAGCCGGTCTCACTGAGTCGGACGTCGATCGGCGCCTGGATCCGGTGGCGCGCGACGCCGGCGCCGTGGCCTGGACGATCCTGGCGGCCCCGGGGCAGGTGGAGATCCATCTGCGCGAACGCGTGCGCGGAGCGGAGACGCCGGCCGGGATCGACCGAGTCGACGGCGCCATCGTCGCCATACTCGGCGCGCACGTCTTCGCCCGCGACCAGGAAACCATGGAGGAAGTCGTCGGCCGGTTCCTCGTCAATAGAGGCGACAGCCTGTCGGCGGCCGAATCGCTCACCGGGGGGGGGATCGCGGAGCGGATCACCTCGGTGCCGGGGGCGTCGCGTTATTTCCGCGGAGCCGTGGTCGCTTACTCGGACGACGTCAAGAAGGACCTCCTGGGGGTGCGAAAAGAGACCCTCGAGATCCAAGGTGCGGTCAGCGCCGAGACCGCCGCGGAAATGGCGCGCGGTGCACGGCGAGCCTTCGGGACGACCTGGGCCGTGTCGGCGACGGGATACGCCGGTCCCGAAGGGGGCGGCCCGGATCGGCCGCCGGGTACGATCTTCCTGGGACTCGCGGGGCCCGAGATGGAAACGACCCGCGGGCTGACATTGCCGGGCAGCCGCCAGACGGTCCGGACCCGCGCCGCCCGCACGGCGCTCGACATGCTACGGCGGGCCGTGCTCGGGGTCGGGGGGTGAGGCTCTTCGTCGCGGCCGAGCTGCCGGACGATCTTCGCCGGCGACTGGTCACGGTCCAGGAGACCCTGGCGGGCGCGCCCCTTCCGGTCCGCTGGGTCGGCCCAGACGGACTACACCTGACGCTGAAGTTCCTGGGCGAGGCCAAAGAATCGCGCCTGGAGGAGATCAGAACGGTTCTCAGGCAGGCGGGCCGCAACGTGGCCCCTTTTTTCCTGGAAGCCGCGGGCGCCGCCGCGTTCCCCGACCGGGGAGCGCCGCGGCTCATCTGGGTGGAGATCCGTGGCGACGTGGCCGCCGCGCGACGTCTGGTCGCCGACATCGATGCGGCCACAGCCCGGATCGGCTTTCCGCCTGAGGCACGGGAGTTCCGTGCCCACCTGACTCTCGGGCGGGTGAAGGGGCCGGGCCGCGGCGACTGGCGATCGATCCTCGAGCAGACCGCGGCACGGGCGGCCGGAGAGTTCGAAGTGACCGAGTACGTCCTGTTCAACAGTCGGCTTGGACCAGACGGCGCCGTCTACACGCCGATCGAGCGGTTTTCGCTCGTTCGCGCCGCGCCTGGCGGAGAAATGCGATGAGCGCGACCGTTGTCGTGTGCCTGATGGCGGCGTTTCTGCTCGGCGGAATTCCCTTCTCGCACCTCATCGCCCGTCTCCGCGGCGTGGACCTGCGATCGGTGGGAAGCGGCAACATCGGCGCGACCAACCTGGCGCGCGCTCTCGGTTACGGTATGGGGGCGCTGGGACTCCTGCTGGACGCGGGGAAGGGTGCGGCGGCCGTCCTGATCCCCGGTGCCGTCCTCGGCGACCGGGCGACACCCACCATCGAGGCCCTGGCCGCCGCGATGGCGATCCTGGGACACAGCTTTACGCCGTTTCTGCGTTTCAAAGGAGGCAAGGGGGTCGCGACCGGAGCGGGAGCCTTCGCCGTGCTGGCGCCCCGCGCCACGCTGGTCGCCCTCGCCGTTTTCGCGGTGGTCGTCACGCTCACGCGGGTCGTCGGCCTCGGATCGGTGCTCGCCGCCCTGACGCTCCCCGTGGCGGCGCACCTCTTCGGCGCCGCCCGCCCGGTCACGCTCACCGCAGGCCTCGTGTCGATCCTCGTCATCGCGCGGCACCGCGCCAACCTCGCGCGCCTGCTGCGCGGCAGCGAGCATCGTCTCGGCGCGAGAGAGGGCCCATGAAAGCGAGCGGCAGTCGACGGGGCGCGCGCGAGGATCGCAACGAGACCAGGGCCGCGGTCCTGGGAGCGGGATCCTGGGGAACGGCCCTGGCCCTGCACCTTGCGCGTTCCGGCGTTCCCGCAACCCTCTGGACGAGAAACCAGCGGACGGCCGCGGCGCTCCGGGAGGCGGGTGAAAACGCCGCCTATCTCGAGGGGGAGCGGTTCCCGCCGGACCTGGAGGTCACCGCAGAGCTGAGCGAAGCGACTCGTGGCGCCCGCCTCGTGCTGTTCGTTGTTCCGGCGCAATTCTGCCGCCCCGTGTTCCGCGCCGCAGCGCCGCACCTGCCGCCGGCCGCCGATCTTCTCATCGCATCGAAGGGAATCGAAGAGGGGACTCTCCTCAGGCTCAGCGAAGTCCTGACGCAGGAGGCAGGCGGAGCGGCGGGCCGCCGCGCCACGGTCCTGTCGGGCCCAAGCTTCGCGGCCGAGGTGGCCCGCGGCGATCCGACGGCGGTGGTCGTGGCCTCGGAGGACATGCGATCCGCGGCGCGGGTGCAGGAGGCCCTGTCTCGCGCCAACCTGCGCGTCTACCGTTCCAGCGACCTCGTGGGCGTCGAGCTCGCAGGGGCCCTCAAGAATGTCGTCGCTATCGCCACCGGCATCGCCGAAGGGCTCGGTTTCGGGACGAACACCCGCGCGGCCCTGATCACGCGCGGCATGGTGGAGATCGCCCGCCTCGGCACCCGCCTCGGGGGGCGTCCGGCGACGTTCGCGGGCTTGGCTGGCGCGGGTGACCTCGTCCTGACCTGCACCGGCGCTTTAAGCCGCAATCGCTCGGTCGGATTGGAGGTCGGTCGCGGACGGAAGCTGCAGGACATTCTGGCCGGCATGCGCATGATCGCCGAAGGGGTCGCAACGACGCGAGCGGTCGTGGCTCTGGGCCGGCGGCATGACATTGAGATGCCGATCGCGGCTCGAGTGCACGCGGTGCTGTTCGAAGGGACGGCGCCGAAGGACGCGGTGACAGAGCTCTTGTCTCGACCGCTCAAGGAGGAAGGGTGATCGACCTGCACAACCACCTGCTTCCCGGCGTCGACGACGGCGCGAAGAAGGTCGAGGAGACGCTCGAATTCCTGCGCCTCGCGCGTCGGGACGGCGTGAAGGTGGTGGTCGCAACACCGCATATGAAGCCGGGTGTGTACGACAACCATCGCGAGACGATCCTGGAGAGGGTCGCCCTGGTGCGGGAGGCGGCGAAGGGGGACGAAGCGGAGGGCGTGACGGTCCTCCCCGGGGCCGAGGTCTACTTCACGGCCGACCTGCCGGCGCGCGTCCGGGCGAATGCACTCATGACCGTGGGAGACGGTGGCCGGTACCTCCTTCTGGAGCTGCCGTACCAGCAGATACCGATGCAGGTCGATGACACGATCTTCCAGCTCCGGCTCCTGCGGATCACGCCGCTCATGGCCCATCCCGAGCGCGTGGCCTATTACCTCGAAGACATCGAGCGTGTCGCCGCCTCCGTTCGGCTCGGGGCGCTCACCCAGGTGACCGCGGCGTCGCTCACTGGCAAGTTCGGCGACAAGGCGCGCGATTTCGCACGCGCGATGCTGCGGAGAGGCCTCATCCATGTCCTGGCCTCGGACGGCCACGACGTGCGCTACCGCCCTCCCATCCTGTCCGAGGGGGTCCGCGCCGCGGCCGCCGAAGTGGGAGAGACCGCGGCGCGCCGGATGGTCGAGGACACGCCGCAAGCGATCCTCGACGGCAAGGATGTCGAGTTCGAGGAGCCCGGGCCCCCGATGCCGGGACGCGGCTTCGCCGCCCGCCTGCGCTCTCTCTTCTCCAGGCGCTCCTGAATTCGTTCGACGGATCGGGGCGACCGCGCTCTCGACCGAGCGATGTTTTCGACCGCCAAGGTTTACAAAAGTCATTGAGTTTGATAGGATTACGCGCCTCCCGGTGGCCGAATCGCAAGACCCGCCGGAGATGGAAGAGGAAGCCTACGGACTCTTCGTTCATCGGGCGCAGGTGCCTCGGGGCGGCGATCGCCGTCACCGCTTTCGTGTGCCTCGCGTCTCCGGCCTGGCCCCGGACCAGCCCCGACAAAAGAGACGAGGCGCGGCGCTACTACCGCCTGAGCCAGGTGCAGTTCGATCAGGGAAAGACGATGGAGGCGATCGCGTCGGTGAACAAGGCGCTCGATTTCGATCCGGGAAACTCCGAGGCCCACTATCTCCTCGGATTCATCCGATACCAGCAGAGCGAATACAAGCCGGCGGTGAAGGAATTCAAGAAGGCGATCAAGCTCAACCCGTATTATACCGACGCCCACAATCACCTCGGCCTGGTCTACAGGGAGATGAAGGACTACGACAAGGCGCTCGCCGAGTTTCAGACGGCGCTGAACGACAAGTCCTACAGGTCTCCGGAGAAGATCCACTTCAACCTCGGCCACCTCTATCTGGCCCGCGACATGTACGCGGAGGCGATCACGAGCTTCCAGAAAGCCGTCGCTCTGAATCCGACTTACCTGCGCGGCTTTCTGGGGCTCGGGACGGCGTACACGCGGGCCGGCCAGAAGGAGCTGGCCGACAAGGCACTGCGCAAGGTCGTCGCCCTCGGCCCCGACTCCCCTGAAGCCGTGGAGGCCCGGCAGCTGCTCGACCGGAAGGTGAAGCAGGCAGGCTCATGACCGTGCCGGAGTCGCCCGCGGGCGCCGGCCGTTTCGACCGGCTGCGCCGGGGACTGCGCCGCACCCGGGAAGGGATCCTCGGGCGGATCGGCTCGCTGTTTCGTGGCAGCGCCAGGTCGGAAGACTGGAGTGGCGAACTGGAAGAGGCACTCATCCAGGCGGACTTGGGGCCGCGCGCCGCGGCGCAGATCGTCCAGGCGGTGAAGGGAGCGCCGGGATCGACCCAGCCATCCTGGGAAGGAGTGCGTGAGGCGGCGCGGCGCGTGCTGCGCGACATCCTGACCTCCGGGAACAGGACACCCCCGAAGGGATCGGTCACGCCACCGCGCGTCGTCCTGGTCGTCGGTGTCAACGGCGGCGGCAAGACGACCACGGCCGGAAAGCTGGCGCGACGATTCCAGGGCGAAGGGAAGAAGGTCGTGCTGTGCGCCGCGGACACGTTTCGTGCCGGCGCCGGCGAGCAGCTTCGTCTGTGGGCCGAACAGGTCGGGGCGGAATTTGTGGGCCACCGCCCCGGGGCGGATCCCTCGGCGGTCGTCTTCGATGCGGCGAGCGCCACGCTGTCACGCGGGGCCGACGCGCTGATCGTGGACACGGCGGGGAGGCTTCACACGCAAGACCCGTTGATGCGTGAGCTCGAAAAGATCGTGCGCGTCGTCGGGCGCCGCATCGACGGGGCGCCGCACGAGGTGCTCCTGGTCCTCGACGCCACGACCGGCCAGAACGGCGTCAATCAGGCTCGGCAGTTTCTGGACTCGGCGCGGGTCAGCGGCCTGGTGCTGACCAAGCTGGACGGCACCGCCAAGGGAGGAGTGGCCGTGCGCATCGTCCAGGAACTCGCCATTCCGTTGCGCTACATCGGCATCGGTGAGGGCCCGGACGATCTGATCGATTTCGATCCGGATGAGTTCCTGGAAGGGCTGCTGCCGTCGGCGGCGTAACGGCCAGGCCCGGTGCCGGGGGGTGGAAGAGGCAGCGTGGGACGCCAGAGGGTCGTCGAGGCCGACAGGAGACACCTCCGGCTGGCCCTGGCGCTGGCGGCCCGGGGCGCCGGTCAGACGTCTCCGAACCCGATGGTGGGGGCGGTGGTGGTGCGTGGTGGCCGCGTCGTGGGACGGGGATATCACACGCGGGCTGGAGCGCCACATGCCGAGGCCGTGGCGCTCGCGCAGGCCGGCCGGCGGGCACGCGGTGCGATTCTGTACGTGAATCTGGAGCCGTGCTGCCATTTCGGCCGAACTCCTCCGTGTGTGGACACCATCATCGGCGCCGGCGTGCGCCGGGTCGTGGCGTGCATGCGCGACCCCGATCCCCGTGTCCGGGGCCGGGGGTTCCGGGCGCTCCGGGCCGGGGGTGTCAGGGTGCGAGTAGGCGTGCTGCTGCGCGAGGCTGGCGTTCTCAACGCGGAGTTCGTGCGCCGACTCGCGGCCGCCCGACCGCTCGTCACTCTGAAGGCCGGGATGAGCCTGGACGGAAGGATCGCGACGCGCTCGGGAGAATCGAAGTGGATCACCTCTTCACGGGCGCGCGCCGCGGCGCGCGACCTCCGGCTGGCGCACGATGCCGTCCTGGTCGGGGTGAACACGGTCGTGCGGGACGACCCGCGCCTGATGGCGCGCGTTGGCGGGGTCGGTCGAGCCACCGGGATGCGTCGGCCGGGCCCGGTGCGCGTCGTCCTGGACGCGCGGCTGCGCACGCCGCCCCGGGCGAGGCTGCTCAATGACGGTGGCCCCCAGGCGATCATCCTGACGCTCAAGGCGGCCCCCGAGGCGCGGCGCCGGAGACTGCGGGGCGCCGGCGCCCTGGTGCTGGATGTGCCGGGCCGGGACGGCCAGGTCAGCGTCGGCGGCGCGCTCCGGGAGCTGGCGCGGCGCGGGATCACGAGCGTGCTGGTGGAAGGCGGGTCGGAAGTTCTCGGCGCCATGCTGGACGCCCGCATGGCCGACCGGCTGGCCCTGTTCGTGGCCGGGCGCGTCCTGGGAGGACGCGGCGCCCTGCCTGTGTTCGGAGGCCGCGGGGTCGAACGGCTGCGGGACGCGGTGCGCATCAGGGACATGTCGGTCCGTCCGGTGGGTCAGGATTTCCTGGTCGAGGGGACGCTGGTCTTCCCACGGCATGGTTGAGATGTTCACGGGTCTCGTGGAAATGACAGGCCGGGTGGTCCTCCTGGAGCGGCGGGGAGAGGAGGCACACCTGCGCATCGAAGCGCCGTTCGCCTCCGACCTGTCGTCGGGCGAGAGCGTGGCGATCGACGGCGTCTGCCTGACGGCGACGAAGCGGGCCGACGGCTGGTTTGAGGCCGTCGTGTCGCCCGAGACTCTGTCGCGCACGACCATCGGCCTGCGCTCGACCGGGGACAGGGTGAACGTCGAACGGGCCCTTCGGGCGGGCGACCGGCTCGGGGGCCATATCGTGCAGGGGCACGTGGACGGGGTCGGGGTCGTCGAGTGGATCCGGCCGGAGGGGAGCGGCCTCAGGGTGCGCATCCGCTTCGCCCAAGAACTCGAAGACTTCATCGTCATGAAGGGTTCGATCGCGGTGGACGGTGTGAGCCTGACGGTCGCCGCGCGGGGTGAGCGGAGCTTCGAGGTGGCGTTGATCCCGGAAACGCTCCGGCTCACGCATTTCGGCGACAGTTCTCCTGGCACGCCGGTCAACCTGGAAGTGGACATGATGGGACGTTATGTGGTCGAGTATCTGAAGGGAAGGCTGGCCGAGGGCAAAACCGAGCCCGCGGTGACCCGGGAGCACTTGGCCCGGCACGGGTTTGCCGGGAAAGAAGGAGCGCGGTGAGCAAGGGCGGCAACGGAAGGGACGGGGCGCATTTCGCCTCGATCGACGAGGCCATCCGCGAGATCGAAGAAGGGCGCTTCGTGATCGTGGTCGACGACGAGGATCGCGAAAATGAAGGGGACCTGACCCTCGCCGCCGACAAGGTGACGCCCGAGGCGATCAATTTCATGGCGCGCTACGGACGCGGGCTCATCTGCATGCCGATGACCGAGGAGCGCCTGGAGGAGCTCGACATCCCGCTCATGGTCAAAGACAACACCTCCCCCTACAATACCGCCTTCTGCGTGTCGATCGAGGCGAAGCGGAACGTCAGCACCGGCATTTCGGCGGCGGATCGGGCGCACACGGTGCACGTTGCCATCGACACGCGCACGCGTCCCGCCGATCTGACGCGCCCCGGACACATGTTCCCGCTGCGGGCGCAGAAGGGCGGCGTCCTGAAGCGCGCCGGTCAGACCGAGGCCGCCGTCGATCTGGCCCGCCTGGCGGGGCTGTATCCCGCCGGCGTCATCTGCGAAATCATGAACGACGACGGGACCATGGCGCGGCTCAAGGATCTGGTGGAGTTCTCGAAGCGCCACGGCCTCAAGATGATCACCGTCGCGGATCTCATCGCCTACCGCATGCGCAACGAGCGGCTGGTCCACCGCGTGGCGCAGCCGACCCTGCCGACGATCTACGGCGATTTCCGCGTCGTGGCGTACCGGAGCGGGATCGAGAGGAAGACCCACCTGGCGCTGGTGCTGGGCGACATCAAGCCGGAGGACAAGGTGCTGGTGCGGGTGCACTCCGAGTGCATCACCGGCGATGTGTTCGGATCCCTGCGCTGCGACTGCGGCGCACAGCTGCGTGCCGCGATGGAGATCATCTCGCGCGCCGGTCAGGGGGCGATCGTCTATCTGCGCCAGGAAGGGCGCGGCATCGGGCTCATCAACAAGCTGCGCGCCTACGAACTGCAGGATCGTGGGAAGGACACCGTCGAGGCCAACCACAAGCTCGGCTTCAAGGCCGACCACCGCGACTACGGTATCGGGGCGCAGATCCTGCGCGACCTCGGCTGCCACAAAATCCGTGTCCTGACGAACAACCCCGGCAAGTTTACGGCTCTCAGGGGGTACGGGCTGGAGATCGTCGAGCGGGTCCCGCTCGAGGTGGCCCCCAACGAGAACTCGCGCAAGTATCTCAAGACCAAGAAGGAGAAAATGGGTCACCTGCTTTCGCTCGTGTGAGCGACGGCGACCTGCGGCCATCCATGTTCGAAGCCCTCGGCGAACGACTGCAGACTGTCTTCCGCACTCTGCGCGGGCATGGTCACCTGACGGAGACCGAAATCCGCGACGGCCTGAGGGAGATCCGCACGGCGCTCCTTGAGGCGGACGTCGACCTTTCGGTGGTCCGGGAGTTCACCGAGGCCGTGCGGCGGCGCGCCATGACCGAGGAGATCCTCCGGAGCCTGACCCCGGGGCACCAGGTGATCAAGGTGGTGCGGGACGAAATGGTTGCCATCCTCGGCCAGGGGGGTGAGTCGGCGCTCCGGCGCGCCACGCAGCCTCCCTCGGTGTACCTGATGGTGGGCCTGCAGGGATCGGGAAAGACCACGACCAGCGCCAAGCTGGCGCGCCTCTTGAAGGGCCAGGACCGGTCGCCACTCCTGGTGCCGGCGGATGTGCGCCGGCCGGCCGCGGTCGATCAGCTCCGTGTCCTGGGACAGCAGATCGGCGTGCCGGTGGCCGACGTCCCCGTCGGTGCCGCGGCCGCCGAAGTGTGCCGCGCGGCCCTGAAGGAGGCGCGGCTCGTCGGGCGGGATCCGCTCATCGTGGACACGGCCGGGCGGCTGCACGTCGACGAGGAGTTGATGGCCGAGCTCGATCTCCTCAAGTCCGTGCTGCAACCGGCGGAGATCCTGTACGTGGCCGATGCCATGACCGGGCAGGACGCAGTGCGCGCCGCGAACGCCTTCAACGCGCGCATCGGTCTGACCGGCGTGGTCCTGTCGAAGTCCGACGGTGACGCCCGGGGCGGCGCCGTCCTCTCCATCCGCAAGGTGCTTGGCGTGCCGATCAAATTCGTCGGCGCCGGGGAGCACACGGAGGATCTCGAGCCGTTCCATCCCGACCGTATGGCATCGCGCATCCTCGGGATGGGAGATGTCCTGACCCTGATCGAGAAGGCCGAAGCGGTCGCCTCGGAGAAGGATGCGGAGAGCCTGGCGCGGCGCCTCAAGAAGAGCGAGCTGACCCTGGAGGATCTGTCCGAGCAGCTCGACAGGATGTCGCGTCTCGGCTCGCTGCGGCAGATCGTGGAGATGCTGCCCGGGGCCGGAGCGCTCCGGGACATGCCGCTCGACGATCAGGAGCTTTCTCGCACCCGCGCCATCATTTCATCGATGACGCGAAAGGAGAGGCTCCGTCCGGAAATCATCGACGGCAGTCGAAGGCTGCGCATTGCCCGCGGCTCCGGAACGTCCGTGCCGGACGTCAACCGATTGCTCAAGCAATTCAAGCAGATGCGCAAGATGATGAAAACCATGGCGCGCGGCGGCCCGGGCCTCCGGCCCGGGCTGTTCGGGGCGGCGCGCCCGTTCCGGCGCTGAATCGCCGGCTTCGCCGCGGCAGCGCGGAGGGAGGTGGCCGAGTGCTGGTCATTCGATTGAGCAGGGCGGGGACCAAGAACAAGCCGTTCTACAGGGTCGTGGTGTCCGAGTCGGCGCGCACGCCACGCTCGAAGATCACGGACCAGATCGGCTACTACGATCCGAAACGCAAGCCCGAGGTGGTGAAGATCGACGTCGCCAAGGCCGAGAACTGGATCAAGCAGGGCGCGCACGCTTCTCCGACCGTCAAGCGCCTTCTGCAGAGAGCGCGCGCGGCGGGTGCTTTGGCCTGAAGGTTGCGGGACGTGACGGAACCGGACATCAAGAGCTGGGTCGAGTCCATGGCGAGAGATCTCGTCGACCATCCCGACGCGGTCTCGGTCACCTCGTTCGAGGATGAAGGGGTTCTGGTCTTCGAGGTGACGGTGGATCCATCGGAGGTCGGCCGGGTGATCGGCCGGCAGGGACGCACGGTGCAGGCCGTGCGCACGCTCTTGGAGGCCGCCGGGGCGAGGCATGCCCGGTATTACGAACTTGAAATCGTCGAATAGGGACCGGCGTCCCGCCGATCAAGAAGGCGACGTCGAGGTGACGGTCGCAAACGGTCTCCGGCTGCGCGGCGCGGGCGGCCGCCTCACGGCGCGGCTGGTGGCATCCGGCGTCGACCAGCTCAAGGGTCGTGACTGGGTGCTGGTGGGCCGGGCCGGGAGCCAGACACGCCGGCTGCCGGTCGAGGAGTATTCGATGTATGGCGATCGTGTCGTGCTGAAATTCCGGGGAATCGATGACGCGACCGGGGCGTCGGAGCTCGTCGGGCAGGATATCTTGATACCCTGCAACGGGTTGGTTGATCTCCCGGAGGGCAGCTACTATATTTTCCAATTGGTCGGCCTGACCGTCAGGACGCGCGACGGGCGCGAGATCGGAAAGGTGTGCGACATCGTGCACACCGGTGGAACGCCCCTTCTCGCGATCGAGCCGGGGCCCGGCGGCGGGCCGTCCACGCGGGAGGAGATCCTCCTGCCGGCCGCGCGCTCGATTTGCACGGCCATCGACGTGGCCTCCGGGTGCATCACGATCGACCCGCCCGAAGGCCTCCTGGAACTGTATGGAATTTGACATCATCACCGCCTTCCCCGATATGTTCGAGGGGCCCGTGTCGCACAGCATGGTCATGCGGGCGCGTGACCGAGGCCTCGTCGAGGTACGCCTTCACGATCTGCGCGACTTCGCGTCCGACCGCCACCGGAAGATCGATGATGTGCCGTTCGGCGGTGGCGGCGGGATGATCCTCGTGCCCGGGCCACTGTTCGCGGCGGTCGAGGCCATCAAGGATCGTCACCCCAAAGAGTCGTCGCGCACGCTCCTGCTCTGCCCGCAGGGAACGCGTTACGACCAGGCGGAAGCACGGCGCCTCGCGGGCTACGATCGCCTGATCCTGATCTGCGGGCATTACGAGGGCGTGGACGAACGAGTACGCGAGCACCTGGCCGACGAGTCGATCTCGATCGGCGATTACGTCCTCACCGGCGGAGAGATCCCGGCCATGGTGCTGGTGGACAGCCTGACGCGCCTGGTGCCCGGGACGCTCGGCGACGAGGAGGCCGCGCGGCGCGACACCTTCTCCCAGGAGTGTTTCGACTATCCGCAGTACACGCGGCCCGCGGACTTTCGGGGCTTCAAGGTCCCCGAGGTTTTGCTGTCGGGCAACCACGAAAGAATCGCCGCGTGGCGCAAGACCCGGGCCCTGGAAGAGACGGCCCGCAAACGACCCGATCTCCTGAAGCCCCGCGCTCCCGGCAGGGCGTCGGCGATGCGGGACCACTGACCCGGCAAGGACGCGCGGAGGAGAGGCGCCATGGATTTCGTGAAGCTGATCGAGCAGAAAGAGATGAAGGGAATCCCGCCCGCCTTCCGGGTGGGCGACTCGGTGAAGGTGCACGTGAAAGTCAAGGAAGGTGAGAAGGACCGCATCCAGATCTTCCAGGGTATGGTGATCGCCATGAAGGGCGGCGGCACCGGGGCGACCTTCACCGTGCGCAAGATCTCGGACGGCGTCGGTGTGGAGCGGATCTTCCCCGTGCATTCGCCGATCATCAGCAAGGTCGATGTCGTGCGGCACGGACGCGTCCGGCGCGCCAAGCTTTACTACTTGAGGTCGCGCAAGGGGAAGGCGGCACGCGTCGAGGAAGAGACGCAGGGCTGAGAGGATCTCCGATGCGCCCGCGCGCCGCCGGCTTCGTACACGAGCGGCAGCTGTTCGCAGCCGGGCTCCGCGCCGTGGCGGGCGTCGACGAGGTCGGGCGCGGTTGTCTGGCCGGACCGGTGGTGGCGGGGGCGGTCATCCTCGATCGGAGTCGGCCCGTCCCGGGTGTGCGCGACTCGAAGACGCTCGGGGCCGCCGCCCGCGAGCGCCTGGCGCGGGAGATCGCCGGGCGGGCGGTGGCGTTCGCGCTGGGGGTCGTCGATCCGGAGGAGATCGATCGGACCGACATCCTGAGGGCGACGCTTGAGGCGATGAGGCGCGCGGTGATGGCTCTCAGGGTGCGGCCCGACTTCGTGCTGGTCGACGCGCTGAACATTCCGGCGATCGATGTTCCGCAGCGTGGCCTGGTGCGAGGCGACCGGATCTCCGTCTCCATCGCCGCCGCGTCGATCGTGGCGAAGTTCTATCGCGACGAGATGATGCTGGCCTTCCACGATCTCTACCCCGCCTACGGCTTCGACCAGCACAAGGGCTACGGGACGAGCGAGCATCTCGATGCGCTGCGTCGCTTCGGTCCGACGCCGTGGCACCGATCGACCTTCAGGGGCGTCCGGCAGGAGCCGTCCTTCGATCTGCCGTTCGGTCTGAAGGCTCAACCGGTGAACTGATGCCCCTCGACCGAGCCAAGACCAACGCCAACGCCGAGAAATTCGTCAGGTCCGGGAAAATCCCCGAAGCCATCGCGGAGTACAAGAAGCTCGCCGAGGACAATTCGCGTGACATGGGGGTCCTCAACAAGCTGGGGGATCTGTGCGTCCGCGCGGGCAAGACCCAGGACGCCATCCGTTACTTCCTGCGCATCGCCGAGTTCTATGCCAGCGACGGTTTCTTCCTCAAATCGATCGCGATGTACAAGAAGGTCAGCAAGCTCGATCCCGCCAACGTGGATTGCCAGCAGAGGCTTGCCGCGCTGTACCAGCAGCAGGGCCTGACCATCGAGGCCAAGGCACAGTACATGGCGGTGGCCGACCGTTTCGTCAAGTCGGCACAGTTCAAGAAAGCGATCGAGGTGTTTCCGCACGTGCTGGAGATCGAGCCCGACAACATGAAGGTGCGGATGACCTACGCCGACCTCCTGGTGCGCGTCGGGAGCCTCCAGGACGCCGGCCGCGAGTTCCGTCAGGTCGCGCAGGAACTGGCCAAGAAAGGGATGCTGGACGAGGCCATCAGGGTGGCGCAGAAGGGCGCGAAGATCGTGCCCGGCGACCCCGACATGATGAGCCTGGTGCTGGCGCTGACGAAGGAAGCCGAGAAGAGCCCCGGTGACCTGCTCGTCACTGTGGAGCAGATGGCGAAGGCGAACGGCGACAACCCCCGATCGCTGGCGCTCCTCGGCGAGGCCTATCTGGCCGCGGGGAAGACCGCGCAGGCGGAGAAGGTGTTCCAGAAACTGCGCGGGATGGACGATGCGCCACCGGAGGTCGCCGCCGCCGTGACGCGCTTCTACGTCTCAAAAGACGACGCCGACGCGTCCTTCGAGTGGGTGGTACGGGCGGTCGACGGATACCTCGGGGCGTCCCGTGCCGGCGACGCCGCCGGCATCCTCGACGAGTTCCTGCGGGCCTTCCCGAACCACCGGGACGGCCTCAAGAAGCGGGGGGAGGTCGCCGCGCAGGCGGGGGACAGGAACGCACAGGTCGAGGCCCTCGAGGGGCTGGCCGAGATCCTGATCGGCGCGGATGACGCCGCGGAGGCGGCGGGCGTCATCGCACAGCTCCAGGAGATCGACCCACAGAATCCGAAGCACGCCGAGATGCTGGCGCGCGTCTCCGGACACAGAACAGGGGCGCCCGGCGCCGCTCCGGCTGCCGCGCGGATCCCTGCGGCCGTGCCGAGGGTCCCCGACATCCAGGAAGGAGCCTTGGAACTGGAGGAGGAGCCGGCCCTCGAGGTCGAGACGGGCGACGCCGAGGTCGCTTCCGGCAGCGACGCGCTCGGGGCGCTGGATGAGGAGATCGCGCCCGGCCCCCAGAGCGTCATCCAGGACATGGAGGACGAGCCGGATGAAAACGGTGAGGAGGCGGAAGACGACGAGTTCATCAGCGAGCACTTCACAGAGGCCGAGGTCTTCATCAAATACGGGCTTCTCGAGAAAGCGAAGGAGCAGCTCCTCAAGATCCTGGCGAAGCACGCGAAGCATGTCTCCTCGCACACCAAGCTGAAGGAAATCTATTACGAGGAGGGCGACAAAGAGAAGGCGGTTCTGGAGTGCCTGTCGCTCGCCTCGATCCTGAAGGCGAAAAACCGCGCCGCGGAGGCGCAGGACCAAATCAACGAGGCAATTCGAATCGACCCCAACAATGCGCGGGTCAAGGAATTCACAGGCGCCGGCCCGGCGCCCCAGATCCCCCAGCCCAAGGCGCCTCCGACGAAGTCCGCGACCGCCGGTCCTAGGGCACCGAAGCCGATCGCAGCCCCGCAGCCCGCGGCCCGGGCCACGAAGCCGATCGCCGTCACCCGGACTCCGGAGCTTGAGCTCGAGGAGATCCCCTCCGCGGCCGGGCTGGAGATCGAACCGACGAGCCTGACGGCGGGCCCCGCCAAGGCTGTGCAGCCGAAGGACGAGGCGGACCTGGAGCTCGAGATCGAGATGCCGGAGGAGCCGGCGCCCAAGAGGCCCTCGACCACGAGGCCCTCGACCACGCCGACGGTGCGCGTCGTGTCCCACCCTCAGGCCGCCACGCGGCCGGCGCTGGAAAAAGTCGAGGAGGAGACGCCGGAGGACTTGGCCGGCGGTCTGTCTCTCGGAGACTCGGGAGACGAGATCACGATCGAACTGGAAGACGACGGCGGCGCTCCGCCCGCGTTCCCGGGCGGCGATGCGGCGCCGCCTATGGCCACGGCGGTCGGCGGCCGCGATCCGGATCCCGAGAAGCTCGGGGAAGTCGACTTCTACATCGACCAGGGGCTCCTGGAAGAGGCGCGCGCCGTGCTGTTCCAGCTCCAGAAACAGTATCCGGGCAGCCAGGAGGTCGTGCAGCGCTTCGAGCGCGCCAATCGGCCGGTGCCGGCCGAGGCTCCGGCCCCCGCCCGCCCGGCCGCCCGGCCCGAGCCGTCCGGTCTCGACCTGGACGTGGAGCGCGCGTTCGGGGCGCAGACCGTCGTCCTGCCGCCCCACCGCCCGACGGTGGAGGACGTGCCGCGCGCCGCCAAGGCGAAACCGGTCTTCAAGGTCGAGAAGGCGACCGAACCGATCGCGGCGGAAGGGGATTTCTTCGACCTCGCCTCCGAGCTCGACCGCAGCCTGGCTGAGGCGCAGGTCGCGGTCGACACGCAGGAGCAGGAGTCGATCGAGGGTCCCGGGCACAGCCTCGATGAGATTTTCAAGGCGTTCAGGAAGGGAGTCGAGCAGCAGGTCGACTCGCAGGATTACGAGACGCACTACAACCTCGGCATCGCCTACAAGGAGATGGGCCTTGTGGACGAGGCGATCGGCGAATTCCAGTACGCCGCGCGCGACCCGGCGAAGACGGTCGAGTGTTGCGAAATCCTTGGGTTATGCTTCCGCGAGAAGGGGATGCCGCAGCTCGCCCTCAAGTGGTACCAGAAGGGCCTGGACAAGCCGAACCTCCACGAGCACGAGGCCGTCGGCTTGCGCTACGACGTCGCCGAGGTGTACCGGGAGCAGGGTGACTACAAGAGGGCGATGCAGCTCTTCACCGAAGTGTACGGCCTGGACTCGACCTACCGCGACGTCGCAGCCAAGATCAAGGAAATGAAGAAGCTTCTGGGCTGATCACCGGGCGGCGTCCTCCCGAGGACAATTTCTTGAAGCGAGCCGTCAGGTCGCACGCCCGTCCCGCCCGCCTCCCCGGCGTCGCGCCGGGCGATGTCCGAGCCGGCTATTACAGCGACGCTTACTTCCTCAACGCCTCCCGCATCCTGGAGAAGAGCGCCCGCGCCCGGGAACGTTTCGCGGGCAAGCCTCTGGCGCTGCGCCAACCGCCCCCTGGACTCGACTCTTTCCTGCCCGGCGACGCCGAGGTCGAGATGCAGTACTTTGCGAGACGCCGCCCCCGCTTCATTGCGGCCGGCGTTCCTTTCGCCCTCGGCCTTCTGCGCGACGGCTTGCGGCGTCCGCGCGGCGCGTCCCGCAGGGGCATGCCTCTCCGGGTCGAGGCAATCCCGGAGGGGACCCTGACACGACCGCTCCTCCCGGTCCTCGTGGTGCGCGGACGCTACCGCGATTTTGCGCACCTGGAGACA
This sequence comes from Acidobacteriota bacterium, assembly GCA_003223135.1. Lineage (GTDB taxonomy): Bacteria > Acidobacteriota > Polarisedimenticolia > Gp22-AA2 > Gp22-AA2 > Gp22-AA3. Next base: position 9,854 of record QHXX01000043.1, on the reverse strand, counting down.
CCGGTCCTGGGGGTCCTGGCACGCTGCAGCCGCGTGGCAACCAACGTCTACGAGTCGCTCCTGGCGTCGCGCGGCAAGCCGATCCTGTTTTTCGCGGCGCGCTTCGACCTGCCGCATTGTCAGAGGTTCGACGGCTACGCCTACCGGGTCGCGATCGACGCCTTTCAGAGGCGGACGGGCAGGAGGGTGACGGCCCACGTTTCCACCGACGCCCAGGGCGAGCTTTGGAAGGAGCGCGGCGGCGGGACCGTGCCGCACGCCTTCATCCTCTGCTACCTCGGCGATACTGCGGAAGCGCTCCTTTCGTTCTGCCGCCACGCACCGGCATCTGTAAGGCGTGTCGCCCTCGTCGACACGACGAACGATTGCGTGGGGGAATCGGTGCGTACGGCGCGCCGGCTGTTCGAGGAGCATCTGCGCCTGTTGCGCGCCGGCTTCGCGGTCGAAGCGGAACGGTTTGTCCTGTACGCCGTGCGCGCCGACACCGCTCCCGATCTCCGTGATCGCAGCGTGCCACCATCGCGGGATCCGCGCCTGGAGCGTGGAGTCACTCCGATCCTTGTGCGGATGATGCGACAGGCGCTGGATCAGGCGCCGTCCGCGCTGGGGCTCTCCGGCCGCTGGCGGCGGCTCGCAGAGCGCTATTTCCGCGGCGTGCGCATCGTGGTCACCGGCGGGTTTGGCCCCGAGAAGATCCGATTCTTCGAAGCGCAGCACGCCCCGGTCGACATGTACGGCGTCGGCTCAGCCTTCCTTCGCGGCGAGCCGAACGACTACACGGCCGACGTGGTGCGCGTCCGGGTCGGAGGGCGCCTCATCACCGCCGCCAAAGCCGGCCGCGGACCGCGTCGCAACCCGGACCTCAGGCCTGTGAGACTACGCTGGCGGATGGATGCGCCATGAAGGCACGGGTGCGAATGGGACCGAGAGGACGCATCACGGGACGCGGGATCGTCGTGATTCGGCGGCAGCGCCGGGTTACGGGAGTCAGGATCGTCGAGCGGCTGCCGGCGTCGGGGCCGGGGTTCCTGACCCTCGAGCGCTTCCGGGCGAAGAACCTGTACCGCGATGGTGGTGTCTCCGCGTTCTACCGGTTCGAGGTTCTTCACCGCCGCGGAGTCGACGCGGTGGCCATTCTGCCGTTCTACTTCCAGCCGCGGGGACGCCGATTGATGGTGGTGTGCAAGATTGGGTTCCGTCCCGGACTCCACAGGCGCTCCAGGCTGGCGCTTCCAGTGCGCGACCGGCGTCGGTACACCTCCGTGATCGAGGCGGTCGCCGGCAGTCTGGAACCGGGTGACCGCGGTATGAGCGGAATTACCGCCCGCGCGCGCCAGGAGCTCATGGAAGAAACCGGCTTGAGGGCGCTTCCGAAGCCCATTCTCGGGCTTGGAGCGGGGTTCTTCCCCTCGCACGGCCAGTCGACCGAGAAGGTTCACCTTCGGGCCTTCGAAATCGACCCGGCACATGCGCTCGAGCCACAGGGCGACGGCTCGGTGAATGAGGCGGATGCGGGGACAATCGCGATCGAAGCAACTCGCCTGTTATTCATGTGCCGAGCAGGCCTGATCGAAGATCCGAAGCTGGAAATAGGAGTGTCCCGCCTTCTTCTCGTTCTACGAGGGAGAACCTCCCGAGCGCGCCGAGCAACCGTCCGCCGGCGGACGTTCGATGCCCACTTTTGACGCATGAGGTGTCACACCACCGCCGCGCCATTCATTGGTCTGACGGTTACCAAAACGCTGGAAACAAAGGAGAACGTCCGCTCGACGCGGCCCTGCGTCAAAACGCCGTTGGAACAGGACAACCTCGAACCCTGATCACCCCGATCAGGAGCGGTCCAGATTCCGAATAAGCGATTGAAATACAAGGACTTGAGATGGCGTCAGTGTCGCAGTCGAAGCTCGGGTGGGCGACCGGCACGAAGATTGCTTTCCCAGAGTGACGTCGATCGTCTCTAACGACCGAACTCATTGCAGGAAATCGAATGCTGAACACAGCAAGTTACCCCGGCAGCCGGTGCCCCAAACCTCAATACCCCTCCAACCCAATTTCCTTTCCCCCCTCTTTCGCAGATGGCAGAGAGCTCAACGATACCGGCTGCCGGGGGCAGAACGGAATGGACGCGTTGATCCTCGACTTCGTCACAGAACCCATGGATGCGCGCGGCTCCGACAGGAGTTTTCGATGCTGAAGAGCGTAGGAAGACCCAAGACTGCCTACGAGTTCGATCCGCTCGGCACGCTGGCCGGCGGCGATGGAGGGGCGGTCCTATGGGCTCGTCAGGGCACGCTCTGCGCCCAACGGGGCGACCTGGTCGGAGCCCTGCAGTGTTTCCAGCGATCCCTCGAGACCGACCTCGACTGTATGGACGCCTGGGCCGGTCTGTCCATCGTCTTCGACCGGATGAAAGACCTTCGGCGCGCCGACGCCTGTCTCGAGGTTGCCCGGCGGATCCGCGCGCGTTTCGCTCGCGAAGCGACCGCCTGATGCCAATGGTGATCCGGGACGACCCTGGAGAACCCGTCGCTTTCCATGGCGGTCCAAGGCTGTTTTCTTGACAGCGACTGGCACGTCTGCTAGCATCACCGCCCCGTCAAGCCCCATCAAATAGGAAGTAAAGGACTTTTTCGTCATCGTCCCTTCTCCCGGATAGGGAGCGGAATGGCCGAGCCGAAAAGCTACCGAAATTTCATAGACGGCGAGTGGGTGGAGTGCGCGGCCCGCGAGACGTTCGAGGATCGCAATCCGGCCGATCGGAGCGAGGTCATCGGTACATTCCAGCGCTCCTCCCAGGCTGACGTCGAAGCGGCCGTCGAAGCCGCACGCCGGGCCCACCGCCGCTGGCGGCAAGTTCCCGCCCCGAAGCGGGCCGAGTCTCTCTTTCGCATGGGTGAAATCCTCTTGAAGCGCAAGGAGGAGTATGCCCGCGAGATGACGCGGGACATGGGCAAAACGCTCAAAGAAGCCAGAGGCGACGTGCAGGAAGCGATCGACGTCTGCTACTACATCGCGGGAGAGGGGCGACGGATGTTCGGCTTCACCACTCCTTCCGAGCTGCCGAACAAGTCCTGCTCGTCCCTGCGGATGCCGGTCGGTGTCTGCGGCCTGATCACGCCCTGGAATTTCCCGATGGCCATCCCTTCCTGGAAGCTGATCCCGGCCCTGGTGTGCGGGAACACGGTCGTCATCAAACCCGCCTCCGACGCTCCGCTCTCCTGCTATCACCTGGTGAAGGTGTGCCAGGAAGTGGGGATACCGCGCGGCGTGGTGAATTACGTGACCGGGGGAGGCGAAGCCGTCGGCGCGCCGCTGACGCGCCACCCGGGAGTGTCCCTCGTCTCGTTCACCGGTTCGTCCGAGACTAGCCGGCAGGTCAACCTCGCCTGCGCCGATTCCTACAAGCGCGTGTCGCTCGAAATGGGCGGGAAGAACGCCATGATCGTCTTGGACGACGCACGCCTCGATCTGGCGGTGGACGGCGCGCTCTGGGGTGCCTTCGCGACGACCGGGCAGCGCTGCACAGCCACCAGCCGGATTATCGTGCACAAAAAAGTCCACAAAGAGTTCGTCGATCGCCTGGTCGAGCGGGCCTCCGTGCTCAAGGTTTTCGCCGGTGTGACCCGCGCGATGCGTATCGCCCGAGAGGAGATCTTCGGTCCGGTCGTCTGCATCCTGGCGGCCGACAGCCTGGACGACGCCCTGGAGATCGCCAACGACACCCTGTATGGGCTGTCGTCCTCGATCTACACTCAGGATCTGAACAAGGCGTTCGTGGCGGTGCGCGAGCTGGAGACCGGGATCACCTATGTCAACTCGTCGACCATCGGCGCCGAGACCCACCTGCCGTTCGGGGGAACGCGCCGCAGCGGCAACGGTCACCGCGAGGGCGCGGCGCACACCGCGATCGAAGTCTTTTCCGAGTGGAAGACCGTGTACGTGGATTACTCCGGCAAGCTGCAAAAGGCCCAGATCGACAACAATTGAGAGGCGGCGGTCGGGCCGCCGGGGCAGGCCGAGGCTTCGGTATGCAGGTCGGAGTTCCCAGGGAAATCAAGGACCACGAGTACCGGGTCAGCCTGGTCCCCGCCGGGGTTCGCGCGCTCGTTCAAGCCGGACATGCGGTCCTCGTGCAGGAAGGGGCGGGTCTTGGGAGCGGTATCGACAACGCGGCCTACCAGTCCGCCGGCGCCGTCATCGTCTCGGACGCCGCGGCGGTGTTCCGGCGCGCCGATCTCATCCTGAAGGTCAAGGAGCCTCAGGAGCAGGAGATCGCGATGCTCCGCAAGGGACAGGTGCTGTTCACCTACCTGCACCTCGCCCCGCAGCCACGCCTGACACGGGCGCTGCTCGACGCCGGCGTCACCGCCATCGCGTACGAGACGATCACCGACGCTCACGGTGGGCTCCCGCTTCTCACGCCGATGTCCGAGGTCGCGGGCCGCATGTCGATCCAGGTCGGAGCCTTCTATCTCCAGAAGACGCTCGGGGGCCGCGGCATCATCCTCGGGGGCGTGCCGGGCGTGCCGCCGGGCGACGTGGTGATCCTGGGCGGAGGCACGGTCGGCATCAACGCCGCGACGATGGCGATCGGCCTCGGCGCCCGCGTGTCGATCGTCGATCGATCCCTGCCGCGCCTGCGCTACCTGGACGAGATCTTCCGCGGCCAGATCGTCACCATTTACTCGACGACCGCATACATCGCCGAGTCGGCGCGCCGCGCCGACCTCCTGATCGGTGCGGTCCTGGTCCCGGGCGACGCCGCCCCGCGCCTGATCAGCCGCGACATGATCGGCACGATGAAGAAGGGAGCGGTCATCGTGGACGTGGCGGTGGACCAGGGCGGCTGCATCGAGACCACGCGGCCGACCACCCACTCGCAGCCGACCTACGAGGTGGACGGCGTAACCCACTACTGCGTGGCCAACATGCCCGGCGCCGTGCCGCGCACCTCCACCTTCGCCCTGACCAACGCCACTCTGCCCTACGTCCTGAAGATCGCCGAGCGCGGTTTCCGCGACGCGGCCCGCGAGGACGCCAGTTTGCGCCCCGGCGTCAACACACATGACGGCCGCGTGACGCACGAGGCCGTGGCGCGCTCGCAGGGCCTTCCCTACGTGCCGCTGGACAGCTTGCTGTAGCCCCGAAGCGCGGCAGGCCTGAGGAGTCCCATCGGGAGGCCCTCTTGGGATCCGCCCTGGAACGAGGCATCCGCTTCGCCCGTGGGCATGCTTGGGCCCTGGCCCTCGCCGCAGCAATCCTCCTGGCGACAGGTCTACGGCTGCATGGCCTGACACGGCACCCGATCTGGTTGGACGAGGCGTACTCCGTCGCGGTCGCCCGCCAGCCTCTGCGAGCCATCGCGCCCTCCCTGGCCGACGAGACAGGCCCTCCGCTTTACTACCTGCTCCTCCATGCGTGGATCCGGCTCTTCGGAGAAGGCCAGGCTGCGGTGCGTCTTTTCTCGCTGTTGTGCGGCGTCCTGCTGGTCCCGGCGACGGCGCAGCTGGCGCGGCGGGCGGCCGGGTCGAGGGGGGGCCTCGTGGCGGCCTTCCTGGTATCGGCCACACCGATGGCGGTGCAGTTTTCCCAGGAAGCGCGGATGTACACCCTCGTGCCGCTCCTCACGGCGCTCGCGGCCGATCAACTGCTGGCCTGGTTGGAGGGTGGGACGCGCCGCCAGCTCGTGACGCACGCACTGCTTTTGGCGGCAATCTTCTACACGCACAACTGGGGTCTTTTGGTCCTGCCTGCGGCAGGGGCGGCCGCCCTGCTGTACTCGGGGGAGCGGCTCCGGGGCTGGGTCGGCGCGGCGCTTCTGGCCACGCTGCTCTACACGCCCTGGATGCCGATTTTGGTCGCGCAGGTCCGCGATCCGTCCTACATGTTCATCGGAATGGTCCAGACGATCCCATGGTGGCAACTGCCGTTCCGATCGATTCTGCTTTTCGCGATCGGCGTCGGTGACATCGGGGCAAAGGCCAGGACGCTGCTGCCGGCCGCTGGAACCTTTCTGTTTGGCGCCTGGTTCCTGTGGCTCATGACAGCACCGCTCTTGAAGCGCGAGCGCCGCCGCGCGAACCTGGCGCTCCTGCTGTATGCTGCCGTTCCCCCTGTGTCCGCGGCGCTCTATACCGCTCTGGCGCGGCCGATTTATCTCCTGGGGCGCTACGAGATCCTGGTCCTGCCGGTGCTGCTCGCAATCATCGGCGGAGCGCTCGCGGGAAGATTGCCCGGAGCCCGTCTGGGGATGGTTGTGGCCGCCTGGGTCCTGGCTCTCGCCGGGCTTTCGTTGCGCTATACCGCCGGCGTCCAGAGGCGCTTTCCCGAACCTCTCATGGCCGCGACTCTGGCTCCCAATCTGCGACCGGACGACCGCGTTGTCTTCTGTGGTCTCTATCGTGCGGCGATGGAATACCACCTGCGCCAGGCGCGTGCGAGCTTCGTGGCGGCCTCCTTCCCGCCCGACGCGGCCAATCACCTCGGGTGGTACTACGAGGGCCTCGACCGGCAGGACGCGTCCGTCCTTGCCACGGCGGCCCGCGACCAATGCCCGGGACACAGAAGCCGCGTCTGGGTGGTGGCCACGAGCGGCGCGACTTGCAGGGTCCTTATTGACGCCCTCGGCGCGTGCGCCCGGCTCTCCAGTCCCTTTCTGGATCGCGGCGTGCCGGCCAATCAGGTTCTTTTGGCCGAGCCGCGCGTGCGCTAGCTAGCCCGTACGCACTTCAGTCGTAGTGGATCGGGATGACCTTCGCGGGTCGTCCGTCGACGCCGAAGTGGGTGGGTGCTGTGCCCTCCGGCGTGGGCGAGGGCTTCGGATCGACGGCGGGACCGTCGCCGCCCTCGAGGCTGTCCTCGGCCTGCCTGCGGTCGGCTCGGTCGATGTCGAGCTTGACCAGCAGGTCCTGACCGTCGTGGTGCACGAGAAGCTCGCGGCCGCCTGGCTGAAGCTCGACGTCCCCCTGGCCCTCGCTCACCAGGCGCACCAGCGCCTCCGCATCGAGGGTCAGCTCCAGGTCGCTCGTCGCCTCGAAGCGCTGCAGATAGTAGGGGAGCGAGATGCGAAAGTGCTCGGTTGCCGAGCAGGCCTTGGCCGGCTCGGTCCCTTCCAGGAAGGCCTCGTGGAAGGTCACCGGGCAGCTCGACTCGACGGTGGCGCGCAGGCCCGTGCGCCGATCGATCGGAACGTAGACGACATTGGCCGGCCGGGGGAAGGACTCCTCAGGCTTCCCCTTGAGGGCCCCCTTCATGAAGCCGATCCAGATCGGCAGGGCGGCGCGTGCGCCCGTCTCACCCTCGCCGAGGGACTTCTTCTGATCGAAGCCGACCCACACGCCGGCCACCAGAGACGGGCTGAAGCCCACGAACCAGGCGTCCGCCAGATCGTCCGTCGTGCCGGTCTTGCCGGCCACCGGCCGATTCAGCTCGCGTGCCGCCAGGGCACCGGTGCCGCTCTCGGTCACCCCCTCGAGCAAGTAGGTCATGAGATACGCGATGTCCGCGCGCAGCACTTCGATCACCTTGGGCTTGGCTTCCTCGCGCATCGTCCCGTCGCGGTCGGCGACGTAGCGGATGAAGTGTGGCTCGACCCGCACACCCTGGTTCGGGAAAATGGAGTAGGCGGTCGTCAGGTCGATGAGCGACACCTCCATGGTGCCGAGCGCCATGGACGGGTAGGGCCGGAGCGGGCTCGAGATCCCCATCTTGCGGGCCGTGTCGATCGTCCGGGAGTAGCCGACCTGGTTCAAGAGCTTGACGGCCACGATATTGCGCGACTCTTCCATCGCCTCGCGCAGCGTCGTGACACCGTAGTACTTGCGGTAATAGTTCGACGGCTGGTACTCGTCGCCCGTGGCCGGATCGACGAAGACCGTCGGTTCGTCGAAAATCGTGTCCGCCAGTGTATTACCGGAGTCCAGCGCGGTCGTGTACACGAACGGCTTGAAGGCTGAACCGGCCTGCCGGTATGACTGCATCGAGCGATCGAACTCGCTGCGGTTGAAGTCGTAGCCGCCGACCAGCGCCTTGATCTCGCCCGTCGCCGGGTCGATGGCCAGGAGCGCCCCTTCGACGAGCGGCTCCTGGTCGAGCTTGACCTTGAGTTCCTTCTTCGGCTCGTCGATCGACACGACCAGGAACGGCGAGACATCTCCCACCTTCAACACCTGGTTCGGAATCGATTTCTGCGTCCAGTCAATCCCCTCCGGCCCGAAGCGCGCCGTGTACTCGCCCAGCTTGACGGTGGCGGTCTTGCGCGTTACCTCGGTCACGACCCCCCAGCGCAGCCGCCCCGCGGAGGGCGGTTTCGTCCACGTAACGTGCGTGAACGTGGCCAGATCGCCCCCATCCTTCAGGACGTTCTCCTTGATGGGCCGGAACCCCTGCCGCTTGTCGAGCGTCCGCAGCCCCTCGAAGACCGCCTGGTTGGCGGCCTTTTGCATCGACGCATCCAGCGTCGTATGGACCTCCAGGCCCTCCTCGTACAGCGTGACCTCGCCGTACTTGGAATCCAGGTAACGCCGCACCTCCTCGACGAAGTACGGCGCGATGTTGTCCTCTTCCGGCAGCTTGGCCACAATCACGGGAGAGGCGATCGCCGGGTCGGCTACGTCGCGGGAGATCTTGTTCTCCTCCACCATGCGGTTCAGGACGTGATCACGGCGCGAGCGGGCCTTGTCGGGTGCGCGGAACGGCGAGTACGCCTCGGGGCGCTGTACCAGGCCGGCCAGGAGCGCCGACTCCGGCAGCGCCATCTCCTTGGCTGGCCTGCCGAAGTAGTATTCCGCCGCGGCTTCGATGCCGTACCGCCCGTGGCCCATGTACACCTGGTTGCAGTAAAAGCCGAGGATCTCCTGCTTGGTGAAGGCCTTCTCGATCTGCACGGCCAGGACCATCTCCTGCAGCTTGCGGCGGACGGTCTTCTCCGGCTTGAGGAACAGCGAACGCGCAAGCTGTTGCGTGATCGTGCTGCCGCCCTGCGCCTTCTTGAAGCGGATGATGTCCGTTATGATGGCCCGGGCGATGCCCCACGGGTCGACCCCGAAGTGCTCATAGAAATGCGAGTCCTCGGTCGCGACCAGGGCCTCGAGGAACTCCTTCGGGATCTGGTCGAGCCCGACGACGATCCGCTTCTCCGCGCCGAACTGGTACAGTACCTGGCCGTCGGCACTGTAGATGGTCGTGACGACCGGTGGCTTCCAGTCTTGCAGGTGCTTGACCTCGGGGATGTCGAAAGTCAGGAGGTAACCGAGCACGGAGCCTGCCCCGGCCGCGAACAGGAGGGCCGCCAGGGCGATGATCAGGAGCTTCTTCGGTTGGCGCCAGAACGGGACTCTGGGGGGGGGACCCCCTGAGGGGCCGGACGGTGGGCCCCCGGTTGGCGGACCCACGACGGGAGGCTCGCCTCCCGGGGCCCTTCCGAATGGAGGGGCACCGGGCCTCGCGGGTACGGGTGCAGCGGGAGTCGGGAGGTCTCGGTAGCTCGTGGTCAAATGACCTCGCGCCGCCGGAAGGGCGGCCTAAGTGATATACAAGAAAAGGTTTCGGCTTTCCCCCTGTCCATCGTCATCCCGGCGCTCGATGAAGAGCAGGCGATGCCAGGCGTTCTGTATAGCCTCGAGAGACAGGGGGATGACCCCCCGTTCGAGGTCGTCCTGGCAGACGGCGGGAGCACCGACGGCACCGTCGCCCGGTTCCAGCAGCTGACGTGCTCATGGCCCGCGCGCGGCCGGTTGGCACGCTGCGTGCCCTGCCCACGGACGGGCCGCGCCGCACAGTTGAATATGGGAGCCCGGGCCGCGACGGGCAAGGTCCTGCTCTTCCTGCACGCGGACACCCATCTTCCGGCTTCT
>QHXX01000127.1 GCA_003223135.1 Acidobacteriota bacterium | reverse complement strand
GCCGCCGACGATCCGAAACAGCTGGGACAGAAGCTCGACCTGGCCGCCGCCTATGTTCTCGAGGGGATGTTCGAGGAGGCACGCCCGCTTCTCGACTCGCTGCCGGACAAACTCAGGAAGCCGCCCGGCGACGCCGCCCGCGGCTACTCGCCCGAAGCGGGGACGGCCAGGCGTCTCGCTTTTCAGTGGACCTTGCTTCACGAGACTCTGGACCCCGGGAAGCACGACGCGTTCGACCTCCTGGTGGACGCTCTTACCGCGCAGAATTCAGGTGTCGACGAGCGGGATTCCGTCTCGTCCATCCTCTGGATGAAGGTCTTCGCCCGCTACGCGAAGCGCGAGGGCTACCCGGTCATCGGGGCGTACGTGCTCCGTGGCTTCAGCGACTACCTGGGGTACCTTCTTGATCCCAGGAGATCGGCCGAGCCCGCGGAGCGCGTGGCGGCCGCGGCGCAGAATGACGAGGTCACCCGGGAGATCGCCCGCCTGGCGGAGGGCGCGCCCGACGCGGACGGCACGACGGGCGCCGGGGCCGACCGGGTCGGCGCGACCCTCGTCCGCCTGCTCGACGCTCCGCGCATCGTCCCGTTCCGCGAAGTCCCTCTGCCTTCGCCGTTCAAACCGATGGGGCTGACCGAAGAGCAGGAAGACGCCCGGTGGGAAGAGCTGCTGAAGCCGTTCTCGTTTCCGGAAGATTTCGCGCCGGTCCGGGCGGAGCGTCAGGGGGACGAGGCGGTGGCCATCGGCGCCTCGCAGGACTACGACCCGGTCGGGGAGATCTCGCGCGGCGCCTACTGGGTGATCCGCTCGCGCGACGGCGGTCGGACGTGGGGCAAGCCGATCTACACGGGCCTGCGCATCCAGTCTCCCTACGTCGTCCGTCGTCTGTCGAACGCTCCTCTCCTGGCCGGGGATCATCTGCAAGTCGAAGTGAAGATCGAGGAGCTGGACGCGTCCTCCATCACCTTCCCGCCGATCGGTCTGCGGGCCAAGCGCGTGCAGGAGGGATTGCTTCTGCAGATCCCCTTCGCCGATCTCGAGCGCGACAGCGACGCCGACGGCCTGACCGACCTGGCCGAGGAGCGGCTCGTCACCGATCCGCAGAGCCCCGACACCGACGGAGACGGCCTGCTCGACGGGAACGATCCCCTGCCGCAGGTCTCCTGGACCGCGGTGATGGATGATCGCGCCAGAGCACTCGTCGCGGTCCTCGGCCGGATCTCCCACATGAAATCGATGGCCATCATCCACGAGATCCCGGCGAGCGGGGAGAAGTCGGTGGACATCATGGCCCGCGCGCGGCGGGCCACGCTGACCGACGAGCGGACCACCTTCATCGTCGCCGACCGGCAGGACTTCCGCTCGCTCCTCACCACGAGCCGCACCGTGGTCCTGACCGCCGGCGAGCTCGAGCTGGCCAGGAAGAAGTTCGGCCCGATCTACGCCTACCGGCTCCCTCTGTTCGTCCTCGACCACCAGCAGCGACGCGGCCTCGTCATCTGGGACGCCTCCTGGGTGGGCGGCTCGCTGAAGCTCCGCCGCTCGGGCCCGGACTGGGAGGTCGAGACGATGTCGGACTGGATTACGTAGCCGCTCCCCCAAAACGATAACGCAAGCCTGGACATTGGCCCCCAAGACCGGTATATTAAATGTGACATACGCCCCCTTGGAGGCCGCTTGGCGGTCTGGCGGACGAAGTGCAGAGGGGCGCGCATCTGGATCAACGAGGTCGACCACCCACCGCCGCATTGTCACGTGCTCCTGCGAGGTCAGCACCTGAAGGTCGAACTGTGGACCCTTCGGGTCCTGAAGCCCCGCGGTATGACGCTGGATCCGATCATGAGAGCCTGCTTGAAGGAACATCAGGAAGAAATGTTGCGAGCCTGGGACAGGGTTCGCCTGCTGCCCGGAGCGTGACTATGAGAGGTCGACGCGAATCCAGATCCGACGCCTCGAACGGGCACTACCTCGACTTGACTCGGATCGGCGCTCCGTCGTTCAGGAGAGCGATCAAGCGGGAGCTGGCGACATTGGGTTACCGGGCGAAGCCCTTTGCTCGATTCTGGGCATCGCTCAGCTCTGGCGACACGGGGATGATCCCGCTCAATCTAATCGTGATGGCAGACCTTTCCCGTGTTGCGGAGGGCTTCGCAAGGGTCCCTCGCGAAGTCTGGCGATCGTGCGTTCGCCGCAGGAACACGCTCCTCGTGGCGTTTCTGCGTGGGCGCACCGATGTTCGGTGGGCGGACGCTATCGACGACATCCTTCGCGCCTCGGCCGGCCGCCTCCGGATCTGCTCGGCGCGGAACCCCCTCTCGGCTCATCTGAAACAGCACTTGGCTGAAGTCCTCGATTCAAATGACCCGGAAGCGCTCGTCGACGTGCGCTTTTCCGAGGCGGAGCGAAGTGTCTGGCTTGAGTTCGCGGACGGTCTCAAGCGCGTCCTGTCCTGGCCGACGCTGAGCGTGGCCCTGGAGCTTGAGAAGAGGCGGCCGGCGCTGCGCCCTGAGACGATGCACATCGGAGATCACCCGGAGACGCTCGAGCTGCTCGATGTCCGGGGTCGGCCATTTCAAATTGATTCGGCGGCGATCCGTGCTCTCCTGGACACGAAATTCGCGAAAAATGTTTACGCAGCGTCGGAAGCCGCGACGGCCACCCTGGGTGATCGCCTGCGCGCGCGACGTGAGGCTGCGGGCCTCACACAGACGCAGATCGCCGCCCGCTCAGGCCTCACGCAGGAAATGATCTCCAATCTTGAGCGCGGCAAGCACCAGCCCCGCTTCGAAACTCTGGAGAGATATGCGAAAGGCCTCGGGCTCTCGGTCGCGGCTCTGCTTGACACGGAGTCGGGAGCGAAGTACCGAAATGCCTAGGCGGTTTGCTGACCTTGTCGATCGTCCCCTGAAGGACCAGCGCGAACGCTTCCCCCGCTCCAACGCCGAGTGGGAGCTACTAGCCCACGCGATCCTGGCGCGCTGTTTGCACTAACGGCAACTTTATGTCTCTGGACAAAGAGCGTGACCCGCTCGTCGGGCTGCAGGAGGGTGGGGCGAGGTTCACAATTCCGAAGGAGCCGGTACGGCGCCGGGTCCATGGCATCGAGTCGTTCAACGTGCTTCGCGGCGGAGAATACTCTTTCGTGCCCAGCTTGACCGGGTTGAAGTGGCTTGCGGACTTGCATGAGTGAGAAGTACCGCGCGCCAAAGTCGACCAGAGCTTCAGGAGGTGCCGGAGCCGCACGCGGGACCTGGCCAGGTGGTCGTCAAAGTCGCCGGCTCCGGCCTTTGCCATACCGACTTCACGGTCGTGTCTCGCGACCGAGGCTACTGGAAGGACGATCCGCCGCCCTTCACGCTCGGGCAGGAGATCGCCGGGTGGGTGGAAGAGCTGGGAACCGGAGTGAAAGGGTTCCAGCGTGGCGACGCCGTCGCGGTCAATCCGTCCTGGTCCAGCTGCGGACGCTGTCACATGTGCCGGTCTGGGGAAGAGAACCACTGCCTGTTCCAGAAGGCCATTCGCGCTCCAGGCGTCGGCTACGATGGAGGACACGCGCCCTACGTCCTTGTCCCCGAGGCGCGATTCCTCTTAACCCCGAGCCGATGATCACCACGTCATAGTCGAAGCTGGCCATGAGCTTTCTCCCTCCCCGGCTGTCGACTCATCCGGCGGTCCTGGGCGCGAGCGCCCGCGCATCGCGTCGGCATCACCAGCCCGCGCGCGTGGCGGGACTCCGAGCCAGGAGGACCCGGCTCACGATCAGCACCCACACGAGGCCGATGATGGGCGAGACGAACCGCGAGTAGGCGCCGTCCGGTGCCCAGAACCCACCGCTCAACCACGTGGTACCGCCCAGCACGCCGAGGACGACGGCTGCGACCCCCACCGCGAAGAGCGCGTTCGAGATCAGCCCGGCCCGCCAGAGCCCGAAAGCCCCCGACATGATCAGCATCGCGCGCGGGAACGAGCTCAACACGAGGAGAGCCCATCCCAACGCGTTCAGTCCCGAAGCGAGCGTGGGATTACCGGAATCTGCAATCGAGTACGCGAGGGCTGCGCCTATCGCGATGAGCAGGAGGAACAGCGCTCCGAACGCTGCGCTGGAGGCGGTCGCCGCCGCGCCCCAACCGTCTTTCCCCGCATCCGCCAGGGTGTTCCTGAGCGCTGCGGCGAACCACATGAGGTTGAGGACATTCAGGCCGAGCAACGCGGCGGCGATCAGGATCCGCGTGCGATAGGCGGTGTAGAACCCGACGAGTGCGTCGGCCGACGCGCTCACCCCAGGCAGATGGCCGTAGATGACGCAAGCGATGACGAAGAAAACGACGAATTGGATGCCGGCAGTGCGCCACAGGCGGTCCCAGTTGGGTGTGCTCATGAGAGTCTCCTTACTCCTTTCTACCTTCCAGGTTGCTCGTTTAGCGGAAGGATCGGAACGCTGCTCTCAGCTGCGGATAAACGGAACAAGCGGCCTCCTCGCCTCCACCATCCTGCGTCGTGGGGACGCGGGCGCGCAGCGCGTACCCGCGTCCCCCATCGGTTAACGAAGTGACTTGAAGGCCGCGCGGAGGTCCGTGACGAGGAGCCCCGGCTGCTCCCACGCCGCGAAGTGGCCGCCCTTGGCGAGCTTGTTGTAGTAGATGAGCTTGGGATACGCCTTCTCCGTCCAGCTCCGCGGGGCCTGATAGAGCTCCTCCGGAAAGGCGCTCACCGCAGCCGGGATGGGGACGTTTTTCGGGGCGAAAAACGCGAGATGGCTTTCCCAATACAGACGAGCCGAAGAGATCGTCGTGTTCGTCACCCAGTAGAGCGTGACGTTGTCGAGGATGTCGTCACGAGTGAGCCCCTCGGGCTGACCATCGAAGACGCGGGCGATGAGCGCGTAACTGCTCGCGTCGTGGTCGATCATCCACGCGGCCATCCCGACCGGCGAATCAACGATCCCGTAGATCGTCTGCGGGCGGTTCGCCATCTCGTTGGCGTAGCCCAGGCCGTGCTTGTAGAAGAAGGCGAGCTGATCGTACGCGTGCTTCTCGTCGGCCGAGAGACCCGACGGCGCCGGCGCACCGGAAAAAGCCGCCTTGTCGATGTCGGGCGGCACGGTGGCAGGCATGTTGGTGTGAATGCCGATCAATTCCGGAGCTCCCAGAAGAGCCATCTGTTCCGTGACCGCATTCCCCCAATCGCCGCCTTGCGCCACGAATCGTGCGTATCCGAGGCGCTTCATCAGCACGACCCACGCACGTGCGATGCGGATGGGATCCCAACCGGTCGTGGTGGGCTTCCCGGAAAACCCGTAGCCCGGCAGCGACGGAATCACGACGTCGAAAGCGTCCGATGCGCTCCCGCCATGTGCCGTGGGATTCGTCAGCGGATCGATGATCTTCAACTGCTCGATGATCGAGCCGGGCCATCCGTGCGTGACGATCATCGGCAACGCGTTCGGATGTTTCGAACGCACGTGAATGAAGTGAATGTCGACGCCATCGATCTCGGTGATGAATTGCGGGAGGGCGTTGAGCTTCGCCTCGCACTTGCGCCAGTCGTACTCCGTCCCCCAATAGTGCGCGAGCTTCTGGACCGTCGCGAGCTGAACACCTTGCGATGCATCCGTGACGATTTCGCGTTCGGGCCACTTGGTCGCCTTGATGCGGCTACGCAAGTCGGTGATCTGCGCTTCCGGAACATTCACCTTGAACGGACGAATATCGCTTTTATCAGTCATGGCTTCCAACCTCCCCGAAAGAGTGAGCAGACCGAGCGACGCCGCAGCAACAGTTGCCGCCGCAGCACCGCGAAAGCGACGTCGATTGAAATCGGGCGTGTTTGACATGCAGTGCCTCCAAGGGCAGTGGCCCGGACTAGCGGGGCGCGATGGGCGCCCGGTCAGCGCCGGAAACGCCTCGTCTTCGGCAGGGGTGAGCGGGTCGGCCACGTCCCCGTCCTCAACGCGTGGATGCGGTGCGTGTCCGCCAGCATACACGATGAGCGGCTCTTCGTTCGCGGCCATGATGCCGCCTCAAGACGTTGTCACCGGATCGTCACAAATCGGGGTATCGTGAGTGCTTCCGTCTCCAAAATGTCTCCAAGACTGGGGAGGGCTCCAGACTCCCGCCGCCTCTACGAGTTCCTGTGAATCAGATCGGCGCTTCGGGCGCTGCGGCGGGCTCGTACCTCGCGACCAGAGCTGCGGCGGCAAGATCGCCGGTCACATTGAGGGCGGTGGCGAACGTGTCCGGAACGACATCGAGCGCGATCAGAATGCCGATGCCTTCCACGGGCAATCCGATCTCTGAAAACAGGGGCGCGAGCATGATGAACCCGCCGCGAGGAACCCCGGGAGCCGCCGCCGTGAGGAAGATGGAAGCAAACGCGACGACGGCGATCTCGCGCGGGCCGATCGGGATGCCGTAGAACCAGCCGACGAACAGTGTTCCCACCGTCCACGTAACGGGTGCCGCGAAATGGAAGGTGGATACGGCCAGCGGCAGCACGAACCCTGAAATCCGCTTGGGCAGGCCGAGCTCCCGCTGCGCGCTCTCCACGAGAGCCGGCAGCGAGGCCACCGACGAGCTTGACGTGAAGGCGATCAACTGCGCCGGGAGCGCGGCACGCCCGAACCGCCTCATCGAAACCCGTCCGAAGGCGGCGACCATCGGATACGCGACCAGCATGGCCCCCAGACTGAGCAGTGAGTAGGCCAGGATGTAGAAGCCGATGGCCCCGGCGATGTTCGCTCCCGCGTGGGCGGAGAGCGGCAGCATGAGAGCGAATACCCCCACCGGCGCCGCCAGGATGACCCAGCGCACCATCGTCAGCATCGCCTCGCTCACGGCCTGGAACAATCGGAGAATCGTCTCGCGCGTCGCCGGCGCCGCCTTGGCGGCGGCCAGGGCAAACAGGAGCGTGAACACGATGATCGGAAGCATGGAGCCGCCGGAGGCGGCTGCGATGGGATTCGTCGGAACAAGCGAGACGAGCCACCCGGCGAGCGATTGCTTCGGATCGGCGGCCAGGAGCCGAGCGGCCTCGGCGGCGCCGGCCGGCAGGGGAGGGGCGTTCACGCCGCGCACGCCCAGCAGCCCGAAGACCGCCCGGGTGATGGGGACAACCACCACGGCAAGGGACGTCAGCATCGCGACGAAGACCAGAAGCGTCTTGCCGCCGAGACGGCCGACTGCCTTCACTGCCGTCGCCGACGCCACGCTGGTGACGATGAGCGACACGATGAGCGGTATCACGGTCATCCGGATCGCGTTCACCCAGATGGCGCCAATCGGTTCGATGGCGTCGGCGGCGCGCAAGAGCTCCGCGTTGCCGCTGGCGGCAACGGCGATTCCGATGGCGACGGCGGCCCCGAGGGCGAGGAGAACCCGAGCGCTTTCCTTCATCGTGTCGCCGCCTACATCATCAGGTCGCCGCCGTTGATGTCGAACGACGCGCCGGTGATGTATCCGGCGGCCTCCGACGCGACGAAACAGATCAGATCCGAGACTTCGAGCGGCGTCCCGAGCCTGGGCACCGGATACGATGCGGCGAGACGGTTCAGCAATTCAGAAGATGCGTTCTCGCGGGTGAGCTCGGTGTCGATCATTCCGGGGCAGATCGCGTTCACGGTGATGCCGAACCGGCCGAGCTCCTTCGCGGCGGCCCGGGTGAGGCCGAGCAGTCCGGCTTTCGACGCCGTGTAGTGCGCGCCACCAAGCGTGCTCACCGTGCGTCCCGCCGAGGATGAGATATTGATGATGCGTCCATAGTTCTGGGCCTTCATCGCGGGGAGCGCCGCCTTCATCAAGAGAAAGGGCGCCGTCATGTTGGTCTCGAGCGCCAGGCGCCATTCCTCGGCGTCGAGCTGCTCGAACCGCGTCGGTCGCGCGTGCGCGGCGTTGTTCACGAGAATGTCGATACGGCCG
>QHXX01000126.1 GCA_003223135.1 Acidobacteriota bacterium | reverse complement strand
GCGCCCCCGATTCGCTCGATCTGGTCCACCAGGCATTCGATCGACGGGATTACGACGAGGAGTGCTGGTCGTTCATCCTGGAGGCCCTGGCGGAGAGGGGAGACGTCCCGGCGCGCCGGGAGCTGCAGGCGTTCCTGAAGAAGCGGGCCGACTGGTTCGGCTCGCCGTCCATCCTGTCCTCGGCACTGAAGGTGACCGATCCGGGCGAGTATCGCGCGGTCCTGCAGGGGTGGATCCGTTCGCTGCAGTGGAAGGGGGCCGGCGGCGGCGACACCGGCGAGGCGTTCCGGGTGCTCATGGACCACCTCCAGATCGACGACGCCGGCTGGTGCTTCAGGACCAATCTGAGCGGGCGCATCGACTTCGAGCGGACCCTCAAGGCGATCGAGTCGTCCTACAACTGCGAGCTGCGCGGGTCTCTCGGAGAGCAGACCGTCAGGGCGATCTCGGCGGCGCTGACCGCAGGCGCCTTCGAAGAGAGCGCTTCGACCCTGTCGCGCACGATCAAGGAGCGCGCCCGCGCCATCCGGGCCGCGCCGGGCGACGACCTGGTCGATCGGATCGTCGAGGTCGCCGTGTTCTGGGCCGATCCCGAGGTGGTCGCGTCCGTCGAGGGGCTCGGTCCGCACCTGCGCGAGTGGGTCATCGGCTTCCTGATCTCGGCCGTGGTGAAGATGGCCGGCTACCGCAACTACGATCTCGAGGTGCGCCGGTCGGCCGGCGACCTCGACGCCCTGCTGCCGCTCCTCGAGGTCGAGACCTCCTTCATGCTGGACCGGCTGCCGCAGGCGATCCGCAAGGCGGTGGAATCCCGCGGCGAGACCGGCACCGCCGCGCGCTCGTCGGCGCGACGGGCGGTGGAGGACCGCTGTCTCGCGATCCTCGCCAGCCGCGGGCCGTTCTTCCCGCAGGCGATGGCGCTCGAGACGCTCGGAGAGCTGCGCTCGGTCGGTGCGGTGAACGAGATCATCGACTTTCTGGAAGAGGAGAACTCGTACCTCTACGAGGCGGCCGAGCACGGGCTCGCGAAGCTCGAGGACGCCGTGATCGAGCCGGCGCGGGCGCGCCTGGAAGCCGGAAACCTCGAGGAGGACTCCGGTCACAGCCTGCTCATTGTCCTGTGCGAGATCGGCAACGCCGAGGCGCTGAAGCTGGTCCTGGATCACGCCGACTTCTTCGTCGAGACGGCCGGTCCCGGAAACGCCGCGCGCTGGATGTCGCTGTTCGGCGCGCGCGAGCTGATCGATCCCTTGCGCCGCCACCTTCCGAAGGACACCGCGCAGGTCGGGCAGGCGATCCTCCTGCTCGCCGCGATCCACAACGTCCGCGTCCCCGAGGAGGCCGGCATCCGCGGCGCCATCGACGACTATTGGAAGAAGCACCCGGACGAGAGCGAGGATGGCGACGAGCCCGGTCCGGGCGACGGGTCCGACAAGTACCTGATGTAGAGCCGCGGGCGGCGCCGGGGGAGGCATGGGTCACTGGACCGGAGCGGCGAAGATTGTCATCGTCGCCGCGATTGTCGGTGCGGTCGTCTCGACGGTGCCGGGCGACGAGGCGCCGACGAAGAAGCCGGCGGCCCCCGGCCCGGGGGCGAACGCCGACTCGAAGGAGCCGGCCGCCCCGGCGTCTCTGCGTTTCCTTCCGAAGTCGCGCCGCATGTCCACCTTCGACTTCGAGGGCCGATTCGAGATCACGGCCCGGGACGTCTCCTTCGAGGCCCCCGATGCCTACAAGGAGGGCTTCAGCTTCTGGGCCGGGCGCATGAAGGGTCAGAAGCGAAGCGAAGTCTGCCAGATCGTGACCATCACGCAGGACGCCGACGACCACGGTCTCGTGTCGTTCCGCCGCACCATCCCGAAGTACGACGTCGAGATCGAGAGGCAGGGCGAGGTCCTCGCGCCCGGCGGCAACGTCGAAAAGAGCGTGGCCACCTTGCAGTGGGAAGGCACGTTCGATGTCTTCGGAAACGTGAAAGAGATGCGCAAGGTCGCCGGCAAGGACGACGAGGAGATCACAGCGCTCGCCATTCCGGAGATGTCGCGGCTGTTCCCCGATGTCGACGGACCGCGCGACCTCAAGATAGGCGAGGGCTTCAAGGAGGAGAGGGTCGTCCGCCTGCCCTCCAAGCTGGGCATCGCCGGTCTCGAGAAACTCACCATCCAGTGGACCCGCGAGTACACGCTCAAGTCGTTCGGCGACGGCGTCGCCACATTCGAGGTCAAGACCACTTACGCGACCGATCCCGCCTTCAAGGCGGACACGGACAAGACGACCTGTCGGATCAGCGGCGGGGGGAGCGGTGAGGCGCTCTTTGAAATCCGGCGCGGCGTCTTTGTGCGGTCACGTCAGCCGACCTCGATGCACATCGACCTCGAGGCGCCGTTGCGGCCGCTGCCGAACCATCCCGAGACCGACGCCGGGACTCTGGGCAAGTCCCACATCGATCTCGATCTGCTGCTGTCGGGCCAGCAGACGGTCAGAAGGGTCTGGGGCGAAGAACCGGACTGAACAGGAGTGCGAGCGTGCCGGTGAGGAAGGGGCGCGGGGCCGTCGGCAACACCGAGGGGCGGTTCGAGACGCGTCGGATCGAACCCGCGGACTACGGCTGGGACGCGGGCGGCGAGGAGGACTCGCCCCCCCGCCTCCCGACCACCGTCACTCCCGAGAAGACTCGCACCATCCTGAGCCGTAACGACTCGCCGGATATCCCCTTCGACCGATCGATCAATCCCTACAAAGGATGCGAGCACGGCTGCGTCTACTGTTTCGCGCGCCCGACCCATTCCTATCTCGGGTTGTCTCCGGGCCTCGATTTCGAGACGAAGATTTTTTCCAAGCCGGACGCCGCCCGCCTGCTGCGCGAGGAGCTTCGCCGTCCCGGCTATCGCTGCGAGGTGATCGCCCTGGGGGCGAACACCGATCCGTACCAGCCGGCGGAGCGCGACCTCTCCATCACGCGCGGCATCCTCGAAGTGCTGTGGGAGCACCGGCATCCGGTCGGGATCGTCACCAAGTCGAGCCTGGTCCTGCGCGATCTGGACCTGATCGCCCCGATGGCGGGTCAGAACCTGGCCGCGGTGTTCCTGTCGATCACGACGCTCGACCGCGGGCTGGCGCGCACCATGGAGCCGCGCGCCGCAGCGCCGCACCGCCGCCTGGAGACGATCCGCGCGCTGAGCGAGGCGGGGGTCCCCGTGGGCGTGCTTGCCTCGCCGATGATCCCGGGCCTGAACGATCAGGAGCTGGAGCGCATCCTCGAGGCGGCGGCCGCGGCCGGCGCGCGGACGGCCGGCTACATCTTGTTGCGGCTTCCGCACGAGGTGAAGGAGATTTTCGCGGAGTGGCTCGAGACGCACTACCCGCTCAAGGCGGCGCACGTGCTGAGCCTGGTGCGCCAGACGCATGGCGGGAAACTCTATGAGAGCGAGTTCGGGACCCGGATGAAGGGGAGGGGACCCTACGCCGAGCTCCTGGAGCGGCGATTTGCAACTGCGTGCAGGCGGCTCGGCCTGACACGCAGGGGCGGCTCGCCGCTGGACGTCAGCCAGTTCCGCCTGCCGCCGCGTCCGGGCGACCAGCCGGGCCTGTTCGATCGGCACCCAACGCGGAGTTCGGGCGCGTAGGCGCTCAGCGGATCTTGCGGACGAGACTTCCGAGGTCCCAGGCCTTCAGAATCCACCCGCCGTTCCCGCCGTCCGCCACCAGCATGACGAGGTCGTTGACGCCGTCGCCGGAGAGATCCGCCAGGACCGGACGCGACGCGGCGAGCATGCCGTTCGCGTCGAACGGAAATCCCCTCATCGCGCCGCCGGTGGCCCGCAGACCGAAGACGCGCAGATAGGAGCTGCCGGCGTACTGGTTGCTCCAGACCTGCAGCAGGTCCGGCCGGCGGTCACCGTTGAGGTCCCCGACGATCCAGGGAGACATCTCCAGGGACTGGGAGCGAACGAAATCCCTGTGCACCACGATCGGAAAGCCGGGCAGCGTGTCGCCGACGGCATCGAAACCGACGAGATCGGTGCCGTCCGCCTGCAGGATCTCCGGCAACCCGTCGTCGTTCAGGTCGGCGAGGACCGAGCCCCAGGTCGCGCCGCTCTGCAGCGGACGCGGCCAGCCGGGGGCGCTCGACCAGATCGTGCCGTCAGACCGAAGGACGTGCACCTCCGCGGGGAAGGCCGGTCCCACGGCCGGCTCGATCATGTCCCCCTGATTGGGTGAAGTCGCCTGTACGATCTCCGGGCTGCCGTCGCCGTCGAGATCGGCGACCGCCGGCGCCTGCCGGTCCACGACCTCCTCGAGCGACACCGGGAAGCCGGGCACGGGCACCATCCGTCCGGTGATCGGGTCGAAGGAGAGGGCGGCGAGACGGGGGGCGAGGCCGGATTCCACGAAGACCAGGTCCTGCTTTCCGTCGCCGTTCAGATCGGCGGCCACCAGGTCGGCGTTCACTTCGAGGGTCCGTCCCGGTGGGTCGGGGTCCAGCCGCACCGGCCAGCCGGGCAGTGGCCGCCCGGTGTGGTCGAAGGCCAGGATGGTTCCCTTGCTCATGCCGCGGATGACGTCGAGGCTCCCGTCGCCGTCGAGGTCCGCGAGCAGCGTCGGCGTGCCCGAGCACGTATAGACGTCAGTGCCTGAGCCCGGCAGGCTGATCGGCCACCCTGGAGCGTTCGGATCATCCATTCTCAGATCGGTGCCGTCGGCGTGCAGGGCGAACAGGTAATTGCTGCGCGTCGACGTCCCCGAAACCACGCAGACCACGATCTCGGGGGAGCCGTCGCCGTCCAGGTCGCCGACGGCCGGGTCGCCGACCGGGTAGGCCGGCTGCGCCAAGTCCTCGAATGTGCGCGGCCAGCCGGGCGCGCGCGAGCCGTCCGGTCGGACGACGAGAATCTGCCCGGAAGGGATCGAGACGACCAGATCCTGACGGCCATCCCCGTCGATGTCGGCCGCGACCACCGAACCCTGCCGGGGCCGGTAATCCACCGTCCGGGGGAACGGTATCGAGAAGAGGGAGTCGGGGGCCTTCGGAATGGTCCCCTGCAGGCGTCCATCCGTCGGCAGGGCCAGTGGGTGCGGGCCGGTGCCCAGGAAGGCCACCAACAAGATGAGCGCTCGAATGCGAGGTCCGACCCGATGCGGCGAAGGGTGGTTCATCGGCGTCTCCTCGTCGACTGAGGCACCATATACCTCCTGAACGGCGGGAGGGCAATCAAAAAAACGCTTGGAACACCGGTGCGGGATCGGTTTAAATCGCTGCTGCCATGCCGAACCCACCATCCGGAACAGCCACGCCCGGTCGTGTGCGGGTGCGCTTCGCCCCGAGCCCGACCGGCTTCCTGCACGTCGGGGGGGCGCGGACCGCCCTGTTCAACTGGCTGTTCGCCCGGCGCCATGGCGGCACCTTCGTCCTGAGGATCGAGGACACCGATCAGGAGCGATCGACCGAGGAGAGCGTCCGGACGATCCTCGAGGGGCTGGGCTGGCTGGGGATCGACTGGGACGAGGGCCCCTTTTTCCAGTCGCGCAACGTCCAGGCGCATCGTGCCCTCGCCCTGCGCCTCCTGGAGGAGAGAAAGGCGTATTACTGCTTCTGCTCGGCGGCGGAGCTCGAGGCGAGGCGGGCCGCGGCCGAGAAGGCAGGCTCCGCCTGGAAGTACGACCGGCTCTGTGTGAACCTGTCGCCCGAGGAGGCGCGCCGGCGCCTGCAGGGCGGGGAGCCGGCCGCGGTCCGCTTCCTCGTCCCCGAAGGAACGGTCGCGTGGGACGACCTCGTCCACGGGCCGACTTCCTTCGATTCGGCCGTCCTCGAGGACATCGTGCTGCTGCGCTCGAACGGATCCCCGACCTATAACCTGTCGTGCGTGTCGGACGACGTGGCCATGCGCGTCACGCACGTGATCCGCGGCGACGACCACATCAGCAACACTCCGAAGCAGATCCTGCTGTACCGCGCCGCGGGCCTCGAGCCGCCCCGGTTCGCCCACCTGCCGCTCATCCTCGGGCCGGACAAGAAACGCCTCAGCAAGCGGCACGGCGCCGTCTCGGTGACCGAGTACCGCGACAAGGGGTACCTGCCGGAGGCGATGTTCAACTTCCTGGCGCTCCTCGGCTGGTCGCCGGGCGAAGGCCGCGAGAAGATGACGCGCGACGAGATGATCGCGGCCTTCCGGCTCGAAGACATCAACAAGAAGGGGTCGGTGTTCGACGAGCAGAAGCTCGAATGGCTGAACAGCCAGTACATCAACGACCTGGCCCCCGAGCGGATCGTCGCGCTGGTGCGGCCGCAGCTCGAGGCGGCCGGTCTGCTGAGCGCCGACATCGAAGAGGGCGGGGCCCGCCGCGCCTGGTTCCTGAAGGTGATCACAACACTCAAGGCGCGCTCGAAGCGCCTGCCCGATTTCGTGCGCGACGCGCGGCCGTTCCTGACGGACGACTTCGAATACAGTGAAGACGCGGTCAAGAGGTATCTTGGAACGGACGGGAACAGGATGCGCGCCCTGCGCGCCGCCTTCGAGACGGTCGAGCCGTTCACGGAAGAGGCGACCGAGAAGGCGTTGCGCGCTCTTGCCGAGTCGCGGGGCGACAAGGCCGCGGACTACATTCACCCGCTGCGGGTCGCCCTTGTCGGGACGGCGGTGAGCCCCGGCGTCTTCACGATCCTGATCCTGATCGGTAAGGAACGGGCCCTGCGCCGCATCGACCGCCTGATCGCCTTCCTCGACTCGCGCGCGACCGCGACCTAAGAGGCCCGGGCGGGGAGCCTCCCTTTGAGATCGGCGGCCCTGAAGGGGCCGGGCTCGGCGAGAAGCCTCCGGGCCGCGTCCACCTGCTCCCAGACGTTCCACAACAAAACACCTCTCACCCGGGCGCCGCGCAGGTAATAGATCACGCCCTCGCGGTAGGGCTCCTTCCAGTCCGCCACCGTCTCGAGGCGCGGGTCGAGCTCACCGACGGCTTCGTATCCGAGATCGAAGAGGTCCGAGTAGAACGACGGCAGATGGTCATAGGAGACCGTTTCACCCGCCATGGCCCGGCCCGCCATGCCGCCCATCGTGTTGGCGTTATCCTCGTGCTCCACGCGCAGCCACTGATCCAGAAGAGGGTTATGGAAGCAGGCCACATCCCCCGCCGCGAAGATGTCCGGGGCGCTGCTGCGCAGGGAGGCATTCACGCGAATACCGTTCTGCACCTCCAGCCCCGCCGCCTCGGCGAGCTCGACATTCGGCTGGACGCCGATCCCGGCCACGACACCGTCGGCCACGACGTCCCGCTCGCTCCCGCTCTGTGCGGTGCGGATCTTGAGGATCGATTGGCCCTGGCGCGCTTCCATTCCTGTCACGGACGCTCCGGCGATGACGTCGATTCCCTTCTGGCGATAGAAGTCGTTCAAGAATGTGGCGAGGTCGGGCGGAAACATGCGGCTGCCGATGCCCTCGTCGGGAAAGATCATCACGACCTCTCGGCCATTCATGGCCAGGGCCGCGGCCACCTCCGAGCCGATGAACCCTCCGCCGATGACCGCGAACCGCCGGCCTTTCTCGGTCAGGGCCCGCAGTCGCTGGTAATCGTCCAGAGTGCGATAGTAGATGATCGACTCGGTGCCGAAGGGCAGCCGGCGGGGCGTGGCACCCGTGGCCAGGAGCAGTTTTTCGAAGGCATAGACGGTTCCCTGGTCATCGGTGACTTGCTTCTTCCGAGGGTCGAGGTGCTTCGCGCTCCGACCCGCATGCGAAGTCACCCCCACGCCTTCGGTCTTGCGCCAGACGCTCTTCAGGGGCATGTTCTTCCAGAGCCCCTTGGACAGCGGCGGCCGGTTGTACGGGGGAAATCGCCCAGCCCACGACGAGACTGAAGACGGTAATCACGACCATCAGGGTACCTCGGGTCAGGATAGCCGCCAAGGGACCGCCGCCGATAAGCTGCCAGATAACGCTGGCGACACTAAGGGCAAATGTGGCGACGAAGAGATCAAAGGCGCGCTTGCGCATCAACCAGAGCCAGACGGCGGCGGTAAGGTTTAGGGCCATGAGGACCAAACCGAAGAGAATGCTTCCCGTCGACTGGTTGCGAATGATCGCTTGCTGTTGCTCCGGAACAGGATAAACCCCGACGTAAATCAGGAGCCGGGACAGTAGACCCCAGGTCGTTGTGACGACATAGAAGATGAAGATGCCCCACACCCACCCAGGGCGAATCCGCGGTGGTGGCACTGGGCCATTTACGTTCATCGGCACCTTTGAATCACGGTCATGCCCTGCGGAGACAAAGCAGGGCGTCGGTGCCTCCAATCTCACAACTGTTCCCAGGTCATATCGATTAATTCTCGATTCAAAATAGGTACGCCTGGAGCTTCGAGCAGCCATTGAGTCCGGTTCTGAAGGCGCGGATCATCCGCAACATCAAAGGTGGTGAGCTTAAGCCACCCGTTCCGGCGCAGCGAATTAACAGTATCCTCTTCCACCTCGACTAGAACCAACGCTGGCCCGCCCCCTCGCGGCTCCCTGGAAGCAGCCCGCTCCGCAAAGAACTGTGCAGTAGGTCGATTATTAGCACCGAGGACGAAATAAGTCTGCTCCATTAAGAAGTTTTGCGATTGGGACAGCGTTTGAGCCCGTTCCACGGTGGTCCCATGGAGAAATGTCAATGTCTTGCTCATGTATTCCTCCAGTCGAGTGTGTGGTCTTCCGTGGCTCACCTGACGCGTGCGCTCGTCAGTTGCAACGAATCGTCAGGCCGCCGGGGCGCCAGCCGACGTCGGCTTGCGACCCACTGCAAGCAAATGAGCGCTACACCCGAGCACCGAGGGCTCCGCTTCGAGGAGGCGCGCGACTCGCAGGAGCGCTGCGCGCCGTTCGGGCTTCTTTAAACGCTCCTCAACATCCGGGAGCATCCAGCCCGGCCCCTCGATGCCGTAGAGGCCCTCCAAGGTCATACCGGCATTCTCCACCTCGAAACGCAGCTCCGCCGGCTGATGGAAATAGGCGGTCGTGAAGTAGTCGAGGCGCTCTGTCGGATTGCGGTGCTGCCCGTCGCGGATATCCCGCTCGACGATGCGCATGAAGCGGGCGTCCGCAAAGAGATCACGGGCGAGGCCATCCAGTGCGGAGGCGCAGCGAGAGATCCCGGCCGCGAGGAGGACTCCGCCAGGCCGCAAGACGCGAGTCACCTCACGTAGCGCAGTCTGCCGGTCTGCTGCATCGACCAGGTGGTACAGCGGACCGAGCAGGAGCACGATATCCAAGGACTCGTCCGTGACCGGAAGCGCACGCGCCTCGGCGACGCGGCACGAAGCCAGACCACGCGACGCGCGCGAACTCCGTCGGCGGGCCTCCTCAACGAGCCGTGGTACGGCGTTGAGCAGATGCACTGCGTACCCTCGCTCGGCCAACCAGAACGCATAGGCGCCGGCGGCTCCGCCGACGTCCAGCACCTCCGCCGGCGGGCGCGGGGCGTGGCGTTCAATCAGCTCACGAGTCCGCGCCGGAAGTCGCTCAACTACTCGAAACTGGGCACGGATAGCATCGTGAACCCAGTTGTTGTCAGACCACACTTCCCACCACGAGCTATCAACGGCACGTACGACCACCCAGGCATCACCGTGTTCATCAATACCTGTAAACTGACCATCAATCACCTGGAGTAATTGCCCAAGACCATCGACAAGCTCTACACCCGATACAGTCTGCCCTGGGGTCGCCGCTCGCTCCAGCACGGGAACATCTTGATCGTCCTTGGAAACGTAATTAAGGTCAGCGCAAGACCAGCGCGATTTAGCGCCGACCCGACCCAGAGCTGCGAGAACCTTGGCCAAGCCGAACTCCAGTCCACCGGATCCACCCGGCTCGGTTCCGTCTCGAATCTTGAGCCCGTGCATCAATCTTGCTCCGACTCTGTCCGGCTAACGCCCCGGCTAAGCTGCGGCGCGCGAACCCGGTCTCCAAGCCGCCGCGGGCCTCCCGCGTGCCGTCAGCTTGAGCTGATGTAATGGACTCCTCCCGCGACTCGCGCGGCATCGATGTGCCAGAGTCGCCTTGCGTCGCTGAACGCTCAGAGAAGGAGGAGCCCTGTATGAAATCTACCACCATCGCCGTCGATGTGGCCAAGGAAGTTCTCGAAGTGGCGGTGTCGGTCCGGCCCGGCCAGGTCATCCAGCAGAAGCGGCTGTCTCGTACCGCCTTCATGAAGTTCTGCACCGACCAGCCGCCGGCCACCGTTCTCCTCGAGGCCTGCGGCTCGGCGCACTACTGGGGTCGCCAGCTCCAGTCTCTCGGGCACCGCGTCGTTCTGCTCCCGCCCCATGCCACCCGGCCCTACGTCTTGCGCAACAAGACCGACCGCACCGACACCCGGGGGTTGCTCGAGGCCTACCGCAACGAGGACATCCACCCCGTCCCCGTGAAGTCCGTCCCCCAACAGGCTCTGACCGCCCTGCACCGCCTGCGCTCTACCTGGCTGGCGGCTCGCACCGCCCGCCTGAATACCGTCCGCGGCCTGCTGCGCGAGTTCGGTTGCGTCATCCCCGTCGGGGCCCACCACGTCCTCCCCAGGGCCTGGGACCTGCTCGCCGATGCCGACTCCGGTCTGCCCGACGCGCTCCGGCCCGCTTTGGCGGAGGCCTGCACCGAGATCCGTCAGTTGGAGGACCGCGTCCGGCTCGTTGAACACCAGCTCGAGGCTCTCGCCGATCAGACCCCCGCCGTCGCCCGGCTGCGCTCCATCCCCGGTGTCGGCCTCATCACCGCCACCGCCCTGGTCGCCTTCGTCGGCGACGTCCAGCGCTTCCCCTCCGGCCGTCACTTCGCCAGCTACCTGGGGCTGACCCCGCGCGAGCACTCCAGTGGTCTCATCCGCCGGCTCGGATCCATCAGTAAGCGTGGCGACGTCTACCTCCGCATGCTCCTCACTCACGGCGCCCGCGCCGTTATCTGGAAGGCCAAGTCGCGGCGCGATCCCGACCGCCTGCGTGCCTGGGCCCTTCGGGTCCAGCGCCTGCGCGGTCACAACAAGGCCGCCATCGCCCTCGCCAACAAGCTGGCCCGCATCGTCTGGGCCGTCTGGAAACACGACGTGGACTTCCGGGAGGTGACCGCCGCCTGAAACGAAACGGGGGATTGACGAACTCTCACCCGCTGACTGCTGTGAGCGGCACGTGGTGATGACGTATCGGTTCTGACCGACGCGAGGAGAAGCCGATAACAACCGTGGCCCACCCAGGCCGCGTACGCCGATTGGCTCCCCGCACGCGCATTCCATCATGGCCCGGAGCGCTTCACACTCCACTCAGAGGCCGAAGATACGACTGCAGTCGGAACCGCGCGCTTCACTGCACCCGCTCTCCGCACCTTGCGGGAGGAGTCCAGATACGGTTGTTAGGTGGCCGTTGACTCACAGAGGTTTCCGGTTTGGAGAAGGAGGATACGGGCCGCTTCCCCGGAAAAAGTCCGAAACTCGATAGTTCGTCTCGGCGGTTCCCTGCAAAATAAGGCGATAGTGAAACTCTTCATCCGCTCCGCTTCCATCGAGAAAAATGTTCATCGCGGGCTGCCCGAAGATCGGCTCGTACTCCATTGCCTTGATCTGGACCGGGTATCCCTTCGGGTGCATTTTCATGATTCCAGCCGCGACCGAGTCAGAACTCACTCGCTTCTTTCCCTCGTCCCACAGCAGCGCATAAGCCCGTCCAGCGTCGCGCTCAACAAAGGCCACACGTGCAAATTCTTCCGCCCTTGCCGCGGCCAGATCCTGACGATGGTGCAACACCCGGACGGTCGGTGGTCCGCATGCGACAAGAGCCAATAGCGCGAGCACCGCGTTGCATATTGACCTCATCCCATCGACC
>QHXX01000125.1 GCA_003223135.1 Acidobacteriota bacterium | reverse complement strand
TCAGTTGCGTTATCGCACTTCCCAGTCTCATGACTCGTTTTGATGCGAGCGAAAGCTCTTCTCAAGCGACGCTGGAGATCGTAACCATCGACCCAAGCTCCGATGTGCGTGTAAGCAAGTCGACGACAATCAAGGCAACGCTTCGTTACTCAATCAACGGCTTCATGCAGGCCCCTCACAGCTATACCGTGAGTCTAATGTTCGACAACCCAATGGACCTTTCAGGCAAGAGTACTTATTTCAGTGACTTCGGTTGCCGAGGGGCAACTCAGACGCTCACAGCCGCATCAGGCACCGTTACTCTCGAATGCCAACTCAGTCAAGTGTGGCCGAAATTCCGGCATTCCAAGCGCATTGGAATTGGTTTCGTGATGACGCACAGTACTGGCGGGCCCAATAGTCGTGGGATAGCTCGGAACGAAGGTGTTCATTATGACGTCGAGCGGTAAACGAGTAATTCGTGGCGCGTAGCGGCCCAGCAACCGGTTGCAGGCGACGGTGGGCGGGTTGGAAGGTGCCGGGCCGGCGCGTTGGGAGTTCGCCCACCGCGCCTGAACCGGGGCGTTAGCCGGAATTACCTAGTCTTGTGAGCGATAACCTGGGCCAACTCCCTCTGAGTCGTGCCCATCGCAAGCAGGGAGCGAATGAGAAGGTCGATGGAGACAGAGGGATCTCCGGCCTCCATCTTGGCCACGCGCGACTGGCTCGACTTGAGCAGACGAGCCAGTTGCGCTTGGGTGAGTCTGCGTCGGGTCCGACGCTCACGAAGGCCGCGGCTCAGAATGAGCTTCAGCTCAACGAGGGCCTCCTCGGCCCTGGAGAGCCCGAGCAGCTCTCGGACCGTCCCAACCTTCCATCCCGCGCGTTCCAGGCGGGCTCTCTTGTCCTTCTTCATGGGATTCACTCCTTCCTACTTGGCTTCGTCGTACATTTTCAGGCGGCGCCTACAGTCCGCAATCGTCCGGTCTGGGGTCTTGTGTGTGGACCACCGCATCCGAATCGACTCGGTACACGATCCGCCAGTCACTCCGAGCATCTTTGACCCGCAGCTCGTGGCACTTGGGTCCGATGGTGGGCATCGGTCTCGAGTGGGGCATGCCCACCTTCCAGCCCAGCTGCACAAGCCGCAAGAGGTGGCCCGCTTCCACCCGGGCCTCGGCCGTGAACGGCGGCGTCTTGATCTCGCCTCGCAACCAGACCAGGGGTTTCCCGGGCGGGTTCATCGCCGCAGACAATGTATGTCAGGTCTGACATGAAGTCAAGAGGAGTCGTAGTCACGAATCCGGCTCACAACCGGCTGAAGCTGCCGGCGCGCGGGAGGTCGGTGGCGGATGCACGGTTGCGCACGCGCGTCGCAGCCTGGCCGGAGCGTTAGAAGGACAGACCTGACAAGGAGGTGTGTCATGGAGCGCAGGTGGGCCATCAGGTGTTGGGTCATTGCGATAGCCATCGTCCTCAACGCGACGATGCCGTTAGCCGATGCGGCAGAGGACCTCGTGCAGTTCGAGGGTCTTAAGGAGCAGTTCACGGTCGCCCTGCCCAGTGGCTGGAACGTGTACAACCAGTCGGAGGCGGTCTCTGGAGAACCGAGCCCGTTTGGAGTCGTCTTTTTTTCTGCGCAGCGTCTGACAAAGCCCGGGGAGAAGACGGCCGACATTGAGCTGTTGGCCAAGGCGGATACCGGCGAGATACCCACCTTCTTCGTGGACCGACAACCTGCTGGAAAGGGTATGACGTGCAATGAGTTTTCAAGAGCGGCGGGGGGCCGCGTTGCCGGGATGGTCAGGAACGACTCCGTGATATCGGGGGGGCGGGAGGTACCGACGCAATTCCTTCCGAAACGAATTGAGCTCGGCGGCTGTCAGGGATTCAGGGTGCACATGCGTGCCAAACACAGCAAACCGGAAAAGGCCGAGTGGGTCGTCGACGTCCGCGCCGTATCTGATGGCAAGGTATTGTATTTGTTCTCATTGAGGGCGAGAGCCGAACACTATCAGAACGTCCTAGGTACCTTTGAGAGCGTGCTCGCGACATTCAAGCTTTCGTCGCCCCTATGAGCGCGAAGCGCGACCCCGTCTACCGAACCGTCCCCGGCGTCGACTTTTTCGCAACGGGCGACTGACAAGAGTCCCCTGAGCGCCGATGAGAGACCATTTTCACTCCACGACGCCACACGGCGAGGCTACACGAGGGCATGTCATACACTGGGCACCCGTCTACGATTGGGTGTTCGGGGGGATTCTCCGGAGGACGCACGGCGCAGTCGTCGATCTGGCCGCTTTGAGCGCCGGGGAGCGAGCGCTCGACGTCGGCTGCGGGACCGGCAGCCTGGCGGTCGCATTGAAGGCGTCGGCTGGACCGACGGGGTCGGTGCACGGCATTGACGCCTCGCAGGAAATGATCGAGGTGGCCCGGCACAACGCATCCAGGGCTGGCGTGGATTTGAATTTCCAAGTGGGCCTGGCCGAAGCGATACCCTTTCCCAATGGGACGTTCGACCTTGTCGTCAGCCAGCTGGCGATTCACCACTTGCCAGACGACCTCAAGCAGTCCGCCTTCGCAGAGATGTACCGGGTGCTGAAGTCGGACGGGAGGTGCCTCATCATTGACTTCGAGCCTCCAAAGTCCGTCCCCTGGCGCCTCGTCGCACGGATGGTTCTCGGACGCGAAATGATGCGGATCAGCGTGACGGACTATCGCGTTCTCCTGGAAAACACCGGCTTCACCAAGGTCGAAACGGGCCGGACCCGATATAGGCTGCTGTCCTTCGTTCGGGGCCAGGTCGCGAGGTAACATGTTTCCGATCGGTGATGACAACAGCGCCCGCAAGACTTTCCCGCTGGTCACGTATGCGTTGATCGCTCTCAACGTCCTGTTCTTCTTCGTCGAGCTGAGCGGCGGCGAGGCTTTCGTCATGCAATGGGCCTTCGTGCCGCGCCGCTTCATGGCCGATCCCTTTGCGGATGCCTCGACTCTCTTCAGTTCCATGTTCATGCACGCCGGGTGGCTTCACCTCGGCGGCAACATGCTTTACCTTTGGATCTTCGGCGACAACGTGGAGGACCGCTTCGGGCACATCAAGTTTCTGATCTTCTACCTGCTCTGCGGGCTGGCGGCCACTGCCGCGCAGTTGTCATTCAGCCTCGGATCGAGCGTGCCGAATCTGGGAGCCTCGGGGGCGATTGCCGGTGTGCTCGGTGCCTACATCCTGATGTTCCCGCAGGGAAGGGTCCGGGTCCTGCTCTATTCACGGATCACGGAAATGCCCGCGTTGATCGTCATCGGTCTCTGGTTCGCCCTGCAGTTGTTCAGCAGCGTCGGTTCCCTCGCAAGCACCGAGCGGACGGGTGGTGGCGTCGCCTACATGGCCCACGTCGGCGGATTCGTCGCCGGGCTCCTGCTGGGATTCTTGTTCCGTGGAAGCCGCGGGGCCGTCGAAGGGTCCTGACCACCGGTCGATAATTTGCGTCGGGCTCACGCTGCGGCCCGGCGACGAGGTCCTGAGCAGGCGCCAGAGCCGCCTACACGGTCGCAGCCCTGTTTCCAGAACGTGTCACGTCCGTCACCGCTCTGGCCCTCGCGTATCAACCGAAGGGCCTCTTTACGATTCCATCGTTTGAGCAAGCAAGGCGATTCTGGTACCAATGGTTCCTGTGCATCGATGGTGGAGCGGCCAAGGTCCAGGCAAGTCCGGTCGAGTTCGCACGCATCCAGTGGGAGACATGGAGTCCGCCCGGCTGGTTCACCGCGATCGAGTTTGCGAAGGCCGCAGAGAGCTTCTCCAACCCGGATTGGGCCCTCGTGACACGCAACGCTTATCGTTCTCGTTGGCGCGAAGGGGAGGCTTGGGATTCCAGGTACGATCCCTTGCAGCGCAAGCTCCACGAAGTGGAAGCGATTTCTACGTCGACTCTCATGATCCAGGGGACATCTGACGACTGTGATCCACCGGGTTTGTCCGAAGGACTGGAGAGACACTTTAGAGGGAGATATGAGCGCGTACTGCTCGATGCCGTCGGTCATTTCCCTCATCGGGAGGCCCCCGCCGCCGTGGCCACGGCCATCCTTCGCCACTTACGGAGTCGTGACTAAGGTCCTGACGCCTAAAGTGGGATGACGCGCGGGCCAGCCGCGCTCACATGCCGTGACCGTGACTCAACTGCGAACGGCGCCATGGGAGAGTTTATGCAGCTGCGTCTTCTATCTGTGTTGACGCTTCTCGCGTCCGCTTCCTGCACGCACACTTCTCCTCCCGCAGCCACCCCACCAGCTGACGACGCACTCGTGCGCAACGCAATCGAGACCGAGATCGCAAGAAGCGTCGAGGCGACGCGCACGCAGAACATCGAGGCTTACATGGAATGCATTCCGGAGGGTTGGGTGATGCAGGGCGAGAACGGAGAACGGGTGACCCGGGATCAACTACGTGCAAACGTACTGCGCGACTGGAGCATTATTCCACGCACGCTTGCGATCGAGACACAGATCGACTCACTCCAGGTTCATGGAGATGCGGCGACGGTCTACACGTCGCAGCGCTGGGAGCGGCTCATGCTGCAACGAGACGGTAAAACCCAGGACACCGTTCTCACGACCCAGAAACACCGCGAGACCTGGAGAAGCACCCCGCGCGGCTGGAGGGCTTACGAGATCGAGGAACTGGGCGGAGAGGTGTGGGTCAACGGCAAACCCTATCAGCCGTGATCGTCTGCATGCAGTAGGATTCGCGTGATGCAACCCAACGACCGCACGGCGTCTCCCCCGACCCTGAGGTGGCTGGCCATCGCGACGATCCTCGGCACGGGACTCATTCACATCGTGGAGGCGCCGGATGCCTTCGGTGAGGCCACGTACAAGGGGGTCCTCTTTGTCGCGAACGGCATGGGTGCGCTGGTGGCGGCGTTCGGCGTCTACAGAGATCGGCGCGGGCCAGGATGGGTCCTGGGCCTTCTTGTCGCCGGGGGCGCCCTCCTCGCCTACGTCGCGAGTCGCACGGTCGGGCTGCCCGGGCTGCCGGCTGAGCCCGACGCCTGGCTCGAGCCGATGGGTGTCGCATCGCTCGTGTGCGAGGGGCTCTTCGTCGTCCTGTTTGTCCTGGCGCAACGGGCCCGGACTGGCGCCTCGCAGTAATCCCCCGGGCCCGATACCGCAGGCCAATCCAGGGCCTCTATCTCTGCGGCTCCGGCACCCACCCTGGCACCGGCCTCACCGGCGGCTCGGGGGCAAATGCGGCGCGGGAGATCCTGCAGGGCCCGAAGTTGCGCACCCCGTCGGGGCCCGGCCAGCCTCTTCCAATTCGGCGATCTTCCGCTTCCTCCTCGACACAGTGTGCGCCCTTGTCGTCGCTGCCGTCCTCGGCGTATATTCCCCGACAGCAGCCACTCACGGGAACCCAATGAACGGCAAACTCTCGAGATCGGGCGTCATCCCGCCAACATTCTCGCGGACATTTCGGGATTATCTGGGCGGCAGCTCGCCGCATCACACAATTAAGGTAGCAGCGACACGATGCATATTGGATTAAACCGGCTGGCATCACTTGCACACGAAGGAATCTCCTTTTAGGGGAGGCAGGCTTTGGTTCGGGGACTGCCATCGAGCGCTCAGGTGCGTCGTCTCTCTGGCGGCATGGTCGTGCTGACGGCGGGGCAATCATTGCTCGCTCAAGGGCACGCCTTCGTGATGGCCCAGCGGCCGCTAGACTGGGTGCACTGGCTCTTGTTGCTGGGTGCCGTGACTCTAATGTGGCGGCTCACAGAAATCCCAGTTGGATGGCTGGGACGACTTGGGCGCCTTGCGACTGTAGCCGGAGGAGCTGCTTTCATCGGAATGAGCGTCATCGATTTTACTCTTTGGGCCTTGCCTTCGGAGGCGGCTCGTCAGGCTTTCAGTAGTCAAGTTGTACAGGATCCGGCGATATCGCTGCCCTTCATATCAGTTGGACCGTCCCTTCTCTTCCTGGGGCTGGGCACGATGGTTCTTGAATGGGCCGCCGCAATGCGCTGGCGTGCGGGGCTGGTACTCGGCGGGATCGTACTGGTGGGCTTTGGCCAATTCGGTAACGCACGATGGATCGTGGTCGTAGGCCATCTCGTCATCCTTGCGGGGCTCGGAGCAATGTGGCGACTGGTACGTTCGCGAGGGCGCACCTCGTTGGCGACCGGCGCCTAACTACATGCAGGCGACGGCGGGCGCGTTGAGAGGTGTTGGGCCGGCACGTCGGGCGTTCGCCCGCCGACTTTGCAATTTCCGTGAGAACTGGGAGGTGAGACCACCATGGCACGCACGTCGCTCCCAACCGATGCAGTCAATCCCGAGCACATCCTGCAGGTGGGCCTCGGCTTCTGGGACTCGAAAACCCTTCTGAGCGCCGTCGAGATGGAGGTCTTCACCGAACTCGCCAGGCGGCCGGGCACTGCGGAGGAGCTTCAGCGCCGCCTCGGACTGCACGCGAGATCGGCGCGCGACTTTTTCGACGCGCTCGTGGCGCTCGGCTTCCTCGAGCGAAGGGACAACACCTACCACAACACCCCGGCGACCGATCGGTTCCTCGACAAGCGGAAGCCGTCCTACATCGGCGGCATCCTCGAGATGGCGAACCAGCGCCTGTTCCGGTTCTGGAACGGGCTGACCGAGGCCCTGCGGACGGGCAGGCCGCAGAACGAGGCAAAGACCGGCGGAGAGTCCTTCTTCGCTGCCCTCTACGCCGACCCCGCACGCCTCAAGGAATTCCTGAAGGCGATGACGGGGCTCAGCCACGGGGCGAACCTCGCGATCGCCAACAAGTTCCAGTGGCGGAACCATCGGAGCTTCGTCGACGTCGGGACGGCGCAGGGCGACCTCGCAGTTCAGGTGGCGCTGGCGCACCCGCATCTCGCCGGCATCGGCTTCGACCTGCCGGAAGTCGCGCCGAGCTTCGAGGAGTACGCGGCGCAGCAGGGATTGGGCAGCCGGTTGAAGTTCATTCCGGGTGAGTTTTTCGCGGATGAGCTCCCGAGGGCGGACGTCGTGATGATGGGGCACATCCTGCACGACTGGGATCTGAACCAGAAGAAAGAGCTGATCCGAAAAGCCTACGACGCGCTTCCTAAAGGCGGCGTGCTGATCGTCTATGAGTCGATCATCGACGACGAACGACGCCGTAACACGTTCGGCCTGCTCATGAGTCTCAACATGCTTATCGAAACACCGGCCGGTTTCGACTATACGGGCGCCGATTGCATGGGTTGGATGAAGGAAGTCGGGTTTCGAGACGCCATCGTCGAGCACCTGGTCGGTCCGGACTCGATGGTGGTGGGCAACAAGTAGCCTCGTTGTAGCCGGCGTCGCGGGGCGGTCGGGGAGGTGATCAACATGGAGACAGGAATTTCGCCCAGTCCACCGCCCGTTCCGGTGAATCGCTGGCCTTCGGAGCGGCCCCTGCTGGCGTTCGTCGTGCTGGCGGCGATGGGGCTGTGGGTCCTGATCGCGATGTCGATGATCGGGATCATGTACGCGGTCTTGATCGGCCTCTTCCTTTTCTTCTCGCACCTGGTGTTCATCGCGCATCTGCGCGGCAGCGGCGTTCGTCTGGGGCCGGAGCAGATGCCTGAGCTGCACGCGCGTGTCGCGGAGCTGGCCGGAAGGCTGGGGATGCGCCGGATGCCCGACGTATATCTCTTGCAAATGGGCGGAGCGCTCAACGCCCTGGCGACGAGGTTTCTCGGATCGCAGTTCATCGTCCTCTACTCGGATCTGCTCGATGGGTGCGGAGACAATACCGAGGCACGCGACTTCATCATCGCCCACGAGCTTGGCCACCTGCACGCGGGCCACCTCAGGCTGCGCTGGTTGCTCGCGCCGGGGCTGTTCGTTCCGTTCCTGGGTACGGCCTATTCGCGGGCGTGCGAGTACACGAGCGATCGGTACGGCCTGGCGGGAACCCGCGATCCCGAGCGGGCCCTGGACGGGCTCTGCATCCTGGCCGCCGGCGGCCGGCAGGGGCTGCGGATCAACCGGCGGGCGCTCGTGGCGCAGCGGGCCGACCTCAACACCTTCTGGATGACGCTCGGGCAGTGGCTCTCCACGCATCCGCCGATCGCGGCGCGTCTGGCCGCGCTGCAACCGTCGCTGGGCGACCGCGTCGCCCTGAAGCGAACTCCGGCCTTCGCGGCCGGATTCGCCGTTGCGTTGCTCGTCGCATTCCCTGTCGTCGGAGTCGTGGCCTTTGTCCGCACGGTCGGGCCGAATGGGACGAGCTGCACCCGGGGGAATCCGAGCCACGCGATCCCTTCGACGGGGAGCGCTTCGGTTACTCAGTCGAGGACGGCGAGTTTGGCCTCTGGAGCTTGGGGCCGGACGCCGCGGACGAGGACGACGACATCGAATTCTGGTCCCACGAGAGCACGCACTGATGTGAAGGTGCGGACATGGATCTCGGACTGAAAGGAAAGCGGGCGCTCGTGACCGGCTCGACGGCCGGCATCGGGCTTGCGACCGCACGCGCGCTGGCGAGCGAGGGCGCGCAGGTGACGGTGAACGGCCGGATGGAGGCGCGCGTCGGGCGTGCGGTGGACCGGCTGAAGAGCGAGCTGTCCGGCGCGACCGTCGATGGGATCGTGGCGGATCTCAGCAGCGCCGGCGGCTGCCAGACGCTGATCGGCCGCCTGCCGGATGTCGATGTGCTCGTCAACAATCTCGGCATCTTCGAGCCGAAGCCGTTCGAGGAGATTCCGGATGAAGACTGGCTCCGCTTCTTCGAGACCAACGTGCTCAGCGGGGTCCGTCTCTCGCGCCACTACGTGCGCGGCATGCGAAAGCGCAACTGGGGACGGATCGTGTTCGTCTCGAGCGAATCGGCGCTCCAGATCCCGGCGGAGATGATCCATTACGGCATGACCAAGACCGCGCAGCTGGCCGTGTCGCGCGGGCTCGCCGAAACACTCACGGGCACCGGCGTCACGGTGAACAGCGTGCTTGCGGGGCCGACCGCCTCCGAGGGCGTGGGCGAGTTCGTGGCGCGCATGGCCGCGACGCGCGGCGTCGACCCCGCGACGGTCGAACGGGAATTCTTCGCGACCGCGCGCCCCTCCTCCGTGATAAAGCGATTCGCCACTCCGGACGAGGTGGCGGCGATGATCACGTACGTCTGCAGCGCCAGGGCGTCGGCGACGACCGGGGCGGCGCTCCGCGTCGACGGCGGAGTGGTGCGTGCGATCGTATGAAACCCACACCGACCGGCTGGCCGCGGATCTCCTCCGCGCTTTATTACGAAGACGCCGCCAAGGCTATCGACTGGCTCTGCAACGCGTTCGGGTTCGAAGTCCGTCTCAAGGTCGAAGATGACGACGGCGGCATCGTGCATTCCGAGCTCGTGTTCGGCGAAGGAGTCGTCATGGTCGCGAGCGCGAAGAGGGAGTCCCGCCCCGAACGGGCCTTCTGCCGCAGTCCCCGAGCAGTCGGAGGCGCGAAGACCCAGAACATGATGATCTACGTCGACGATGTCGAGGCGCACTGCAAACGAGCGCGGCAGGCCGGCGCGAAGATCCTCACGGAGCCGAAGACGACGGACTACGGACCAGACCACTGGACCGATCGGGGCTACGAAGCGGAGGACCCCGACGGTCATCATTGGTGGTTCTATCAGCGTCTCCGCGATGCTCCTGTAAAGTAGGCACACATGCGACGGGTGGCATCCATCGTTCTCGCCTGCCTTGTGAGCCTCATGTCGCTGGCCGCCCACGGGGCGGCCGAGGTGGAGGCCCGGGAGCTGGAGATCTTCAAGACCTGGCTCAAGCAGAAGTACGACGGATACGGTTGCGACGAAGGGCCTGCGCGGTTCCGGAACGCGGCGGTGGAGGCCGCCTAC
The DNA here is from genome assembly GCA_003223135.1 of Acidobacteriota bacterium. GTDB lineage: Bacteria > Acidobacteriota > Polarisedimenticolia > Gp22-AA2 > Gp22-AA2 > Gp22-AA3. Next base: position 3,282 of record QHXX01000125.1, on the reverse strand, counting down.
GGAGGACGTCGCTTCTACTACGTCCTGACGCATGCGCGGGGCATTCCTCCTCCGTTCAAGAATGCCCTCTCGCTCGTCGCTTCCATCGACGACCACGGCGACGTGCAGCGTCTCGATGCGTCGTCGCTCGCCACGTACCGCCTCGGTCTCGGAAGGGTCACCAGGCCGGCGGAGGCCCGCCGGGCCGCGGCCGCGGTCCTGATCCTCTCCCTGGGCGATCCGGGACAGAGACGCTGGCCCATCAAGGAAGAGAACTTCACGGTCAGAAGAGAGAGACGCGCGTGGGTCTGCACGTATCCGTACGACCCCTCCCACGCTTCGCAGGTGAGATTCGACAGGGACGGCCTGCTCTCGGCGATCAGCGGCACCCCGCCGCCGGTGCCGTAGCGTCCCGCGTCGACCCGCACGACCCCATCATCGAAGCCCTCGCGGAGCATGTGTGATATATCTGTTCTATACACTGATGGCAGGGAAGGGCCCGCGGAGACCGCGCGCGAGGCCTCCAGATGCGAGGATGACGTCGTGATCACGAGGGAACAGATCGAACAACTCGAGGCGTTCGACGGACGCGGGGCGCGGGTGCTCAGCGTTTATCTGGATCTCGAGCCCACCCGCCATCTCCAGCGAGCGATGGGGCGCGCGGTGGAGATGGCCGGCACCGCCGAGGTCGTCCGGGGCGACGCCGCGCGTCGCCTGATGGAAGCGGGGCAAGGCGTCGGCGCGCTGTTACGATACCGATAGCAGGAGGATTCCATGGCCAAAGGGCTCAGTCCGGGAACGCAAGCGGCGGATTTCACCCTGCTCAATGGCAAGGGTCAGCCGGTCAAGCTCAGCGACTATCGGGGCAAGAACGTCGTGCTGGCCTTCTACCCCGCCGACTGGTCGCCCGTCTGCACCAGCGAGCTGGCGCTCATTCAGGAGACCCTCGGCGAGATCCGTGACTACAACGCCCGGTCTCAACGTCATCTTCGATGCGCTCGAGCGCATCCAGGGAGCGCGCGCCAAGGAGACTCCCCGTGCTTGATGAGAGGGTCCAGAGGACGGAGATTACGGAAGAGGACTGGATCCTCGGCCCGCCGACCGCCCCGGTCACGATGCTCGAGTACGGGGATTTCGAGTGCCCTCACTGCGCGATGGCCCGTCCCGTGCTGGAGGGCCTGGTCGCGGAGAACCCGGAGATGCTCCGTCTCGTGTACCGGCACTTCCCGGTGACCACCGTTCACCCGCACGCCCTGATGGCGGCCGAGGCGGCCGAGGCCGCGGGGGCGCAGGGGCAGTTCTGGGAGATGCACAACATGATTTTTGCGCATCAGTCGCAGCTCGCGTACGACACTCTGCGCGCCTGCGCGGTGGCGATCGGCCTGGACGTGGCGCGCTTCGGTCTGGAGATGGAAGAGCACGTGCACCTCCCCCAGGTCAGGCTGGATTTCCGCCGGGGGGTGCGGGACGGCGTGAACGGGACGCCGACGATCTTCATCAACCGCCTGCGCTACGATGGGCCACGCGATCACGTGTCCATGCTGGCGGCGATCGTCGCCGCGCGGAAGGCGGCGCATGGCCGGGTGCGCGGCGCCGCCTAGCATTCGAGCCCTCACACCAACAAGGAGGAATGGAAATGAGCGAACACTACCACGACGCCGCGGACCTTCGTCTCCTCAAGGAGATGCGCAAGCTGTCTCCCGCCGATTTCGAGGCCTGGCTCGGACTCGACAACATCGTCGGGCGCGAGGGCGGAGCCATCCCGAAGAAGTATCGTGAGCTGATCGCGATCGCGGTGGCGTGCACGACCCAGTGTCCGTACTGTCTGGAGGTTCACGCCAAGGCCGCCAAGGCCGCCGGCGCGAGCCGTGCGGAAGTCGTCGAGTCGGCGTTGCTCGCCGCGGCGCTGCGTGCGGGAGGCGCCGCGACCCACGGGGCGATGGCTCTCAAGTTCTTCGACCAGGGATAGTCTCCCCGGACATCGACCATGTCCACTCACACCTGGACGACGATCACGCACGCCCGAAACGCGGCGTGTGTTGCGGTGGCCTCCCTGTTGCTGTCAGGATCCGGGACGGTCGCCGATGAGCGGGCCGTCAGGGCACATCTCGCCACGTTCGACGACCTCGACTTCGATGTCTTCACGAACCAAAAGTGGGACCGTCTGCACGAAAGCCACTCGAAGGACATCATCGTGCATTGGCCCGACGGGCATCAGACCACGGGTATCGACAGGCACATCGAGGATCTGAAGGCGATGTTCGTCTACGCCCCGGACACCCGGATCCGGGTCCATCCGGTCAAGTTCGGCTCGGGCGACTGGACGAGCGTGATCGGGGTGATGGAAGGAACGTTCACGAAGCCCATGCCCGCGGCCGCCGGAAAAACGATCCCGCCCACCGGCAAGGCGTTCCAGTTGGAGATGTGCACCGTCGGGCACTGGAAGGACGGCGTCATGGATGAGGAGTACCTGTTCTGGGACAATCTCGCGTTCATGAAGCAGATCGGGCTCGCGCCTTAGCGAGGCGGGTACCGTGTTCGTCGGCCACTACGGAGTGAGCTTCGCCGCCAGGAAGACCGCTCCGTCCGTGCCTCTCTGGGTGCTCTTCGTGGCGGTTCAGCTCCTCGACTTCGTCTGGGCTCCCCTGGTGCTGCTCGGAATCGAGAAGGTCCGGATCGTGCCAGGGATCACGGCCTCGAACCCCCTCGACCTGTACTACATGCCTTACACGCACGGCCTGGTCGCGGCGCTTCTCTGGTCCACCGGCGCCTTCGTCGTCTACCGGCTGGCGCGGCCGCGCGACGGCAGGAAATCCGCGCTCGTCGTGGCCGCCGCGGTCTTCTCTCACTGGGTTCTCGACTTCGTCGTCCACCGGCCCGATCTGCCGCTCTACGACGACACCGCCAAGGTCGGTCTGGGATTGTGGAACTCGCCCGCGCTGGCGCTCGGGCTGGAGGCGGCGCTCCTCTTCGGAGGGATGTGGCTCTATCTCCAGACCGGGACGGCGCGCCGAATGGCCACGGCCGGGTTCTGCGTCCTCATGCTCGCGATCCAGGTCTACGTATTCTTCGGACCCCCGCCCGTTTCGGACAAGGCGGCGGCGCTGACGGCGATCGCCGCGTATATCGTCTTCGCCGCGGTCACCCGGGCGCTCGAGCGGCCCTGGCGGATCGTGACCCCGGCCTGATTCCCTGCGGCGGCGGATGTCGTCATGCGCCACCGTCCAAAGAGGAGATACCGTGCCGAAGGCGATCCGATTTCACAGGACCGGCGGTCCCGAGGTTCTGCAATGGGAGGAGGTG
>QHXX01000124.1 GCA_003223135.1 Acidobacteriota bacterium | reverse complement strand
ATACCAGTGTCGCTGGTTTGTTAGCCCAGGGAGTCAAATGAGCGACTGACGGATTCGCGCCTCCATCAGTCGCACGAACTACGCTTAAGCAGATCCTTCAGCACCGGCCCGACAACGGTTTGCAGAGATGACAATTCAATTTCCGCCTGGCTCATTTGCACGCCGGATTTCGGAACCACGGTGTTGCTTACAAGCTTGCTCACCGCCGGTGCACCCGGCGGTTGAACGATGGCATTGACCGTCAGCTTCTGGGTCACGAGTTGCCGCGGGGTGGTTTGACTGGCGCTGCGTGCCTGTTGGCACATTTGTTCGTAGAGCCAACCCTTTTTGCCGCACACCTTCAGCTCCTGCTGCACGGTATCAAAAGCCGGATTCGGTACGCTGCCTCGATCCCATGACAGGACTTCGATTCTGACCGAGCACAACTCGGGCGGCGGTGTGGCACCGGGAGCGGCACCGGTCACCACCTGTCGGCCGGCTTGTTCCATCAGCCACGACTGCACGTACGTGGTCCAGGTCGGGTGAAGACGCCCTTGCCATAGGACGCCTTGGAAGCTGAGAGCGCCCCTGCCACCGCTGCTGCGAAAGCGATCGCCGACCAGCTGATCGACCATGTCAAAACGAAGCACGTTCACGCGGTCCGAGCCGGTCTCAACACTTTGCACGATTCCGGCCGGTCGCCCGTCCAGCAAGACAATCGCGCCGCTGTCGGATTCGCGAATACGCAAGTTGTCGACAGGAGCCAAGGTGAGCAGATGTTTGATTCCTCCGGCGGACTTGAGGCGCACGATCGTTTCGCGGCCGCTGGGATAGTGGCGAATTGCCTGAAACTCCTTCGCGTCCGAGACCTTGGCGTCGAGAGGTGGCGCGCGGTCCGGCCAGGTCGCTGTGCACGCGATCGTCTTTACGTCCGGCAACGAAATCAGCGCCAGATCGTAGAATTCATTGTCGTAGCTGCGGCTCCCCTCCACCTGGGCACCGCTTCGGTCGAGGACAGTAATCGACGCCCCGATGTCGGGGACGACATGCCGTGCAGTTACGACGGTGCAGGTGTTGGCGCGGCGAAACGAGTAGCCTGCGCCGATATACTCGCCCTGCCGCACCTCGACGGGTTCGGCGTGGGTGCAGGCCCCAGCGGCACAGAAAGCAAGTATCGAGGCCCTGAGTCTGATCGTGGTCTTCATGGCGTCATCATATGTTGGTCTTCTTGGGGTTGGTTTGTTGGAGGCGTTCGATTTCGTGAAACGCCTCGGCCGCGCTGGATCGAACAGCGGTCTCACCTCCAGCGGCTGAGGCGCGGTCCGAAACGATGGCACGGGGCGCCGGCTCGGCGTCGCTCGTTGCGGCTTTGTCGGGGCTCCGCTTCGTAATGGAATGCAGAATGCGCGTCCAGGTTGACTTGCATACCCTCGAGACCTGCTCGAGGCAGGCGAATATCAGCAAAAAGAATGCGCCCCACACCTTGACCGTATCGGACTCCCACAGTGCCGTACTCAGGGGCACTTCGATGCGATGCTGCGGACCGCGGTAGTTCTGTACCCCGGCGGGGCCCCGTGCGTAGAGCTGCACCTGCAGGCCGCCGGCGTCCAAAATCTGAAAGAAGCCAACCGCCGGCACCAGTTGCGCGGCGGAGCACCCAGGCGCCGCAGCGATGCTTGATGTTCGAGGCTCCATGCAGGCGTGCGAATCCAGGATACTGCCCTGGTCGAGTCTTTCCGTTTCGCCGACCGTCATCACCTCGTCACTGAACCATGGTTTGACACGGCGCATGATCGCGCCTGTAAGCAAGATGGGCGCGGAGCGCGCCCGCCAATCAGCCCCCTCCGATACCACCTGCCCGAGTATCACGCGACCCGAGACCGGCAAAGAGATCTTGAGCGGACCAGCTTCCGCTCGCGCCCGTGCTTCGTAATTGAAGCCGACAGGATCTTGAGCCGCCGGCGCTCCATCGAGAATGAGACGGTAAGGCTGGCTCGCAACGGCGGGGCAGCGCTGAGCAAGGTCATCGGTCTGCTCAACTGATACGCGCAGGACGCGGGCATCCGAGGAGATCACGCGGGTTCGAGATCCAGGTGCGAGCACCATCGTGACGGCTTCGGCCGACGTCTCGTATCCGGGCTCGCCGGGCGCAACGCTGCGCCGCCCGACGCGCCCTGCCGGCAAATCCCACGTGACGGACTCGCCGCACAGCGGCTCGAGGGTGAGCGAGCCCGTCGCCGCCGTGATGGACAGCGTGCCGCTGCCCGACGGCCGGCTCAGAATTTTGAGCGAAAAGATCAGAATGAGCATGATCACCACCGCGGTAAGCGCGCCGGAGAGCAGTTTGGCAGGCAGACCAATCCACTTGGACCGCACCTCCGCCATCCTCATCGCCTTGCCCTCACTCATGCGGCAGGTACACCGAGAACGTTTGTGTTTGCTCTTCAAACTGATCGCGACGGATCAACTTAAGGTTGCCGTCGGCAGGCACATCTGCGAGCGGCACGTCGCAGTAACTGTCGTAGCGCAACGGTTGAGGGATGGTCAGAGGCCGGCAATGAACGGCCTTCGCCTTGCCCGGCACGATGAATATGTCGGCACGCCCGCTGTTCACGTAAATGCGCAGCATTTCGCTACGATGTGATGAAGGGGCCTCACCACCCCAGCGCGCAACATACAGGGTCCCGTCGGCGCCCCGCACCGCGAGCGCCAGCGTCTCCGTATTCACCGGGCGGCGGAGGCTCGCGTGCGGCTCCTTGGCTTCAGCTCGGCCAAGCGGCAACGCGACCCAGCGATCGCGGCTTCTCGACCCGGCAAATGAACCTTCACCGCGGAAGCGCCCGTCGGCGCTCAGTGCTTCCACTCGCAGCTCGCCATTGTAGGACGCCGGCAACAGCACTTGAATCGTATCCGCCTGCTGCGCTTCAATGGATGGAGCTAGAACCAGTGCCACGATGGCCTCGCCCCGCACCTGATTCGTCGCGTTGAAGATTTCGTGATACTCGCGGCCGGGCACCGGCTGAAACTGCGCGTAGGCGCCGGCAGTCCATGCCAGCGCAAGGCATGTCAGGAACCACGGCACAACACGGCGATCAATGCGTCTTGTCGAAGGGGTCATCTCTTCTCCTCAGGAGCTGCCACATAATCCACGCTGAAGCATCTCCGAACCTTGGCGAGAAGCGATCAAGGATGCGCCCGCGCGCCTGTTCAGCCTTTGTTGCCTGAATCCGCGCTTGCCGAGTCGGCCCCGCCGAATCGCTTAGGGAGACGCTTTTCCACAGGTGTTTGGAATGATAGGACATTTCATGCCTGGCACGCAATCCAGATCTCCAACCTCCGGCCGTGATAAGAAGCCGCGAGGCAGCGAGCGGCGCCGCGCGACCGGCATCCCCCCGCCTCACCAATAGGGACGCATCGCAGAACAGATTGGTCTTCGTGTCCGTGGCCATTATCCTGCCATGATCCCGTGATTGCCAGAATTGGCGCCAATGGCGGGAGGGTTTTCCTGCAAGGATCGAGGCGGGATGTCCCCCGGGACACAGCAGAGTATCAGCGCCACGATGACCGGTATCAAGGCGTCGAATTGTCTGATTTCGTGGAAATGGCCGTACACGAAGGTCGTGATCGCCAGCAGCGGCAGCAATATCAGGGCGCGCCTCAGGCGACGAGGGGCCCGACGATACCCGAGGAGAGCAAGTCCCATCCAAAGACCAGGCGCTATGTAACGGGAGAGCAGACCGGGAGTTGGGTGAAGCATCTCCTGGATGTTTGCCTGCAGGCGAAGCTCAGGCCAAGCGTGTGACGGGAGAAGCCAGAACATCAGAGCCCGCACTCCCACCCACGCCGCCAGCTGCAGCGCCACCTGGTACCAGATCCGCGGCCGCGTCAGGCCCTCCGGAAAATGGACGGCCACGAAGACGGGGACCAGGAGAAGCGTTATCTCATGGTTGAAGGTACCGACGGCCAGCAGGAAAAGATAAGGAAGGAACCGATCCGTGAAGAGGCAGTACAGGCAAGCGCTGAAGAAAAACACGACACCGAAATCATAGAAATCATAGTAGTGCAGGGTGGGAATCAGAATAACGGTCAGAAGTAACTGGGCGACGATGGACAACTCTTCTCGGACGAACAGACCCCCCCATCTCCGGATCGCCTCGAAGGCCAGGAGAATCGCAACGAGCTGGGAGAGGAGAAAGCATTTCAGATAGCCCAGCGAGGGAAAGACCGCCTGGATCCCGTCGGCCAGGAGCACAAAAAGCACCCGGTGGCCGACGGGCGGTGGGAAAGAGAAATTCATGATGCTCTGGAGGGGCATCCAGGCGCCTTCGTATCCGTACTCCTTCAGGATACGGAAGCACGCCCAGCTGTTTCCCAGGAGGACCAGGAGGTAAAAGACGCGCCGGCGCAATCAAGACTTCCGTTTCGCATCGACACTTGTGCCTCTCTGGAATTCGCACCCCCTTCGGCGTCTTTTCATCAATGAGGGCCTCCCTGCGGCACCGTTGCGCGACCGAACTCACTCGCCTTTTCAGATTCGAGACACGGGCCGCGTTCTGCGCATCAGAAGTTCAAGCCGAGATTTTAGGTCCAGTAAGGCCTTTTCCGTCAACCTCGGGTTCCACATTGGGTGGGGGGCGGGATTGCGGACACTGAGAGGACGTACCTTTGAGGTCCCTGGCAGGCGGGACCGGGAGTAGGGCTCCCATCGCGGCCGGAGAAGATCGAAGCGCGGGTTTTTTCGCTTGACCATACCGGAATTTCAACGTACTAGAAGGGAAAGCTCGCACGCAGATCTTGACGAGCCTTACTTTTATCGACCGATATCGATGAAGCAGGTTCCCCGGCGCTGGATCTCACTACGGGGGGCCGCTTGGAGGCCGGAACATGACAAGGCGTTCGAGGCGATTTACGTGCTTCCTCCTGGGCTCGCTCGTCGCCTTCCTGGCCTGGGGTGACGCGAGGGGATCCCGCAAGCCGTCGTCCCCACGGACGATCGACCCGGAACCACCTCTCGCGCTTAGCGTCGAGCTCGTCACCCTTCAGAAGAACGCAAGCGGGGGCATCGCCTCGCTTCGCCTGACGGTCAACGCGAGCATGAGCATCACGGACGTCGTCGTCACGGCAGGGGTTCCCGGAAAACTTGTCTTCACGGACGGAAGCAGCCTCATGCGCTGGAACGTGGACTTCGGCGCGGCGGGCGCCCGGTCGTTGCTGACCGACGTGATCGTGCCGGAGGACGGAAAATTCGTCATCTCGGCCGAGGTGTCCGGACGCATCCAAGGGAAGCCGGTTCACCGAGGTGCCGCCTACAAACTCCTGGTCGGGGTGCAGGAGCCGGCCCCCAGGGTCAAGGATGGAGCCATCGAGTACGCGGCGTCTCAGGCCGGGGGAGCGTGACACATGTTCAAAACGCGCTTTGTCGTTCTCGTGGTGTCGAGCTGGCTGGGATCCCTGGGCCTGGTCTACGGGAATTGGACCGCTTCGGGCGCCTTCCGGTACGTTGATCGCGAATTCGACCAGAACGGGTTCACGGGCGCGGAGCCCGCGCTGCCGGTCCGCTACGCGAACGTCGAGGTCCGGGACGCCAAGGCGAAGGGGGGAGCGGCGCTTCTGGCGACGGGCGCCACCGATGCCAGCGGGAACTTCAGCATCCTGGTGACGGACAATAAGACGCGGACCGTCTACGTCCGGGCGGTGACGACCTCGACGGCCACCCCGGGACTCTATTTGAAGGTTCAGAACATTAGCGGGCCCAAGAACCCCTACGCCGTGGCCTCCGCGAACGTTTCCAACCACGCCCCTTCGACGAACGTGAACTTCGGAACGCTGACGGCGGCGATCGGTGCGGGTGGCGAGGGCTTCAATCTCTTTGATGCAGGAGTCCGCTCCATCGACTACATCGCGGCCCTGAACGGCTCCCGGCCCGGCTCGTCGAGCCTCCTGACGCTGGAGTGGCAATCGGGCGTGGGCGGCGCTCCCTCGAGCTATGATCCTTCCAACAAGACCATCAGTGTCGGAGAGATCTCCGGCTACAACGATACGGTCATCGCCCACGAAACCGGTCACTACGCCTATCACCTCAACTCCGGAAGTGACAGCCTTGGCGGCACCCATCACCTGCTGGACTGCGCCCAGGATCTGCGTCTGGCCTACGATGAAGGGAGGGCGACGTGGTTCGGCCAGTCGGTCCGCCGGTACTTCAATCTTCCCCGGCCCGACCTGTATGTCAGGACCACGGGGGGACCGGGCCCGGGTAACCTGGACTTCTATTTCGACGTGGAGACCGAGACCCCGTACTACTGCGACGGCGCCACAAGCGAGGTCGCGGTGTACGCGGCCCTCTGGGACATCAACGACTCGGCCGGCACCGCCGACGGAACTCCGGGCGTCGACGACGACACCCTGGCACGACCGGATGCCGACAATTGGGACGTGGACAAGAACTACGTCAAGACGGCGCTCAACAAGAGCCTGGAAGACTTCTGGGACGGGTGGTTCACGCGGGGAAAGGGATTCAAGACGGAGATGATCGCGGCGTTCCAGCGAACGAATGTCGAGTACTACACGGATCCGGGCGAGCCCAACGACAGCGTCGCGGCGGCGCTCCCGGTTTCGACCAACGGGACGAGCCACCGGACCTACTTCGCCGACGTGAACAACGATGGCGTGGGAGAGGCCGACAACAACTTCTTCTCGTTCAGCGCGGTCTCGGGCGCGACGTACACCATCGAGACCTTGAACCTCTGGAGCAAGGCCAACACGTCCCTCCAGCTCCTGGCCGGCGACGGCGTGACCGTCCTCGCGTCCAACGACAATCGGAGTGTGAATGACGAGTCCTCGCTGATTTCGTATACGGCGACCAGCAGCGGCACGCTCTACGTGAAGTCCTTCCACGCCACCGACCTGGGTATCTACGGCTCCTACGACCTCAGGCTCTCCAGCGTGCCCTGACAGAGGGGTGTTACCGGCGACCCGAGAGTTGCGCGCCCGCGAGGGCACACGGCTACTTGATCGTCATGTGCCCTTCGTTGACCATCGCAGCCGGTAAGTTAGTCGCGCCCAGGGTGAGCGTGAGGCTCCCGGTCCCTTCGGAGTTTGTCGCGACCACGACCGTAAAGGGAACGTCCGACAGTGGTGGAGTCCCGTCCCCAAGGTCCACCATGCACTTGCCCGAAAAGATTGCGGTGTTAGGAGCCCCGGAGAAGCCGCTGTTGGCTTTACCCTCCACCTGAATGTACCGCTTCAGGCCAAGCACGGAAACGCCTATCAGAGTGGTCTGAAACTGGCCTTGAGCCGAGCCGGCGCTGGCGACGGTGAGTCCCTTCCCGAACTTGAGACCCTCGAGAGAAACGCCATTGAGTGAAGCGCCCGGCGGGAATATTCCCCCTCCCGCACCCGTCACCATTGTTCCGCTCTGGGGGGATCCGTGGACCTGGATGTTCCCTCCAATGAGGGGACCAGACTGCGTTTCTCCGCCCGGGTTCGCGATCTCTATTAAGAAATAATCGTTACGACCCGGCTCGCCACAATCCTCCGCCGTCACCTTGAAGTTGTGGGTGGTCCCGTCGTTCTTTTTCTTGATCGTTCCCTTGAAAGTCGCCCTCTTGCCTGAAGTCGTCGGGGACGCCGTGCAGGAACTTATGGAGGTGATGGACAGAGAGTCGAGGTTTACGCTGTGATACGTCGTCTTAGTGGCATGGTTGTTATATTCGAGCTGACCTTTGACAGAACCGGTCTTCACGTCAGTCTGAACGTTGAAGCCGAAACTGGCCGTGCCGGCGGGGTTGACTACGCTGATTTGACCGCCACCGGTCACCTTGCACTCCAGAGTTTGGCCTCCGGTGCAGGCTCCCGCCTGGCACGTGTCGCCCGTGGTGCACTCGTTCCCGTCATCGCAAGGGAGGCCGTTGGGCGCATCCAGATTCGTGCACGTACCAGTGGTCGGATTGCAAATCCCGGTGTGACACTGATCGAGCGCTGTGCAGATGACCGGTGCGCCGGCGGTGCACAGGCCGGCCTGACAGGTGTCGTTTTGGGTGCACGCGTTGCTGTCGGCGTTACAGCCGGTGCCGTCTGCCTTCGCCGGGTTCGAGCAGAGGCCGGTCGACGGGTTACAGGTCCCGACGACATGGCACTGGTCGGAGGCGGTGCAGACGACGGCGGAACCAGCCGTGCAGACCCCGTTCTGACAGCTGTCGTTCTGGGTGCAGGCGCTGTTGTCGGCGTTGCACGGCGTGTTGTTTGGAGCGTTCAGGTTCGAGCAGGTGCCGCTCGCCGGGTCGCAGATGCCTGCGACGTGACACTGGTCGACCGCGGTGCAGATGACCGGGTTGCCGCCCGCGCAGACCCCCGCCAGGCAGGTGTCGGTCTGCGTGCAGGCGTTGCCGTCGTTACAGGGAGTGCCGGCCGGCTTGAAACCATTGTCGGTACAGCTCCCGGTTCCGTTGCAGGTGTCCTGGTTGACGCATGCGGTGCCGGCATCACCGCAGGAAGTGCCCGCCGGCTCGTCGTTGGTCAGACAGGTCCCGCTGCCGTTGCAGGTGTCAGGGTTGGTGCATTCGGTGTCAGCCGGACTGCCGCAGGCGGTGCCGGCCGGCTT
>QHXX01000042.1 GCA_003223135.1 Acidobacteriota bacterium | reverse complement strand
AGGGATGACGCTCGGCCTCGTCCAGTACGTCCTCGGTCGCGACCGCTTGCGGCGTGTCGAGGCGCGCCCGGCCGTGAATCCGGCGACGCCGGCCAGGACGTCGGAGCGCGCGAAGGCGGCAGATGATGACCGCGCGGTTCTCGCCTTCACGACGGCCGAATGGATGCGGATCGGGGCGGTCTTCGTGTTCTTCCTGTTCGCCGTCCTGTTCTGGGGAGCCTACGAGCAGGCGGCCTCGACGCTCGGCCTGTTTGCCGACCGGCATACCGCCAGAGAGATGCTCGGCTTTACCATACCCTCGAGCTGGTTCGTGTCCATCCAGGCGTTGTTCGTCATCCTGCTTTCGCCGGTCTTCGCGTGGCTCTGGGTGCGGCTCGGACCGAAAGAGCCGTCGACCCCCATGAAATTCGCCTTCGGCCTGCTCCTCGCCGGAGTCTCGTTCATCCTGCTGCTGCCGGCCGGAATCATGGCCGGTCGCGACGGCGTGCTGGTGAGCCCCCTCTGGCTCGTCGCCGCCTACTTCATTCAAGTCATGGGCGAGCTCTGCCTCAGCCCCGTCGGCAACAGCGTCGTCACCAAGCTCGTCCCCGCCCGCATCGTGGGTCTCATGATGGGCGTCTGGTTCCTGTCGATCGCCGGCGGGAACAAGCTCGCAGGCTGGGCGGCGGGACTGACCGCCACCGTGCCCCTGCCGATTCTGTTCGGCTCCGTCGCCGCCGTCACCATCGGAGCGGCGCTGATCCTGATCTTCCTGAACCCGCCGATCCGGCGTCTCATGGGAGGGGTGCGCTAGCCCCGCCTTCCGTGTTTTCGCCCCTCCGTCAGGCGCCGTGTGGCCGCGTGGTCGAGGTCCACGCGGGAAGGGGCATGAGAAGGCGATCCGCGAGCGCATTGACGTACGGCTCGTAGGTCCGGCGGTAGTCGGCGAGACGCCGGGTCGTTTCCGCCGTGTCGGAAGGCGGCCGGCCGGCTTCGGCGAGCAGATGGAACAGTCGCGCGAGATCCGAAGGGGAGAGACGATCCGGCGAGGGCGCGCGCGGATCAAGACGGAACACCTGGGCCAGGTCGATGACGGCGTGCCGGGCCATCGCGAAGGTGGCGCGGGCCTGCCAAGCCGATTCGTCCCGGGCCTCCGCCATGAGCAGGGCGCAGGTGTCGAGGATCGTCGTCAGGGCCCCGAGCCATGACTGGCTGGAGTGTTGCGAACGGAAGTAGGCCAGGACGGGGTAGGAAATATGGCTCTCCATCAGCTCGGCGGTCCATCTCTCCCACTCGTGCAGAAAGCGGTCCAGTCGATGGAAATGATCCTGGCCGTGACGCCGCAGCAACTCCTCGACGTTCGGAGGCGAGCCGGCCTTCGGATCGAGGAGCGTGATCGAGACCTCGCGCCTGGAGAAGGCATTGTAAAGGACGGGAAAATATCCGATCACGAGAGCCAGGAAGCCGAACCCGACCCCGGACTCCAGGACGGTCAGGCCTCGTCCCACCGGCCCGCGTGGCGTGACGTCGCCCAGGCCAAGCGTGAAGAATGTCGTGCCGCTCACGTACAGGTAGGTGCCGAATGACGGCGACTCACCCGGCGTGTTCATGGTCGTGCCAAGGGACCAGTGCAGCGCCCCGAACCCGAGCACCAGGCTCCCGGCCCAAAGCCCCAGAAGGAACAGGAGCGAGAGCGGCCCGTAGACGCCAAGAAGGGACTCGCGCCGCACGCGTGAAACGATCCGCCGCGCCACCGCCGACCAGAGTGTCCAGGTCAGGCGGTAGAAGAGACGCGCCAGACGCCACCGGCGGGTGACGCGCCGCGGCAGAACGATCGCCTCGAAGGCATCCCAGAGCACGAAGCCAATCAAGGCGACGGCGATCAGGGCGGCAGGAAACCGCACCACGGAACTCGTCACGCGCGACCCTCGACAAACTTCATCCGGGCTTCCCTGATCATCCCTCCGGCAGCATAGCCTTCGGGTCGAGGTGATGTCCATCCTGGGGGGGGCGACTCGGTGTAGAATCGAAGGGTCACCCAAAGGCTATCATCACGGACTTCGAGACGGAGGTGCACCATGGCTTTGCGCATAGGGGACGAGGCCCCCGATTTCACCGCTCAAACGACCCAGGGCTCGATCAAATTCCACGAGTGGATCGGGGACGGCTGGGCGATTCTTTTCTCGCATCCCAAGGACTTCACGCCGGTGTGCACGACCGAGCTGGGTTACATGGCCGGCCTGAAGCCACAGTTCGAGAAGCGTCAGTGCAAGATCGTCGGGTTGAGCGTGGACTCGGTCGAGGACCATGCGCGATGGTCCAAGGATATCGAGGAGACCCAGGGGCACGCGGTCACCTACCCCATGATCGGCGATTCGGATCTCAAGGTTGCGAAGCTCTACGACATGATTCACCCCAACGCAACCGGAGAAGCCAAGGGACGCACGGCTCAGGACAATGCGACCATCCGCTCCGTGTTCATCATCGGTCCGGACAAGAAGGTCAAGGCCATGCTGACCTATCCGATGAGCACGGGCCGCAATTTCGATGAAGTGCTCCGCCTGCTGGACTCGATCCAACTCACCGCGAAGCACAAAGTCGCCACGCCGGTCAACTGGAAGCAGGGGCAGGATGTGATCATCGTTCCCGCGGTGGGCGAGGACGAAGCGAAGCAGCGATTCCCGGGAGGATGGACAGCGAAGAAGCCCTACATCCGCGTCGTCCCGCAGCCGAAGTAGGGGTTCTTATCCTCGTCGCCGCAGGGGGGATGAACATGCGGGCAAGCCACGCCGTCCTGTCGATCGGGTTCCTGCTGATGACCCTCGCCGCACCGCAGCGCCCCGCCGCTCCGGCGGACGAGGGGAGCGACAAGGAGACGATGCGGAAGCAGCTCCTCAAGATGGGAGTGCCACAGGCGCAGATCGATCAGATCCTGCAGCAGCTCGACGAGAAGCTCAAGGAGGGCGGTCTCAATCAGGAGACGCGTGACTCGTTGATGCTGCAGCGCAGGCGGGACGTGACGATCGACGTGGACTGGAAGGTGGAGTCCCATCCATTCTGGAGCGATGTGACCTATCCCTGCGGGCGCGACGGAAAGAAGCCGGCCACAAACCATTTCTGGTGCCGCTACAACGCCCGTGGGCACGCGGACTTTGCTTCCCTCTTCGAGTACCTCCCGTTCTCCGAGACCCAGAGGATCGTCAGCGGCTCCGATCTGGGACAGGCACAGATCCGGATCCGGCAGAAGGTCACGCTCCGCCCCGTCAATAGCATGAAGGCCGCGGTGGAAGGCGCGTGCAAGCCGCAGGAACAGCGCGCCTACGCTTGGGATGTGAGCAGCAACGCCCTTGGCGAGACCGATGCCGCTCCTGCGGCCGGCGTCGGCGCCGAGCTCGTCCGACGCGACAAGAGTCTGGACCTGGCGTTCAGGGGCGCGCTGGTCGGGAAGATTCGCGGGACGCCGTTCCACCAGAACCAGCCGGTGGACGTCGCCGGCTTCAACGTCCCGTTCAAGGATGGAATCGTGCAGGTCGACTACTCCGAGTTCTTCCGCGCGCTGATGCAGACGGGCCACTACCGGCGCACCTTCCGCTGGACGCAGCCGGGGAACGACTCGCCCGAGGACCAGGGAGGGGAGGTCGAGCTCGATCTCCACGTGGCGCTGAAGGGCGGCCCCGCTCCGGGAGAGCTTGCGCCCGCCCCTCAATCCACCAGCGCCGCTCCCGCGCAGCCGGCCGGCGGAAGCCCCGCACCCCCGCACTGAACGCCACCTCGGCCCTGGACGATTCTTCAGGGATCCCTGCGAATGCCCCTCAGCGCGGGGCCCGTGCGCCACGCGATGGACGCGGCACCTGCGACCCACACCAGCGCGTAGATCCGCCAGAGCCGCGACTGGTCGGCGCCGCTGAAAAGCTGGAACACGTAACCGCTCGACACGGCGTTCACGCTCGCGTGGAGCAGCATGCAGAGCAGCACGCTCTCCTTCGCCGAATTGAACAGCCACGCGGTGACGACGCTGCCGGCGAAGACGCTGACGAGGAAGGCGGGCACGCTGTTCCAACGGAACTCCGTGCCCATGAGCGGCAGGTGCCACAGCGCCCAGGCGACACCCACCAGCATGGCCGACTCGAGAGCCGACCTGCGCTTCTGCAATTCCGGCAGGGCAAATCCCCGCCAGCCGGGCTCCTCGCCGAGTCCTACGAACAGAAACATGATGATAAAGCGATCCACGATCTCCGGCCATTTCACCCATTGCTCGTGCCCGGGCATGCGCGCGCCGAAAAGAAGGTTGAGTGCGAGCGACAGGAAGGCGAAGCATGCCGGCAGGACCAGGGCGACCAGATACCACTGAAGGCCCACGCGGACGCGAACCATGCGACGGAGCAGCGCCGTGACTCCGGGCCTGCCTCCGGCCTGGCCCGACACGATGAGCGCCGCCGCCAGGACGCCCAGGGGATTGATGCCGGAGGCGCGCACGCCGACGTACGACAACAGAGTGGGATACCAGGACAGCAGGAAGGCGAGCGGGAAGAAAAATCGGAGAGGATGTTCGCGGACGACGCTCCTGAATGCGCTGGCCATGACGCGCTTCCCTTAAACAAAGCCCCCCGGAGTGACCCGGGGGGCTTGGTCATACTGCGAACATGAGTTTCTGGATCAGTACATGTCCCCGCCCATGCCGCGCGGTCCGCCCGACATGTCCGCCTTCTCTTTCTCGGGGATCTCGTGAACCATCGCCTCGGTGGTCAGCATCAGTGCCGCGATGCTGGCCGCGTTCTGCAGAGCCGTGCGAGTGACCTTGGTCGGGTCGATGATTCCGGCTTCGAACATGTCGACCCACTTGCCGGCGTAGGCGTCGAAACCGATAGAGGCCTTCTCGTTCTCCTTCCCCTGCTGCACGATGATCGAACCTTCGTACCCGGCATTGATCGCGATTTGCCGGATCGGCTCTTCCAGGGCCCGGCGAACGATGTTGATCCCGGTCTGGACATCCTCGTTCCTCTCCTTGAGCTTCTCCAGGGCCGGGATGGCGCGCACCAGAGCGATGCCGCCGCCGGGGACGATCCCCTCCTCGACGGCCGCCTTGGTGGCATGCATGGCGTCTTCGACGCGTGACTTCTTCTCCTTCATCTCGGTCTCGGTGGCCGCGCCGACCTTGATGATGGCGACTCCTCCGACGAGTTTCGCGAGCCTTTCCTGCAGCTTCTCGCGGTCGTAGTCGGAAGTGGTCTCCTCGATCTGGGCGCGGATCTGTTTCACCCGACCCTCGACGTCGGCGCGCTTACCCTTGCCCTCGACGATGGTCGTGTTGTCCTTGTCGGCCGTGATCTTCTTGGCCTGGCCGAGGTCCTCGATCTTGAGGTTCTCGAGCTTGATGCCGAGGTCCTCCGTGATGCACTTGCCGCCCGTGAGGATGGCGATGTCCTCGAGCATGGCCTTGCGCCGGTCGCCGAACCCGGGCGCCTTCACCGCGCAAACCTGAAGCGTGCCGCGCAGCTTGTTGACGACGAGCGTCGCCAGCGCCTCACCCTCGACATCCTCGGCGATGATCATCAGGGGACGCCCGCTCTTGGCCACCTGCTCGAGCAGTGGCAGGAGCTCTCGCATGTTGGAGATCTTCTTCTCGTGGATCAGGATGTATGGATTCTCCAGCACGCACTCCATGCGCTCGGCGTCGGTGACGAAATAGGGGCTCAGGTATCCACGGTCGAATTGCATCCCCTCGACGATCTCGAGGGACGTTTCGAGGCCCTTCGCTTCCTCGACCGTGATGACCCCGTCCTTGCCGACCTTTTCCATCGCCTGGGCGATGATCTCGCCGATCGTTTCGTCGTTGTTGGCCGAGATCGTGCCGACCTGGCCGATCGCCTTGCCGCTGACGGGCTTGGAGAGCTTCTTGATCTCCTCGATCGCCTTCTCGACGGCTTTCTCGATGCCTTTCTTGAGATCCATCGGATTGGCGCCGGCGGTGACGGCCTTGACGCCCTCGCGGTAGATCGCCTGCGCCAGAACCGTGGCCGTCGTCGTGCCGTCCCCCGCGACCTCCGAAGTCTTGCTCGCTACCTCACGCACGAGCTGGGCGCCCATGTTCTCCCTGGGGTCCGCGAGCTCGATCTCCTTCGCCACCGTGACTCCGTCCTTGGTGCTGCTCGGCGCCCCGAACTTCTTCTCGAGGACGACGTTTCGGCCGCGGGGTCCGAGCGTGACCTTCACCGCGCCGGCCAGCTTGTTCACGCCGCGAAGGATCGCCTGGCGGCAATCCTCCGAGTAGATGATTTCTTTTGCAGGCATGGATTCTTCTCCTTTCAGCTGATGATTCCGAGGATCTCTTCTTCGCGGACGATCACGTGCTCGACATCGTCGATCTTGACTTCGGTGCCGATGTACTTGCCGATGAGGACACGGTCGCCAGCCTTGACGTCAAGCGCAACCCGCTTGCCGTTGTCGTCCAGACGACCCGCTCCGACGGCAACGACCTTCCCCTCGAGCGGCTTCTCTTTGGCCGTGTCGGGGATGATGAGGCCGCTTTTCACCTTCTGGTCGGGCTCCGTTCTCTTGACCAAGACTCGGTCACTCAGTGGTTTCACCATTGTTTTCATTGGGATAGCCTCCGTCTGTGACTGATTAATCTGCCCGGAGATGGGCACCGATTTACTAGCACTCGATCCTGTAGAGTGCCAATAGTACTCGACCAGGTACGCCGATGTCAATCTAAGGTTACAATTCAGGCCGACCCCTGGCTTTCTACCTCATCCTCCTTTAAGATCTTCTTCAGCCGCGCGGTTCAAGGAGGCACCCATGAACATGTTGTCGTGGAAACAGGCGGTGACCAGCCATCAGGAGCCGGTGCTGCGAAAGAGCGTCTGGCAGGTCATCAACACGCTCATCCCATATTTGACTCTCTGCGGCGTGATGATTTGGTCGCTGGACGTCTCCTACTGGCTGACGCTCGCGGTCGCTGTCGCCGCCGGCGGTTTCTTGATCCGGATCTTCATCATCTTCCACGATTGCGGGCACGGCTCCTTCTTTCGATCGCAGCGCGCGAATCATTTCTGGGGGTTCGTTACCGGAGTGCTGACGTTCACGCCGTACCACCAATGGCGGCAGAAGCATGCCTTGCACCACGCGACCTCGGGGGATCTGGATCGACGGGGTACCGGAGACATCTGGACGCTGACGGTGCAGGAATACTTCGAAGCGCCCCGCTGGAAGCGCCTCGCGTACCGCCTCTTCCGCAATCCTTTCGTGCTGTTCGTGCTGCTGCCTCTATACCTGTTCCTGATCCATCAGAGGTTCCCATCGCCCGCGGTGGGCAGGCGCGAGCGCCTGGGCGTGCACTGGACGAACGGGGCGCTCCTTTTGATCGCAATCGCGATGAGCATGACCATCGGCATCAAGGCGTATCTGCTCATCCAGCTTCCCGTGATGATGATCACCGGGACGGTGGGCCTCTGGCTGTTCTACGTGCAGCATCAGTTCGAAGGGGTGTACTGGAAGCGGCGTGAGCACTGGGGCTTCGCGGAAGCGGCCCTCCATGGAAGCTCTTTCTACAAGCTACCCAGAATCCTGCAATGGTTCTCGGGGAACATCGGATTCCACCACATTCACCACCTGAGCCCGCGCATTCCGAACTACAATTTGGAGAAATGCCACCAGGCCGATCCGCTGTTCCAGAGCGTGAAGCCCATCACGCTGGGCTCCAGCCTGAGATCATTCACCTACCGTCTCTGGGATGAACAGCGTGGCAAGCTGATCGGCTACCGCCACCTGCGCGAGCTTCGCCGACGACCACTCCATCCCTGAATTCGTCCGCCTATCTCCCGCGTCGCCAGCGATACTGCGAGGACGGAACCTCCCGTTCGGGAGGTTGATGAAGGTGCTGCCGTCGCCTTAGCCTGGGTCGTCGCAGGACACCGCCAGGTCCTTGATGTGGCGCCCTTTCCAGGACACGGTCGCACGACCCATGAAGACTACCGCGTCGTCCGATGCAACGATCTTGTCCAGAGAAAGCTCGAGAACGATCTTCTTGTTCTCGTCCAGTACCCTGAGCACGGTGATGGGCGGTTTCAGGGCCTTGGTGCCGGCGAGATCGTCGGGGGCTTCGGGGAAGATACCCGGGCTCGTCACGCTCCTCAAGGTTCTGGGGAGGTTGAGCCATTGGTCATTGATCTTCACGTCGATGTCGCACCAGGCGAAGGAGCCATCATCGAGCGCGCAGTCCAGGATCGCGTGCACCTGAATGACGGTCTTTCCCGAAGCCGTCCCGAAGCAGTTGAGCGCCGTAGAGGCCGTTGCGGGGATTGGAAGCGCGAGCGCCGCGAACACCATCATGAGAGAGCGTGCTCGCGTGAGGATTGGACTCATCGGCCCGAGGCGCGCTTTCGCGCCCGGTGTGCCTTGGGGGCCGGTCCATGCGAGGTCCGGCCCACGAGCGACATGAGTCGACGCAGCGGCTCCCGGGACGACCGCCGGCTGTCCCGCTCCATCTCACGGTAGAGCGCCAGCACCTCCCGTCCGAGGTCGGACAGAGACGCTCCCCGCCCGCGCCATCGCGTCGTGACAACAAGAGGCCTCCCGAAGCAGCGGTTCATCGTTTCGACCAGGAGCCAGGCCCTGCGGTACGACATCTCGAGAGCACGCGCCGCGGCGGAGATCGATCCCCGCCGGTCGATCGCTCCCAGGAGGTCGGCCTTCCCCGGACCGAGCGCGATCTCCTTGCCCCGGGTGAGGCGCCAGCGGGGACGTGCCTCCCACCGCCGACTCATTCAGTCCTCCCCCGGCGCGAAGCGTTTAATATATTTGTCGGTATACAATGCCTTCCTCCTCCGACCCGGACGAGCCGGGCGAGGATCAGGAGGCGACCGTGCGAGATGTCTCGAGTGTCGTGGCGTTCATGCTTCTCATGGCGATCCCGGGTCTGCCGGGGGCGTCCGCGGACAAACGGTCGCATCCCGTCGAAGTCTCCTTCTACGCCGCCGCGAGCCTGCGGGATGTCCTCCAGGATCTGGCCCCCCGCTGCGAATCGTCCCTGGGCGTTCGGATGGTGTTCAACTTCGGGGCCTCGAATGACCTGGCCCGGCAGATCATCGCCGCCGCCCGGGCCGACGTCTTCTTCTCGGCCGATGAGGACTGGATGGACCGGGTCGCCGCGGCCGGACTGGTCGATGCCGCCTCCCGCCGTTCGCTCCTGTCCAACCGCCTGATGGTGGTCGGCCCCGCCGACACGCCCCTCCGGGTCACCGGGCCCGCAGACCTGAAGCAGGCGTCCGTCCGCCGCATCGCCCTGGCCAATCCCGACGCGGTGCCCGCCGGAAAGTATGCACGGGCCTGGCTCGAGAAGGCCGGTCTCTGGATCTCGCTCCGCGACCGCGTCGTTCCGTCCCTCGACGTGCGCGCCGCCCTCGCCGCGGTGGAGAGCGGTGCCGCGGACGTCGGAATCGTGTACCGCACCGACGCGGCCATCTCGAGGAAAATGCGCATCCTGTACGAAGTCCCCGGTCCGGACGGACCGCGCATATCGTACGCTCTCGCGGCCCTGAAGGAGCGCGGGGACCTCGAGGCGGCCCGCCGCGTTGTGGCCTGGCTTGCCCTGCCCGAGGCCGCCTCGAGCTTCGAGCGGTTCGGCTTCATCGTTCTGACGCCGCCCAAGTGAGCGCCGGCCCTCTGGTCCCCCTCCTCCTCAGCCTCAAAGTCGCCGCCGCGGCGACGGTCCTCATCCTGCCTCCCGGCGTTTTTCTCGGCTGGCTGCTCGCGCGGCGTGAGGTGCGCGGCAAGAGTATCCTCGAGACACTCACCGCCCTGCCGCTCGTCCTTCCGCCCACGGCCATCGGCTACCTCCTTCTGCGCCTGCTGTCGAGGGACGGCCCCCTGGGGGAGAGGACGCTGGGGTTCGATCCGGGACTGCTTCTGACCTGGAGGGCGGCCGCCGCGGCTTCGGCGATCATGGCATTGCCGCTCGTCGCCCGCACCGCGCGCCTGGCGTTCGAGAGAGTCGATCCGCGCCTGGAAGCCGTGGCCCGTACGCTCGGACTCGGTCCCTGGCGCGTCTTCCTCGGCGTCACGCTCCCGCTCGCCCGATCGGGGCTCCTGGCCGCGGCGATCCTCGGCTTCGGCCGGGCGCTCGGCGAGTTCGGGGCGACGGTCATCGTGGCCGGAAACATCCCCGGCCGGACGCAGACCCTGGCGCTGGCGATCTTCAACGACATGCAGATTGGACGCGACCGGGAGGCCATGGTCCTCGTCGGAATCACCGTCGTGCTGGCCTTCGTCGCGATCTGGTGTGTCGAGGCCCTGTTGCGAGCCGACCGGCGTGCCCCCTGATGCGCCGCCTGCAGATCGATCTCACTGTCCGGCTCGATCGCTTCACGCTCGCCGTTCGCTGGGAGACCGAGACGACCTTCCTCGGCATCTTTGGCCCCTCCGGCGCCGGCAAGACGACGATCCTCGAAGCGATCGCGGGATTGCGCCCGGGGGCGTCCGGTGTTGTCCGCGTCGCCGATCGCCTGTGCCTCGATTCAGCCGCGGGCGTGAGCCTTCCCCCGGAGGAGCGCGACATGGGGTACGTTCCCCAAGAGGGTCTCCTGTTCCCGCACCGCGATGTCCTGGGAAACGTTCTCTCCGGGCGCCGCCGGGCGGAAGACTCGCGCCGGCGACTCGAACCGGAACGGGTGCTGCGCGTCCTGGAGCTGAACGGGCTCGAGCACCGGACCGTGGAGACGCTTTCGGGCGGGGAGAGGCAGCGCGTCGCTCTGGCGCGCGCGCTCTGCTCCGGCCCCCGGCTCCTGTTGCTCGACGAGCCGCTGGCGGGCCTGGATATTCCGTTGCGCCGCCGCATCCTCCCTTTCCTCCTTCGCGTCCGCGAGGAGTTCGCCCTGCCGACGATCCTGGTGTCCCACGACCCGACCGAGGTCCGGATTCTCAGCGACGAGATCCTGGTGCTCGCGGAGGGCAGGCCGCTGGCTTGCGGCCCCCCCGATCGGATCTTCTCGGACCCGAGGGTGTTCCCCATGGCCAGGGACGAAGGGTTCGAGAACGCGCTCCGCGGCCAGGTGACGGACGAGCAGGACGGGCTGACGCGCGTCGCGCTGTCCCCCGGATGCCACCTCCACCTGCGAGGAGAACGACTGGCCCGCGGCCGGACGGTGATCGTCGGGCTGCGCGCCGAGGACCTGATCCTGGCGACCGAACCTCCCCGGGGGCTGTCGGCCCGGAACGTTCTGCCGGGCGTGGTTCGCGAGGTGGCGGAGCCGCCGGAGGCCGCGGGGAACGATTCCGGCATCCCCGTCATGGTGGACCTGGCGGAGACAGGTCAGATGGTCCTGGCGTCCATCACGCCGCGCTCGTGCCGGGATCTCGGCGTGCGCGCGGGCCTCCCGGTCCATGTGGTCTTCAAGGCCCAGGCCTGTCGCGTGCTCGCGGTGCTGTGGGCGGGGAAGACGGCCTAAGCTACTCGCACTCTCCCCCCGTCACGACGCTGGGCTTGGAGGCGGACTCCGTCCCGTACCCGCTGTCCCCGCCATCATTGTAGGCAGCCACGTAGAAGAATGCCTCGCCCACGGGCGGGGTCTCGGCATCTTCATGCCCCTGCGTGTTCGTGGCGGCAGACGCCGGCTGAATGCAGGAAACCGTGCCGAGGTCGATGAAGTCACCGGCCTCCCTCAGGCTGCTGACGTCCCCCCGAACCACGCGGTAAGTAAGAGCTCCGGGGACGGATGCCCACCTGAGGGTCGTTCCGGCAGCACCGTCCTCTACCGTAAGCAGGAGAGGATCCGTGACACCCCCCACGTCGTGGGGAACGGACACGAATGACGTGGCGACGGATCGATTGTCCGAGCCGTCGACGGCCGAGTAGGTCACCTGGTAGATCCGACCCCCACCTCCTCCGTCCCGCTCGGCGCGCAGAGCGAAATTGAAATCGGCGCTGCCAGGGACCGCACCCTGGATGTCGTTGACCGTATTGCCATCTCCATTTCCAGCGACATCATCCGGCTCAGCGCTTGAGATGGAAGCCAGGGACACGGCGACGGTGCCGCAGGCATCGGTTGCGGCGACCGAAGCCGCGACATCCACCATTCGATGATTTGGAGGCCACAGAACGGAGGGAAGGGGCGAGACGGCGATATCGGGAGGCGTCGTATCACGCACGTTGACCAACTCCTGACAGGAAGCTCTGTTGCCGGCAGCGTCCGACGCCGTCCAGTCAACCACCGTCGAGCCGAGGGGCAAGTTGGATGAAGCATTATTCGTTATGACGGGTGTCGGGTCGCACGCATCGGACGCTGTCGCCTCGCCGATGTTGGCAGCTCCGGCCGGGCATTCCAGATTGACATCCGCGGGGCATACGATTGTGGGGGCCGTCAGATCGAGACGGTAAGCGCCACCGGTATCGAGAGGGGAGCCCTCCCGATCGCCTCCCCAGATAATCATCTCCTCGCCGGTCCAGACTGCGATCTGATTGGCCCTCCACGAGGGGGCACCGAGGTCGTTGACCGGCTTCCACGAGTTTGTCGTCGTATCGTATCTTCCGCCACCGACTGAATCCCAATCACGGCTGCCCCAGACGATCATGACAGGATTTGTCCAGACCGCCGACGGCCGCCTGAGGAAGTGAGGTGCTCCCTCCATGCTGATCGCCGCCCAAGTATCCTTCTGAGCATCGTACGCTGCTCCATCCCCAAGTATCCCGCTCGGACCATCTCCTCCCCAGATCAGCATCTGCTCGCCTGTCCACAGGGAGGTAGAATGCTCTCGCGGCGAGGGCGCTCCGAGCTGACTCAAGTGAACCCACGAGCCCGTTGCGGGAAGATAGGCGTCGCCGTCATCGAAATAAGTATCCGGTCCGCCGAACGGTCGCGTAAAGCCTCCCCAGACGAGCATCGCGTTGCCGGTCCAGACTGCGGTGTGATAGGCACGGGCGACCGGAGCACCCGTAAGCGGAATCGGCTCCCAGCCATCGGCGGCCGGGTCATATCTCCCTCCGTCGCCGAAGTAGCGCTCTCCAGAATCAACTCCACCCCAGACAATTATTTTCGTCCCCGTCCATACCGCGCTCGTGCCTTTTCTGTAGACGGTCCATCGAGGCGCTCCCACAGGGTTTGTTGGTGACCACGAATCAGCAACAGGATCGTAGCGCCCACCCGTACCGCCGTGGTCCTCGCCGGTGACCCCTCCCCAGACGACCATGACGGAGCCGGTCCAGACGGCGACGTGGTCGCTACGACGAAAAGGCGCATTGACAGTCGAAATGGCCGTCCAGTCAGCTGTCAGAGGATCGTAGCTCGCTCCTGAATCCAGGGGGCTGACAAGATTGAGACCGCCCCATACAATCATCTCGTTCCCGGTCCAGACCGCGGAGTGGCCGTTTCGCGGCGTCGGCCGAGTGCTCGTGGCGGTCGGTGTCCATGAATCGTTCAACGGATCATATCGGCCGCCTGACTCCAAGATCTCCCCCTCGCTGACGCCTCCCCAAACGAGAAGCAGTCGGCCAGTCCATACGGCGGTATGATCAAAACGAGGCGCCGGTGCGTTGGTTGCCGTGATCGTGGTCCAAACATCGGTTCTCGGGTCATATCTGGCCCCGGAATTCTGGGCTCCTGTTCCGAGCCCTCCCCAGATCAACATCTCATGGCCTGTCCAGGTGGCAGTGTGAGCGTATCGTCCGGACGGCCCATGGGAGCTGGACATCAGGCTCCAGGTGTCTGTTTGAGGGTCATATCTCGCTCCGGTGGCGAGAGGGGCAGCCGAATTTCCATCGTACCCCCCCCACACGATCATCAGATTGTCCGCCCAGACAGCGGCATGAAAGCCTCTGGGGGAAGGTGCTCCGAGGGCTGAAATCGACCTCCAGGTATCAGTGACCGGATCGTATCGTGCGCCGGAGCTCAGGTAAGTGCCACCGTCAAACCCGCCCCAGACGATCATCTCGGTCCCGCTCCAGACCGCGCTGAAGTTGCTGCGAGGATCCGGTGCCCCGACAGTGGAAGTAGGGCTCCAGGTATCCGTTGCCGTGTCATAGCGGCCGCCCGTCGTGGTCGGATAGGCACCCCAGACGATCATCGCTGTGCCGGTCCAGATCAACGTGTGTCCACCCGCCGAAGTCGGGGCGCCGACTGTCGAAATCGGCATCCACGTATCCGAAAGAGGGTCGTATCGGCCTCCCTCCAAACTCCCCGAGCCGCCCCAGACGATCATCTCGCTTCCGGTCCACACCGCGGGAGCAGACCATCCTGCAGGAGGTGCGCTCTTCGTCGACAATCGGCTCCATGCGTCCGTCAGAGGGTCGTAACGAGCGGCGCTATTCGGAATGCCCCCCCAGGTCAACATCTCATTGCCCGTCCACACGGCCACATGGCCGTAACTCTGGACTGGTGGATCGTCAAGCCCTTCGGTCACCCAGGTGTCGTCCTCGACACAGTTGTCCACGGAAAACCCTCTCGCCCCAAGATCCTGAATGGCCGGGGTCTTCACCATCTGCGCCACGGGCTCAACCGCGAATTCGTCAAGGCCCTGGCTCGCACCGTTCCACCACTCATCCCAATGCGTCTTTTCGACGGTGTATGTTGCGAGCCGGAGCGAGTCTCGAGACGTCTCGAGCAGGACCTGAATGTCGAAACTCTCCGGACTTTCGACCACCCGTCCCACCTCTCCCGCTCGATGCGGGGCGCTCGAGCGAATCCGCTCGAATTCCGAACGGCTCACGCGCAGTCTGAGAACCCCGCTTTCCAGGTCGGATTTGGAAGACTGCTCCTCCCCGCGGATGATATCGACCAGCCGCAAATCAATTCCGCGGTCGGGAATCAACCATGGGTTCCGTAGCAATCGCTTGCGAAGGCCTTCGGCCCTGCTCTTCGCACCGCCGTGAAATCTCATGTCGGTCGAGAAGAAGGCTCTCGCCAGACGGTTCACGAGCGTCGGTCTTACGAAACACTCCTGGATCAAGAAGGCATCATGGCCGAGCGCCCGGAAGATTTCCTCCAACCGTGCGGGCGTGCGGCTGGACCGGGTGATGCGTTGAAGCTCGTGCTGCAGGGCTTCCGACGTCAGGGCGGTCCGCCAGGTCGTTTCGAGCGCAACAGTTTGTTTCAGGTAAGTCCGGACCTTGTTCTCCAGAAGCTTGCGGGGAACCGCCTCCTCAAACGGCTTCGTGGCCCCGATCTGGTGTGAGTAATAGACGCGCTCGATCGCCTGTTGCGCCTTCACCCGCTCTTCGAAGGTGAGATCGCTAGCCATGACCCTGGCCGGGGGGGCAAGCAGGACGCTAAGGAACAGAACCGCTGTCGAAGCGGGACGGTGGCGCATGTCTGTCGGTTATTTGACTCTCGGGCTGATCCGGGCTCCGCCTCTGTGACCCTCACTGCTGGTGCAACGGGAGCAAGGGATGCGGAATGTGTACGCTGAAGGGGCCTTTCTGTCAAGGAGATAGGACGAAGGATCTCGCCGGCGTGGAACCGGGACTCACCTCTTCAATCCCGTGTCCCAGTGCAGCACCAGCGTCATCGGCGTCGAGGCGGTTTCCTGTTCCGCGTAAACGATGAATTTCTTGCCATCGCGGGACACGTCGTACGGCACCCCCACTGGCGGGAAGTTTGCGGCAAACAAGGGACGCGCGGCGCCCATTTCAAAACCGTCGCTGCGGCCTTGCACCGCGACCGCCATCACCTGATTGTCCAGGCCAAGAAAATACAGTTCTCGACCATCCCCTCGCCACATGGGGAGCACGCCACCTCGATCAGAAACCTGCCACTTCCCGACGCTGGCGGGCGACCGCCGGATTGCCGGCGATGGCGGAGCGAACCGGGTGACATAGACCTGGTAGGTTCCCGACTCGTCCGAGTTGTAGGCGATCCAGGCCCCGTCGGGCGAGAACCGGCCACTTTCGTCCCGCGAGGGCCCTTGCACGACAGGGAAGGGTCGGCGGTCACCGGATATGGGGACGGCCCAAAGCTCGATCCTCCCTTTGCTCGGGTCCCCCTGTTCGTAAAGAATGAAGCGGCCATCCGTCGACCAGTCGGCAATTCGCTGCGGCTCGCCGCTCTGCTGCAGAAGCTCCTCGTCCGCGCCACC
The DNA here is from genome assembly GCA_003223135.1 of Acidobacteriota bacterium. GTDB lineage: Bacteria > Acidobacteriota > Polarisedimenticolia > Gp22-AA2 > Gp22-AA2 > Gp22-AA3. Next base: position 9,001 of record QHXX01000042.1, on the reverse strand, counting down.
GCTGGATTCTTTGATATAAATTGCGCCGTGTCCGCTGCGATCAGAGGAAAACGCGACACGACGCCCATCCGGTGACCACGTGGGCAGGAATTCGTTGGTCCCCTGATTGAAGGTGAAACGCGCGCCCACGCCGCGGATCAAGTCGTAGATCCAGATGTCGGAGGGATCGCCGCGCGTCACGGCCAGCCGCCTCCCATCGGGCGAAATTCGCAAATCCCGGTACAGATCCGGTTCACCCAGGACACCGGTTTGCTTTCCTGCCGGATCGACCCACCGCGGGGTTGTTCGGGGGATCCCTCCTCCCGGGTGATAGACGAGAATCCCCGTTTCTGAAGCCGTGAATGTCGCGCGCCAGGTCGAGCGATCGTATTCCACATTGCTCGTCACGGTGACGGGTTCGCCGCGGAGCTCGCCTCGGGCCGGGTCGAAGGGCTGCGCGACGAGGTTGGTGTCACGCACATACAACAGGTTCCCGGAAGCGAATATCGCGTTGGCGCCACTGCGCATCAACATCCGGTTCTCGCGTCCGTCGAGGGAGGCCCAATAGAGCGCGTCATTCTCGCTCTTCGTGCGGTCGTGACTGATGCCAAGATAGAGGAAATGGCTGCCATCCGGCAGGAGCTGCGGCCAGCGATGCGAACTGTGTGCCGCTTCATCCAATCGCGTCACCGGAGCCGGCTCTCCGCCCGAAGCGGGCACACGAAACAGCCCTGCGCGGTATTCCGGCGAAAAAAGAATGGTTCCATCGTCGCCCCAGGTTCCGCCACGACCGTCGCCGGTGCTGCAGATCGCGACCGGCAGACCCCCTGACACCTCGAGCCGCCTGAGTCTCCCGCCGGCAAAAAAGGCGACCGACCGGCTGTCGGGGGACCAGAAAGGGTATTTGGCGTCTTCCGTTCCGGAGAGTGGGTGAGCATCACTTGTGTCCAGCCTCCGCAGCCACAGCCTCCGAGCGCCACTCTCGTCCGTCGCCTCGTAGACCAGAGCGCGCCCGTCCGGGGAGATTGCGGGCGGGCCGGCCACATCGGACGTGAAAATGAACCGGGTGCCTGGAGGGGGCAGGATCGATGCGCAGACCACGCCCTCCTGCTCGAACTTTCCAGCACGGTAGTAGAGAACGCCCAGCACCGCGGCCGTCAACAGCAGAAGCACGGATGTGGAGATCCACATGGTCTCGCGCCTCTCGCGATGGGCTCTCACAGGCGACGCCAGGCCGGCCTGCGATCCGCCTTGGACGATCCACTTCAGCTCATTCGCAAGATCGCGCGCGCTCTGCCAGCGCTCATCCGGGTCCTTCGCCAGGCAATTTTTGACCAGACGATCCAGCGCCGGCGGCGTCATCGGCTGCAGGCTCGAGATCGGCGGGGGCTCAGAGGTCAGGATCGCCGCGATCAGGCTCGCCTGACTCTTCCCCTTGAAGGCTCTCTGTCCGGTCGCCATCTCATAGAGCACCGTTCCCAGGGCGAAGATGTCGGTGCGCGCGTCCGTCTCCTTACCCTCCAGCTGCTCCGGTGCCATGTATTGCAGCGTCCCCACGATGGTTCCTTCGGCCGTCAATGGGCTCTTGTCCTCCGTGGCGAGGGCCGAGAGTCGGGAGAGAGCCGAAGGCGGCGGCGGGCCGCCCAGCTTGGCGAGGCCGAAGTCGAGAAGCTTGACGCCCGCTTTCGTGAGCATGATGTTGCCGGGTTTCAGGTCGCGGTGGATCACCCCCTGCTTGTGGGCACGGTCCAGGGCGTCGGCGATCTCGACGGCGGTCCGCGGGAATTGCTCCGGAGGAAGCGGCCCCTTGAGCAAACGGTCGGCGAGCGTCTCGCCCTCCAAGTATTCCATGACCAGGAAATCGACGCCGTCCACGTGGCCTATGTCATGCAGGGTGCAGATGTGGGGATGGTTCAGGCTGGAGACGACGCGCGCCTCGCGCTCGAAGCGCTGCCGCAGGTCGGCGTTGTCGGAGAGGTGCGCGGGGATGATCTTGATGGCGACGGTCCGATCGAGCCGCGTGTCTCTCGCCCGATACACCTCGCCCATCCCGCCCGCGCCACAGGGCGACAGGATCTCGTAAGGGCCCAGCCGTGTGCCAGCGCCAAGAGGCATTTTGAGGGCATTATAAGCTCACCCTCAACTCCGCCGGCGTCACCCCTGCAGCAGCTCGTCCCGGAGCAGGCCGCCCGCCAAGGGTCCGGGGCATAGATGGGGAGATGTTCCGGGCCATCGACCGGCTGGGCGCATTGGGCCGTGCTGATGAGCAGGGGCTGACCCATAAGGACGGCTCCAAGCCGCGGTCCGGGCCGGAGAGTGGTGGTCACGTCTGCCCGCGCTGGCGGCGGGCCCCGGCCGCTCGAGCGACCGGGGCTTCTCAGGGCGCCGTCGACTTCAGCCGGATCAGCCTCTCGCGTCGATCAGGCCAACGTCAGCGCGTGGGTTTTTTCTGGCCGTCTGCGGCCGCTGCACTCTGGATCCTGCTGATCCCCTCGTGCTCGCCCTTCTCGTTATCCTGGCAGGTCAGGGTCACGTACTCGCCCGCCTTCACGTTCTTGAGGCTCCCGGCCGCCGCATCCAGGACGGGGGCTGTGATGCTCGCGCCTGAATCATCCTTGAAGGTGATCGACTTCCCCTCGACGTTGACGGAGACCACAGTCCCTTTCATGTCGTGCGTCTTACCCATGGCTGCCGCAGGTGCGACATGGACGAGCAACATCCCGGCCATTAGAACTGCGACTACCAAGACAGCGACTCTGGTCATGGCTCCTCCTTAGTTTGGCTGGAAAATCAAAAAGCAATATCGATGCCACAGCCCTAACCCCCACGCTTCGTGAACTTCGGTGTCGAACTTGACGGGAAAACTGCGCAGAGGACAGGGGTTCGTGTCCGCTCAAGTGGACAAATCCGGCCTCGCGCGATGTCGCCGAAGCCCCAGGCCCGAGGGGTCTGCGGGCGTACCAGGATCATCCGCGTCCACGGAAGCAGAGGAAAGCCACAACTGGCGTACGGTCGAGCGAAATGGGAGCACCGGTTGGCTCGCATGGCGCACATCCCGGAGACCACGACCCGAACGAGTCGAGTCTGACGAAGACTGGGAGCCGAACATCCTTGCAGCGCATGACGATCGGGTGCGCGGTGGTGACGTCCACGCGCCGGATCTAAGAGCGTTCTGGCAGACTGCGGTCCCGTAATTGTCACAACGATCGATTTCAATCGAAAGGAGACTGAGCCATGAGTGAGCGCGGGGTCTTCCAGGTGACGCTTCGTAGTCTGTGGATGACCGTTCCCATCGGTCTCCTTCTGGTTCTTCTGGCTCTCTTCGCCGAGCCTCTGCGGGCGCAAAAGGTTCAGGAGAGTTTCAAGGACAAGTTCAACATTGCCGAGGAGACGGGCGGAGTGGCGATCGCACTACGTCGCGGGCAGGAACGGTGTCATCGTCTCGAACGACTTTGGCAAGACAGGGAGCTGGTCGCAGACCGTCCGGATGAAGTGAACTGCGACGCGATCACAGCCGGTAACCGACCAGCGTCCCCGGCGCGGTCTGCAGGAATAGCATGCCGGCGACGTCGTCGACGGCGTACACCGGCTCGCGCTCCTTGCCCAAATCCACGCGCGCACGCGGCTGCGCGCTGTCCTTGGCGATCTGGAGCAAAACGTTGCCGTTCCCCTCGGGCGCGCGAGTCAACATGAAGACCGATCCCGGGACGGTGAGTGATGCCCGGAAGCGTTTTGAGGCGAGCGCCGCGGCCTGGCGCGAATAGCCGGTGAGCTGTGCGCCGCCCTGCGTGTACGCCGTCGCCAGCTCCCCGGTGATGCGTCGCGCGTTGGGATCCGTGGCGGTCCGCGACGCCTGGGCGAAGGCGTCGCCATACGCCGAGGCGGCGGCGCCGTACAGACCGGCGCGCACGGCGTTGATCCTGTAGAGCGCGCGCAGCAGCCCCGGAAGCTGCGGCGCCGGGTAGTAGACCTGATGTTTCACCTGCCCATCCCGCGCCACGACCACCAGGTTCTGCGGCGCGATCAGGACGAGCCCCGAGGGCCGGATCTCCATGTCGGTCGGGTCCTCGCCCCCCTGCAGCTTGATCTCGCCGCCGAGCGCCTTGAAGGTGCCGGCGTCGCGATCGACGGCGTACAGCCGGTGGTCGCGGTTTGCGAACACGTAGAGCGTCCGCCCCTCCACGGCATGATGGAGGTAATAGCGCGCGGCATTGTAGTCGCCCGAGCTCAACGGCTTGCCGCTCTCGATTGCGTCCTCGAAGCGGCGCTCACCTCTCGTGAGATCGATGACGTTCACCTCGGCATTCGTCGCCGCGTCGGGCCGCGAGATGTAGAGAAGACCCGCGGGCGTGAGCTCGGCGTAGGCGAGCCGGCCCTTGATCTTCACGTCCTTTTTCAGACGCAGGGTGGCGGTGGCTACGTCCAGGACGTTCACGAACGTTCGCGATTCGGCGTCCACCGCGAGCACAACGGAGCCATCGGCGATCATCGCTTCCATGACGGTGCCGTGCATGCGCAGTGGCTTGGCCGCGATCGTCGTTCCATCTTCATAGCGCGCCACGTTCAGCCCAGTCTGCACAATACCGTTCACGATGCGCACGTTGCCCGTCGCCTCGCCCGCGGGCGGCGATTCCGGGAGGATGACGATCCCGTTTGGGTGCTGCACGATGTCGTGCACGAAGCCCTCCACCGTCGGTGGCCTGGCCCAGAGCGCCCGACCGTCGGCGAGGGCGTACGCCATGAGCCGGTCGTCGAAACTCACGTACAGGCGATCGGGTTTGTTGAGCGACGGATAGAGCCGGACGTGTCGCGCGGGGTTGCCTGCGCGGGCCGTGGGCAGCACGGCAGACCAGCGCACGGTGCCGGTGCGCGCGTCGAGCGCCTGCAGACCCGTCAACGTGTGCACGACGATCACGCCCGGCCCCGCCTGCAGGACCTGAAGCGCGGTGGCTTCCGACGCGGCGCGCACCAGACCCTGCATCATCCCCGCCAGCCCACCCCGCTTGGGCTCGCTCTGCTGGAAGAGCGATTCGCTCGCCCAGCGTTGCGTGCCGGTCGAGAGATCGTACAGCGCCACGACCGGCGGTTTCGCCGAGCGTCCCCCGTGGACGAGCAGGGTACCGCTCTGTGGCAGCACACGGCGGGTGATGACTTGCGCCAGGTTCAGGCGCCGGGAATCGAAGACGACCGTGCCGGTCACCGGGTCAAAGACGAGCAGCAGGCCCGGACGCGCCGCTTCCATGAGGAGCGACCCCTCGATCATCTGCACGCTGTCGGCGGGCAACCCGCCGAGCTCAGGCTTCTCCCACGCGACCTGGCCGCGCTCGATATCGACGGCCGCGAGCGCTGTGTCGGTCGAGACGAGAAGCGCGCCCGCCGGCGTGACCTGCTGCCAGCGGATCGGCCCCTTCATCTTGAGCGTCCACGCCGGGGTCGCGCCGGCCGGAGCGGGCGCAACGGCCTGGGCATGGGCCGCCGCGTAGACCACGGCGACCAGCGAGAGCGGCAGGAGCATGCGACGAGCGGAGACGGCGGTCATGGCAATCCCCCCTTGGACCAGGTGGTGACGGCAGTCGAACAATACGGCCCCTCGCCGTAATATTGTTCGCTCCACCCCGGATTGCTAGCGCCGGCAGTTCTCTTCCGTCCGGTCCTTGGCCTTCGCCTCGGCGATCGTCTGCCACTGCATGTTGGTAGGGGAGTCGGCTCCTCCGCACTCGAGGGGAATGATGTGGTCGACCACGTACCCCGGGCGCCCGTGAGGATAACCGGTCTGTCGCAGGAATTGTGCGCGGGCCGCCGGGTGTCTCAGAATCCTCCCATTCGCGTCCCGCGGGCAGGTCTTGCATCCACTAGAGTGCGGCGAGGTTGAACGGCTTGCCGCGGGTGGTCTTCGCGGAGTTATCCTCGGCGTGGTCCTCGAGGGCGGCTTCGGTGAGCGAGTCGGCTGGTTCGCGCCAGGAGCTGCTCGGTAGTGAGGCGCTACATAGGTGCCATCCTTTCGGTAGTAACCCTTGACGTACACCTTCGGCTTGCTTGATGAGCTCGAAGAGTGATGTGTACCGCTGGTTCTTCCGGTCGGGATGGCGTACGCAGGCAGTGCCATCGCCAGGACAAGACAGGCGATGGCCAGGGGGCGTTTCATGGCTCTCTCCCGGTTTCACGGGAGCTTAAATCCTATCCGCGGAATAGTCCAAGAATTGGCTGGCTTATTGCAGGCAAGTAACCTATAATGAGGATGTACATTTACAGGCGACACCACGAACGACCTGCACCAAGTCGCCGCCGCATCCACAATTCGGGCGGCCAAGAGGAAGTCCCGTGCTGGAACTGCTGGTGGATGAACCGATCTTCATCGGATTCAAAGCGGGCAGGTCGCTTCGCCAACTGCTCGAGTCCCTGGGCAACGCCGACAAGAAATACGTCTCCAGCGAAGATTCGACCTTCCTGCGACTCTGCCGTATCGGCGAGGACCTCTATGTCGGTAAGCTCATCCACGAAGCCCTGGCCACTGATCGGGTCGATGACATCCGCCGCAACATCCTGAGCATCCTGCGCAAGCTCGGTCCCGCCGTGCCGCTGCCGACCACTCTGAGGATCTTCGCCTGCAGAGTCGTGAACGAAACCTACACCCCGACGGTGGATGGCCTCACGTCGTCGCCATCGGCCCCAGCGCTCTCAGTCATCGGCGCGACCCGCTAATCAGGAAACCCGCTTTCCGTTGACACGACTTCCCGGGCCGATGGTCTCGGAGCGTGGGAATCCTCTCGTGCCCCTCATGATATTCGCCCCGCAGATCGGAGTGTAACTGGTGGCGTCATGGCGTTCGCAAACTCTCGTGCTCACGCGCCGTATCTAAGGGTACTCTGGTAGACTGCGGTCCCGTAGTCGTCACACCGATCGATTCCTATCGAAAGGAGACTGAGCCATGAGTGAGCGCGGGGTCTTCCAGGTGACGTTTCGTAGTCTGTGGATGACCGTTGCCATCGGTCTCCTGTTGATTCTTCTGGCTCTGTTCGCCGAGCCTCTCCGGGCGCAAAAGGTTCAGGAGAGTTTCAAGGACAAGTTCAACATTGCCGAGGAGGCGGGCGGAGTGGCGATCGCCACGAGCAGTGACGGCAAATACGTCTTTGTCGCAGGCAGGAACGGGGTCATCGTCTCGAACGACTACGGTAAGACAGGGAGCTGGTCGCAGACCGTCCGGATGAAGTGAACTGCTCGGCGGGATCCTGAAAAACGAGAGCCCCGGCCGCCAGAGGGCCCAGATGATCCAAGCCTCGGACTGTTATGGGTTCGACCAGGGGGCTGGAGTCGAACCCACACGACCAAGAGGGTCAAGGGGAATTGAGATCACCGCGACACAAAGTGAACGACTCGAAGCCGGCTTCCTGTAGGTTGTCGGGCGTATGGCGCTCACGGCGACGATCTACAACCTGGACACCGAGCTGGCCAATGTCGACCGTAGCGTCTACGCAACCTTTCGCCTGAAACTGGCGCGGCAACCGTCCGAGACGCTCGAGTACATGCTGACCCGCTACCTCGCATACTGCCTCGAGCACACCGAGGGGATCGCGCTCACCGAGGGGATTGCGGCGGGCGACCAGCCGGCGGTGCTGGTACGGGACCTGACGGGCCGCGTCACGGCGTGGATCGAGGTGGGGGCGCCAGATGCACAGCGGCTGCACCGGGGCAGCAAGCTCGCCGGCCGGGCAGCGGTGTACACCCATCGGAATGTCGCGCAGGTGCTGGCGGAGCTCGGCGGCAAGGGCATCCACCGCGCACCGGAGATCCCCGTGTACGAGTTCGGCCGCGGGTTCATCGACGCGATCGCGGCCGTCGTTCCGCGACGCGCCTCCTTGAAGGTCTCCGTCACCGAGCGTCATCTTTATCTCGATATGGACGGACGGGCGTTCGACACCGTGGTGGTGGAGCATCACTTCGCCTGAAGCCTCCGGGCGCGCCGGCATGCGAGTCCTCGGCGCGGCGACCCCGGATCGCAGGCGGGAACGGGAGCGGCATGCGGCGTGTGGTAGTCATCGGCGCCGGCGCGGCCGGATCGATGGCGGCGATCTTCGCGGCCGCAGCCGGTGCCCAGACCGTGCTCGTCGAGCGCACACGGGACGGCGGGCGCAAGATCCTGATCAGCGGCGGCGGGCGCTGCAACATCCTGCCGGCCAGCGCCGACGAGTCCCGCTTCATCACCGACTCGTCGCCCAACCTCCTGCGCAAGATGCTGCGCTCCTGGCCACTGCCGGAGCAGATCGCCTTCTTCGAGGAGGAGGTTGGACTCCGGCTCGTCGAGGAGGCGGAATCGGCGAAGCTCTTTCCCGCATCGAACCGCGCCCGCGACGTGCGGGACGGACTGCTGGCGCTGGCGGTCCGCAACGGCGTGCATCTGATCATGGGGACGCTGGTCCCCGGGTTTGCGCCGACCGCGGCGGGCTGGCGCGTCGACCGGGACGGCGGGACGCCGCTCCTGGCGGATGCCGTAGTCGTGGCGTCCGGCGGCCTCTCCGTCCCGCACACCGGAAGCGACGGGCTCGGGCTGAAGCTCGTCGAGGGTCTCGGTCACGATGTGCATCCGACCTACGCGGCGCTCACGCCGCTGACCGCGGAGCCGGCCCCCTTCGCGAAGCTCTCCGGCGTGTCGCTACCAGTCACGCTGACCGCTCGCGCCGAAGGGCGGAAGGCGACGGCAACGGGCGGCTTCCTGTTCACGCACTGCGGCTACAGCGGACCGGCGGTGCTCGATGTCTCGCACGTCGCTGTGCGCTCCCGCGCCGAAGGCGCGCCGGCAGCGCGCCTGAACGTCCGATGGACGCGCCTCGGCAACGCGGAGTGGGAGGTGGCGTTGCGCCCCCGTGGAACCCGCACGGTGGCGTCCGCGCTGCGCGCCGAGCTGCCGGAGCGATTAGCCGGCACCCTTCTGGAAGCGGCACGCGTCGAGCCGGGGCGTCTGCTGGCGGATCTGCGCCGCGACGAGCGGCTCCGCCTGATCGAGATGCTGGTGAGCGGTGCTTTG
>QHXX01000013.1 GCA_003223135.1 Acidobacteriota bacterium | reverse complement strand
CGGCCGGAAGAAGTCGGGCTGGTCGGTGCGATCGTATCCGGGGCTCATCCCCCAGGCCCGCTCCTGCGTGTACCAGGTGACCGGCAACTGGGTCACTTCGCCAGTCGGCGCCCGATGCAGGTAACTGCGGGCGTGCCGGCCCGAGCCGATCACGAAGGTCACCTCCCGTTCGTAGACCCGTACCGGCCGCCCGTGCGTGTCATGCTCAGAGCGCCTCTGGATGAGACGCCCGTCTCTCTCGAGCATTTCGTAGGTGAAGCCTGACGGACCGTGGGTGATGCGGTGATGACGCGTGTAGTCTTCGATCACGTCCTCCGGGGCGGGTCTCCGGAACGACCGGGCCATCGCCACGGATCGGTAACTCTCGGCAATATCGGCGTGACATCCGGCGCAGGTCGTCGCGTCGGCGTAGACATCGGTCTTGTGCCCGGACGCCGCGTCCCCGGGCCCCTGTCGGCCACAACTCAGAAGCGCGACGGCAAGGAGGAGGCGGGCAAGATCTCGCAGCATGCGACAGCGAGTCTACCGCCGATCGGGGCCTCAACGAACGGCCCACGCCACAGCGATCCGGTCGCGAAGGCAAAAAAGAGGGGGCTCCCTCGGGAGCCCCCATGTTGCCTCGGTCTGCCTCGGCCGCGGCAGGACAGCGTGATCGCTAAGGACAGACCGGGGCCAGCGGCCTGAGCGACCCGTCGCCGCGCCGGCCGAGAGCCGCCTGGCCGCCAGGCACCGACGGGTTGTGACCGATCAGGTAGTAGTGCGCGCTGTTCAAGGCCGGTTCCCCCGTCGTCGTGATCGACAGCGGCGTCCCCGGCGCCGCGTTCGGCAGGTTGCAGGAGGTCCCCGACAGCGGCACGAGTGTCGTGAGACCGACATCCGGGGTGATAGGCGTCGGCGACTGCGTTCCACGGAACACGTCGTACCCCGCAAGCGTCGGCGTCTGCGGCCTCGCCGTCCAGCTCAGCGTCGTGATCGGAGGGACCGCCGTGCGGTCGTAGGACACCGACAGCACGATGTCGGTGGTGTCGCCCGAGAACACCTGGACCGGCCGGCTGTTCGAGGCCGAGGCCGTGGCGCTCGTCATGCAGTTCGTCTCAAGAATGCTGCAGCGCACCTGCACGCGGTAGGCCGCGTCGGACGTCGGATTGTCCACGAATGTCGGGATTTCCGACCAGTCCTGCACCGGGACGTTGTTCTTGAAGAAGAGGTACTGCGAGCCGCCGCCCACGCAGCCGCCGGTGTTCGAGGTGTCGGCGGCCGAGACCACCACTTTCTCGCCGGACACCACGCTCAGGAAGTCGCGACACAGCCCGCCGGTACAGTGGGCGTCGACTGCGCAGTTCAGCCCGGCCTGGGAGCCACCGACGCAGAACCTGGCCGAATCGACGCAACGCCCGCCGGTGCCGCATCCGGCGTCCCCCTTCGCTATTTTGCAGGCGGCATTAGCGGTGGGGCCACCGGCGCAGAAATACCTCTCGTCCCCGACCAGCAGGCTGACGACGAAGCCGCCGTCGTCCGCCGCGGCGTCGCACGCATTCACCTTCGCCGGACAGTTGGCCCCGGTGGCCGGAGGCTTGAGGTCGGCCTGGGGAGGCTTCTGGGCCTGCACGGCACCAGTGATGACGATGTCATCGATGTACCACCCCTCGTCACCCTGCGTTCCGATCCAGGAGCCCACCTCCTCGTACGACGAGGAGGTTTGATCGAACTCCCAGGCCTGGGCGATCCAGCGGATGCGCACCCTCTGGCCGAGGAAACCGGACAGGTTGAAGCGGCTCTGCACCCACAGGGCCCCCGACGATGGCTTGACGGCGCCCACCACGCCGTTGTCGCACTGGAACGTGCCGGTCTGGTCGCGCGGGTTGCCACAGCTGGACCAGACGCCGAGCGGATAGCACAGGGTCTCGTGCACACCGCGCGGCGCCGGCGGCGCGGTGCCGGTGTCCGTCGGCGTCAGGAGGCAGTACGTGGGTGACACGCCGAACGCGGACCAGATGTAGGCGATGTGGTCGTACGCGTTCTCGAATGGCGCGAGCTTGTCCCAGGTGCTCCAGTCGTCGATGGCCGGATCCTGGTTCCTGTCGAACTGGATCTGGACGTCGCCGAAGTCGTTCGCCATGCCCGTCGGCAGGTTGTACCAGTTGTTATCCATCATCGCGGCGATGTGGTAGAAGGACAGCTCCAGATCCCCGAGCGCCGGCACCGGCGTGAGATTGATCGGGTTGGTCATGAACGCCGCGATCTGGCGGAATTTGACGGTGTCCCGGAGCTTGTCCGCAAGGTCGAAGTGGAAACCCCAGTGCAGCGAGCGCTCTCCCCCGAGCGCCTGGCCGTCGTTCAGCGGCGTCTGGTGCCCCGACGAGTTCGGGCAGATCGTCGTCGAGGTCCCCGGCAGGCAGTGGATGTGCCAGTCCATCTCGTTGTCCGGGTCGATGACGCATCCGGGGTCGGAGGGCGGGACGTTGAACCCGGCGCAGCCGACGGCAGCCAGGACGTTGATGCCGCCGGGGGCCGTGCCGACCGTCACGCCGATCGTGTCGTTCTTGACGGTCGGGCCGGCGTCCTGCACGCAGCCATTGGGACCGGCCGGGTCGGGGCCCGCGAGGGTATGGCAGCGGCTGTCGATCGTGTAAGCGCCGTCGCCGTCACGGTCGAGATCGAACGTTTCCTGGATTTTCCCGTCGTCGTTTGTCCCCATGCTGTTGTCGAGGCCGGACACCTTCGGGGGCGCGCCGCCCAGTGGCGGGTCGAGGTCGAGCGGAAGACTGAACGTCGCCTTGTTTCCGACGCCCACGGCCTCGTTGCTGGTCAGGGTGATGAAGAAGTCGCCCTTCGCCGGATCGGTGGGGTTGGTGGTGCTGACGGACGGCGACACGATGAACTCGAACTCGCCCGCGCCCGGAGGGTTGTTGATGCTCGGATCGAGCGTGAGCACCGCCGTCTTGGCCGGGATGGACGCGATCTGGATCGTCCCCTTGGTGATGCAGGAGATGTCGGGATCGCCGCTGCCCAGGATGAGTGTCACGCCCGTCACGGTGATGTTACTGTTGTTCTTCACCGTGACCCCGAGCCGCACTCTCTCGCCGGCGTCCGCGAACGCGTCGTTGTCGCCGTTCAGGTCCCTAGGAGCGCTCGGAAGGACGATGAGCTGCGGCAGCGGCACCTTCTTGCAGGAGATGATGGTGTTGAACGACACCGCGTCATCCGGGATGCCGTTGTTGTCGTCGTCCAGGGTCTCCGGCGGGTCGCAGATATCACCCCGGCCGTCCTGGTCGCTGTCGGCCTGGCGGAACGTCCCGGGGATGATCGGCGGGTTGGGCGTGTTCGGGCAGTCGTCGATGTTGTCCGGCACGCCGTCGCCGTCGGCGTCGTCCTGCACCGGACCGCAGGAGCCGTCGTTCACCACGCCGAGCCTCTGGCAGGTCTGCGGCACGAAACCGACGCACGTCTGGTTCCCCGGGCACGACTGGCTATTCAGGCAGAAGACGGAGGTGTTCACGTTGCAGTGACCGGCCGCCGGGCAGCTCCCCGGGCCGGTGTCGGCGGTGCAGAAGTTTTCGCTGACCAGGCTGCACGAGCCGATGGCCAGTGTCCCCTGGTGCGGGTTGAGGCAGTCGCCGTCGCAGGCGTCGCCGACGCCGTCATTGTCCGTGTCGGCCTGGGACGGGTTCGGGGTGCGCACGCAGTTGTCGGGGGCGCGATCAATGAATCCGTCGCCGTCCGTGTCGACATTCGCGTTACAGGCGAGGCCGCGGCTCGACTGGCCGCCGGAGGGCACCTGCGCCGGGTTGTAGACGTCGGGGCAGTTGTCGATCGAGTTGACCACGCCGTCGAAGTCGCTGTCGTCGAAGTCGCACACATCGCCCACGCCGTCGGCGTCGGAATCCAGCTGGTTCGGGTTGGAGATACCCGGGCAATTGTCGCAGATGTCGCCACGGCCGTCGCCGTCCCGGTCCGCCTGCACGGTGGCCGGCGGGACGATCGGGTTGTAATCGAACGGGCAGTTGTCCGATGAGCCGCCGATGCCGTCGTTGTCCAGGTTGAGGAAGGAATTCTCACCCATCGTCCCGTCGCGGTCACCATCGCATTCCGGGTCGTCGATGTAATAGAAAGTCAGGTTCGAGTCGTTGACGCCGGCAAACAGCACCTTCTCGCTGTCGAACACCGCCCCGATCGTGACGTTGCCGCGGAACAGACCGGGGCTTCCCGCAACCGCCGGAATCGTGAACGACTTGCGCGGGTGCTTCGCCGCCACCACGCCCGTCTGCACTTCCAGGTTGTCCGAATCGGTCACGCCCCACACCGTGACGCTCGTCTGGGCGGCGCGCCGCGGATCGTTCACGGTGACCTCCACCGTGTCGTTGCACTCGTAGATGTTGAGCCGGTCGACGACGAGCGTGGCGCATTGCTGACCGGCCTGGACGCCGCTGGTCTGGCACACGTCATTGACGCCGCCCGTGCATTGCAAATTTGAGGTGCAGGCGACTCCCGTCTGGGTGCACTTGTTCAGGAACCGGTTGCACGCCGAGGCGTGGGGCGGCACGAAGGCTCCCTCATCGACCGGGTGCGTCTCGTCCCACTCCAGCACAGGATCGTCGAATCCGATCCCGTAGTCGGTGACGCTGCTCTTGGCCTCCTGGGCATAGAAGCCGAGACCGAGCTGCCAGCGGTTCCCCGCGGGGCCGGGAGAGAACGCGCCGGCCGGCTCGTTCTGGCCGGGGCCGAGACTCATCTGGATGACCCCGTCGTTGTAGTCGAGGAGGCTCATGTCGAAGTTGCGCTCGGGCCCGGCCGTGGTGTTCTGCTCGCAGCATAGCAACGGGTTCGTGCAGCCCGGCACGCAGATCTGCGGCGCGAGGGGGCGCGGGAATGCCGTAAAGTCCGCGTCGGCCAACGGGATCGGGCTCGTGCTGTTCGGGTTCGAGTTGGCGGTGAATGCGGTGAACCCGGTCTCGTCGCCCGAGATTCTGTTGCTCGTCGCGAACGAGTTGTCGGGGTCGGTCAGGGGCCCGAAGGTACGCTGCGAGATCGTGCTGATTGGATTGATGCCATTCTCGTACTGGTTGAAATCCGCCAGGGCGTAGATGTCCGGGAACCGGACGCCGTAGAGGTACTGGCAGAGGAGGCAATTGCGCTCGTCGTTGTCGATGTCGTTGTCCAGGTCGATGGTGGCGCCCGCGAAGTCCGCCGTCTGGATGTTGATGTTGAGCCCGACCCGCTGGAACTCCACGGTGTACGGGAAGCCGCGCGCGTCGTTGAGCTGGTTCACCTTGGACACGATCGGCGACATCAGGACATCGAAGTAGTTCTCCGTGAGCTTCGGCGTCGAAAGATCTTCCGGGTACGGGTAGTTCTCGCACTGATTGGCGGTGGCCACGGGGGTCGTGGGATCGCCGTCACCCGTGTGCCAGATGCCGCCGCCGCCGTTCTGGAACCACGGGAGGGCGTTGCTATCCGCCCGCGCCGTCTGGAAGCCGCAGACGCCGGTGTGGAAAATGCACGTGCCGGCGCCGCAGTCGGCGGGCACGAAGCACTGCTTCCCGGGTGACGGACCGCCGGAGCACAGCCCGCCCCCCTTGTACTCCCACACCGGATTCGGGTTGACGTTGCCAGGTTTGCTGAAGTTATGGCGGACGGGGAACCAGCCGCCGTCGTTGTTGTCGAAGTTCCAGGGCACCTTGTCCACACCGGGGGTCGGGCCGGTGGAGGAGGCCAGGATGCCGCGGTCCAGCCGGCCGTTCGGGATGATGTCGGCCTCGTTGGGGTTCAGGACGCCGTCGTCGTTCAGGTCCTCTCCCAGGGTGTTGCTCACCCTGCCCGAGATGGCGGGCGGGGCGGTCCCGATCACGAACATGCTCGAGAACGTGATGTCTTCGTCCGGGAAGAACAGTCCCTTGAACGGGTCGATCCTGTCGGCCGCGTCAATCTGAAGATTCCTGTTGAAGTCGCGCACCTCGCGGCCACCGGCGGGGAAGTCGGTCGAGTAGTGCAGGGCCTCGGTGTCGGCGGTAATGACCTGGCTGAAGGTGTAGGTCGTGCGCGACAGCCGCACTCCCCGCGCGCTGCCGTCGAGCTGCAGCACCAGGTCCACCTTGCGGTTCGCGACGGGCAGCGCGTTGGCCGCCGTCCGATCGACGAACAGCGAGAAGGTGATGCCGGTCCTCTGGCCTCCCGGGATGCGCCCCATGTTCTTGGGCGAATCGAGCACCCGGATGGCGCCCGCCCCCAGACCGGCCGGCGTCAACGTGGCCACGACGTCGTTGAGATCGTCCGCCCGCTCGAAATTCTGGATGGCGATCGAATAGGTCACACGCTCGTCCGCGTCCAGGTACTGGTCACGGTCGCAGCCGCCACCGACGAAGGACGGCGGGTTGGTGCGGCCGTTGACGTCGATGGCGCCCTGGATGATGTTCGGCGTGCACTGGAAGCGGGCCCGCGCCTCGGTGTTGCGCGGCGTGTCGGGGTAACGGACGACGATGAACTGCCCGTTGTCTCCCTCGAGCACGCCGTTGTACTTGATCGCGGGGGCGCCCAGGCGCGCCGGCAGCGACGCCGACCGGAAGTCGTGGCTGCCGCCGAAGGTTTCCGTGAAGGCAACGCCTTTCTCCTCGTCCAGCGCCGTGAAGACACAGGTGTTGCCGGCACCGCACTCGAGATCGTTCCTGCAGACCCTTGTCGCGTCATTGCTGCAAGCGCCGTCGGCTCTTTCCACCCGGAACACCGCGCTGGCGCTCACCGCCGATGCCGACGTGGCGTCCGGGTCGAGGATGGTCGCCGCGACGCTGTCGGAACAGGAGTACTGGTACTTGTCCAGGCGCGCCGTGCTGCCCGGCAGGAAGTGCTGCTGGGAGTTCCACGTCTGCGCCTGGCCCGTGGATCCGAACACGGGGCCCGCGATCACCAGCGCGAACGGCTGCCCGCCCGCGTCCAGTAGGCCGTCCGCCGGCTCACCGGCCGAACCATCCTCACCCGGATCCAGCCGGCCGTTGCCGTTGGCGTCCTCGTTATTCCCGCTGATGGCGGTGATCTGCCCCGGGGTGGCGCCGCCCGCCCCGCGCCTCACGCGCACTTTCCATGTTCCCGTCGGAAGCTGGTTCATCGAGCGCGGCGGAATCACGAGCGACGACAGGTGCACCGCCTCGATGTTGTTGTACTTGTCGTGCGCGGACGGCGTCGCCGCCGGGTGGCCCTCGGACCACTGCCCGATCCTGGCGGCCTGGCCCAGGATGTAGACGTTGCCGTCGTACACGAGGTTGTCGGCCGTCAGGTCGATCCTGTTGTCCGGCCCGGGCGACTCGACCTCGAGGTCGAGATCATTGACGAGCGCGCCGCTGCCCCTGTTTTGCCTGGTTCCGAGGACGGTGCTCGGCGGGTCGGGCCAGCTCAGGGCGATGCGCAGCTGCCCGTTCTCGATCAGCCTCGATCCGCCGCACGTGTTACCGCTGCCGCAATCGGCGTTGCTCCTGCAAACTCTCGTCGCGTCGTTGCTGCAATGGCCGATCGTGTTCACGGCGTCCACGACGAAGGTCTTCTCGGTGCACCCGGCCCCGGTCGCGCAATTGATCGGCGAGGTGTTGTTGATGGGTGCCTCGCCGGTCCCCAGCATGTCGTAGACGATGAGGCCCGCGGCGGGGTACTCGATCGTGTCCGGTGCGCCGATGCCGCGCGTCGGCGGGTAGTTGGTCAGCGGCAGGACCTGATCCAGCACCGGCCGCCCGTAACCCTGGGAATTGTTCCCGATCACGCCGACGTTCGCCCCCGCCACGGTGCCGAGGTTGGTGCCGCGCGTGTTGCCGAGGAGCCTGTCGTTCGTGGTGGTCGCCGGGCTGTTCGGGACGGAGAACTCCTCCAGGAAATTGGCGCTCGCGACCAGGGCGGCGCGCACCAGGCTTCCCGACAGCCTCGGCATCCGGTCGCCCGTCTGCCGCGTCGCCGTCGGGTAGTAGCCCAGGGCGAAGTAGTCGCGGACGATGGCGCCCGCGGCCGTCATGTACCCGGAGGCGAAGGACGTCCCGTAGTTCTGGTCGTCGATCTCATTTTCCACCGGATCGAAATTGTCGTTGTCGTGGCTGCGATTGGTCGCCGCAGCCTGGAACAGCGGGTAGCCGAACAGGCCCGAGCCGTCGACGGCGACGGTCATCAAAAGGGGCGTGGTGCGAAGCGACGCCTCGGTCGCCGGACCGTGCGAAGTGATGTTGTAGTCGTTCTCCTCCTGGTTGAGAGTGCCGCTCTCCGTCCAGATGTCGTCGAAGGTCCCGCCGACCGTGATGCTGTTCTTCGCCGTCGCCGGCGGCGGGATCTGCGGCGGCCGCGGATAGTTCGGATCATCGTCGAGGGTCGTGCCGTCGAACAGTTCGGGCCACATGGTGTTGGTGCTCGGCTCGCCCGGATCGGTGCCCTGGCTGCCAACCGGGCTGAACACCATGTAGTCCCGGTTGTTCACCAGAAACGTGTCGATCTGCTGCGCCTCCAGCGTGTACAGCCCGTTCTCCGGATTGCCCAGCAGGTTGTCGAACGGCGGTACCCCGAACGGCAGGACGTGCAGGTGGACCTCTTCGCCTCCGCCCGTCTTATTCATGCAGCTGCCTGTGCCGCCGCTGCGCGGGCAGATCGCCA
>QHXX01000012.1 GCA_003223135.1 Acidobacteriota bacterium | reverse complement strand
AGTCATCATCCACGGCGTTACAGCGCTCGACGGCTCCCGGGTGAATGGCCGGATCGAGGTCGTTACAGTCTCCGTCACATGGGGTGAAACCGTCGCCGTCCGTGTCAACGCAGTCGCATCGCAGACGAGTAAAGTGCACGACGGAGCGCACGCCGGAGTCCATCCAGACGGCCCCGAACTCTTCCCCCGTCCAGACCATCCTCGGCTCCTCGCTGGGACTACTTGTAACCTTCAACTCCGAGCCAATTTTCGCCCCGCCCTCATCAAGATGGGCGAAGTAGATCTGACTGCTGCCGTCCCTGCGGTCGACCCAGACGAGGCCGTACTCGGCCCCCGTCCAGGCCAGGGAACTGTCCGTGAAACCTGGACCATTCGTGACCTGGGTATCCATGCCGACTTTGGTCCCTGCCGAGTCGAGCCGGGCAAAATAGAGTTTGAAGATGGAGTCCCTGCTGTCGCCCCAGGCGATTCCATATTGCGTCCCGGTCCACACAACGGATTGACCAGCGATGAAACCGTCCATCACCTTCACATCGGGACCGATTCTGCTTCCCAGTTCGTCGAGCCGGGCAAAATAGGTCGTGTAGGTGCCACCACTGTCGTCAAGCCAGAAGATTCCATAAGTGGAGCCGGCCCAAACCAACCGGAAGACCGAGGAGTACCCCGGGTCGTACGTGATCCGCCCTCCGGACGCCGGGGTGCCTGCTGCATGTAGTCCGATGTAATAAATCTCACCATCTCGGGAGCTGGTCCAGGGTATTCCATACTGATTTCCCGTCCACACGGCCGTTGGGCTTTGTGCACCAAAAGTCGTGGCGACACGGACGTCGGCACCGATCTTCACGCCGGCTCGATCCAGCCGGGTGAAGTAGAAGCTGTCAGTTGGCGTGTTGTACCAGACGACGCCGTACTCTGTTCCTGTCCAGAGGACCACAGGCCCGTGCGAATTTCCGGGATCGTTCGTGACGCGGACATCTGCGCCGATTTTCGTTCCCTGTGGATCGAGGCGGGCAAAGAAGATATCGCCGTCCTCCCATGCGACGCCATACTCCGTTCCTGTCCAGACCAGCGTCGGGGCCCGCACGGTGTCTGATGGGGCCGTGATCGCTGTCCCGGTCCCGACTCTTCCGGGCGAGGTGCACACGTTGGCGCAACGGGAATCGTTGTCGATCAGTCCATCGCAGTCATTATCCCGTCCGTCACAGGCCTCGACAGCACCGGGGTGAACGAGCGGATCGGCGTCGTTACAGTCGGTGGGCCAGGCGTACCCGTCCCCGTCGCAGTCCGTGCACTGGGCGAAGGCGGGGCCGATGGCGAGAATACCAGCCGCAAGCAAGATGGGAACAATGCGCATGGGCAGTTCCCCAATTGTCGACACGCAGATGCAGTGAGTATGTCACTCGGTGGTTTGGGCGGTCAAGGTCAGAAGCGTCGGTCGCGACAGCGCCGGGATGCCGGCCAGAGGTGGACGCGCGTCCAGACACTGCCCTGCGACCTCTCGTCAGGCGTTCCTTGAATTCCGTGCCTCCCGGGTGGAGAATCCTTCGTGCCGCCTTCCGCAGGGCCCTCTGAGTTGCGCATCTTCCCGTCGGATTTCATCGAAGGACCCGGGACGACTGTTCGTTCGGCACCATCAAGCTCGGTACGCGAGCATCGCGAATCAACGAGGCCAAATCAAGGAGGTTTCGGATGACAAGGAGACTGCTCACCCTATTGGCGGCGACGGCCGTCACCGCAGTGCTCGCGGTTGGCGCGTGGGTTCCGAACGCAAGAGCCTCCGGCTCCGCCTACGAGCCGGTGCTCGACCCCGCGAACTTCGTTGCAGTGATCGACAATCCTTACTTCCCGCTCCCGATCGGTCGAACGCTGGTGTACGAAGGGATCAAGGACGGCCAGAGCCAGGTGGACACGGTCACGGTCACCGACCAGACGAAGGTCATCGAAGGCATTACCGCAAGGATGGTCAGCGACGTCTCCACCCACGACGGCACGCTGCTCGAGAAGACGTTCGACTGGTACGCGCAGGACAAGCAGGGCAACGTCTGGTATCTCGGCGAGGATACGACGGCGTACCTTGCGAGCGGGAAGACTGACACGTCCGGATCGTGGCAGGCCGGGGTCCACGATGCCGAGCCCGGAATCATCATGGAGGCGAATCCTCAGATCCCGGATGCCTATCGGCAGGAGTTTCTTGTCGGGGAGGCCGAGGACACCGCCTGGGTTGTCGAGCGGGGAGGGACCGTCACCGTGCCGTACGGCAAGCTGCGCAACACGCTGACGACACTCGAGGCGACGCGGATCGAGCCTGGACTCTACGACCAGAAGAACTACGCGCCAGGTATCGGCATCGTGCTCGAGCAGTCTCTGACCGGGCCGACCGAGATCGCGAAGCTCGTCAGCGTCATCGGACCTTAAATCGACCCGTCCTCATCGCTGCGCCGACGGGTCCTTGGAAACCCTGCGGTGCGCGCATTTCCTGGCGGATGGGGGAGAGTGTTGGAGCGAATAACCGGAGCGCGGACGACCACCGTGTTCTGATACACTTCCCGCAACCACGCGCCCGTAGCTCAGCAGGATAGAGCACCGGACTTCGAAGGCGCTCTTCGAGATGCCTGGAAGTCTCAGTGATTCTTGAGGTCCAACTGGCCGGCGATGCCGTCCGCGTGTCATTACCTACTAAGTGCCGCCGTTCTGTGGCTTTCCGTCAGGCCCCATGCGAAAGTCGGTCACAAGAATAGCCACAGCCCACTCGTTTTCGTGCCATGGAGCAAACACTCATGGAGTTGACATATAACAAGCCATGTTATACATTGTCTTTGCTATGAAAGGTACATTTCTCAAGGAAGCCAGAGAGAGGGCGGGGTGGACACAGGTGCGCCTTGCCAAAAGACTCGGAGTTACACAAGCGTACCTTTCACTCCTAGAGACCGGGAAACGTCACCTGCCGTCTCATCTTGTTCGTCGGTTGGCGCGCCTGCTCGACCTGCCGGCGACCATGCTCCCAGTCATGGAAACGTCTGCGTCGAGGGGGCGACTCACGAACGAGTGGTTCGAGGCACAACTGGCACGACTAGACTATCCGGGCTTCGCCTACCGAAAGCGGCCTGGGACCCGGCTCCATCCGGCGGAAGTGTTGCTGGCAGGTTTGGCGTTCGAGGATCTGGAGCCCCGCTTGGTCGAGGCTCTCCCCTGGCTGGTGCTTCACTACGACGGGCTCAACTGGGAGCAACTCGTTGCGTGTGCGAAGGCACGGGATCTCCAAAATCGGCTCGGTTTCGTGGTTTCCCTGGCTCGCAAGGTTGCGGAGAGCAAGCAAGAATTCGAGAGGCGCCGGCAAGACCTGCGCCATCTGGAAGAGGGGCTTGAGCCCAGCCGCCTTGCCCGGGAGGAGACATTTGGCCAAGGACACGCCTCCGAGGGATTACGAACGTGGTTGAGAAGCAAGCAATCTGAGGCGGCAGGACACTGGAACCTCCTCACGGACCTACAGCCCGAACACTTGCCTTATGCCAGTTGAGATCCCAGAGCCATGGCTCAGCTTTCTTCGAGATGTTGATCGTGCGTTGAGCCAATCCGTTGAAGTTCACTGTTTGGGCGGATTCGTACTCGTTGCCCGGTGGGGACGTACCCTAACCACGGGGGATGTCGACTTCATTGCGTTCACGGCCGCAGGAGCCGTGGGGGAACTCCTCAGGATTGCAGGCGAAGGAAGCGAGATCGCCCAAAGACACCGACTGCATTTTCACGCGGTAACAGTCGCAGAGTATCCGGAGGCTTACGCTTCGAGACTGACTGATTTGACTCCCCAAGGCTTCACTCGTCTCCGGCTCCTCGCCTTCGAAATCCATGATCTCGTGCTCGCGAAACTCGGCAGAAATAGTGCGCGCGATCGCTTCGATGTGGAATTCCTGGCTCGGAGGGGACTGTTGGACAAGCACATTTTGCAGGAACGGTTTGAGACAGAGCTCCGTCCCTACTTGATCAACGATATTCACCACACGGACTCGCTCCGACTTTGGTTGAATCAATATTTCCCAGGCGAGCCCTGACGCATCGGCGGGAAGTCGCCCGAATCGTATAAGGTGTCACCTGGCAACGACGCGCCCGTAGCTCAGCTGGATAGAGCACCGGACTTCGAATCCGGTGGTCGGGGGTTCGAGCCCCTCCGGGCGCGCCATCTTTATGCGCGATCGGCCGGGATCGTCAGGGGAACGTTCGAGGGGCGCGGGAGCGGACAGTTGGCTGCGATTTTGGGCAGCGCCTCGGGGAGACGTCGCCGCACTCCCGGACGCGTCCCTCCAGGAAGCGCCTCTCCACCGGGTTGCGCGCCAGCGTCAAGGCCGCCTGAAAATGCTCCCGCGCCTCGTCCCGTCGCGCCAGACGCAGCTCGAACTCTCCCATCGCGGCGAAATAGAACGGATAACGGGCGAGGCGCTCGCGGTCCGTGATCAGCGCGATCGCCTCGAGCCCGCGCCCGGGGCCGTCGCGCTGGGCGAGGGCCACGGCGCGATTGAGCGCCACGACAGGCGACGGCTGGATCTTCATCAGCATGTCGTAGAGAGCGATGATGCCGCTCCAATCGGTGTCTTCGGGACGCGCCGCGCGCGCATGAAGGTCCGCGATGGCCGCCTCGAGATGGTAGGCGGTCACTTCGCTGCCGGCCGCGGACAACCCGAGCTGCCGGCGCCCCTCCGCGATCAGCGCGCGGTCCCAGGACGAGCGATCCTGATCGACGAGTAACGTGAGATTCCCCGCCGCGTCCAATCGGCCGGGCAGGCGCGCGGCGAGGAAGCAGAGAAGTGCTGTGAGCGCGTGCGCCGCGGGCGTCGTGGTCTGCGGGTTGTCCACGAGCAGCGAGACCAGCCGCCGCGCCTCGGCGCACAGCTCTCCCCGCACCGGCGACTCGGCGGAGGCGCCGTGGTAGCCTTCGTTGAACAGCAGATAGAGGGCGCGCAGCACGGCGGGCAGCCGCTCGGCGACGTCGCCGGCGCCCGCCAGGTTGAACAGGCGCCTCGACCCTGCGAGAGTCTTCTTCGCGCGCCCGATTCGCTTCTCCATCGCGGCCGCTTTCTTGAGGAAGGCGGCCGCCGTCTCCTCCACGCTGAATCCACACAACAGATGAAGAATCAGCGCCAGCTGCGTCTCCTCGGGAATTCCGGGGTGGATGCAGGAGAACATCATGCGCAGCTGGCCGTCCTGGATCGCGGCGGGCTCGAAGTGCTCTTCGACGGCCGGGGCGAGCGTCCATTCAGACTCGAGAAGACGTCCGAGCTCCGGCGCGAACTTGCGCGCCGTGCCCTCGCGCCGCAGGATCTCGAGCGCACGGTTCTTCGCCGTCGTCATGAGCCACGCCGACGGGTTCTTCGGCAGGCCGTGGAACTTCCAGGACTCCAGCGCCCGGCAGAAGGCGTCCTGCACGACGTCTTCTGCCAGGGCCAGATTGTGGACTCCGAACAGGCGCGTGAGAATCGCGACGAGGCGCCCCGCCTCCTGCCGGAACAGGTGCTCGGCTGGATCCATCACATGTTCAGAGGCATCACCGGGCGCACTTCGACGAGGCCGCCTCTTTGGATGCCGGGGCAGCCCGCGGCGAGCTCGGCCGCCTCATCCAGGTTGCGGGCCTCGATGAGGGAGTAGCCGCCGATGATGTCCTTGGTTTCCGCGTACGGTCCGTCGGTGACCGGCTTCGCCTTCCCTCCGACCACCTTCCCTGCGCGCTCCAGCGGCTGGCCGATACTCTTCAGTTTGCCCTTCTTCTCGAGCTCCTTGAACCAGGCCATCCACTGCTGCATCGACTGCTGCGCCTCCTGCGGGCTCAGCTTCTTGATGTCCGTCTCGCCGCGGTACAGAAAAACGAACTCGCTCATCTGAGACCTCCTCGAGAATGTGTGTCATCCGCTCCATGAACGTTCGGGGGTGGCCGACCCGGACATTTTTCTTCGAAAGGAGCGGGGGTTCAAGCCGTTGCTCGTCGCAAAGCCGGCGACCCACCACCGATCGGGGGTTCGAGCATCTCCGGGCGCGCCACGCCAGACCTGCCGTCACAGAAACGAAGCGTGCAGGGGGATGTCCGCACGCTTGTCCGGGGAGTCCCCAACTGTGGACAGATCGCCCCGCCCGTCATCTCGTCTCCGGGCTCGAAGGCCCCCGGACCCCGCGCCGTAAGCATTTGAAGGATCGCCGTCTACCGGACAAGAGGAACGCAGGCGCGACTCTGGCACCGGATTTGCTGTGCGATCAACGTCGCCGCGGTGTGTCTCACGACAAGAGGTCGCCGGATGAGGCTCCCGTGAAGATGAGGCAGCGTTTCCTCGGCGAGTCGGCTCAGCCGGATGAGTATGGTTGGATCGAATCGATCCTGCGCGAGCGGGACCCCGCCGCGTACCGGCGGGAAGAAGACGACGAGAACATGGGGATCCTGATGGGGAACGATCTGCTCAGGACGGTGTTCTTCACGTTGCTTCTCGGCGGTCTGGCATGCCTTCTGTTCTATTTCATTCAGCGTGTCGCGGTGGGGGAGGGCCGGCGTGTCTTCCTGGTCATGGTGACGTTGGCCGCCCTGCTGGCGTGCGGCGCGGCCGTCCCACGGAGCGGGATATGGCTGCGCTTCGTTCTCGTGCTCGGATCCTTGTGCGCCTTCGCGTTGCTGGTGGATCAGTTCGCCTACTATCGCTGGCACAAGCGGGTCGACAGGCTCGTGACCACCCTGCAGCGGAGCATCGAGTCGGACTCGCCCATCCCTGCCGTCCCGACGAACCCGCGCCCCACGTCCTTCTGGATCGACCCGGATCGGGAGATTCTCCTGAAATTCGAGCCGCCGCTTCTGGCGTGGACGTATCATCTGAACTCCGCCTCGCCGCTGGCGCAGACGCTGGTCACGGGATGGTATCGATGCCTCTCGAGAGTCACGCGGGGTCGTGACCTGGACAGCGTGGTGCGAACGATCGTCCGTCCCCACGAAGTCTACGCGGTCCGCGTCAAGTCCGACGAGAGAGTCCCGGTGTGTCAGGGGGACGAGACGAGGCATTGGACGATGTCGATCGAGACCTGGCGCGGCGATCGCACCCTTCGGCTCGACGACAGAGTCGGCGATTATCTTCCCTAAAGCCCCTCGGACTGTTACTCCGACGTACGACCGCAGACGGCCGGCGCTCGCATCGCTGCGAATCGCGACGCGGCGCGAGGGTTACTGACCTCTCGAAATACACGATCGCGGAGGAATATTCTGGTTACTCTTGCTCCTGCCTTTTCAACGAGTTACCCGTAGATTTCGCCAGGCTCCCGAAACGAATTCAAGAATCCTTCAACCCCCCGGTCGCACTCTTCAAGCGGGTAGAGCGGTCGTGTGAGCACAGCGACCGGCTCCTGCCATCAGGAGGGGCATCATGAAGGACTCACGACGGCGTGTCAGGTTCACGGACCCGATCGCAATGGTGCCCGCCCCCGATTGGCTTCGAACGAGACAACGAATAAGGGGGTGTGTGATGGAGACACGACGTCGCCTGTTTGGCTGTGCCCTGGTGATCTGGACGGCGCTGGCCCTTGCAGCGATGACCGGCACTGCGCTTGCCGCGACCCCGCCGAGTGGAACGGTCTCGGAGAGCATTCCCACGGTGTCGTGGACCGGCAATGTGATGCCTCCGACGGCAGGAGGCTGCGGCGGCCCGAACAACTCGGCGTGCGACAATTTCAGATTAAACATCATCCCGCCGTCGGCAGCTTTCGGCCCGTACTCCATCAAAATCACGCTCACGCCTACGGCCGGTGACTGGGACCTGGAGGTGTACGGCCCCACGGGCGGGCTCATCGCCAGTTCCGGGAACAGTCCCCAACAGACCGAGCTGGTGACGTTGAGCAACCCACCGGCGGGCACCTACACGGTCACCGGCGTCCCCTTTGCCCCGGCGGCCGGCTACAGCGCCAAGGCGGAGCTCCAGCATCAAAACATCGTGACCCCTCCGCCGGGAACCGAACCGGTCACCTACTTCAATCATGTGACGACGCTGCAATCTCCTGGCAGCGACGAGCCGTCCATCGGATGCAACTGGAATACCGACAAGGTGATGTTCACGGGGGTGCTGAGAACCTCGAGGATCAGTTTCGATGACTGCACCTCGCCGGCGACGGCCACCTGGCAGGATGTCAGCTTTGCGACGACGTCGACGGTGACGCTCGATCCGATCCTGTTCACCGACCACATCACCGGGCGGACGTTCGTTTCGCAATTGACGGGGCAGGACAGCCTCACCGCCTTCACCAACAACGACGGCACGGACTGGACGCCGAGCCAGGGCGGCGGTATTCCTTCCGGCGTCGATCACCAGACGATTGGCGACGGCCCGTTCCACGCTCCGCTCCTGACACCCCCGCCGCCCCTGTACCCGAATGCGGTTTACTACTGCTCGCAGGACATCGCCACGGCCTTTTGCGCGCGCAGCGACAACGGCGGGGTGACGTTCGGCGCGGGCGTGCCGATCTACGACCTGACAGAATGCGGCGGGTTGCACGGGCACGTGAAGGTGGACTTCAGCAACACCCCCAGCCGCGGCACGGCTTATGTCCCCAACAAGGGCTGCAACGGGCTCCAGGCCGCCGTTGTCTCGGAAGACAACGGCATCACCTGGGACGTGCGCCCGATCGCGGGGAGCGTCGCGGGCGACACCGACCCATCGGTCGGAATCGCCAGCGACGGGACCGTCTATTTCGGCTGGGCGGACGGCACCGGGCATCCCATGATCGCGGTCTCGCACGACCGGGGCCTGAGCTGGTCGAACATTCGCGACGTGGGAGCCAGCGTGATGGTGGGCTCGCAGG
>QHXX01000041.1 GCA_003223135.1 Acidobacteriota bacterium | reverse complement strand
CGCCTCCGCGGACGTCGAGAGACTCGCCGCGACCGGCCCGCCCCTGGGCCTGCTGGCCAACGCGTCCTTCGAGACCCGCACCCTGGAGATTCTTCCCGGTGACGTCGTGGTCTGTTTCAGCGACGGCGCCACCGAGGGACGCGGCGCCTCGGACGAGGAGTTCGGCGAGGCGCGCCTGATCGACATCGTGCGGCAGGATCTGTCCGCGACCCCGGAGGCGATCGTGAACCGCGTCGCCGCAGCGGTCGAGCGTCACTGCGCCGCTTCGCCGCGGCAGGACGACATCACGTTCGTCGTCCTGAAGCGTTCGGCCTGAGACGGTACCGTCCGGGGCGGCGCGCCGCCCCGCAATGATGTGGCGGCCCGTAGGCCCGGCGTCAACGCGTGAACTTCAGGCAGGACTGATCGATGATCCAGCGAGCGTCCCAGTAACCCTTGCTGTAATCGTCCTTCGGGTTCGAGAGCATCTGCGAGACTCCCGAGAGGCTGAAGCCGGCCTGCAACACCTCGCGGATGATGACGTCGTCGGCGATGCGGTGGTTCGGGACGTCGCGGCCGCTCGCGGTGCGCGAGTCGATGATTCCGAGGGTCCCGCCTGTCTTCAGGATCCGCTTGATCTCCCCCAGCGCCTCGGCGGGGTTCTGCAGATCGTGGTAATTGCGGATGGTGAGCACCGCGTCGAATGATCCGGCCGGCAGCTTGGCCAGCGCCTTCGTCAGGTCGCTTCCGAACCCCTGCGGCTCCGGCATCACGACCTCCTCGAGGTTCGCGAGCCCGAGCGGCTTGAAGCGTTTGTCGAACGACTCGTGATCGTAGGACGCGAACCCGATCACCTTCCCCTTCGGTCCGACCGCCTGGCTCAGGAGGAGCGTCAGGTATCCGTTGCCGGGGAACAGGTCCATCACTCTCATCCCGTCCTTGATGCCCCAGAACGCGAAAAGCTCCGCCGGCTTGTTGTAGGAGTCCCGGTCCTTGTCGGTGTCGGTGCGCCCCTTGGCGTTCAGGTCGAGCGCCAGTGCAAAGGCACGGGAAGCGAGGGCCGCCGGCGCCGCGACAATAAGAAGTGTCAGGAGCGGGGTCAGGACGCTCGAACGTAGGGTGGGCCGAAGCATCGACGCGGTCCTCCGGTCTGGTTGCCCGCAGGGGACGCGATTTTTACCATGCCCGGTGGGAGCCGGTCAACCGAGTCGATCGTGGCCCGAGCGGATCGCGGCCGTAGCGGAGGGCGGCAGGGGGCCGCGCACCGGAAGCCTCTGGCACTCAGCGGGACCAATACCCCGCGACGTGGACGCGCGCGCCCTCGTCGTAGACGTAGTGGCCCGGGACCCAGACCGGCTCACAATAGCCAGGCCCCACCACGATTGGAGCGGGTGGGGACAGGTACACGGGTGCCGGCGCGAAGAAAGGCACTCCAAACCCGAAGAAGAGGCTCGCACGATACCTTGGCCGGGAATAAGGGGAGTAGTAGACGGTGTGGTATCCTCCCCTGACGACGCGGACAGAATGTCCCCGGTAGTGGGCACGGCGATCGGCAAGCGCCGGGGTCGCCAGAACGAGCCCCAGCGCCATCACCACGACGATCCTCAGGACTTGCTTCATGTCGGTACCTCCTTGGGCGCTGCCCCGCCAGCGGTCCCGGCGGCCGGCCGGGTCCGCTGAACCCCCCAATCCACTCACTAGCAAACTGGCTGCCAGCCGCAGGTGTACTCGTCCGTGGTCAGTTGACGAGACTCCGAACCTCCGCCGCCTGACATGAGCCGATTCCGTCGCAACACCCGGACATGGCCGAATCTCGAGGCCGTCCGGCGGGCCGTCATCTCGTGCGAACGCTGCCCGCGGCTGCGCGGCCACTGCCGGCGCATCGCCCGGGTGAAGAAGCGCGAGTTTCGCGACTGGACGTACTGGGGCCGGCCGGTCCCGGGTTTTGGGGACCCGCGCGCGCGCCTCTTGATCGTCGGCCTCGCGCCCGCGGCGCACGGCGGGAACCGCACCGGCCGTGTGTTCACCGGTGATTCGAGCGGCGACTGGCTGTACGAAGCCCTCCACCGATTCGGATTCGCGAGCCGGCCGACCTCTCGCTCGATCGACGACGGCCTGCGGCTTGACGACTGCTACGTCGACGCGGCCGCCCGCTGCGCGCCGCCCGACAACAAGCCAACGCCTCGTGAGCTTGCCGCCTGCCGCCCCTACCTCGAGGCCGAGATCCGCCTGCTGCGACGCGTCCGGGTCGTCGTAGCCCTGGGCCGGGTCGCCTTCGAAAGCTATCTCAAGGCCGCAGGTTTACGGGACAGGACCGGACCATTCGAGTGGCCGAGGTTCGCCCACGGTGCACTGACCCGCCTGCCGGACGGCGTAGCGCTCCTCTGTTCTTTCCACCCGAGCCGCCGCAATACCAATACCGGCCTCCTGACGCGCGCCATGTGGCACGACGTGTTCCGGCGCGCCCGCCGGCTGATCGACGCCGTTCCGGCGCCATCGCGGCGGCCACGCTCCGCCTCAAAGGCGGTACAATGACATGAGGTCGAGCCACGAGGTGGATCATGGCACCTGAACAGATCGATGTGAAGCAGGCGCGGGACATCATGGAATCGGACGGGGAGACCGTCTACATCGACGTGCGCACCGAGCAGGAGTTCGCCGAGGGTCACCCTCGAGGCGCGATCAACATCCCGATCGGCACGCCGAACCCTCTGATGCAGCGGCTGGATCCCAACCCCGACTTCCTCGACGTCGTCCGGGCCAGCGTGCCGGAGCACACGCCAATCGTGGTCGGCTGCAAGGCCGGCCCGCGCGCCGAGATGGCGGCGACCCTCCTGTCCCAGAGCGGCTATCCGAAAGTCCGCTGGGTCCTCGGCGGTTTCCACGGCATGACCGACGGCCTGGGGAACGTCCTCGCCCCCGGCTGGCGACATCTCGGCTTCCCCGAGAGCCGCGAGGCGGGTGAAGGCACCGGATATTCGTCGCTCAGGAAGAAGGCCGGCAAAACCCAGGAGCCGTCCGTCAGCTCTTGAGGTGACCCGCGAGAGCCGCGCGCCATGCGGCCCTGGCGGGGGCGATTTCCAGGTCGATGACGCGGTCACCCCCGGCCACGACCGTCAGCCGCGAGCCGCCGACGGTTCCCATGAGATGGACTGGCACGGAGGCGGCGTGGGCCTTCTGCTCGAGCCTCGCGCGTGCCTCGGGCGGCGCCGAGACGATGACGCGCGTCGGGGCCTCGCCGAACAGGATCTCATCGAGTCGACCTTTCCCTTCCAGATTGATCCCGGCGCCGACCGCGGCACCGGGGGCGGTGATGCAGCACTCGAGGAGGGCGAAGGCCAGGCCACCCTCCGAGCAGTCGTGGGCGGATACGACAAGGCCCGAGTCGCGCACGGCGCGCACGAGGTCGTGGAGAGCCTTCTCGCGCGCCAGATCGACCGGCTGGGGGCGGCCCGCCTCGAGACCGTGCAGGAGCGCCAGGTACTCGCTTCCGGCAAGGCTTCCCGCCGGCTCACCGAGGAGAAAGACGAGGTCCCCCTCCTTCCTGAACCACTGCGTGAGCGCCCCCTTGACGTCCTCCAGGAACCCGACCATGGCGATAGTGGGGGTGGGATGTATTCCCTTTCCTTCGGTCTCGTTGTAGAACGAGACGTTGCCGCCGACGATGGGCGCATCCAGGACCCGGCACGCGTCGGCAATCCCCTCGATCGCCCTCTCGAACTGCCACATCACCTCCGGCTTCTCCGGATTGCCGAAGTTCAGGCAATCGGTCGTGCCGAGAGGCCAGGCGCCGGCGCAGGCCAGGTTGCGCGCCGCTTCCGCCACGGCCAGGCGCGCGCCCTCGGCCGGATCGAGGTAGCAATAACGCGCATTGCAATCGACCGTGAGCGCCAGGGCGACCTTCGTCCCCTTCAGCCGGATGACCGCCGCGTCCGACCCGGGCCTCACGACCGTGTTGCTCCGCACCATGTGGTCGTACTCGGTGTAGACCTCCTCCCGGCTGCAGAGATTGAGGGACGTCGAGAGCGCCTGGAGGGTCTTGGTCCCGTCCTCGATGTCCTTGATCACGTCTCTGTCCAGATTCGCGAGCGCTTCCTGCCACGACGGGCGGGCGCTGGGACGCCTGTAGCGCGGCGCGTCGTCGACCAGGGCATGGGCCGGCACGTCGGCGACCTGATGTCCCTTGAAGAACACGCGCACGCGCCCCGTGTCGGTGACCCGGCCCACGACCGAGGCGTCCAGGTCCCACTTCGCGAACACCTCGCGCACGCGCCTCTCGGTCTGCGGCGTGGCCACGAGGAGCATCCGCTCCTGCGACTCCGACAGGAGAATTTCATAAGGGGTCATCCCTTCTTCGCGCAGGGGCACCTTGTCGAGGTCGATCTCCATGCCGGTGCCGGCGCGCGCCGCCATTTCGACGGTCGAGCAGGTGAGACCGGCCGCGCCCATGTCCTGGATCCCGACGACGACCCCGGGCGACTTCATGACCTCGAGACAGGCTTCGAGCAGGAGCTTCTCGGTGAACGGGTCGCCCACCTGAACCGTCGGACGCTTCGACTCGGAGGCGGCGTCGAACTCGGATGACGCCAGAAGCGACGCGCCGTGGATACCGTCGCGCCCGGTCTTCGAGCCGGCGTAGATGACCGGGTTGCCGGGACCCGACGCTGTGCCCTTGTGGATCTTCTCCAGGCGCGCGATCCCGAGGCTGAAGACGTTGACCAGGATGTTGCCGTTGTAGGAGGGGTGGAAGTAGATCTCGCCGCCGACCGTCGGTACGCCGATGCTGTTGCCGTACCCGGCGATACCGGAGACGACACCGCCCACGAGGTACCGAGTGCGAGGGTGCTCGAGCGACCCGAAGCGCAGCGAATTGAGCGAGGCGATCGGTCTCGCCCCCATGGTGAAGATATCGCGCAAGATGCCGCCGACGCCGGTGGCCGCCCCCTGGTACGGTTCGACGTACGACGGGTGATTGTGGCTCTCCATCTTGAAGACGGCCGCGATCCCGTCTCCGATCGCGACGACACCGGCGTTCTCGCCCGGCCCCTGAATCAGGCGGCGTCCTTCCGTCGGGAGTTTCTTGAGATGCACGCGGCTGCTCTTGTAGGAGCAGTGCTCCGACCACATGACGGAGAAGATACCCAGCTCGGCGTAGGTGGGCGTTCGGCCGAGCGCCTGGACCGCGCGGTCGTACTCTTCGGCCGTCAGACCGTGCGCGAGGGCCAGATCGCGCGTCACGGAAGGTTCCATTTCACCCCTTGCGCGAGCCGAACAGTCTGGCATCGCGTTCGGCGCGCATCTTCTTCTCTACTTTTTCGATGCAGCAGTTCTTGAACTTCGCGCCGCTGCCGCAGGGACAGGGATCGTTGCGCCCCACCTTGGAGTAGTCGACCCGCTCCCCGCCGGCGAGCAGCCGTTTCAGAACTCTCAGGACCATGCGTGCTCCAGCATCCTCAGCCTAGATGCGCTGCCGGCGCGCCTGCTCCCAGGCGTACACGATCGAATCGAAGATGCGCCGGCCCTGGGCGTTCCCCAGGACCTCCTCGGCACAGCGATCGGGATGGGGCATCATCCCGAGCACGTTGCCGCGCGCATTGCAGATGCCGGCGATGGCGCGCAGGGATCCGTTGGGATTGGAGCCGGTCGTCACCTGCCCACTCTCGTCGCAGTA
Source organism: Acidobacteriota bacterium (assembly GCA_003223135.1). Taxonomy (GTDB): domain Bacteria; phylum Acidobacteriota; class Polarisedimenticolia; order Gp22-AA2; family Gp22-AA2; genus Gp22-AA3. The sequence continues at coordinate 20,399 of QHXX01000041.1, read as the reverse complement.
ACGGAACACGACCTGCCGCTTCTCCTCCAATTCTTGAAGCCCTTCCTCCGGAGCGTAGTAGCAGCCCTCGCCGTGCCCGATCGGGATCCTCAGCACCGTTCCCTGCTTGATCCTCGACGTGTAGGGCGTGTCCTGGCGCTCGGCCCGCACGTAGACATCCCGGCAGACGTACTTGAGCCCGGCGTTCTTGACCAGCGCCCCGGGGAGCAGCCCCGCCTCGGCCAGCACCTGGAAACCGTTGCAGATGCCGAACACCAGACCGCCGCGCGCCGCGAACGCCTCCACCGCCTTCATGATCGGCGAGAAGCGCGCGATGGCTCCGGCGCGCAGGTAGTCACCGTGGGCGAATCCACCCGGCAGCACCACGCAGTCGACGCCGGCGAAGGTCGTGTCCTTGTGCCACAGGAAGGCGGCTTCGTGGCCGAGGACGTGCTTGGCCACGTGGTAGACATCGTGGTCGCAATTGGAGCCAGGGAAGACGACGATGCCGAACTTCACCCGGTTCCCTCACTCCTCATAGATCTCGAAGCGGTAGTCTTCGATCACCGTGTTCGCGAGGAGCTTCTCGCACATCGCCTTGAGCCGTTGTTCCGCCTCCCTGCGGGGCAGCCCCCCGAGGGTGATGTCCATGAACTTGCCGACCCGCACGTCGGTCACCTCGCGGTAGCCGAGCTGATGCAGCGACGCGCAGACGGTCTTTCCCTGGGGATCGAGCACGCCCCGCTTGAGGGTGACATACACGCGAGCTTTCAAGAAGGGGCCTCCGGGCCGCGGAAACGCCCGCAAGAATAACACAAGCCGGGAGGCCGCGGCCACGCGCGACAGCACCGCCGAGGAGCCAGCCTCACCTTAGGACACGAAGCGCTGCCGAACACGAGGCCTCGATCCTGTCCCGCGCCCTCGCGCGCGAATCGCCAAGAGCGCGACCTGTCTCCCGCGGAGGGTGCGGCTGTGTCGAGCGAAGGTTCACGGCCAGTTGAGGCCGGGTGTCTGGCCCTCGGGGGTGTCGATGGAGACGAGCACACCGCCCCGGAACGTCAGCACCGCACGCGTCCGCGTCGAGAGAAATTCCTCGAAGGTCCGGGCGCGCGCGCCGCGCTCGCGTGCTTCGGTATAGACGCGCAACTCGGCCGCGCGCGGGCGCCGGCCGATCGTCCAGGTGACCGCTCCATCTTCGCCCGCGATGGGCTCACGGACCAGGACGGCGCGGCCGACCGCCTCGTCCGCCTGCTCCTCCGTCAGGCCGACGAACGGCTCACCGAGGAAGATCTTCAGGACGTGGTCCGCCGTGAGAGCGGGCCAGTGCTCGCGAATGCGCCGCGCTCCTTCTTCGCGAGCCTTCGCCCAGGCCGGCGCCGGCAAGAAGTCGGCCGTAAGCTGCGCCGGGCTGGCCGTGTAACGAGGCGGCCTGCGCACGCCGTAGGCGCGCAGGAGACCGGCGTCGGCCGGACCCGGCGCCAGGATCGCCCGGTCGCCGTGGAGCTCGATGAGGACGACCGCCTGACCGCGTGGCAGGTCGACGCTCAGGTTGCCGCCGCCACGCGTGCGCACGGTGGTGGGGTTGTGGACGTAGAGAATTTGACCGACGAGAGCGCGCAGCGCCGCATCCGATGCGGCCGCGGACGCTTCCGGTGGTGCAGCCGCCGCGAGAAAGAAGAGAGGAAGGGCGACGCCGATCCAGGCCGCGGCGGCGGAACGGCCGGCGACGGCCTTTACGCCCGCCCGAACGTCCGCTTGAACAGGGCGTCGACGTGGCGCAGGTGGTGCTGGACGTCGAAGCAACGATCGATCTCCTGCGCGGAGAGACGGGTGGTGATGTTGTGGTCCTTCAGGAGGAGCGCCTTGAAGTCCCCCTGGCCGGCCTGCGCGTCCATGGCCGCCTTCTGCACCCAGCCGTACGCCTCGTCGCGCGTCACGCCTTTCTTGGCCAGCTCCACCAGGACCGTGCCCGAGAAGATCAGGCCGCCGGTGCGCTCCAGGTTCCGGCGCATCGCGTCGGGATGCACGACCATCCCGGAGACGATCCGCGTGAAGCGGTGGATCATGTAGTCGAGCAGGATGGTGGCGTCGGGCAGGATCACCCTCTCGGCCGAGGAGTGCGAGATGTCGCGCTCATGCCACAGCGGGATGTTCTCCAGCGCCACCTGCATGTAGCCGCGGATCAGCCGCGCCTGGCCGCTCATCTGTTCGCTGCCGATGGGGTTCTTCTTGTGCGGCATGGCCGACGATCCCTTCTGCCCGGCGCCGAACGGCTCCTCGACCTCCCCGACCTCCGTGCGCTGCAGGTGGCGGATCTCGACGGCGAATCTCTCGATCGACGTCGCGGCGATCGCCAGGGCGGCGAGGAACTCGGCGTGCCGGTCGCGCTGGACGATCTGCGAGGCGATCGGGACGGGCGAGAGACCCAGCGACCCGAGGGCGGCTTCCTCCACGTCCGGGTCGAGATGCGCGAAGGTCCCGACCGCGCCGGAGAGCTTGCCGACCGCCACGTGCCGCCGCGCGACGCTCAGGCGGTCGATGCTGCGCCGCACCTCGCTGTGCCACAACGCCAGCTTCAGCCCGAACGTCATCGGCTCGGCGTGGACGCCGTGGGTGCGGCCGACCATCACGGTGTTCTTGTGCTCGAAGGCCCGCTTCTCGATGGCGCTGGCCAGCCCCTCCAGATCCTTCATGAGCAGCTCGGACGCCTCGATCATCAGAAGCGCCAGGGCGGTGTCGACGACGTCGTTGCTCGTCAGGCCCAGGTGGATGTACCGGGCGTCCGGGCCGACGTGCTCGGCGACGTTGGTGATGAAGGCGATGACGTCGTGCTGCACCGTCGCCTCGATCTCGCGCACGCGCGCGACGTCATAGCGCGCCCGGGCCCGGATGTTCGCCGCCGCCTGCTTCGGGATCAGCCCGCGGTCGGCGAGCGCGTCACACACCGCCATCTCGACGTCGAGCCACTTCTGAAACTTGTGTCCATCGTCCCAGACGCGGGCCATCTCGGGACGCGAGTAGCGCGGGATCATCTCGGACCTCGCATCATGCGTCGAACCAGCCCGAAGGGGCCGCCTGCGCCGCCGGGTGCAGAACGGGGGCCTTCCGTCCGCGGCGCTCGAACTCGCGGCGCGCCGCCTTAAGCGCCAGCTCCGGACGGTTGTTCGTCCGGCTGAGGTGCGCCAGGATGATCCGTCGCGTCCTGTCGGTCGCCACGTCGCACAGGAGCGCGGCCGCCGTTTCGTTGTCCAGGTGTCCGTGCCGGCCCAGCACCCGCTCCTTCACGACTTGAGGATACGGCCCCCGGCGCAGCATCTCGACATCGTGGTTCGACTCGAGCATCAATAGATCACAGTTCCGGAGCGCCTCGCGCACGGGCATGGCGTCGTGGCCCAGGTCGGTGGCGTAGCCGAACCGCCCGCCGTCACACTCGACGGCGTACCCGACCGTGTCCGCCGCGTCGTGCGGCACCGAAAACGGCCGGAGCCGCAGCCCGCCGATCTCGAAGGCCATCCCCGGCTCCACGGCCACATGCGCGAACACCCCGTGGCCATGAATCCCCGCACGCGCGAGTCCGGCGGCGCGAAAGGTCGCCGCGGTGCAATAGAGCGGGACCTTGTGGGTCTGCGAGAACAGCGCCGCCCCGCGGATGTGGTCGGCGTGCTCGTGGGTGATCACCAGCGCGTCCAATCGCTGCGGCTCGACCCCGACCGCGCGCAGCCGCGCCTGGAGCTCGCGGCAGGAGAACCCGGCGTCGAGCAGGACCCGCGCCCCGCCCCCCTCGATGCAGGTGGCGTTCCCCGCGCTGCCGCTCCCCAGCACCACCAGCCGGATGCTCATCGTCCCCTTACTGAGGAAGGTCCCGAGCGTGCGTGCGGATTGTAACCGATGTCGGAGCCGGTCCGGCGGCCAAGCGTGTCCAGCGGACGAATTGATCAGCTGTGTCCGGTGTGCCCGAAACCGCCGGCGGCGCGGCCGGTCGGCGGAAGCTCTTCGGCCAGAACGAAGCGGGCGCGTGTCACCGGTGCGACCACGAGCTGGGCGATCCGGTCGCCGCGACTGATGGTGACCGGCTCCTGACCGAGGTTGATCGCGATCACCGCGATCTCGCCGCGGTAGTCGGAGTCGATCGTTCCGGGGGTGTTCAGCATCGTCAGGCCGTGCCGGAGCGCCAGGCCGCTGCGCGGCCGCACCTGCCCCTCGTATCCCGGGGGCAGGGCGACGCAGAAGCCGGTCGGGATCAGCGCCCGCCGCCCCGGCAGAAGGACCACCGGCTGGGGCACGCAGGCGCGCAGGTCCACTCCGGCGCTTCCCGGCGTGGCAGGCTCCGGCAGCGGCAGGTCCGGGTTCTCGCGTGAGCGGATGATCGTGACGACGAGCTCGGAGTCCGGCACTCGGATCACCGCCAGATGAAGTCGAAATCGATGGTGAAGTACATGTCCACCGGCCTGCCGTCCTGCCGCCCGGGTTCGTAGCGCCACCGGCGGAGGGCGTCGATGGCGGCCTGCTCGAAGCCGCAGTAGCGCGCCGAAGATTTCAGCACATCGACGACGTCCGCCGAGCCGTCCTCCCGCACGACGGCGTGCAGCGTGACCTTCCCGCGGGCCATCTTGTCGCGGGCCATCACCGGGAACTCCGGATTGACCCGGGTGCTGCGGATGAGTCGAGGGTTCGTCAGCCCCTTCTTCTCCGACCCGGCCTCCGGCGATGCCTTCGACTTCTCGGGTTCGGGCAGGCTCTCGGCCCCGTAAAGCGCCACGATTTGCGCGAAGTTCGCGATCTCCTCCTCGCTCAGCCGGTACCGGTGGGTGCTCCGGACTCCGACCACCGAGACGCTGGCCTCCCGTGCGACCGCCAGTCTCCGGATCAGCTCATCGTGCCCCTCGAGGAGGACATTTTCCATGATGCGGCAGCCGCTCGTGTCGGCCTTCACGTCCGAATGTTTCAGCGCCACGGTCAGCGCCGAGCCGTCGATCTCCAGGTCCAGCGACTTCATGCCGATCCGCCGGTCACCCTGCGTGCTGACGTAGAGGAGGAGCGACCTCGTCCCGTCCTCGGCGCGGCGCAGGATCGGATAGATCCGCAGGTCGTAAAGGGTCCACGTGTCGTACGCCGGCCTGTACAGGGTCTCCTTCGCGCGCGGGTCCGCCTGCACCGAAAGACCCCTGGGGGCCTCCGGCCCGAACATCTCGCTGGTCGCGACGGGGCCGTCCGCCGGCACAGAACCACCGACAGCGACCAGCAGCGACGCCGTCAGAATGAGCATCCGCGGACGGAGCATTAGAATGTCAGCTCGACCTTCTCCAGACCGCGGCCGCTGGTCTGGCCCAGGACGGCGAGGGTGCAGGTCGACGGGTCGAAGATCTCGCGCGACAGGCGCAGGAGGTCGTCGCTGGAGACGGCGTCGATGCCGGCCAGGATCTCGTTCACGGTGAACTGGCGGCCGTAGTAGAACTCCTGCCGCGCCAGGTTCGACATGCGGCTGCTGCTGCTCTCGAGCGACAGCATCAGGCTCCCCTTGAGGTGGTCCCTGGCCATCTGCAGCTCGCTCTGGCCGACCGGCCCTTCCTTCAACCTGCGAAACTCCTGCAGGATCAGCTCGACGACCTCCTTGCCCGACTCGGGCGAGGTCGCCGCGTACACCATGAGATTGCCGCTGTCCAGGAACGAGTTGACCGACGAGAAGACCGAGTAGGCCAGGCCGCGCTCCTCGCGGATGTGCTGGAACAGGCGCGAGGACATGGTGCCGCCGAGAAGCGTGTTGAGGACGTATTCCCGGTAGCGCCTCTCGGGCGGCGCTCCGAAGCACGGCACGCCGAGGCACAGATGGAGCTGGCCCAGCTCCTTCTTTTCCCGCACCACGACCGTGCCGCTGGTACGGGGCGGCTTGATCGGCACGGGGGACGACGTGTTCGGGATCGGCTCGAACGCCTTGCGGATGGCGTCGGCCAGGCGCTGGTGCTCGAGGTTGCCCGCCGCGGTGATCATGAGGTTCGCCGGCTGGTAGGAGTCGCGGAAGTACTTGATCAGCATCGGGAGGTGCATGCGCGACACCGAGCGACGGGTTCCCTGGATCGGCCGGCCGAGGGGGTGGTTCCTCCAGAACGACTCGCTGAAGATGTCGTACACCAGCTCGTCGGGCGTGTCGTCGACCATCTTGATCTCTTCGTAGATGACCTTGCGCTCCTTCTCGACTTCCTCAGGGATGAACTTGGGATGCCGCACGATGTCCGACAGCAGGTCCACGGCGATGTCCAGGTGCTCGTCGAGGACCTTGAAGTAGAAGCAGGTGTACTCCTTCGTGGTGAAGGCGTCCATCTGGCCGCCCACGGAATCGACGATGAGCGCGATGTCCTGGGCGCTGCGGGTCTCCGTGCCCTTGAACAGGAGGTGCTCGATGAAGTGGGAGATGCCGTTCTGCTGCGGCGTCTCGTGGCGCGAGCCGCGTTTCATCCAGACCCCCAGGGCGACCGAGCGCAGGTTGCGCATCGGCTCGGTGATCAGGACCAGACCGTTCGCGAAGATCTCCTTGCGGATCTCGTCCATGGCGCTCATGGTAACACCGGGAAGGCGTCCATCCGCTCCCCGTCCGCCCGGCCCGACCGGTTCATTTCCGGGTGGTCTCGACGTACTTTCCGTTTTCGAAGTGGTAGATCGTGGTCGCGTAGGCCGGGGGCTCCCCGGGCGCCTCATCATACGTGCGGCTGGTGATCCAGAACTCGATGAGGCCCGCCGGGCTGTAGCGCTTCTCGACCTGCCGCCCGGCGTTCTGGAAAATCGACCGATAGGCATGATCCGCGCCCTGGGAGATCACCTCCACGATCTCGAGATGCCCTCCCTCCCAGGTCACGACGATCTCGTCCTTGCCGTCGCCGTCCACGTCCTCCAGGCTGAGGTTGCGGAAGGAGTCGCCCTGCTGGGCGGTGCGGACCAGGGCGTACTCTCTCGATCCCGTCTGCTCGTAGATGCGCAGCTCCGGCTTGCCGCCGGCGACGTCGACCACCATCCCAACGTGCGTTCCCTCAGGGTCGAGGCTGCGGAGGAGGACGACTCGATCCCCCCGTTTCAAGGTCCTGCCGAGAAGGGACAGGACCGGATCGTCCGGACGCCGGGCGCAGGCGGCGAGGGCGATAAGGAGCGCGGCCACTGCACAGGCCGCCCATCGAGCGGCGGGCGGGCCGATCAACCGGAGACGACGGCGGGTGGGGATCATGGCCGACCTCCGCGGCGCTGATTCGGTCGTTCGGATCAAATCCTGATCTTGCCTTCGAGCACGGCGCGACACAAGTCCATGGAGGAGACCAGTCCGGTCACCTTCCCCTTCTTGAGGATCGGAACACGATGGATCCTGAGGCTCCACATGATCCGGCAGAGGTCGGTGACCGGGGTGTCCTCCTCGGCGGAGATGGCGGGGCTGGTCATGATGGTGCTGACCGGCATCTCCATCGGATCGGGCGCCCTGTGCTCGGCCCAGAAAGGTCTCTCCCCGGGGCGCGGCTGCGCCGGCGGCGCCTCTTGCAGGTGCCGCCCGCGAAGCATCGCCACGACCCGCTTCGAGGGTCGGCCGGATCCTCGCGCCGGGACGGCTTCCGCCCCTGACGGCCGGGCGGTGCCGGTGGGACGACCCGCGGCCCCGCTCACGAATTCGCCGCCGTCCGCGGTCGGGTGGCCCATGGCGCCGTAGATGATGTCCTCTTGCGTGACCACCCCGACCAGATGGCCGCGCTCGTCGACCACCGGCGCGCCGTTGATGTTCTTCTCCTGCAGGAGATCGCAAAGGGCTCCGACCTTCAAGTCGAGAGGCACGGTGACCGGCGTGCGGGTCATCAAATCCCGGGCGCGCATGACGGGGCCGTCGCCGCGCTCCGCCCCCCCGACCGGTCGCGGTGGACGCGCCGCGTCGCCGCGGGACGCCCGCGAAGACCTTCGCCTTGAAGGTGCGCGACGTTGTGTCCGGGCACCCGGTCGCCGCGACCTCCGGGACGCCCTCGATCGAGTTCTCTTCGGCATGACTTACTCGCCATCCTTTCGAAGGGAGAACCCCGGCACCCCCGGAACGAGGAGTCGTTCGATGGCGCCGGCGTCCGCGGCGATCTCCACGACCCGGTTCGCGAAGCGCGGTGCGATGCCGGGCAGCCGCGCACCATGGTAATCGATCGTCGCCTGGCTGAACTTGCAGCCGTGCGCCGTGGCGACGATGACCACCCGCTCGCCCGACGCGATCATGCCCTGCTCACGCGCCTTCAGGAAGCCCGCCACCGCGGTCGCCGAGTTCGGGCAGATGTAGAGGCCCGTTCTGTCGACCAGCGCCTTGGCGTCCATGATCTCCTGCTCGCTTGAGGAGATGAAGGCGCCGTTCGAGGCGCGCACCGCCCTGACCGCCTTATCGTAGGACACCGGATCCCCGATGCGGATGGCCGTCGCCACGGTGTCGCCCGCCTTGACCCGGACGTGCTCCCTGTACCCCTCCTGGTGAGCCCGCGCCAGAGGGGCGGCTGCCTCTGGCTGTGCCCCCAGGAGTCTGGGCAGGCGATCGATGATGCCGAGCGTTTTGAGGTCGGCGAGTCCCTTGCCGATGGCCGAGATGTTCCCTGCGTTGCCCACCGGAACCACCATCCAGTCGGGCGGCTCCCAGTTGAGCTGCTGCACCGTCTCGTAGGCGATTGATTTCTGGCCTTCGATGCGCACCGGGTTGACCGAGTTTAGAAGATAGATTGAATGGCGGCGGCAGACGTCTCGCAGGAGTCGGATACACGCGTCGAAATCGGTCGGCAGCGACACCGTCAGGCAGCCGGAAGCGATCGGCTGCGACAATTGCTCCATGCTGACCTTGTCCTTCGGCAGGACCACCACTCCCCGCATCCCTTCCACCTGGGCGGCATACGCCGCCATGGCGGCGGAGGTATCGCCGGTCGAGGCGCAGGCGACCTGCTGCACGCCGAGGTGACGCGCCCAGGAGACGCCGGCGCTCATGCCGCGATCCTTGAACGACAGCGTCGGGTTCTCACCCTCGTGCTTGATGCGCACGTCGCGCGTACGGGAGATCTCCTGAAGCCGTTCCGAAGGGTAAAGGTTGGTATTGCCTTCCGGCTTGGTGACGACGTGCCCAGACGGAAGGTCGGGCAGGACGAGCTCGTGGTACCGCCAGACGCCGCTCCTGGCGGTACCGCTTGTCTCGCCCAGGCGGGTGTCGAACAATCGCCGCCAAGCCGGGCCGTCACGCGCTTCCTGCAGGCGGTCGAAATCGTGGGCGACCTCCAGGAGGGCGGAGCAGGCATCGCACTCGTAGCGGATCTCGTCGAGAGGGTAGTCGCGGCCGCAGTCGATGCAGCGCAGCCTCGATAGGGGCCGTCCCATGTCAGTCCAGCCGGCGCGCGCCGCGGTTGTCCGGCGGGCAGATGAAGTGGCGGCCCGGCAGGCCGTGGCGCTGAAAGGCGGCTTGCATGGCGAGAGCGACCCTCTCGGCCGCATCGACCGAGGCGACCGCGAACAGGGCGGGGCCCGCCCCGGAGATCGAGCAGCCGTGAGCGCCGGCCTCGAGGGCCGCGTGCTTCACCTCGGAGAAGCCGGGAACGAGCTTCGACCGGACCGGCTCGACGACACGGTCGACCACGGCGCGGCCGAAGTCGGCCGGCTTGCCCTGCGCCACCGCCGCGACCAGGGCCGCGGTGTTGGCCCAGTTGCTGGCGGCGTCCTTGAGAGAGATCACTTCAGGCAGCACCGAGCGGGCGTAGCGCGTCTCGATCTCCATCCCCGGCAGGACGACGACGAAGCGGAAGGAGGACGGCATCTCGAGCCGGATGACGTCCAGCGGCTCGTGGCTCCTGACGATGGTAAACCCGCCGAGAAGCGACGCCGCCAGGTTGTCGGCGTGGCGGCCTCCGCTCCCCAGGATCTCCGCCGCGAGGGGCGCCTCCAGGCGAATGTTCCTGCCGAGCGCCGAACCGAACAGAAGATGGGCCGCGACCGCGCCGCCCACGGCGCTGGCGGCGCTCGATCCGAGCCCGCTTCCCTGCGGAAGGCCCTTGTGCAGCTTCATCTCGAGGCCGGCTTCCTTCGCCGCCTTCCCCTTCAGCTGTTTGAGGACCGACTCGGCCGCGCGGCCGGCGCAGTTTCTCGCCGGATCGGTCGGGATGTTCTCCTTCTCGCCGGTCATTTCGATGATCCGGACGCCGGGGGTTTCGATGCGGCGCGCCTCGATCGTGTCGCCGAGACCCTCGAGGGCCACCCCGAGGGAGTCGAACCCCGGTCCCAGATTGCCGATGGAGGCCGGGGCGAAGACCTTGACCCAGGACTGCTGCGGCTGCGGTTCCGTCACAGATACCCCTTCGCCTTCAGGACCTCGGCGTTCAGGATCGAAGCACCCGCGGCGCCGCGAATCGTGTTGTGCACCAGGGCGGCGTACTTCAGCCCGAGCACGGGACAGGGGCGCACGCGCCCGACCGTGACCGTCATCCCCCTCCCGCTCATTCGGTCGAGCCTCGGCTGCGGGCGGTCGGCCTCGTCGCGCACGTCGATCGGCTGCTCGGGAAGGCTCGGCAGGCCCAGCGAGCCCAGGGATGACCGGAACTCTCTCAGCACGCGGGTCGCTTCCCCCGGTGTGGTGCGCTGCGCGGTCTCCAGGGACACCGCCAGCGTGTGTCCGTCACTGACCTGCACGCGATGGCATTGGGCGCTGACTCCGAACGAAGCGGGACGGTTCGCCGAGCCCAGAATCTTGAGAGTCTCCGACTCCATCTTCTCCTCTTCGCCGTCGATGTAGGGAATAATGTTGTCGAGGATGTCGAGCGACGCGACCCCCGGATACCCCGCGCCCGAGATCGCCTGAAGCGTCGTCACGACCAGCCGCTCGATGCCGAAGGCGCGGTGGAGCGGGGCGGCCGACAGCGCCAGACCGACGGTGGAGCAGTTCGGGTTCGTGACGATGAACCCGCCGCCACGCCATTTAACCTTCTGCGCCTCGATCAGCTCGAGGTGGTCGGCGTTCACCTCCGGGATGAGGAGCGGCACCCCGGGATCCATCCTGTGGTTGCGGGAGTTGCTCACCACGGCGCAGCCGGCCCGGGCGAACTCCTCCTCGATCGGACCCGCGACCGAGGCGTCGAGCCCCGAGAACGCCACGCGCGCGTCGAATCCGGGGCGGCAGGGCAAAATATCCATACCGCGCGCGAACGAAGGCATCGGCTCCGGCAGGAACCAGCGGGCCGCCTCTTCGTAAGGCCGCCCGACCGAGCGCTCCGACGCGCAGAGCGCCGCGACCCGGAACCAGGCGTGGCCGTCGAGGAGCGACACGAGCCTCTGCCCGACGGCCCCGGTGGCCCCGAGGATCGCCACCGGTATCCGTCTGTCGGCGCTCACGACCTCTCATCCATCATGTTCCGCTCCTCACGCCATGCGGACAATCGCCCGCGCCACCCGGAGGATGTCGGCGAACGCACCCGCCGCCGTCACCGCCGGCCCCGCGCCGGGTCCCGATACGACCAGCGGGTTCTGCGAGTAACGGCTCGTCCGGAACTCGAAGATGTTCGCCGGTCCCGACAAACGGCCGAGCGCCGCGTCGGCCGGGACTTCCCGGAGGGACGCCGCGCACCCACCGTCGACGGAGGCGACGTAGCGGAGCCGCCGGCCCTTCGCCGCGGCCGACTTCCACTTGCGCCCCATCTCGGCGTCGAGACCCGCGACCTTCGTCAGGTATTTTCCGACGTCGCCGCGCCGGTCGATCGGGCAGAACGGCTCGAGCCGAACCTCGTCCGGCTCGATCTCGAGCCCCGCCTCGCGCGCCAGGATGAGCGCCTTCCGCGCCACGTCCATCCCGCCCAGGTCGTCCCGCGGATCGGGTTCCGTGTACCCCAATTCCCGCGCGCGCGCAAGAACCTCCGAGAACTTTCCCCCGGAATCGAGCCCGGCGCACAGGAAATTGAGCGTCCCCGAGAAGCACCCCTCGATCGATTCCAGCCGGTCGCCGCTGTCCAGGAGGTTCCGCAGCGTCCCGATCACCGGAAGCCCGGCGCCGACCGTGACCTCGTACAACCAGAAGCGCCGCTTCCTGCGCGCCGCCTCCTTCACGCGAAGGTATTCGGCCAGCGGCCCGGTCAGAGGCTTCTTGTTGCAGGAGACCACGTGCAGTCCGGCCGACAGCGCCTCGAGGTACAGGGGAGCCATCCCCTCTTCCGCCGTGGCATCGACCAGGACCGCCGATCCCGACAACCCTCCGAACGCCTTCTTGACGATCTTCCGGCCGTCCAGGTCGCCCGATTCGACCTCGTCCTTCCAGCGCGCGAGATCCAGGCCGTCCGCTTCGAAGGCTCCCGAACGCTTCCCGGCGATCCCCGCGTAGACAATCTCGACGCCGAGCCGCCTCAAAAGCGCCGGCCGCTGCTCCCGGATCTGCTCGATGAGCGCCGCCCCCACCGTTCCCTTGCCCAGCTGGACGAGAGAGAGCTTCGCGGGCATCAGAGGCCCCGGGCGCGCGACCGGCGGCCGGCCATCAGCGGGCCCGGCCGGAGACCAGCCGGAGCGCGGGCCTCCTCGCGCGCCGCAGCGCGGCGCGGCCGACGTTCAGGCGGTCGTGGATCGCCCGCACGCCTTTCTTCATGTCGCGGCCCCTGGTGACCACCGTGATGTTGTACTCGGAGGACCCCTGGGCAATCGCCACGACGTTGACGCCGGCGTCGCCCAAGGCGCTGAACACCCGCCCGGCGATGCCGTGCTGCCCCTTCATTCCGGCCCCGACCACCGCGATGGCGCACATGTCGCGCTCGACCGTGATGTGCGCCACCTGCTCGCCCAGGAGACCCCGGTCGCGGAAATCCTTCTCCAGCGCCTTGAGCGTCTTCTCGAGATCTCCCTGCATGATGGCGAACGAGACGTTGTACTCGGAAGACGACATCGAGATCATGTAGATGTTCGTTCCCGCCAGCGCCACGGGCGTCAGCAACCGCAGGATCATTCCGGGCTGGCCGAAGATCCCGGTCCCCTCGACCGTGACCAGCGCCATGCCGTCGATGCTGCTGACCAGAAGAGGTGCCTTGCCGCGCGCGCCCGGGCGCGAGGTGATCAGTGTCCCGGGAGCATTCGGATTGAACGTGTTTTTGATCCGGATCGGAATGTGGCCGCGCCGCGCCGGCAGCATCGTTTTCGGGTGGATGACTTCGGCGCCGTAGTGCGCCATTTCCGCCGCTTCCTGGTAGGAGATGCGGGCCACGACGCGGGCGCTCTTGACGAGGTTCGGGTCGGCGGTGCACACCCCGTCCACTTCCTTCCAAATCCAGACTTCCTCCGCCCGCAGCGCTCCGCCGAGGATCGACGCCGTGTAATCGGAGCCGCTCCGCCCCAGGGTCGTCGTCGCCCCCTGGCGCGTGCGCCCGATGAAGCCGGTCACGACCGGGAGGTGCCCCTTGCGGACCCCCGGCAGGATCCCCCGGCGCAGATTGCGGTACGTGGCGTCGAAATCGACCACCGCGGCCCCGTGGCTTTCGTCGGTGACGATGTGGTCGCGCGCGTCCACAAACTGCGCGCGCAGGCCGAGCGAGCGTAGATGGTCGGTGACGAGCAGCGCCGAGAGTCTTTCGCCGAACGAGGAGATGAGGTCGAGCGACCTCCGGCTCAGCTCGTGGAGCAGGAGGACGCCGTGGCAGACTCCCTCGAGCTCGGTGAACAGCGCCTCGAGCTCGCGCTCCAGCCGGCCGCCCGAGCCCTCGCTTAGACCCAGGAGGCGCGCCTCGCGGCGGTGCCTTCTCTGCAGCCGGTCGAGCCTGCCGCTGACCTCGCGCGGCAGCCCGGAGACCGAGCGCTCGGCGAGGGCGATCAGCTCGTCTGTGACACCCGCCATGGCCGAGACCACGACCACAGGCCGCGAGCGGGCGAACCGCCTCACGATCCCCCCGACCTGACGGATCTGTGCCGCCCCCGCCAGCGACGTGCCGCCGAACTTCATGACGATCATCGTCGTCCGCCCGCCCCCGAAAATAATTGAGGGGAGGATCGCTCCCTCCCCTTCAGGACCTGCGCGTGGTTCGGAGCATTCTGTGGGAAACGATTAGACCAGCGGGACGCACCCCGTGTCAACGCCAGGAACGCCTGCGTCCCGGCGCATAAAACAAGGACGTTCGTCGGGATGACCGCGCGGGCCACTCTGCGGCGCGCGAACGTCGGGAGACGTCCCCTACGGGTTGTCGTTCCCCTGGTCCGCCTGGCCAGCATTCGAACCCGGCGGCCTTGGCTGGCGGTTGGGTCGCGGGCCGTTCCCCGGCCCGCCGAGTGGCCCGTTGCCCATACCGAAGCCGCCCATCCCCTGGATCGGATAGATCCCGCCGGTCCCCGGACCCAGACCCGCCGGCCTCGTGGGAACCCCCGGCCGCCCCGGCTGTTGCACCTGCTCGCCGCGGTCGAAGACGTGGAATTGCCACTCGTCCACGTGCTCGTGGCCCTTGTAGATCAAGAACGTGTCCTCGGCCCGCTTGCCGGTCGCGCGACTGATCACGCCGATGATCGGCCAGCCGATCGGCGGCTCGCTCACGGATTCCTCGCCCTCGGCGAGTCCTCCTTGCGTCGCGCTCGGGACCGGCGGACCGCCTGTCATCGGGACCCCGGAGCCGTACTGATTCGGGATGACAGGTGCTGTGCCGGGGATCGGAGGCTGCGCCAGAGCGCCCGATCCGGCGGTCTCCCAGTTGGAGCCCCATTCCTTGGCCGCCTTTTCCTGAGCCTTCTGCGCCGCCTTCGGGTCGTAGACGCCCGACTGTCCACCGGGCATCAGGTACAGAAGCCCCCACTTCCCGTCCTTCCCGATCGGCTCCTTGTAGAGCCGGCGGATGTACCGCAGCCGCCGCGGCCCGGGTTTGTAGAGATCCTGCAGGTTGAGCGGGAACTGCCCGCCGTGCTCCTTGCGGTAGGAGATGATCGCGTCCACGTACTGGTTGCCGCGGAAGATCAGCTCCTCTTCGTTGTCCCGCCTCCAGGTCGTCGACCAGGCCTGCACCGCGGCCCCCAGCGCGATGACCGCGACCGCGAGCGCCACCATGAAGATGATCAGGATGGTGCCGGATTCGCCGTGACGCCGCTTCGCTCGCGACAAGCCATCCTCCGCTATGGAGCCGTGACCGTCAGATCGAGCGTATTGCTCTGGAAGCTGGCGCCCTGGGTCGTCACGACGAACTGTCCTTTGCAGCTCTTCCCTTGAGCCGCGCTGCACTGGGTCTGGCAGTTGCCGTCGGGCGTGAACTTGGACTTCGCCTTGCCGTTCACGTCGGTCGTGACCGCCTGATCCACGAAAGTGCCACCGAGCGTGTTGCCGTTGAAGACATTGTTCTGCAAGACGAAGAGGAGGACGACCCCCTGGACTCCCACGCTGTTTGAGTCCAGGGCCTGGGCCACTAAACATACCGTCTCACTGCAGCTAGTCAGGCTCAGGTCCGGGCTACAGCCTGAGCTGGTCGTATCCTGGTTAAGGATGATCGTGCTCAGGTTCCCGGACACGGTATTGATCGTCAGGGTCCCCGGCGTCGCGAGACCCGACTTGGCCGTGACGGTCGCGGTGGTGGACGTGATCAGGTTGACCGTCGCATTGCCGAACTTGTCGGTCCGGATCGGGATGTTGGCGGCATCGATGGGATTCGTCTTGCTGCCGAGGAACAGAAACCCCGCCGTGCTGCTGAAACGGACGTCCTGCCCTGGAAGCGGGATGCCCAGCTCACTGGCGACCG
Source organism: Acidobacteriota bacterium (assembly GCA_003223135.1). Lineage (GTDB taxonomy): Bacteria > Acidobacteriota > Polarisedimenticolia > Gp22-AA2 > Gp22-AA2 > Gp22-AA3. Next base: position 4,716 of record QHXX01000041.1, on the reverse strand, counting down.
TTGCGACGACGTTCGCCGTTCCGCAATCCGGCACGTTCAAAAGCCCGACGCACTCCGGGCCCGAGGCGAGTGGAATCGTGGCCGGGTTCGCGGCCACGGTGATCGTGGCCCCCTTGGGCGGGACCTTGTCGCTCGACTCGCACGCCGCGACCACGACCAGAATCGCGATCACCGGGAACGCGGCCCGCACCGTGTACCGCCTCGGGAACGTGGTCATGACTCGTGGCTCCTTCCGCTGAATATACGCCCCATGGAGGGGCTCCACAACGTCCATCTCGCTCACCAGTCGCTGTAGTGACTGCCGTCCAGGGCGGTGCCGTCGGCGCCGCTCTTCACGTCGTAGATGCCGCCGGTGGCGTCCGGATCCTCGTCGGTCGACTCGGCGTGGACGATCTGCCAGGATTCGGAGGAATTGGTGATCGGGTCGACCGGGATCCGGCGCATGTACCCCTCCTCCACCAGGGCGTCGAGCGACTCGGGGTACTTCCCCTTGTCGGTGAAGTACTGGTCGATGACATCCCGCATCGCGTAGAGGTTCTCCTTCAGCACGGCCTCGCGCGCCGACTGAGGCCGCGTGCGGAGCTGCGCCACCGCGATGCCGGCGATGATGCCGATGATCGCGATGACGATCAGAAGCTCGATGAGGGTGAACCCCTTTTCGTCCCGCATCTCACCAGTCCTTGTAGTGCGTCTTGCCGTCCAGCGCCTTCCCCTCCGAGGTGGTGTAGACGTCGTAGACGTTCTCGTGTCCCCAGGAGTTCGAGTCCGGCTCGTCCTGGTAGGAGCGCAGCCCCCAGTCCTTGGTGTTGGTCATCGGATCGATCGGGATGCGGCGCAGGAACTTGACCTTCTGCCCGAGCGCCCCGGTCTTCTCGACCCCGTCGACCAGCGTGTCGAGGTCGGGCGGGTAGCACTCCGAGTCCACCCCGGTCTTCTGGATGACGCCGGTATCGCAGAACTTCTTGTAAAGATCGATGGCCTGGCGCATGGTCCTCAGGGAGCGGCGAAGATCCAGCTCCTTCTGGCGCTTCACCGCGAACTTGGCGATGGGCACCAGCGCCCCGGCGATGATCGCCAGGACGGCGATGGTCACCACCAGCTCCACGAGCGTGACGCCCCTCTCACGACTCCGGCGGACGTTCCGCATGGCCGATTCCTGCATGCCCCGTCACTGCTGGATGTTGACCGTCATCCCCTGCTTGTCGAACGGCAGCCGCTGGGCCGACGGGTCGAGGACCGAGATGTCCGTGAAGTTGAGCGTTGTCGTGCCGGACTTCTTCGCAACAAACGTCATTTCGATGAGAACCCCCTGGCCGCTCACGCCCGGCTTGCTGCCCTCGCGCGACAACCCGACGATGACCTCTTTTCCCCCCGCCCCGAGCGTCGCCAGGACGAAGGGCAGCGCCCCGTCCTGTGACAGGAACGGCGAGGTGCGCCCGGTGGTGGCCAGATCGAGGTACTGCGGGTCGAATTGGAGGTGGAACGGGACGCTGCCGACGGCGCTGGCCGAGCGGATGTTCACGCTGACCGTGAACGTCTGATTCTTATTGACATTGAGGTAGGTGGGATTCAGGAACACCGTCGCCGGGCTGACCGGCCCGGGCGGCTTCGGCGTCGGGCTCGCCGTGGCCGTGGACGGGGTCGGAGACGGCGTGGCCTGCGCCCCCGGGGAGGGGGTCTTCTCGAGGGGCGCCGGGGTCGGTGTCGGCTCCGGCGCAGGTGCTATCAGCGGAGCGGCACTCTCGAGCGGCTCTTCCTCCTCCCCCGCCGGCGGCGCCTCCTCGACCGCCAGCTCCGGAATCCCCGGGACCGGCGGGAGCTCTTCCTCCTCCCCCGCCTTGCCCTCGAACGGCGTCGTGCCGAACGGACTCGTCTTGCTCCCGCCCCGCAGCGCGATGTTGCTTTCCGTGCCGATCCACAGCGGCAGAAGGTCTTCTTCCGTCACGTCTGGAATCCGGATGATGTGCGGCGTCAGGGTGAGCACGATGTCGGTCTGCTGGATGTTGGTCTCGGTGTTGCCGAAGATTCGACGCACCACCGGTATGCTGGACAGTCCCGGGAGGCCGCTCATCGACTTGCGTTCCTCCTCGCGGATGAGGCCGGCGAGCAGGTTGGTCTCCTGGTCCTTGAGACGGATGGTGGTGTCGATCTCGCGCGTGCCGATGATCGGCTGCGTCAGGCCGCCGCCGGCGGAGACCTGCCCGGCCAGGGACGAGATTTCCACCTTGAGCTTCAGGGTGATCTCCTTGTTGTGGTGCACGCGCGGCTCGATGTCGATGTTGATCCCGACGTTCTGGTACGTGAACGAGGTGATCGGCACTCCGACCGTCCCCCCGACCGTCGGGGCGGCGTTGAACGTCGTGGTCGGGATCGGGATCCGGTCGCCGATGCGCACCGTGGCCTTCTCTCCTTCGGTCACCCGGACCTGGGGTTTGGCGATCACCTGGGCGTCGGCGTCGGTCTTGAGAAAGTTCACCACGACACCGGGGATCGGACCGATGAGGTAGGAGCCGGCCTGCTTCAGGAGATCGAGATTGTTGAGCGGCACGGGATTGGTGGAGCCGTAGGTCAGGTTGATCGACTTGCCGCTGCCGCCGCCCGGCCCGAACAGGTCGATCCCGAGGTTCTGCAGCAGCGTGCGGTTGATCTCCAGGAGCTCGACGTCCACGATCAGCTCGGACTTCGCCTTGTCGTTCGACTCGATGATCTTCCCGGCCACCTCCACCCGTTCCGGCGTATCGCGGATGGTGATGGCGTTGAGCCGGTCGTTCTGGGCGAGCTGGCGCGCGTCCAGGAGCGTCCGCAGCAGCACCTGCACATCCTTGACGTCGGCGTTGCTCAAATAGAAGGTCTGGATGACCAGGTCGTCGTACTCCTTGTGCTTCTGCTGGTTGTCATCGGCGATCAGGATGGTGTTCTCGTCCCAGATCTTGTAGAAGTGCTTGTTCATCGTCATGAGCGTGTCCAGGGCCTGCTCGAACGTGACGTCCGCGAGGTCAATCGAGATCTTCTTGTTGCGATCGAGCCTCTCGTCGTAGATGAAATTGATGCCGGAGGCCTTCGACAGCGCGTCGTAGATCTTCTGAACCGTCTCGTCCTTGAAGCGCAGGACGATCGGGATGTTCGAGGCCGGGTTCAGGCGGGGGGCCACGCGACCGGGGGCGGCTTCCTTCGCCTTCCGCTTCAGCCTCTCCATCTCCGACTCGTCCTGCTTCTGCTGCTTCTGCCACTCGGCGAGTGCTTTGGACAGCTCGTTGGCGGCGTACTGGTGGGAGGGATCGAGATAGACGGCCTGCTGGAACTCGGCGATGGCCGCTTCCGTCCGGCCGGCTTTTACGTACGCCTGGCCCTTGGAGAAATGCTCCTGCGCCGCCCTCATCTTGGCCCGCGACAGCGCGACCTTGTAGCGCGTGCTCTCGGGCTTCGAGGAGACCGCCTTGGAGAAGAGCAGCACCGCGCGGTCGTAGTTCTGGGCGGCCATCTCCCTCTCGCCCAGCCGGTACGCCCGGCCGGTGGCGCAGCCGCCGAGAACGAGTGCTGCGGCCAGGGCCGCCACGCAGGCGGAGCCCGCCGGGCGCGTGGGTGTGCCGGTTCCGGTCGTGCGGGTCGCTGTCCTCACTGCCTCACCTCCCCTCGTCGATGCGAGCGGCTCCCGTGTCGGCTCAATACGAACTGCTCATCGGCAGCGTTGTAGTCTCTCCCTTGAACTTCGGATCCGTATAGCCGAACTTGATCGACTCGTAGCCGATCTCGAGGATCCGGAACTGGCCGCCCACCTTCTCCCCCTGACGCACGAAGATCAGGTCCGTGCCGTCGTGCAGGATGGCGATCTTATTCTCGGACGGCCCGACGTATCCGATGAACTTGTAGTTGATCGCCGGCGGCTGCGGCTTCGGCGGCGGCGGGGGGGGCAGGCTGGCGATTCTTTGCTGCTCCTCCGCCGCCTTGACGGCAGCATCCGCCGCGGCCTTCGCGGCCGCCTCTTCCGCCACCTTGCGCGCCGCCTCCGCGTCCCGCTGCGCCTTCTCGATCGCCGCCTTTTCCTGCGGGGTCAGAGGCGGCGGGGTCGGCACCGGGATCGCCCCCCAGGTGAAGATGTTCCGGCCCGACGGGTCGTACGCCGGCCGCGGGGCCGAGAGCGCTGCCCAGTTCACGCTGGCAAGCTTGAGGTCGTCGATCTTGACCCGCGCCACGGTCCCGGGCCCGACGGGGCCGCCCGGAACGGCCTCTCCTGCTCCACCTCCGAAGTTGTGCCAGAGCGCCAGGGCGGTGGCGACCAGGAGCATCCCCAGGATGATCTCTTTCCTCTTCTCTTTCAGCACGGGCGTCCCTTCACGCTCCCGCATCTCCCGGGGCCGGCGTCGCCGACGGCGGTCCCGTGGGCAGGGGCGGCGACGAGAACACGGTCGAGATCTTGATCGTCAGGCTCAACATGGCGCCCCCCTCACGCGCCCCCGTCAGCTCGACGCTGTCGACGATGAGCAGGTGCTTCGACGACTCGATCCGGTTGATGAACTGTCTCAGGTTCGGATACCCGCCGACCAGGGGGATCGTGATCTGGAACTGGGCCATGCCGCTCCCCGCGATCTCCTGCGAGTTGTAATCGATCGACTCCGGGTCGATGTGGAACTCGGTGGCGATGCTGCGCACTTCCTTCTGGATCGAAGTCATCCGATCCATCTGGCTCCCCAGAACGTTGGTGTAGAAGTCGTCCAG
>QHXX01000011.1 GCA_003223135.1 Acidobacteriota bacterium | reverse complement strand
CCCTGCCGGCATAAGTAGCGATAAAGCCTGTGAGAAACAGGCTCGCCGAAAGTCTAAGGTTTCCTGAGGAAGGTTAATCCGCTCAGGGTTAGTCGGTCCCTAAGCCGAGGCCGAAAGGCGTAGGCGATGGGTGCTCCGGTTAATATTCCGGGACCACCTTGGTGCGTTTGAGCGATGGGGTGACGCGGAAGGATAGGCATACGCACGACTGGAAATGTGCGGCCGCGATTCTAGGGGGATCTCCAGGCAAATCCGGGGATCACATACTCCGAGGAAAGCGGGGAAGCGCGGCTTCGGCCAAGCCAACTTGTCGACTCCATGCCGCCAAGAAAAACCTCTAGCAAGCATTCAAGGTGACCGTACCGCAAACCGACACAGGTAGACGAGGAGAGAATCCTAAGGCGCTTGAGTGATCCCACGTTAAGGAACTCGGCAATCTAGCCCCGTAACTTCGGGAGAAGGGGTGCCCCTGTAGGGTGACCATCCTCGCGGTGGAAGCCCGAGGGGGCCGCAGTGAAAGGGCCCATACGACTGTTTACTAAAAACACAGGTCGCTGCGAAGTCCAAAACGACGTATAGCGACTGACGCCTGCCCAATGCCGGAAGGTTAAAGTGAGGGGTCATCGGGGAGCAATCCCCGAGAAGCTCTGACCTGAAGCCCCGGTGAATGGCGGCCGTAACTATAACGGTCCTAAGGTAGCGAAATTCCTTGTCGGGTAAGTTCCGACCTGCACGAATGGCGTAACGAGATGGGCGCTGTCTCGACGTGGGGCTCAGCGAATTTGTAGCACCGGTGAAGATGCCGGTTTCCCGCACCTAGACGGAAAGACCCCGTGCACCTTTACTATAGCCTAGCAATGAACTTTGGCCTGGTATGCGTAGCATAGGTGGGAGGCTTTGAAGCGTGGCCTTCGGGCTGCGTGGAGCCACCAGTGAAATACCACCCTTACCGCGCCGAAGTTCTAACCCACGATCGTGATCCGGTCGGGGGACATTGTTAGGTGGGTAGTTTGACTGGGGCGGTCGCCTCCTAAATTGTAACGGAGGCGCGCGAAGGTTCCCTCAGGCTGTTTGGAAATCAGCCGCAGAGTGTAAGGGCATTATGGGAGCTTGACTGCGAGACCGACAAGTCGAGCAGGTACGAAAGTAGGCCCTAGTGATCCGGCGGTCCCGCATGGAAGGGCCGTCGCTCAACGGATAAAAGGTACGCCGGGGATAACAGGCTTATCTGGTCCAAGAGTTCACATCGACGACCAGGTTTGGCACCTCGATGTCGGCTCATCGCATCCTGGGGCTGAAGCAGGTCCCAAGGGTTGGGCTGTTCGCCCATTAAAGCGGTACGTGAGCTGGGTTTAGAACGTCGTGAGACAGTTCGGTCCCTATCTGGTGTGGGCGCAGGATACTTGCGGGGATCTGTCCCTAGTACGAGAGGACCGGGATGGACGGACCACTAGTGTACCAGTTGTTCCGCCAGGAGCAGCGCTGGGTAGCTATGTCCGGAAAGGAGAAGCGCTGAAAGCATATAAGCGCGAAGCCCTCCCCGAGATGAGGTATCCCTTCCGCCTTCGGGCGGACTGAAGGCCCCTGGGAGACGACCAGGTTGATAGGCCGGAGGTGTAAGTGGGGCAACCCACTCAGCTGACCGGTACTAATCGGCCGTGAGGCTTGACCATATCTCGCCCCGCCTTTGCGAGTTTACCGGGTCGGTTGTCGACGGATCCGGGTCGTTGTGCGCCCGCTCAACTTTCGGACGACAGAACATCCACCCCCGACACAGAACGATTACAGAAGCTGACAGCGGTTCGACTCCGGGGTGCTGCGATCGTGCAGCGATCAGCCGAGAAACCCGTTGATCGGACAGCCACTTCGGCGTATTCTGTGCGAGTCTTCGCTGAACCCACTTGACGCCGATCGAGGGTTTATGAGGCCACTCAGGACCGTTTCCTATCTGGCGCTTGTTCTCTCCGCGTCGCTCCTCCCTTCAGGCAGGGTCATGGCCGAGGACACGAAAGGCAAGTGGCAGTTCGGGTTCGGCCTGTCTTACTTCGCGACAGCGGACTACATCCGCAGCAACGCCGACATCGCGCTGGCCCAGCAGGTTGTCGGGACCGGCGGTAATGTGCTACCGCCTGTTCAGTTCGTCGACGAGCGGCCCGACATCAACATCATGAACCAGGCCAGCATCCGGGACGACTTCAAGCTCGATTTCAAGGCCAGCTACGGCCTGACCCGCTGGCTCGCCATCGAGGCCGCGGCCTCCTACATGAACGCTCCGGTCGGCAACATCGAGTTCTACACCAAGAACTCGCACCAGGGGATCGCCGGGCAGACCGACACGTTTCTCAAGAACTGCGGACCGGATCCGTTCAATCCGTCGGATTGCTGGGCGTGGACGCCGCTCTCCTCCGACGACGTGAAGACCAACACGTTCCTGCCGGTTGGGACGATCACCGAGATCCCGGTCAACCTGAGCGGCCTGATCCGCTTCCGTCCGGAGAGCCCGCTCGATCCGTACATCGGATTGGGCTTTGGGTACATCATCGCCAACCTGAAGACCGGAGACGAGTTCAACCGGACGGCTGCGTTCTTCGGAGACCCGGACTTCCGCGTGACGTCGGCGGCCGAGGGCGAGTTCACCACCAACCGCTGCAACCGCGAGGGGCTTCCGTTCGACGTGGGGTGCACCAACTTCCATCCCGATGCGCTCCAGGCGAACCTCAAGAATACCTGGGAGTGGCACGCCATCGGCGGCGTCGACTACTACATGACCGATCATTTTTCGGTATACGTGGATGCGCGGTACGTCTGGACGAGCGGCTCGGTGGACATCCGCATGGATCATGCGCACCAGGTGCGCTTCGCGGTCGCGGACGCCGGGCAATTGCTGCTCGCCGTCCAGGGAAAGACTCAGCCGGACGGGTCAGCCCCGTATGATCCCAATGACCCTAATACGTGGCTCCTGTGGGAGGATATCGGCGTAGAAGGGAATCGCCACTTCCACGAGATCTGCCCCGCCTGCCAGAACGACGGCTACCTCGAGACCGAGGACAAGAACATGAGCGGGGGGTTGGACGAGCGCTGCGAAAACGCGAACGACTACTGCGAGGACGAAGGCGTGTTGTACAAGCTGCTTCCGGGCTCGCGGGACGTCAACGAGTCGCTTAAGATGGATTGCCCCGCCTGCGCTCACAACAATGTCTTCGACACCGAGGATGTGAACCAAAACGGCTACCTGGATCGGTTCGTGGTCTACGGAATCGACATCTGCACGACCGACAGGGCCGCTGGCAATCCGCGCTGCAAGTGCACCATTGACCCTGTCACGAAGCAGTGCGAGTTTCCCAAGGACAATAGCCGCGTGACCTACATCTTCCCTGAGGGCTGTCCGCAGAACGAGATACAGCTCAGCCCTTTTCCCACGCTCAAGGAGACCGGCTGCCCGCCCTTCCCGCCGGTTGACCCGTCCACCGGCAAGCGGCCCACGCTCGGCAATACGGGGACGGACAACGCGGCCGACACCTACATCATCCAGGGCGGCCGCATTCGACTGGGCGGGTTCGCCCTGGGGCTCGGCTTCAAGTTCTCTTTCTAGCCGGTTTGTGGTAAAGTTGCGGCCGAACCGATAAGTTTCCCGGCGACCATAGCGGAGGGGTCACACCCGTTCCCATTCCGAACACGGAAGTTAAGCCCTCCAGCGCCGATGGTACTGCGCTGGCAACGGCGTGGAAGAGTAGGACATCGCCGGGATAAAATCGGAAGCCCGCGGAATAATCCCGCGGGCTTCTTCACTTTTGGGACGGCCGCGCGATACAATGTCTTTGACGCATTTCTCCCGATAGAGAGGTTCCATGTCAGGGCATTCGAAGTGGCACACGATCAAGCACAAGAAGGGTGCGGCGGACGCCAAGCGGGGACGCGTGTTCACCAAGCTGATCAAGGAGATCACGGTTGCCGCCCGCGTCGGAGGCGGCGACTCCGAGGGGAACCCGCGCCTGCGCACGGTCATCCTGGCGGCGAAGGCCGCCAACATGCCGAAGGATAACATCGAGAAGGCGATCAAGAAGGGAACGGGCGAACTACCGGGCGTCTCGTATGAAGAAGTCGGCTACGAAGGATATGGACCGGGCGGCGTGGCGGTGTACGTCCAGGCGCTGACCGACAACCGCAACCGCACGCTGCCGGAGATCCGGCACCTGTTCTCGAAATATGGCGGCAACCTCGGGGAGAGCAACTGCGTCGCGTGGATGTTCGAGAAGAAGGGATACATCGTCGTCGCCAAGGACAGGGCCTCCGAGGAGGTGCTTCTCGAGGTCGTGCTGGACGCGGGCGGCGATGACGTGCGGGACGACGGCGAAAACTGGGAGGTCCTCACTCCGCAGGACCGGCTGCACGCCGTCCACGAAGCGCTCACGGCAAAGGGAATCGCCGCCACCTCCGCCGAGATCTCCATGGTGCCGAAGAACACCGTGAAGATCGAAGGCAAGAAAGCCCAGCAGCTGCTGTCGATGATGGAAGCCCTCGAGGAGCACGACGACGTCCAGAACGTCTGGGCGAACTTTGACATCGACGAGGCTGAGATCACCGAGCAGCGGGCCGCGTCCTGATCGTCCATGCTCATTCTCGGCATCGATCCCGGGTCTGCGGCGACAGGTTACGGGCTGGTCGAGAGCCGTTCCGGGCTCCTGCGGGCCCTGACGCACGGAGCGATCACCCCGCCCTCCAGACTCCTCTTCCTCGATCGCCTGCCGTACATCGCCGCCGCCATCGAGGCGCTGCTCCAGAGTGTCGCACCGGACGGGGCGGCCATCGAGGATATCTTCCATTCCCGCAACAGCCGCGTCGCCCTCAGGCTCGGCTGCGTCCGGGGGGCGGCGCTGTTGCCGATCCTGAGGGCCGGCGTCCCGGTGTTCGAGTACCCGCCCCGGCTCGTCAAGAAGGCGGTGACCGGCAGCGGAGCGGCCGAGAAGGAACAGGTGCGCCGGATGGTCAGGCTTCTCCTGGGTCTCGGCGACGTGCCCCTGGCCCTGGACGCCTCCGACGCGCTGGCCGTCGCCGTCTGCCATGCGCACGCCCTTCCCGACCGCCGCGTTCGTGAGAACGCCCTGCGCGCCTGACGTGAACCGCCCGTGAGACGCCGTGGATCCCTCATCCTGGTCGCCGCGGCGCTCGTCACCGCGGTGGCGGCGGTCTCGGTTCTGCGCGTCCGGCCGGGTGACATCGCGGTCGTCTCCTGGCGCGGCGGCGGCACACCGGACCTGCGCACGCCGGGGCTGTCCCTCCGCGTGCCGCTGCTGCAGCGCGTCCAGGTGTACCCCCGGGGTGCCGTCATCGTGCGGGCCACACTGGCCACGGCATCGCGCGAAGGAAGCGCACTCGATCTGCCGTACACCGTGAAGGCGCAACCCGACCCGCAGACCCTCCTCCGGCTTCACCGCGAGGGCGGCGACGGTGGTGCGACGGCCGCCGTCCGCGCGCTGGTCGAGGAGCAGCTCACGAAGGCGGCCGCCGCGACCGGCACCTTCGACCTCGCCTCCGGGTCGGCGGCCGCGGCGATCGCCGCATCCACGGAGCGTGCTCTCGACGAGAAGCTGGGCCCGGGCCTGGTGCTGTCCCTGGGAAGACCCATCCTGCCGGCGGAAGTGCGCGCCTCGTTCGAGCGGGCCGCGATCTACGGGCGGCGCGTGGAAACGGGGGCTCACGTCGTCCTCGTGGGCATCGACGGGGCCGACTGGGACATGATTGACGCGCTCGGAGCGCGCGGGCGCGTGCCGAACCTCGCACGCCTGAAGAGGGAAGGCGCCTGGGCCCGCCTGCGGTCCAGCGTGCCCACCCTGTCGCCGCTCCTGTGGACCACCGTGGCAACGGGCAAGACGCCGGACCGGCACGGGATCAATGACTTCCTCGTAGCCGACCCGCGGACGGGTCGCAAGGTGCCGATCAACTCGACGTTCCGCCGCACCAAGGCGATCTGGAACATTCTGACCGAGGCAGGACTTCCGTCCGACATCATCGCCTGGTGGGCCACCTGGCCGGCGGAGAGCATCCAGGGGCACCTTATCTCCGATCGCGTGGCCTATTCCACCTTCGACCTTTCCAGACAGAAGCAGGGTGCCGTGCATCCCCCCGAGTACGCCTCGATCGTCGAGACTCTGCGGGTTCCGGACGAGTCGGTGACTTATCAGCAGGTCGCCCGCTTCCTGCACATCTCCCCGGAGCAATTCAGACGGGCCCGCGGCCTCGCAGCGGGGCGGGACGCCGGCAGGGGAAGGGGGAACGGCGAGGGTCCGAGTGTCGAGAGCGAGACCGAGGTGTCTATCAACCTCATGACGCGGGTGCTGGCCTCGACCGAGACCTACCGCCGCGTCGCCCTCGATCTTCTCGACCGCGAATCCAGAGAGGGGGCGCCGGCGCGCCTGTTCGCCGTCTACTTCCAGGGTGTGGACGAGGTCAACCATCGCTTCGCCCACTGCGCCCCGCCCCAGGCAGCGCTGTGCCCGGAGGGGGACTACCGGCGCTTCAAAGACGCCGTCGCCGAGTTCTACGCTTACCAGGACGAAATTCTCGGGGAGATCCTGAAACGCGCCCGCGGCGCGACCGTGATCGTGATGTCGGACCACGGTTTCGCGTCGGGAGCCGGCCGCCCGAAGGACGTCAAGCCGTTCATCGAAGGGAAGCCCGGTCTCTGGCACGACCTCACCGGCATCTTCATGGCCCACGGCCCGCTTACGAAGCGCGGCGAGATAGCGCCCGTCACGCTGCTGGACATCGCGCCGACCCTCCTGTACGTGCTGGGTCTGCCGGTGCCGGAAGACATGCCGGGAAGGGTCGTGGAGGAGGCCCTGGCGTCGGATTTCGTCGCGGCCCACCCCGTCATACGCGTCCCGTCGTACGAAGGCCTGGAAAGCCCGGCCGCCCCTGGATCCGTCCCGATCGCCCAGGGGACCGGCGGGGTCGAGGGAGACGACGCCACCGAACAGGCGATCAGAAAGCAGCTAAAAGACCTGGGGTACATCGGGGGAGGAGGTGCCGGACCGGTTTCACCGGGCCCGACGACCGCGATCCCAGGCCCGGCTGAGCCGGGACGCCAGGGAGCCGCCGGGGAGGCCCGAGGTTCCCCCGCAGGCGTTCCAACGGTCCTGTACCACGCCAACCTGGGCGCGGTCTACGTATCTAAGAAACAGTATGAGCAGGCGGAGACGGAGTTCCAGAAGGCCCTGCTCATCGACCCGTCGTCCGCGCCGGCGCTGTCGGGTATGGCGATCGTCGAGGAGGGGCGCGGAAATCTGGACCGGGCGCTCGAGTATCTGCAGTCGGTCGTGCGCCTCGAGACCGGCGCCGACTATGCCACCCTGATCAAGATGGCGGCGTTGTTCACGCGCATGGGGAAGTCCGCGGACGGAGTGGCGTACATGAGGGGGCTGGAGCCGGGCCACGACGGGGGCGACCTTCGGGAGCTCGGCCTGCGCGTCGCTCTCGGCATGCTATACTCCGCCACCGGACGCCCCAGGGAGGCGGAAACCGCGCTCCTCCGGGCCCTCGCGATCGAACCCACTTCCGTTGCGGCCATGCAGGAGTTGTTCGCGCTCTACGACGGGCAGGGGCGAAGCGCCGAGCTGCGGCCGATGATCCAGGCGGCGCTCGGGAAAAACCCGCGCTCCGCGATGCATCACAACTGGCTCGGGCTCGTCCTGAGGAGGCAGGGAGACCTGAAGGGCGCGGAAGAAGAATTCCGCAAGACGCTCGAGGCTGCGCCGGATCTCGTCGGGGCGCTGGCCAACCTCGGGTCGCTTTACCTCCAGGAGGGGAGAGTGGACGATGCGGTGGCGGTGCTCAAGCAGGCGCTCCTGAAGGACGCGCGCAATCCGGAGTCGCGCACCAATCTGATCGTGGCCCTGGGGATGAAGCATGATCTGGAGGGGGCACGACAGCTGGTGAAAGACGCCGAGGGGATGGGCCAGCGCGCGCCGCTGTTCTACAACGCCCTGGCCTACGCCCTGCACGTCAATGGACGGAACGCAGAGGCCCTGGAGCCGCTGCGCGAGTCGCTCCGGATCGATCCGCGGCAGCCGGACGCCCTGAAGCTGCAATCAGAGATCGAGAATGCGCGCCCGTCGGACCAGATCCCCTACCGTTAGAAGGAGAGGAGTCGCGTCGATGGAAGCGACAGCGGACTCGGTGGGGGCGGCAGGGTCGGCGGGTCTCACAGGGAGGAACGGTTGATTGCGCGCCTGTCGGGGACGCTTGTCGACAAGCAGCCGGGGGCCGCGGTCGTGGACGTCGCCGGCGTGGGGTACCAGGTGTCGATCCCGCTCTCCACCTACTACGAGCTCGGGGATCCCGGGAGCCGGGTCGAGCTCCACGTGCAGATGCAGGTCCGTGAGGACGCCATCGCGCTGTTCGGCTTTCACACCCGCTTCGAGAAGGAAATCTTCACCAGGCTGATCGGGGTGAGCGGCATCGGGCCCCGGACCGCGCTGGCCGTCCTCTCAGGACTCGGCGGCGCGGAGCTGATCGAGTCGGTGCGCGCCCGGAACGTGGATCGCCTCTCCTCGGTGCCCGGGATCGGACGCAAGACCGCCGAGAGGATCGTGGTCGATCTCGCCGACCGGCTCGAGGCCCTGCGTCCTCCCGGTGACCTCGGTCAAGCGGTGCGGGCGGGCGATGGAGACCCCACCGCCGCCGATCTGCGGCAGGATCTTGTTTCGGCCCTGGTCAACCTCGGCTACAATTCGCGCGTCGCCGCCGACACCGCAATCCGCGTCCTGAAGGGCGCGGGTGCGCCGGCTCCGCCGTTCCAGGCCCTGCTGCGCGAGACGCTCCGCCTTCTGTCACGCTGAGCGGCAGATCCCGGGTCAGGCACGGACGGTGGGAGCCGCGCCGGTTTCCCCAGGAGAGCGCCGGTGCAGAAGCAGCAGACCCCCGACCGATCGAAGACGAAGGGGCGTCTCCGCCCCCCGTCATTGCCCGCCGCCAAGCTGCATCCGCCTGCCTCCATGCCCGAGGCCGGAGTGCCGGGCGTCCCGCCCGACGAGCGCCTGCTCGATCCTCTCCTGCAGGTGAACGACCGCGGCGTCGACCTCAGGCTGCGGCCGCGCGCGCTCGAAGAGTACATCGGCCAGGAGAAGATGAAGGCCAACCTCAGGGTCTTCATTCAGGCGGCCCTGGCGCGCCGCGAGCCGCTCGACCACGTCCTGGTCTACGGCCCACCGGGTCTCGGAAAGACCACGATCGCCCACATCCTAGGGCACGAGATGGGTGCGGGCATGCGAAGCACGTCCGGCCCGGCCCTCGAGCGCGCCGGTGACCTGGCGGCGATCCTGACCAATCTCGACGCCGCGTCGATCCTGTTCATCGACGAGATCCACCGCCTGCAGCCCGCCCTCGAGGAAATTCTCTACCAGGCGATGGAGGAGTTCCGCATCGATATCGTCATCGGCCAGGGGCCGATGGCGCGCACCGTCAAGATCGACCTGCCCCGCTTCACGCTGGTGGGCGCGACCACACGGGTCGGACTGCTCACGGGGCCGCTGCGGGATCGCTTCGGCATCGTGCATCATCTGGATTTCTATCCGGCCGGCGACCTGGTGAAGATCATCGATCGCTCGGCGCGCATCCTCGGGATCGTCGTCGAGCCCGATGGCGCTTCGGAGATCGCCCGCCGTTCCCGCGGCACGCCGCGCATCGCCAACCGCCTGTTGAAGCGCGTGCGCGATTTCGCCCAGGTCGAAGACGACGGGACGGTCAGCGGCGCCGTGGCCGAGCGCCACCTCGAGCGTCTGGAGGTGGACCGCTACGGCCTCGACCAGCTCGACCGCAAGATCCTCCTGACCATCCAGGAGAAGTTTGACGGGGGACCGGTCGGCGTGAACACCATCGCCGCGGCTTT
>QHXX01000010.1 GCA_003223135.1 Acidobacteriota bacterium | reverse complement strand
CGAGGATCGATTCGGGCAGCACACGGGACGCCACCCCGGGTCCGAACAGGAACAGCAGGACCAGGAGCAGGTGCAGGCCGAGGGACAGGAGGATCGCCTCGGAGCGGCTCACACGGACGGTCGGAACTTCGACCGGATCCTCCAGGGACAGGAATTCCATCGGACCTCACACCCTCTCTTCGGGACGCCCGGCCCTCAGAGGGCTGCGGCGATTTCGTGGAATCCGCGCCGGATGGCGTTCATGTCGATCTCGCGGCACTCGGGGTGCACCCGGTTCGTGAGGAGAACGTAAAGGCGCCGGGCGTCCGGATCGATCCACAGGGACGTTCCTGTGAAGCCGGTGTGTCCGAAGGACCGCCGCGACAGCCCGCTCCCGGCGGGTGTGCCGGGGTTCGAGGCGAGCAGAAAACCGAGCGAGCGATCCTCTCCGAGCCCCGCGGTGAGATTGTCTCTCATGAGCTCGCGCTGCCTTTCGTCCAGGAGGCACGTCCCGGGGCCAAGAATCTCCCGCGCCACCAGGAAAACCGCGCGCGCGGTGCCGAAGAGCCCGGCGTGGGCGCTGCTGCCCCCAAGGGCGCGCGCGTTGAGGTCGTGCACCTCGCCCCAGGCCACCCCCGTGCGCCATCCATTGTAGCCGTCCCCTTCCGTCCCGGCGAGGACCCTTTCCCTCCGGTTGCCCGCTTCGGTCGCGGCGATGCGGCGCCGCAGGGAGCGCGGCGGCCGGTACAGCAGATCGCGGAGGGCCAGCGGTCGTGCGACCTTCTCGGCGAAAAGCCGATGAAGCGGCGCGCCACCGGCCCGTTCCAGGGCGAAACCCAGGAGGATGTACCCGGGGTCGGAGTACACGACACGCTCTCCGGGCGGCCGGTCGAGCGGCAGACGCTTCAGCCACTCCAGGTACTCGTCGCGCCCGGAGGCGTGGATGTAGACCGGCCTCCAGGCCGGCAGGCCGGAGCGGTGCGTGAGGAGATCGAGAAGGGTGACGCGTGCGGCGTCGCCCGGCGGGCTCCACTCCCGCAGGTGGCGCGACAGCGGATCGTCGCAGGACAGGCGTCCTTCGGAGGACAGGAGCGCGGCCAGGCACGAACCCGCGATCGGCTTGGTCAAAGACGCGAGATCATAGAGGGTCGAGGTCGCGGCCGCGATGCGCTCGGGGCGCAACACCGCCGATCCGAGAGCACCTTCGGCGAGGATGCCCCCGTCCCCGGCCACGAGATAGGAGGCGCCGGGGAAGTCGCCGGCCGCCACATGCGCCCGGAGGTAATCCTCGAGGCGGGCCGCGCCGCGCATCGGGTGTCCCCTCAACTCCTCGTCTGCCGGGCGGCCGCGGCGATCTGTTCCACCACCCGGAGGGCCGTCTCCAGCGCCCGCAGCCCCTCCTCTCCGGTCACGACGGGCGCGTCCTCCCCGCGCACGCTCCGCAGAAAGGCGCGCAGCTCGGCCTGGAGAGGCTCCTCGTTCTCCGCCTCGATCGGCTCGCGCACGATCTCCGGCGGCACCCCCGGGGATCGCCGGAGCGTGTAGATCACCCCTTCCTGGCGGGCGTAGTCGATCGACAGGTACGACTCGGACTCGAAGACCCGCAGCTTGCGCACCCGCTCGGTGCTGATCCGGCTCGCGGTCACATTGGCGACGCAGTCGTTTTCGAAGCGGAGGCGCGCGTTGGCGATGTCGACCTTGTCGGTCAGGGCGTGCACCCCGACCGAGTCGATCGAGGCAATGCGGGACGGCACCAGGCTGAGGATGACGTCCAGGTCGTGGATCATGAGGTCCAGAACGACGTCCACGTCGGTGCCGCGCGCGGTGAACGCCCCAAGCCGGTGCGTCTCGATGAACCGAGGGTCGCGGACGCGCCGGCGCGCCGCGCGCACGATCGGATTGAAGCGCTCCGTGTGTCCGACGCAGAGCGGCCTGCCCGCACGCGCTGCCGCGCGGGTCATCGAGGCGGCTTCCTCGAGCGTGGCGGCCATCGGTTTCTCCACCAGAACCGCCAGGCCGCGCTCGAGACACGCGGCGACGATCGGGGCGTGCGCCGAGGTCGGAACGGCCACACTGACCGCGTCGAGATCCCGCGGCAGGTCCCGGTGAGAGGCGAGGGCCAGAACGCCGTGCCGTGCCGCGATGGCCGCGGCGCGGTCCAGGTCCGTGTCCACGACCGCCTGAAGGCGCGCCTCGGGGAGTGAGGCGTAGATCCGGGCGTGGTGCTGTCCGAGGCTGCCGACCCCGATCACGGCGACACGCACGGGGCGGCGATCGGAGGCTGCCATGGAATCGCCGTTCAGCGGACCACGCCGCGTTTGCTCCCGCGGATAAAGGCGACCAGCCGGCCCACCTCATTCTGCCCGGCGAATTCGTCCCGCAGACGAACGAGCGCCTCATCAAGCGTGAGTCTCGACCGGAAGAGGATGCGGTACGCCTGACGGAGGGCCTGGATCGTCTCCGGGGGGAAACTCTTTCGCTCCAGCCCGACGACATTGATACCGAAACTCTTCGCCCGGTTGCCGACGGTCAGGACGTATGGCAGCGCGTCCTGAGTGATGACCGAGTATCCCCCGACATAGGCGTGCGCGCCGACGCGGCAGAATTGGTGCACGCCGGAGAACGCCCCGATCGTTGCGCCCTCCTCGACCACGACATGCCCCGCCAGGGTCGCCGCGTTGGCGAAAATCACGTGGCTTTCCACCTGGCAGTCGTGCGCGATGTGTGTTTGCGCCATCAGCAGATTGCCCGACCCTATGCGGGTGACGCCGCCCCCGCCCGCAGTACCGCGGTGCACCGTCACGCCCTCGCGGAACACGTTGTCGTCGCCGATCTCAATCGTGGTCCTCTCGCCTTGGTACTTGAGATCCTGCGGCGCCATGCCGATGCAGGCGAACGGGAAGATCTTGCAGCGGGCCCCCATGACGGTGGGACCCTCGATCACCGCGTGCGGGCCCACCTCGCACCCGGACCCGAGGCTCACGTCGGCCCCGATGACGCTGAAGGCCCCGACGGTCGTCCCATCCCCCAGGAGCGCCGCGGGGTGGATCTGGGCGGTGGGATGGAGGGTCACGCGGGCGCTCACGATGCCTCCGGCGGCGCCGTCTCGTCGCGATCCACCATGGAGGAGAAGAGCTCCGCCTCGGCGACCAGGGCACCGTCGACGAAGGCCTCGCCGCGCAGGCGGGCCGAGCGCGAGCGGACCTTGAGAACCTCCACCTCGAAGCGCACCTGGTCGCCGGGAGTCACCGGCCGCCGGAAGCGGGCCCGGTCGATGCCCGCGAAGTAGACCAGCTTGCGCTCGCGGTCTGGAACGCCGCGCAGAAGCAGCACGGCCCCCACCTGGGCCATGGCCTCCACGATCAGGACTCCCGGCATCACCGGGTTCCCCGGGAAGTGCCCCTGGAAGAACGGCTCGTTGAAGGTGACGTTCTTGATCCCGACGACCCTCTTGCCCGCCTCCATCGACACGATGCGGTCCACCAGAAGGAAGGGATAGCGGTGCGGCAGGATCCCGAGGATCTGGCGGATGTCGAGCACGCCCTCGTGTTGGCTCATTCCATCCTCATCCGGCCCTTCGGGCCGGCGGTTATGACCTGGCCGGGCGACCGCGCGGCGCCCGGCGCCCCGAGGCGCGCGTCGTGACCCGCGGCCGCTTCGAAGTTGGCGGAGTGTCGCCCGCCTGCCCCCGGGCCCGTTCCAGGCGGGCGATGGCGCGCAGCACATCCGGCAGACGCCTGAACGCCGCCTGGCTTCTCTTCCAGTCCCTGTGATCGGCGGCGGGATGGCCCACGACGAACGCCCCCGGCGGCACATCCTGGAGGACCGCAGACTTGGCCCCGACCACCGAACGATCTCCTATCGACAGGTGCCCCGCGGCTCCCGCCTGCCCCGCCAGGATCACGCCCCGGCCGAGTCGCGTGCTGCCCGCGATCCCCGACTGCGCGACCAAAACAGAGTCCTCGCCGATCGTGACGTTGTGGCCGATCTGGACCAGGTTGTCGATCTTGGTGCCGCGGCCCACCACGGTGCTTCCGAAGGTCGCCCGGTCGATCGTCGTGCAGGCGCCGATCTCGACGTCGTCCTCGATCACCACGTTCCCGACCTGCGGGATTTTGGCGCGCGCCTCTCCCGCTTCGGCGTACCCGAATCCGTCGCTGCCGATGACACTCGAGGCGTGCACGATCACGCGCGCCCCCAGAATAGACCGGGAATACACCACGACCCCCGGGTGAAGCTTGGAATCCTCGCCCACCCGCACCTCGTCCCCGAGAACCACCCCGGGCATCAGCGCCGCGCGGTCGCCGACGAAACAGTCGCGTCCGAGCACGACGAACGGACCGATCGACACGTCCCGGCCGAGCCGGGTCCCTTCCCCCAAAACGGCCTGCGGGCTGATCCCGGGAGCCGACCGACCCTCGGAGTAGAACAGCCCCATGGCCGCGGCCAGCGCCACGTACGGGTTCTTCACCAGAATGAGGTTGCGCCCCGGGGCGATGCCCTCCTCGGCCACGATCAGACCTGCGGCACGGGAGACTCTGGCCGCGCCGCGGTAGCGCGGGTGCGCCACGAAGCTGAGGTCCTCCGGGCCGGCCTGGTCGAGCGGTTTGATGCCGGTCACGCGCGGGCTGGGGTCGCCCCGCACCGTACCCTCGATGCGGGAAGCGATCTCACCCAACGTATAGGATCCCAAAGGAGCGTCCTTCAGCGGCCCGGCGGCTTCGGCGTCTCCTTCGGCTTCTCGGGGACCTTCTTCGGCTGCGGCTTCGACGCGGCGGGCGCGGTGGGGGCCTTGTGCATGTCGTTGAACTTCTGGATCAGGTCCTGGGTGATGTCGATCTGCGGCGAGTTGTAGTCGATGACGCCCTTGTTGAGGATGAGCGTGAAATTCTTTTCCTTGCCGAAGACCTCCAGGGTGTTGACGAGCATCTGCTGGAACCGGTTCTGTACGTCGCTGAGCTGCGATTTCATCTCGCGCGTTGCGTCGTCCTGGAGCCGGTTAAGCTCGATCGTCTTGTTCTGGATGTCTTTCTGCATCTGCGAGGCCTTGTCCTCGCTCAGGCTCGCCTGCTGCTGCCGCAGCTTGTCCCTGAGCGCGTCGATCTCCGCCTGCTTCTTGTCGATATCGCCCTGCAGCCGGTCGCGCGCCTCGTTCAGGTCCTGGTTGTACTTCTTCCCCACTTCGGTGATCTTCCAGATTGTCTCCGGGTCGAAGACGCCGATCTTCAGCGGCTCTGCCGGCTGCGCGGGGAGGGGCGCGGTTCCGAGCGTCACCATGAGTAGGGCCAGGGGGCCCCATATCCATCGTGGCATCGAGGGTCTCCTTGAATCGCGACAGAAGTCGATGACTATACCACAGAGATCCGGGGCGCACATGCGCCGGACGGCTCGAACGGCACGCACGCGGACGCTCAGAACGTTGTCCCGATGCTGAAGATGAAGTTCGACGGGTTCTCCCCCTTCTGGGGGTTCTGGATGAAGCCGTAGATCAGACGCAGGGGTGCCTGGAACACCGGCAGGTAGAAACGCAGCTCGAGGCCGTAATCGATGCGCATGTCATTGAGCCGGACCCGCTGCCCGTCGTCGAAGGCGTTGCCGGCGTCGTAGAACAGAGTGAACTCGACGGCGTCGGCCAGCGGGATGGTATATTCGGCGTTCAGAAGAATGTACTGGTTCCCGCCCGGGAAGACCGTGCCGAAGACGCCATCCCCATTGGTGTCCTCGCCCGGGTCGAGTCGGCAGTTGCCTTTGTCGACCTCGCCGGCGTCCTGCTGACCATTCATGTTCGGATCGTCGGCAGGACAGAACGGCGTCCAGATACCGTCCGGCCGATCCTCGGCGAAGTCTATCCGGCCGTTGCCGTTCCGGTCCTCGGTGTCCAGAACGCCGTTGCCGTTCAGGTCCTCTCCCGGATCGAGAACTCCGTTGCGGTTCAGGTCCTCCGTGTCCAGAACGCCGTTGCCGTTCGTGTCCTCGGTCGGGTCGAGCAGGCAGTTGCCACGGTCGAACTCGTTCTTGTCGATCCTTCCGTTGTGGTTCAGATCCTCGCACGGCTCCAGGTTCGCGTCGAGGATACCGTCCGGATTGCGGTCCTCCGGAGGGTCGATGAAGCCGTTATGGTTGACGTCGATGTCGCGCCGCGCCGGGCTCACCTCGCGCGTCCGGAAGACGCGCAGGCTCCTCTCACCACCAAGAAAATAGCGCTCGAAGACCGGGACGACTCGTCCGCCGAACGGCGCCACGTATCCGTAGGCGGCGTTCAGCCCGATGTAGTGCTTGCGCGTCAGACCGGGAAGATAGAGCGTCGCGTCGAGACGCGGCTTGTAGAAGAAATTGTCGCCCCCCAGGAACCCGCCGGCGTACTCCATGCTCCCCTGCACGCGGTAGCCGCGGGTCGGACGGAAGAAATTGTTGCGCGTGTCGACGGTATAGAGGCTTGTGACGCTGCTCGTCGCGCTGTTCCGGCGGTTGACCGGAAACCCTGGAGTCGTCGTCAGAAGATCGACGTTTTCGAATCCGTACGCCACGTCGAAGCGGCTGAAGGCGCCGAGCAAGCGCCCGAGCGAAACCGTTCCGCCGCTGCCGATCTGCCGGAAGCCGCTGTAGTCGGTCTGCCGCTTGAAGATGGAAAACCCGAGTGTCCAGGGCCTCCCGAGAAACCAGGGCTCGGTGAAATTCAGGGAGTATCGGTTGGCGCGCGCGCCGGTCTGGATGTAGGTGGAGAAGATCTCGCCGCGGCCGAGAAAGTTACGAGTCGCGTACGACGCCTGGAAGAAGCCCCCCTCCAGCCCCGAGACGCCGCCCCCGACCTGGATTTCGTTGCGGCTGGACTCGGTCCCCTGCACCTGGACGTCCACGCGGTCGGTGTCCCCCTTCGGCTTGACCGCGGGGTCGTCGCCCACCTGAAAGTACCCGAGCTGCGCGATCTTGCGCAGTCCCAGGCGCATGCGCCGCACGTTGAACAGGTCCTCCTCGATGAGCGGCATTTCCCGCCGCAAGACACCGTCGCGTGTCGTCGTATTGCCCGAGAACTCGATGCGGTTCACGAAGTACTTCTTGTCCTCGGTGATGGCGAGAGTGAGATCGGCGACGTGGTCGTGCTTCTCGACCCGGGGGTCGATGGACACGTAGAAGTACCCCCGCTCGCCGTAATCCTCCTCCAGCCGTTTCGTGCCGAACTTGAGAGCCGAGTCGTTGAAGACCAGGCCCGGGCGCAGCGGCACGCGCGCCATCACCTCCGGCGCGCTGAACACGCTGTTGCCCTCGATCTCGATCTTGCCGACCTTGTACTGCGGCCCTTCGACGATCGGCACCGTCAGGCGCACCCACTTCTTGGGCTGCCTGTCGCGCTCCTTTTTGGCCTTCAACTCGGCCTTGACCCGTTTCTTCCGCTGTTTCTCGGTCTCCCCCGGGGGCGCCACGACGGGCGCCGGCTCCTCGAAGTTTTCTTCGTCCTCGAGCGATCCCAGGTCCTGGGGTGGCCCGCCCACGACCACGGCCGTGCCCTTCCCGCCGTGTCTCGCCTTCTCCTTCTTGCCACCCACCAGCTCGACGATCTCGGGCTGGATCGCGACGTCGAGGTATCCAACTCCCTTGTAGGCGGTGCGAATATTCTCCGCGTCCTGGTCGAACTTGGCGGGGTGATACAACGTCTTGGTGGAGGCCCAGGACGTCAACCAGAACGCCTTCTTGGTCAGCTTGAGGAACTTGCGCAGCCGACGGTCCTTGAACACCGTGTTGCCCACGAAGTCGATGTCCTTGATCTTCGTCTTGGATCCCTCGTGGATATTGAAGGTGACCTCGCGCTGCCCCTGCCCCACGGGCGTCAGGCGGGCCTTGGCGCGCGCTTGTAGATATCCCTTCTCGCCCAGGAGCTGCTCGATGGCCGCCTCGGCGCGGCGCAGGACCGAGAAGTCGACCGGTTGCCCGCGTCGCACTTCGCACTTCGCCTGGTTCAGCCGCTCCTGGATGTTCGCTTCGGTGACCGCCTTCATGCCCACGAACGCCACGTTCCCCACGAGCGGCCGGTCACGAACGTGGAAAATCAGGTCGTAGACGTTGCCGGCGCGCCGTCGCGTCTCGACGATGATGTCGTCGAACAGGTCCAGGTCCCACAGTCGCCGGAACTCGTCCTGGATGGCGCGCTCGTCGTAAGGGTCGCCCGACTTGAGATGCAGGTTGCTGAAGAAGGCGGTGTCCGAGACGCGCACATTGCCGTCCACGACGATCCGCCCGATCACCCCCTTCCCTCCGGCCGCCTGATCCTCCGGGCCCGCAGCCTCCTCCGGCTGCTCATGCCCGGCGGGCGGCGCGGCTTCCCGACCGGTCTCCGGGGCGCGATCCCCTTCCTGCGAGGACGACGACCCTTCGTCGGACGGGGGCGCCGTGGGGGATGGCGTAGGAGCGGGTCCGGGCGGAGCCGGGGAGGGCGCGGCTTCGGAGACGGTCGCCGCTGCCGTTTCCGGGGAGGGGACGGCGCCGCGCGATACCGACGCGGGCGCTACGAGGACCAGCAGAAGCCCGCACAGCGGCGAGAAGATACGGACAGAGCGCGGCACGCGTTCTCCTAGGGGCAACGAAGGAGTGCGGTTGTGGCGGGAATCGGATTCAGCGGGCGATCTCGATCGGCTCCCGGAACGCCAGCCTCTCCTGATCGACGAAAATCTCGATCTCCCCGTTCTCGGGAAACTTCCCGAGAATGAGACTCTCCGACAGGGCATCCTCAATGTTCTTCTGGATGGCACGGCGGAGCGGGCGCGCGCCGTAGGAACGATCGCTGCACGTCTTGTCGATCAGCCAGCGGTACGCCTCGTCGGTGAGCGTCAGCCGGATCCCCCGATCCGCCAGGCTGGCATTGAGCTGGCTGATCATCAAGCGGGCGATCGCCAGCAGGTCCTCATCCGAAAGGGCATCGAAAACAATGATCTCGTCGACGCGGTTGATGAACTCGGGGTGGAGCACGACCTTGACTTCCTTGAGGACCAGCTCGCGGCGCTCGCGGTAGTTGCGCTCG
>QHXX01000040.1 GCA_003223135.1 Acidobacteriota bacterium | reverse complement strand
GACTTCCCTCGGTTCTCAGAAGCGCCGCAGCGCTGACGAGTTCCAGACGCATGAGATCGCCGGGGTCGGCGGATGCCGGCGCATCCGCGCGGGCGCTCCCGGTGCCGGGCGGCGTGCCCGAGATTCACGGGAGCCGATTCGATTGAGACACGAAGGGAGGTGAGCGACCATTCCGAAGAAGAAGAAAGTCGCCAACAAGAAGAAGGGGAGAAAGATGAAGAAGGGGAAGAGATAGGTTCCCTTCTCTCGTACTGGCTCGCGAGGGGTGACACCGTCACCCCTCTTCCTTTTTCTTGCCTTACGTTCTTTGCAAGAATAGACGCCTCGCAGCGCGGAGGAGCCCGTGAATTCGTCGCGGACCTGGAAGAGCGGTGAGATCTGCCGGATCTCCGGCACGTACAGGTGCGAGAACTGTCACCTGGCGGGACGCGAGGTCACGCGGAGCTTCGAGGCCGGGACGATCTTTCCGATGTGTGACAGCTGCCCGGAGAAAGACGTGACCTGGAGGCTGGAAAAAGCGGTCGGTCCGGTCAGGGCGACCGCTTGACGCCGCGGCGTTCCCGCAGCCGCGCCTTCAGGCCTTCGATCTCCTTGATTCTCTCCTGGAGCGTCTTCTCGTAGCCGAAAGGCTTCGGCTCGTAGTAGCGCCGCCCGCGCAGCCGCTCGGGCAGGCACTCCATGTCCGTGGTCCCTTCCTCGAGGTCGTGCGCGTACTGATAATCCCGGCCGTAGCCCAGGTCCTTCATCAGGGGTGTCGGGGCATTGCGGATGGCGTGCGGAACCGGGTCGGTCAGCCCCGCCTTCAAATCCTCCCGGATGCGGCCGCAGGCGACGTACAGCGCATTGCTCTTGGGCGCGAGCGCGAGATATGCCGCAGCCTGGGCCAGGGCGAGAGCGCCTTCCGGCATCCCGAGGAAGTCGTACGCGTCCCTGGCGCGGAGGGCGACCGCGAGCGCCTGCGGATCG
Organism: Acidobacteriota bacterium; assembly: GCA_003223135.1. Lineage (GTDB taxonomy): Bacteria > Acidobacteriota > Polarisedimenticolia > Gp22-AA2 > Gp22-AA2 > Gp22-AA3. The sequence goes on along the minus strand of QHXX01000040.1, from coordinate 25,531 downwards.
GCGTTGCCGACGTCCTCCGAGGCGAAGCGCACCATGCGGCGCGCGATGTAGAGCGGGTCCTCGCCCGATTCGAGCATGCGCACCAGCCAATAGAGCGCCGCGTCGGCGTCGCTGTTGCGCAGCGACTTGTGCAGCGCCGAGATCAGGTTGAAGTGCTCTTCGCCGGCCTTGTCGTACAGGAGAGGCGCGCGCTGGGCGGCGCGGGCGATCGATGTCTGATCGATCGGCCGGGTGCCGTCCGGCGCCGGGGGCGTCGCCGTGGCCAGAAGCTCCAGGATGTTGAGCGCCCGCCGCGCGTCTCCTCCGGACAGGGACGCCAGGTAAAGAAGGTCCTTGTCGGCCGCCGCCACGCGCCGGGAGGCGACGCCGCGCGCGGACGCGAGCGCGCGCTTCAGGATCGTCACGAGGTCGCCTTCCGAAAGTGCTCGAAGCGTGTAGACGGTGCACCGCGACAGGAGGGCGGCGTTCACCTCGAACGACGGATTCTCCGTGGTCGCGCCGATGAGCGCGAGGGCGCCGCTCTCGACGTACGGCAGGAACGCATCTTGCTGCGCGCGGTTGAAGCGGTGGATCTCGTCCACGAACAGAATCGTCCGACGGCCCGTGGCGCGCCGGTACTGCTCGGCGGCGCGCATGACCTCCTTGATCTCCTTGATACCGGAGAGGACGGCGCTGAACTGGAGGAATTGCGCGCGGGTGAGACGGGCGACGAGCCGGGCCAGCGTCGTCTTCCCGGATCCGGGAGGGCCCCACAGGATCATCGAGTGAACCTGGTCGCGCTCGATGGTCTCGCGCAGCGGCCTCCCCGGGCCCATCAGATCGTTCTGCCCGACGATCTCGTCGAGTCCTTCGGGGCGCATCCGATCGGCGAGGGGCGCAAGTTCAGGGTTCCCCGCCTGGCCGGCGCCGCGCGTGGCGGGGCTCTCGCTTCCAGGCGGCGGGCGGTCGGCGCCGCGATCCGGGCCGAAAAGATCCATCACCGGAGGTTAGACCGGCCCCGCGGGGCTGTCAATCAAGGACTCGCGGTGCCGCGAAGCGGGGACCGTTTCAGCCGGCGTTCTTCTGCAACGCCGGCATCCGGAAAGATGTCTCGGGGGCCATCTCCTCAGGGGCGCCCTGGCCGAAGCGGTGCAGGTCGCGGACCTTGCTGTTGGCAAGTGTCGTGACCACGGCGTCGTAGACCGACAGCGCCGCCATCAGCGACTCACGCCCGTGCTTCTCGAAGGACTTCAAGGCGCGACCGACCTCGATCTCGCCCAGGTCGCGCGGCTCGCGCTTGCCGGCTTCGCGCACGGCCGCCACGGCGCCGTTGATCACTTCGAGGGCGTCGGCCAGGATTTTCCGCTCCTCCGGCGTGAACGAGTTGAACTGCTGAGCGAGCTCGTACACCTCCGGCTTCAGCCTCTCCATCTCCGTGGCGCCGTTCTCCCAGTGCCGACCGGTCAGGATCCACTCGATCGAGGTGTGACCGATGCGGGCCAGCTCGAGCAGACGCTTCACTTCGGGAAGAATGCCGTTCTCGTACTTGTGCACCGCGGGTTGCGTGGCGCCCAGCATTTCGGCCATCTGCCACTGCCGCAGGCTCTTGCTCTTCCTCAGGTACTTGATCCGTTCGCCGATGACGCCCTTATCGAGTGGTTCCACGTTTGACTCCCGAGAAATAGATTTTTTCCGGGCCAGCAATAGAGCATTCCCCGGAAACCCGCGACCTGTCTGTGATTTCCGCGGAATTATACGGCGACCGCGGGGTGAAAGCAACGCAAATGATAAGCGCCCGGAATCGGTCTGAAAGCCTCCGCGACTGCCGGAAAGTGTCACAGGCGTCGCGCTACCAGCGTTGAAGTCCCTGATTTTTCAGTCACTTGATGGTGAGCTGGCCGATCTTCCGACGTTCACCGCCGTGGCCGGGCCGGAGCGATAGTTCAAGCCGACGAAGGTGCCGATATCCGGCGTGTTGTAGAAAGGCTCGAGATTTTCGATGAACGACCACTCCAGCTCGAAGCCGCGCGGCAGACGGTGCCGGAAGCCGGCGGACATCTCCATGGCAACCTTCCCGAGGTCGTTGCCCGAGCGCAATGGAAAGGGTCCCGCGGTGCGCAGGACCTGCGCGATGACGCTGGTGTCCGGTGTCGCGGAGAAGGAGTAGGCTGCAAACATGCTCCGAGAATTGTGCAGCGGCAGTCCGGGGGCGAGGCGCCATTCGCCCACCACGTTGTAGGCGGACCCCGCATGGACCGTCGATCGTCCCCATTTCTTCGAGAGGCGCAGCGCGGCTCCGTAATCGAAAGAGCCGCTGCCGTCGAGCGTCCGATAATTGCCGCTCGGCAGCTTGGCCGAGAGCGTCAGGGATAGGGCAGGGGTGCGCCCGCGTTCGACGAGGAGTCCTCCAGTCGCCGCCAGGACGATGTCGCCGAGGCGCATGCGGGAGGGTGCCCTGTCGACGTACACTGTCTCTCCGTCGCCGATGTAGCCGGCGCGGAACTGGTTGTGGTCGAAGCCGGACCGCCCGCCGTCCGGAAGGTGGAACCGCTGATGGAAGGAGTCGATGTACGGGTCCATGAATCCCCGTCCCTGCGACAGGAACGGCACCTCCACGGCGACCTCGAGCCGAGGCAGGATCCCGACGCGAGCCCGGAGCGTGGTTCTCAAGGTCTCGCCGTCGAGGATGAATGCCGTGCGCGAGGTCTGGGCATTCGCGACCATCTGAAGGACGCCCAGGTCCACCCGGCCGTCGTAGAGCTGCTGCCCGACCCTCTCGTAGAGGAGGATCAGGTCGTCGGTCGCGATCATGGTGTTCACGTAGACCGCGTTGAGCGAGACGATGGCCCGGGACAAGGGCTGGATGGCCGCGCCGCCCGGAGGCGGGTCCAGGAAGAGCAGCTTGAAGGGAAGCGCGTCCCGCACGGGCAGCGGGTCGTCCAGATGCGACGAGAACGCGAGCCCCGGGAGCAGACAGGCCAGAAACAGGAGTAAGCCAAAGCGCATTCGGGCGCGTGAGATTAGCACGGTTCGGTGCCCCTATCACCTTCCGGCGGCCCCCGATCTCGCGTGCCGGGCAGCGGTCCCTCCGAGTGGAGCAGGTTGTCATGGGCTACGTCCTGCAGGTCCTCCTTCTCCTGAGCCTGATCACGGTCGCCTCGAAAGGGGCCGGCACGCTGAGCACCCGCTTCGGCCAGCCGGCGGTGTTCGGCGAGATCCTCGCGGGGCTCGTGCTCGGTCCGAGCCTCCTGAACATCCTCGGTTGGAAAGTGTTTGCGCAGAACGCCCGCGGTGGTGTTCCACAGGCGGACCTGGCGGGCGTCGTCCAGGTCCTGGCGGAAATCGGCGTCGTCCTGCTGATGTTCGTCGCCGGAATGGAGACCGACCTTCAGGAGATGCGCCGGGTCGGGAAGGCGGCGTTCTGGGCGGCCTTCGGCGGGGTGGTCCTGCCGCTGGTCGGGGGCGCGGGCGCGGCCCGTCTGTTCGGCTACGGCTGGAGCGAGGGGCTCTTCATGGGCGCGGTCCTGACGGCCACCAGCGTCAGCATCTCTGCCCAGACGCTGATGGAGCTGAAGAGCCTGCGTTCCAGGGAAGGGAGCACGATCCTCGGGGCGGCCGTCATCGATGACGTCATGGGGATCATCGTGTTGTCTGTCGTCGTCGCCTACGCCGGGGGCGGAGCCGTGGCGCAGGTCCCGATGGCGGCGGGCGTGGCAGGCCAGGGGACGGGAGGGGCGGCGCATGAAGTCGCCGCGGGGACCGGGGCGGCGATCGCCTGGATCACTCTCAGGATGACGCTGTTCTTCGCGCTGGCCTGGATTCTAGGGCGCCTTTATCTGGAGAGGATCTCCGCGGCCGTCAGCCGCCTGGGAGTGAGCGAGCCGCTGATGGCCCTCGTCGTGGTGGTCGCGTTCCTGTACGCCTTTGCGGCCGAGTATTGGGGCGGCGTGGCCGCGATCACCGGTTCCTACATGGCCGGCGTGCTGTTCGCCCAGACCTCGTTCAAGGAGCGCATCGACCGCGGCATCCACCCGCTGACCTACTCCTTCTTCGTGCCGGTTTTCTTCATCAACATCGGCCTCCGGGCGGACGTCAAGCAGCTCCACGGCCGGCTCTCCTTGACCCTCCTCATCCTGGCGATCGCCGCTCTGGGAAAGGTGATCGGTTGCGGCGTCTGCGCCTGGCTCGCGGGTTTCCGGTACAGGGAGGCGCTGCGAGTGGGCGTCGGGATGATCTCCCGCGGCGAGGTCGGACTGATCGTCGCCGGCTACGGGCTGACGCACGGGATCATCGGCAACGACGTCTTCTCGGTGATGGTCGTGATGGTGCTGGTGACCACGATGATCACCCCGATATGGCTGCGCTACGTCTTCCCGCGGGTGGAGGAGGACAGGGCGGCTCCCGTGTTCGAGTCGGTGGCCCACCTGGAGCGCCGGGAGGATTGAGAGGGTCGCGGGCGATGCGCCGAGGCTACCGCTCCTGACTCGGCGGCCCGGCCAGCCGGGCGATCGTCTCCTCCACCTTGTCGAGGTCTCCGATCGCGGCGACGCGGCCGTCTCTGCCCAGAAGAACGTAGTACGGGATGCCGTTCGCCGGTACTCCGTACATCCGGGCGATCGGCGCTTTCCAGCCGGCCCCGTCGAAGAGCTGGATCCCGGGAAGGTGCTGGTTGTAGACGAACGCTTCGAACCCCTTCCGGTCCTCGTCGAGACTGACCCCGACGATTCGAAGCTTCCCCTTGTACTGCTCCGCGATGCGGCGCAACGGAATGACGGCCCGCTCGCAGGGTGGACAGGTGCTGGCCCAGAAGTCGATCAGGACAAGGCTGCCGCGCAGATCCTCCAGGGACACTTCCTTGCCGTGGAGGTCGCGCCCGCTGAACGTGGGCGCCTGGGCACCCGGCCGGAGCTCGCCCGACGGCTCCGGCGTGGTCCGGGTCTCGGCGGAATTCCCCGGAAGGTCCACCGACAGCGTGCCCGCCCCGCGCCCGAGAACCAGGCGGGTGCGGAGCGTCCGCTCCTGCTGCAAAAGGCCGAGAACCTGCTGGGGTGAGATCGGGTCCAGATCCACCAGGCTGCGACCGTTCACCACCAGGAGGACGTCGAGGGGGCGGACGCCGGCCCGGTCCGCAGGCGAGCCTTTCTCCACCTCGGTCACGACGACGCGGCCCGAACGGATTTCGAGCGTCATTCCGGCGATCTTCACGACGGGGGCCGAGGGGTGGGGTGCACCGGTCGAGGGCACCGGTGGCGCCTTAAGCGCGGCCGGGGCCGCGATGATCGCCTCGCCTGCGGCAGGATGGCAGAGCACACCGAGGGCCGTGCACATGCCCCACACCCATCGCCGGAAGCCGGGTGCCCGGTCGGTTGTCATGATGAATGATGTTATCATGCGCTCCCGCCGGTGGAGAGTGGGCATGAACCCAAGGGCCACGGACGCGCCTTGAGACCGCTCCTCTCGCTCGGTATCCGCGCCCTTCTCGCGGCCACGATCACAGCGCCCCTTGCCTGCGCCGGAAAGGACACCCGCGTGAGCTGGCCCGACCTTCGCGAGCGTTACTTCGTCGGCTTCTTGAAGAGGAACCCCGTCACCGCGACGTACCTCGGGGGGGACGGCTACAGCGCCGAGCTCGCGGACGTCAGCGCATCCCTGCCGGACGTCTCGAAGCGGGGTCGCGCCGAGGAGATCGCCTTCTACCGCTCGATTTTCGCTGACCTCGAAAAAATCGACGCGGCCACCCTGTCGCCCGACGACGCCATCGACAGGGAAGTGGTCAAAGCACAGATCCGTTTCATGCTCCATCTCCTCGTGGACCTGCGTTACGACCAGAGAAGTCTCGACACCTACGTGGTCGCACCCTTCCGGGGCGTCGACTGGCAGATCCAGCAGATGAGCGAGCTTCAGGGTGGAGGGCGCGGTACGGCCGAAGAATGGAACCGCGTGACCCGCCGCGTTCTGGCGGTCCCGGCCTTCCTGCTCGCCGTGCAGGCGACGTTGCGGGAGGGGATCCAGGCGGGCAACGTGCCCGATCACCGCATGGTGCGCTACGACGGAATCGACACGGCGCAGGGACATGCCGACTACTTCGCCAAGACGCTCCCGGATCAGGCGGCCGGGCTCCTGAAGCGCCAGACATGGGGAAGCGACGTCGTCAGGCGCCTGCACGACGCGGGCCGGGACGCGGCGAAGGCGTTCCGGGATCTCGGGTCCTTCCTCGAGGAAGCCTACCGTCCGTCCGCCGGCGTCGATCGTTACGCGTGCGGCGAGGCGGAGTACGACTGGCGGCTGCGCAACAACCTGCGTCTCGCTCCTCATCTGACCGCCGCCTCCCTCTTCGAGGACGCTCAGACGAAGGTCGGCGAAAGCCAGGACCTCCTGATTGCAGTGGCGAAGGAGGTCGGGGCGAGGCGGAAGCTGCGTCTCGACTGGGCAAACCGGGGAGCGTCGCTCCGTTCGGTGCGGGCCGTGATGGACGACCTGTCGCGCGACTACCCGAAGAGCGACGAGGAGATGTTCCGCGTCTACCGCCGGAAGGCGATGGATCTGGTCGAGTACGCCCGGCGTCATGGCATGTTCGATCTGCCGACGGAATATCGGCTGGAGATCGTAGAGACACCGCCGATGCTGGAGGGCACGCTCGAGGCGGCCTACTATCCGGCGCCCGCCTTCAAGCCGTCGGGGATCGGTCGTTTCTACCTGACGGCCTCGCACGGCGACGTGGGCGTCCTGAAGGACAACAACGTCCACGCCGTCGCTGATCTCTGCGCCCACGAGGGGTTCCCCGGTCATGACTGGCAGTACCAGTTCATGCGCCAGCGCGTGCGTTCGATCGGCAAGGTGCGCTGGCTGACGCCGGGGGCGGTGGAGGACTCATCCTCGATGTGGGAGGACAGCATGTCGGCGGAGGGCTGGGCCCTGTACGCGGAGCAGCTCGTGGGCGAGCCGCAGCCGGAGGCTCCGGGAGGATTCTACGAACCGGAGGAGCGGCTGTATCAGCTCAAGTGGCAGACGCTCCGGGACGCGCGGGTGCGCCTCGACACCGGACTGCACACCGGCCGGATGTCGTTCGACGACGCGGTCGCCTACTACCTGGACAACGTCGAATTCCTGCCGGACGCCTGCGCGGGCGACGGCAAGGACCCCGTGAAGACCGCCGCCTGTAACGCCGCGCGCCGCGCCATCTACCGCTACTCCAAATGGCCCACCCAGGCCATCACCTACCATCTCGGGAAGCGCGACATTCTCGACCTGCGCGACGAGCTTCGGCGACGCCTGGGGGGTCGCTTCTCCCTGCGCGACTTCCACGAGCGGTTCCTCTCGGCCGGCACCATCCCCTCGGGCTATTTCCGCGACAGGCTCATCTCGGAATCCACGAAGCCCTGAAGGTCGATCGGGCTTCAGGCGGTCGGCTCGGGCGGAATCCGCGCGGGAGATGACGGCGGCGGGACCGTGAGGCCGCCGGGCCGTCCGGCCGGCACTTCGACAACGGTCTTTCCCTGCCGCGTGGCGTGGTCGATCTCGACCTTGAGCGAACGCAACCCCTGGTCGAACAGACGGGCGCGCAGGCGAGGGGAGGACAGTACCCTCGCGCACAGCAGCCGCGGATCGAGCAATCGCGCCCGGAGGCGCCATGTAATCTTGGTCGCATCGGAGCCGATCGGCTCCAGCGCCAGCGACCCGACGTGGTCACGCAAGCCCCGGTGCGTGCCCAATGAGTCGCGGCAAAGACGGATGGCCAGCTCCTTGCCGGGATACGCGCGGATGACTTCGACGTCGGCCCAGTAGGGAGCACCGCGCCAATCGCCGCGGGCCCGCCAGATTGAGCCGGCGCCCTCGCCGTCGCCATGCCGCAGGGACCAATCGGTCAGGACACCGAAGTCACGCCTCTTGCCATGGCGAGAATCCAGGGCCGGCAGGTCGCGCACGAACTCCCAGACGCGATCGGCGGGGGCGTGAACCACAACCGAGCGGCTCAGATCCAGCCGCCCGCCGGGCAATAGCCCGAGACGCGCGGCCGCCAGAGCAAGAAACACGAGGGCTGCAAGGACGAGGAGAATGAAGGGTGCCCCGTGGCCAAAACCCACCGACGCGCTCCGTGTCCCGCCCGATCCGGATCCCCTGGCGCACTCACCTTGCGACGAAGGACCCAGAGAACATTCGGGAAAAGCGACGAACGTGCGGCGAGCACCGACTGGCGGGAGTCTAACATAGAACCGGTGCTCCCGCAGCGTCGGGGTCACACCATCAAACCAAAAGCCCGGTCGGGCTCCCCGGCCGTACCCCGCGGCACGCTCTCCTTCAGGACGGGCTCGGCGCCGGAGCGGGCGCTATAATACGCATGCAATGGCCAACGCCGCGGCGCCTCTGGCGCGGACCCTTTCGGAGCTGACGCGCGAGGGGGAGATCTACGAACGGCTGCCCGACGACGCCCTGCGCTGCTACGCCTGCGGCCACCGTTGTTTCATCCCGGAGGGGCGACCGGGGATCTGCAGGGTGCGCTTCAACGAGGGCGGCCGGCTTCAGGTTCCGTGGGGCTATGTCGGCGCGCTTCAAGTAGACCCGGTCGAGAAGAAGCCGTTCTTCCATGCCCTGCCGGGAGCACTTGCCCTGTCCTTCGGAATGCTCGGGTGCGACTTCCACTGCGGCTACTGCCAGAACTGGGTCACGTCCCAGGCGATCCGCGACCCGAAGGCCGTATCGGTGCCCGAGCAGGTATCGCCCGGAGATCTGGTATCCCTGGCGCGGCGCCACGAGGCGACGATTCTCGCCTCGACCTACAATGAGCCGCTCATCACCTCGGAATGGGCGGTCGCCGTCTTCAGGGAGGCGTCGCGCGCGGGCCTGGTCTGCGCCTATATCAGCAACGGCAACGGCACCGAGCAGGTCCTGGATTACATCCGGCCGTACGTCCGGCTGTACAAGGTCGATCTCAAGTCGTTCCGCGACAGGAACTATCGCGCTCTCGGCGGGACGCTCAAGAACGTCCTCGACACCATCGGGATGCTGAAACGCAAGGGGTTCTGGGTGGAAATCGTCACCCTTCTCATCCCCGGATTCAACGACTCCGACGAGGAGATCACGGACATCGCCAGGTTCCTCGTGGACGTCTCCCCCGACATGCCCTGGCACGTGACCGCCTTCCACAAGGACTATAAGATGATGGACCCTGAGAACACGCCCGTCGCAACGCTCCTGCGCGCCGCCGAGATCGGCAGGAAGGAAGGTCTGCGGTTCGTCTACGCGGGTAACATCCCGGGGGCCGTCGGGGAGTTCGAGAACACGCGCTGCCCGGGGTGCGGGGCGCTCCTCGTCGAGCGGGTCGGCTACCGCATCCTCGACTACCGCATCACCGGGCGGGGAACGTGCCCGGAGTGTGACGCCGATGTGCCGGGCCTCTGGCACGGCGGCGCATATCACGCCCAGACGGATCCACGCGGCGAGGCGGCGCCGGCCGCCGGGGCCGGTAGAGTGTCCTGAGGCCTCAGAGTGTGACGTCCCCGACGGACCGGCGCGCGGCCTCCTGAAGGCGCGCGGCGAAGCGGTCCGGATCGTCCGGGCTGATCATGAAGTTCCGCAGCAGGCCCGAGCGCCTTCGAATCGTCACGCTGTTCCAAAACTTCAGTGAGGACCAGTTCTCATGGACAAGGGCGCCCCGCCGGTGCACCTCCTCGATGTCGGCGAGCAGGACGCGTCGGATGACCCGCCCCAGGATGCGCACTTCCAACGCGGTGTCCGTGATGCGATAGGTGATGGTTCCGACGGTCGTCAGGAACATCAGGACGACCGCCGCGACCAGCAGCGCCTTGAGGATGAACAGGCCGGTCATGCGGGGGTCCGGCGGCGCGCGGGTCAGGACACCAGACGGTACAACGTGTCTCGCTGTCGCGGGGTGTAGCCGGCTTCCCGGATGAGACGCTCGATCTCGGTGCGCGTGGTGCAACCGTAGGCTCCCGCCGCGCGCACGACGTTTTCCTCAATCATCGTGCTGCCCATGTCGTTGGCGCCGAACTTCAGGGCCACCTGGCCGATCTCCTTCCCCTGCGTGACCCACGACGACTGGATGTTCGGGATGTTGTCCAGAAAGAGCCGGGTGACCGCCTGCGTCCGCAGATATTCGGCGCTCGAGACTTCCCTTCCCCCCAGAGCGGTGTTCTCCGTCTTGTAGGTCCAGGAGATGAAGGCGGTGAACGCCGCGCCTCCTTTTGCCAGGCTCGTATCTTGAAGTCCCCGGATCGCCTCCATGTGCGCCACGCGGTCGGCGTAGGACTCGACATGACCGAACATCATCGTCGCCGTAGTGGGGATGCCGAGAAGGTGCGCGGTTTCCATGACGGCCAGCCAGTCGTCGGACATCGTCTTGAGCGGCGATATCGTCCGGCGCACCTCGTCCACCAGGATCTCGCCTCCGCCTCCGGGGATGCTGTCCAGGCCGGCGGCCTTGAGACGCCGCAGCACCTCCTCGAGGGGGCGCCTGCTGACCTTGACGATGTGCTGAATCTCGGGGGGCGAAAAGGCGTGCACGTGCAGGCGCGGGAACTTCCCCTTGAACGAGCGCAGCAGATCTTCGTACCACTCGAGGGGCAGGTCCGGATGGTGTCCGCCCTGCATCAGGATGCCGGTCCCGCCGAGCGCCAGGGTCTCTTCGATCTTGGCGAAAAGCGACTCTTTCGAGTGCAGGTACCCCTCGGGATGTCCGGGATCGCGGTAGAAGGCGCAGAAGGAGCAGCGCACGACGCAGACGTTGGTGTAGTTGATGTTCCGGTCAACGATGTAGGTGACGATCGGCTCGGGGTGAAGACGGCGCCGCACCAGATCGGCCGCCATGCCGAGATCGAGAAGCGGTGCCTGGCGCAAGAGCAGCAGGGCCTCTTCCCCCCGCAGGCGTTCTCCGTCCGCGGCGCGCTCCAGGATCGCGTCGATCTCGGCTGTTGCGCGGCGCGTCCGGCGCAGGTCGTCGTCGACGCGGTCCCACAGGCGCGGGTCGATCTCCCCGGCGCCGGTCCCGGGCACGGTCAGCTCACTCAACGGCGCGCCTCACCGGCATCGAGGGCGCCGGCACACGCTCCCATTCGAGCGGATCGCGGAAGCGGACCGGGCGCCGGCCCGGAGCCAGGCCGAGCTGCTGGACCTGCCGGAAGAAGAGCTCGAGCCCGCGCCGCTCCTCGGACCCGAGGTAGTAGTGGATGTTCGTCTTCAGGTACGACTCAATCGACTCGGGAGGGAGCTTCAGCCCCACGCTCGCCTGCACGGCGATCGCCGGGACATTGGCCATCCCGATCCGGCGCGACTCGAGGAACGGCCGAACGCCGTCCGGCACGGACACGCCCCCCCGCACCGCCCACATGGCGAAGACGAACGGCAGGCCCGTGAGGGCGAACCACTCCGCCGCCAGATCCAGAACGAAGAGTCCCGTGGTATCGGCCGTCAGCGCCGCGTCGCCTATCAGGAGGGCCGCGTCGTGGTCGCGCAGCATCTCCCTGAGGGACGGTGGCTGCTCCGCGTACCGCGCGTCGCGCACCCCCTTGTGCCACAGGATCGTCTTCAAAAGAGCGCTCGAGGTGCGCGAGTTTGCATCGAGGGCCACGCTCCTGATCGTCTCCACCGGGACGAGCGAGACCAGGATGACCGAGCGCACGCGGCGCTTCGAGGCGATGCAGAGCTGCGGCAGGAACTCCACGCCCGGCAGACCCAGGTATTCGATCGACGGGATCAGGCCGATGTCCGCCTCCCCCGAGCGCAGAAGATCAGGAATTCGGCACGGGGGCACCTGCCTGACCCGGAAGATGCCCCGATACGGTCCTCTCAGGAAGCCCCAGGTGAGCGGCTGGGCATTGACGAATGGGACCGAAGCGATTCGTACTTCTTCCATAGGATCGCTTTGACCTTGGCCGGGCGGGGCACGTTCAAAGGAGGGGCATTCTACCAGAACGCCCCGGGCAGTCAATCGGCGGGGACGCTGACCCTTCCCGCGTCCACGAGGCGGGCCGCAGCGCATCGCGCCTCATGCTCGCTCGCGCGGGCTCGCCGCGGTCCATCTCGCGCGCACGGCGCGGCTCGAAATCGGCGCGCCGCGCTGCGGCCCGCCTCTGAGCTGGTGTCGAGTCCCCTTAAGTTCACGCCCGGTGTCCGTCCGAGACGTGCCGCGATTCGGGCTGGAGGGTCGCGCGCGCCCCTTCGGCGGACCGAGGCGTCGGAATCAACACGGAACGAGGCGCCGCGCAGGGCCGGCGCCTCGTTCCCGGGATAGCGAAGCGGCGGGATCGCCGTGCCGTCGGGGGATCTGCTACTCTTGAGCGGGATTCGAACCGCCCGGAGCCTGATGAGACGGCCGATCCTCTATTTCCTCTATCTTCTATATATCGTCGAGACGGGGGTGTTCCTGGCCCTGGTTCCCTGGTCCCTGCTCTGGGTCCATTCCTACTTCGCCCAGGTCCCGCCCCTGCGCCCGTTCCTCCTCAGCGGCTTCGTGCGGGGATGCATCTCGGCCCTCGGCGTGCTGCAGATCGGCATGGGGGCGGTGGATTTCCTGGCCTTCTGCCGCGCCCTCAAGAGCTCATGAATCATCGTCCCGAACACCCCGGGGTCTGCTTCGTCACCAGCCGGACGACGACCGCGAACCGGCCGCTCCAAGAGGTGGCGAAGGCGACCATCGAGGGCGGGTGCGACCTCCTCCAGGTGCGTGAGAAAGATCTGCCGGGCGGCCCGCTCCTGACACTCGCCCGCGAGATCGTGGAGGTGGCGAAGCCGCGCGGAGCCCGTTGTCGCGTCGTCGTCAACGACCGCCTCGACGTGGCTCTCGCGGCGAAGGCCGCGGGCGTGCACCTGCCGGCGGACGGTTTGTCGATCGACCAGGCACGCCGCGCCGCCGGGAAGAGGTTCGTGATCGGGCGCTCGGTGCACTCGATCGTCGAAGCCCGGCAGGCGCAGAAGGACGGGGCCGACTACCTGTTCTTCGGCCCCGTGTTCGAGACCCCGAGCAAGACGGCCTTCGGTCCGCCCCAGGGGCCCGACGCCTTGCGCAAGATCGTCGAGGCGGTGCGCATCCCCGTGTGGGCGATCGGCGGCATCACGCCTGCGACCGCCGCCCGTCTGCGCGGCATCGCGATCGCCGGTGTCGCGGCCATCTCCTTCATCGCGGCCGCGCCGGATCCGGCCGACGCGGTCCGCGCGCTCCGCAGCGCCCTTTCCGGCTGACGCCTGTCGATCCTCGAAGATGTCATCCGGCCGCGACTCTCGTGGCGAGCTGCCCGCAGGCCGCCCCGACATCGCGCCCCTTGCTCCAGCGGATCGTGGCGGCGACGCCGCGCGCGAGAAGCGCGTCGCGAAAGCGCTGGGCACCATCCGCGGCCGGAGTCCTGAAACCGGGCACGCCGGCCTCGTTGTAAGGGATGACATTGACCTTGGCCGGGAATCCGCGGGTCAGCCGGGCGAGGCGCCGGGCGTCCTGCTCTCCGTCGTTCACGCCGTCGATGAGGCAGTACTCGAAGGTGATCTTCTCGCGCGGACCGAGGGGAAACCGGCGGCAGGCGCCGATCAGCGCCTCGAGATCGTACTTGCGGTTGATCGGCACCAGCTCGGATCGCAGCGTGTCGTGGGCGGCCCCCAGGGAGATCGCCAGCCGCGGCCGGGGTTTCTCCCTCGCCAGCTTGTCGATCCCCGGGGCCAGCCCGGCGGTCGAGAGCGTCACGCGGCGGGGCGACAGGCCGAACCCCTTCGCATCCACCATCACGCGGAAGGCGCGCATGACCGGGTCGTAGTTGTGGAGCGGCTCGCCCATCCCCATGAAGACGACGCGGTAGCTCGTACCCGCGAGCGCATGGTCGCGCGCCATCACGGCGATCTGGCCGAGGATTTCGCCGGGCGAGAGGTTCCGCACCAGCCCCATCGTACCGGTCAGGCAGAACCGGCAGGCGAGCGCGCAGCCGATCTGCGATGACACGCACAGGGTGACCCGCGCGCCGTAGAGGATGTAGACCGATTCGATCTCGCCCCCGTCCTCCAGCGCCATAAGGTACTTCTTCGATCCGTCGGTCGAGGAACGCACGTCCTTCACCCGGGGCCAGTCCACCCGGAAACGTTCCGCGAGCTCCCGGCGCAGCGCCGTCGGCAGGTCGGTCATCGCCTGGAAGTCGGTCTCCAGGCGCCCGTACATGTGATGGTAGACCTGCGCGGCGTAGTAGGGGCGGTCGGCGAAGGCCGCCAGTGCGGAGGCCAGATCCAGCCGGTCCCATCCGAACAGGTTGGGCGGACGCACCTCGTTTCCCTCGGCGATCGCGACGCTCGGCACCGGAATTCCCCCGGAAGAGTCGATTCTAGCGCAAAGCCGTCGGCGGCGCGGCCGGGCCGGAGACGGGCCGCACCCCGGTGTACGGGGCGACCGTCATGCGGTCGGCGTGTAATGAATGCGCGGATCGAGGACGAGGTAGAGAAGGTCGATGACGAGGCTGACCAGGACGAATATGCCGGTCAGGAAGAGGACACCGCCTTCGACGACCGGCAGGTCCCGCAGGCCGATGGCGCGCACGATGGTCTTCCCGAGGCCGGGCCAGGCGAACACGTACTCGGTGGCCACGGCCCCCCCGAGGAGAGAGGCGAAGTCGAGGCCCACGACCGTGACGACCGGGATGAGGGCGTTCTGCAGGGCGTGGCGGGCGAAGACGCGCGCGCCGCTCGCACCCTTGGCGCGGGCGGTCTGCAAGAAGTCGGCGGTGCCGGCCTCGATGAGGCTGGCACGCGTGATGCGTGCGATGGTGCCCATCGACACGAGCGACAGCGTCACCGCCGGCAGGACCAGGTGGTCCCACTCGGGAAGCCGGATCGCCGTGAACGGGATCACGGCGCCCTCCATGCCGTATCCGAGGACGGGAAGCCACGACAGCCGTGAGGCGAACAGGAGCATCAGGATCAGGCCGAGCCAGAAGACCGGCATGGAGGTCCCGAGGAGCGCCAGGATCAGGATGCTCGAATCGAGCAGGCGACCGCGATGCAGGGCGGCGAGCGATCCCAGGACGAGTCCGGAGACCGCCGCCAGCACGACCGCCGCCATGGCCAGGATGAAGGTCGGCGGGAAGTGCTCCGCGATGATCGAGACGACACTGCGCGCCTGGATGTACGACGACCCCAGGTCGAACCGCAGGAGCTTCCCGAGGTAGGTCATGTACTGGATCGGGGCCGGCCGGTCCAGACCCCACTCGTGTCGGATGGTCTCGAGGACCTCCGGGTCGGCCGCCTGGCCGCCTGCGATGAGACGCGCCGGATCACCCGGCAGGAAGAAGACGAAGATCCAGACGATCGTGGCGGCCGCGAGGAGGACCGGCACCAGGCTGAGGACGCGGCGTACGAGATAGCTCGTCAGTGCGTACCCCTCTCGATCCTCAGCCGCTCGAGCGGCAGGCGGAACTCGCCCAGAGGCGACAGGACGACGCCCTTCACATACGGCTTGTAGAGCGTCGACGCCTGGTAATAGTTCAGGAAGATCCAGACCGCGTCGTCCATGACGGCGATCGTCTCGGCCCTGCGGTACAGCTCCGCGCGCTCCTTCGGATCGGTCACGGCAAGCGCCTTGTCGACCAGCGCGTCGAACTCGGGGTTCTTGTAGCGGCCGAAGTTGCCGGCCGGACCCCAGTTCGAGGAGTGCAGGAGAGGCCGCAGGATGGCGTCGGCGTCGGGGTAGTCGAGGTACCAGCCGAAACGGAACATCTGCGCCTGCCCGGCGTTGTCCTTCGTCCCGGAAACCGCGGCGATGTAGGCGGCCCAGTCCACCTCGCGGATGACGATCGTCACCCCGATCGTCTTCAGATCGGCCTGGATCTGCGAGGCGATCTGCCTGTTGCCCTCTCCGGTGTTGACCCACAGCGCGACCGGCGGGAGACCCTTGCCCGCGGGATACCCGGCCTGTGCCAGAAGACTCCTCGCCTTGGCCTCGTCGTGTGGATACCCCGGCAGGTCCTTATCGTGGCCCGGAATGCCCGGCGGGATGATGCCGTTCGCCGGAATGTTTCCGCCCGGAATCAGCACCTCCCACAGGTATTTCTTGTCCACGGCGTAGTTGAAGGCCTTGCGCAGGGCGGCATTACCCTTGAACGGCGGAAGGGACAGGTTGAAGCCGATGTACCCCGTGCCCATGAAGGGGTATTTGTGGACCTCCTGTCCCACCTTCGCCATCATGGCGGTGTCGTTCTCGTCGGGCGTTTCGTCGAGGCTGTCGAGGCCGCCGGCGATATATTCCTGGAGCGCGCTCGTCTTGTTCTCGATCATGCGGATGACGGCCCGGTCGAGCGCGGGCCGCCCGCCGTAGTAGCCGTCGAACGCCAGGAGCTCGATGAAGTTCGACTGCTCCCATCGCCCGAAGCGGAACGGGCCGCAGCCGACCGGGGCGCGCAGGTACGCCTTCTGCGGATCGTCGTAGACCTCCCGCGGCAGCACGGCGGCGTTGGCCATCGTCAGCTCGGAGAGGAACGGCGCGAACGGCTTCGCGAGGCGCAGCACGACGGTGCGGTCGTTCGGCGTTGCGAGTCCCCTGACGGCGTCGCTCGTCCCGTCGGTGAACTCCTGTGCGCCCTCGATCGGCTCGAGAAGGAAGCGCCGCGGCGACCGGGTCTCCTTTTTCAGGAGCCTCCGCAGGGAATAGGCCACGTCCTGCGATGTGACTGGACGCCCGTTGTGGAAGCGGACGCCGTCGCGCAGGTGGAAGGTGTACACGCGGTTGTCGGGCGAGATCGTCCAGGAATCCGCCACCGCCGGTCGGATCTCGAGTGTTTCCGGATCGAGCTCAACCAGCCCGCGATGGACGTTCAGGATGACCGCCTCGGAGAACTGGTCGTTCGAGAGGGCCGGATCGAGCGTCGGCGGGTCCTCGTGCATGCGAAACCGGAAGACCTGCTCCGCTCTCTCCGGCGAGGGTCCGCGGGTGCACGCGAGCAAGGCCATCCCGGCCAGGGCGACCGGAAGAAGGAGGGCGGCCCGGGCGAGTCCGGGAAGCGAAGCGCGGGGCTCCGATGTGCGCATGCGAGTGTCTCCGCTCAGGCGACGCGTTGGCGACGACGGGTGTCGAGCCTGTCGCTGATCGCGTCTCCCAGAAGGTTGAACCCGAGGACGACAAGGAGGATCGCCAGGCCGGGGGCGAGACAGACCCACGGCTTGGCCAGGAAGTACTCCTGGCCCTCCGTGATCATCGTGCCCCAGGACGGCAGGGGCGGCCGCGCGCCGACGCCCAGGAACGACAGCCAGGCTTCCATCAGGATGTTCCCGCCGATGCCGAGCGTGGCGACGACGATCAGCGGCCGCAGAGCATTCGGCAGCAGGTGCCGCAGGACCACGCGGGCGCCGTGGGCGCCCATCGCCTGCGCCGCCTGCGCGAAATCCTGCTCGCGGAGGCGCAGGAACTCGGCGCGCACCAAACGGGCAATCGAGGCCCAACCGAGACATCCGAGCACGAGAAATACGACACCCACCGACGGATGGGGAAGGCTCCTCAGGAGAGGGGTGGTTTCCGGCTCGGGGACGGCGGCAATGATCGCCAGGGCCAGTAACGGCGCCGGGAAGGCCAGCACCAGATCGGTCGCGCGCATGAGGAAGGCATCGGTCCGCCCGCCGGCATAGCCGGCCGCGGCTCCCAGCGCCGTGCCGATGAGCAGGGCGATCGCCGTGGCGAGAACCCCGACCTCGAGGGAGATGCGCGCCCCGAACACCAGGCGGCTCAGGAGATCCCGGCCGAGGGTGTCCGTGCCGAGCCAGTTGTCACGGCTCGGCGGGGTCGGCGGCGAGACCGAGCGCGGCGCCACCTGCGCATACGGGTCGTATCCGATCGAGGCCGGGAGGAGGGGCGCGAGCAGGGCGCAGACGACGAACACGCCGACCAGAAATGATCCGAGAACGAAGGAGAAACGAGAGCGTGGATTTCCAGGAAGCGACGGCGCGGGCGACGTCACGAGCGTCACGCCGGGACTATAGCACAGGGGCGAGCGGCGCCTCCTACCGGGGATTCTTCCTCGCTCATGGCGGTCCCCGATCGAGGCGCGAAGGCCGAACACGGCCCGGCGCGCCTTGATTCACCCTGGTTCCTGTGTTAGCGTGCCGGGCCGCATGAACAAGGACCAGGTTCAGTTTCTCGTCTCCGGGATCCTCTTCGGCTTCCTCGTCGGCTACATCATCGCGTACGCCGTGCACGAGCCCAAAGTCGTGCAGCAAGCGGCTCCCGTTCCTGCGGCGGGCAACATGGGCATGGGGCAGAGCGTCCCGCAGGCGGGTGGCAGTCCCGCGGGCGACTCCGGGGGCGGCGCGGGCGGCGGCAGCGAGCGGATGATGGCGCAGGTGTTCCAGGAGATCGGCGCGCTCAAGGCGGCGCTCGAGAAGGACCCGAAGGACATCCCGGCGCTCCTCCGGCTGGCCAACATGTACCATGACGCACGCAAGTTCGAGGAAGCAGTGCAGTACTACAAGCGGGC
The DNA here is from genome assembly GCA_003223135.1 of Acidobacteriota bacterium. GTDB lineage: Bacteria > Acidobacteriota > Polarisedimenticolia > Gp22-AA2 > Gp22-AA2 > Gp22-AA3. The sequence goes on along the minus strand of QHXX01000040.1, from coordinate 7,106 downwards.
GCTCGAGGTCAGGCCGAAGGACGTGGACGCGCGCACGGACATGGGGATCTGCCTGTACGAAATGGGCATGGCGGACGACGCGATCGCGCAGTTCCGGACCTCCCTGTCGTACGACCCGAAGCACTGGCAGACATGGCTCAATCTGGGGATCGTGGCTCTCTCGAGCAAGAACGACACCCGGACGGCAACCGAAGCCTTCGGCAAGGTCGAGGAGCTCAATCCGGGATTCAAAGACCTGCCGATGCTGAAGGATGCTCTCAAGAAGGCCTCCGCCGGCCCCGGGCGCCAGGCGTCCTGATACTCCCCGAAACCCCTCCCATCGTTTGACTTCCGGTCGTGCGGGCATAAATTGAGCCGTTGCGGGGCCCGTGTGCCCGGCACGGACGGAGTCGTGATCGACGACGAAAAACTTCAGGAACTCCTGGCCAAGGCCTCCTCCCTCTACAACAACGGAGAGTACAAGGGAGCCATCGAGGCCTGGCAGGGGGCTCTCACCGTCGATCCGGCAAGCCAGAAGGCCCGGGAGGGCATTCGCATGGCCACCCTCCTCCTGGGGGACTTCGATTCCGCGCCGCCGGCGGGCCCCGAAGAGGCCTCCGCTCTCCCCGCCGACGGTGCCGACACGACCGCCGCCGATTTGCCGGTCGAGGAGGCCGAGGCGCGGCTCGATCTCGGTGTCGCGCGCGTCAAGCAGCTGCTCGCGGAGCGCAAGTACGCCGAGGCGATCGAAGGCGCCCAGGGCCTCCTGCCGCTCGGCCCTGACTCTCCCGAAATCCTGAGTCTCCTCGAGGAGGCGCAGCACGCCTTCGAGTCGGCGCCGTTCATCGAAGAACACCTGTCCCTGGCCCGCGAGCTTCTGAACCAGGAACGCTTCTCCGAGGCGGAGGCGGAGTGCAAGAAGGTTTTCACTCTCGACGCGACGCACCCCGGCGCCAAGGCACTGCTCAAGGACATCCGCGACAAGATCCAGGCGAGCCTCAAGGCGGCGGCCAGCCGGTTGGGCGGAATGACCGTCAAGCTGACGATGCCCCAGGCGATCGCCGCCGGTGTCAAGCTGCGATCCGGTGCGCCCGTGGAGCCGCCCAAGGCTCCAACGCCGAAGGCCGCTGCAGCACCGCCCCCCGATGTCTTCGAAGGTTCCGAACCGGTGCTCGACGAAGAGCCACAGACGCCGGAATCGGGTCCGGGAGCGTTAGCGCAGGAGGATGTCGCGGCGCGCGCGGCGCTCGAGGCCGCCTTCAAGGACCCGTCGCTCGGAGCCACGACACCCGAGGAGTCGCCGTTCGAGACGACGAGTGAGGGACCCGTCGGCATCGGGGCGCCGGTGCCGCCGGCGGCCAAGAAGGAGGAGGTCGTCGAGGCCAGGACGATCCGGCCACCCACGTCGCGTGTCGTGCCCAAGGGATCCGTGCCCTCTGAACCACCCGCTCCCGCCTCCCCGGTCGAGCCGCCGCCGGTGGTGTCGGGCCACACGAAAAAAACACCCGAGCCATCGACACCGCCCACGCAGGCGAAGACTCCGGCTGCGAAGGGGGTGGCGGCTGCGTCCACGATGCCGCCCGCGCCTGCATCCAAGACCGCCTCTCCCAAGCCTGTTGCCCCGCACACTCCAGCGGCTCCTGCCGGCGCGGTCCCGGTCTCCGACGTGGGCGAGGACGCGACCGCCGCCTGGGAGACCGAGCTGACGCAACTCAATTTGAAAGACAAGGAGCGGGGCCTTCTGCGCGGCACGGGCGCCAAGGCAACGGGAGCGCCGGTCCAGGCGGGCGATATGGACCTGATGTCGCTACTCGACTCGGGCGGCATGCCCGGGATGCCCGGGTCCGAGGCGGAGCAGGCGGCCCCGCAGGCCGAACCTGTTCCGCTCGCGAAGCAGAAGGAGTCGACGAAGCCGCACGCCCGAGTCGCTTCGCCGGCGGAAAAGCCTGCGGCTCGGGAAAGGCCCTCGGCAGCCGTGAAGCTGCGCGCGCCGGACAGGCCGAGACCCGCGGCCACGCCGAAATCGGGATCATCGGTGATGAAGTATCTCCTTCTTCTCATCATCCTCGCGGGCGGCGGCTGGGGGGGCTGGTACCTTTACACTCAGCCGGGCCTCCTGCAGCGCCTGCTGCCGCGCCTTCTCGGAGGAGCCGGCCAGCCGAGCCAGCCCGTGGCGCCACCGGCCGGATCTCCTTCCGGGACCGTCGACGGCGGACACGGCCCCATCCCGACACCGATTGGTGGAACGAGCCGGCAACAGGCGGCAGTACCGCAACAAGGCGACCCATCCTCCCCCTCGTCCACGGGGGCGATGGCCCTGCCCGGCGGCCCGGCCTCCGGCGCGGCGACAGCACCTCCGTCCGGTCCGGGCACGGCGCCGCCTCCGCAGGCAGCGGCACCGGGTGCCGGCGGAAGCGCGCCGCACGCGGGGACGTCCCAGAACACGGTGGTCAACACTGCGCCCGTCACGAGCCGGGTGCCGCCATCGTCCGAGCCGATCAAGCCAACGACCGTGCCCCCCCTTTCGAAGGAGGAGATGCAGAGGAAGATCGCGACCTACACCGCCGATGGGCGCCGCCTGATGGGTCTCGGGAAGTGGCGGGAGGCGCGCGCCAAGCTCAGCGCGGTCCTGGCCCTCGACCCGGCCAACATCGAAGTGAAGGATCTCGCCGACAAGGCGCAGGCGAAGATCGACGAAAACCAGTCGCTGCAGGACGAGTTTGACTCGACGAAGCGACTCTACGCCGAAAAGGACTATGAGAACGCGCTGCGCAAGCTCTACCGCCTGCCGCGCGACAAGGGCCTGGGGGACGTCGACCTGTACATCCGGAACGCCTGGTACAACTGGGCGGTCGTCCTGATGAAGGCGGGCAATTCGAAGGATGCCATCGTGAAGCTGTCCGAGGAGCTGGCGGTCGACCCGGACGACGCCTCCGCCCTCAAGCTCCAGGAAGTCGCAGAAAAATACACCAACCGCGCCAAGGACCGCACCTACTACGCCTTCACCGACGGCCTCACCCTGCGGGCGTTCGACCAGAAGTAGGGAGAGAGGACGCCTGCGTCCGCCTCAGTGGCGGAAATGACGCACGCCCGTGAACACCATCGCCATGCCGCACTCGTCGGCGGCCGCGATGACTTCGCTGTCCTTCAGCGAGCCGCCCGGCTGCGCCACCGCGGCGACGCCTGCCCTGGCGGCCTCGTCGATCCCGTCGCGAAACGGAAAGAAGGCGTCCGAGGCCATCGCGGCCCCTTTCACCGGCACCAGCGATTTCATGATCGCCAGGCGCACCGAGTCCACCCGGCTCATCTGACCCGCGCCGATGCCGATGGTCCGGTCGGTGAGCGCCAGGACGATCGCGTTCGACTTGACGTGCTTGGCGACCCGCCAGGCGAAATCGAGCGCCCGCAGCTCCTCCGTCGCGGGCCGCCGCTTCGTCACGACCCGTGCCTTCGTCATGTCCACAACCGCCGTGTCCCAGTCCTGGACCAGATACCCTCCGGTCACCCGCCGCACGTCGAGCCCGCGGAACAGATCGCGCGCGGGACCCGCCTCCATCACGCGCAGGTTCTTCTTCTCGGCCAGCACGTCGCGCGCCGCCGCCTCGTAGCCCGGTGCGATGAGGCACTCGAGGAAGATCGAAACGGCCTCGCTGGCGGCGGGCGGGTCGAGTGTTCGGTTGAAGGCCACGATCCCGCCGAAAGCGGAGGTTGGGTCGCCCTGGCGCGCCTTGATGAACGCGTCCTTCAGGCTCGCGCCCACGCCGACGCCGCAGGGATTGTTGTGCTTGACGATGACCGCGGCGGGACGATCGAATTCGTTCACTGCCCGCCAGGCGGCGTCGAGGTCGACGATGTTGTTGAACGACAGATCCTTGCCCTGAAGCTGCCGGGCCGCGGCCAGCGTCCCGGAAATGTCCGAGGTGTCGGCGTACAGCGCGCCGCCCTGGTGCGGGTTCTCGCCATAGCGCAGCTCTTGCACGAGCCGTGCCTCGATCGTCAGGCGGCCGGGCGAGACCGGCCGCGCCGCGGGCGCGGGCAGGGCCCCACTCACGTTGGCGGTCGTCCCGGCCAGCCGGGCGTTCAGCTCGTCGCGGATTGCCGCGTCGTACGAGGCGGTGTGGGCGAATGCCTTCACGGCGAGGGCGAAGCGCGTCTCGTCTCGCAGGGCGCCGCCCTCCCTAAGCTCGCGCAGGACGGCGTCATAGTCGCCCGGGTCGACGACCACCCCGACGTGGCGATGGTTTTTGGCCGCGGCCCGCACCATCGCCGGCCCGCCGACGTCGATCATCTCGATCACCTCCTCCAGGCGGGCCCCTGGACGCGCCGCCACCTCGCGGAACGGGTAGAGGTTGACGATGACCAGGGCGAACGGCTCGATTCCCGAGCGTGTCAGGTCGGCGCGGTGCGACTCCTTCGCGAGATCCGCAAGAATGCCGCCGTGCACCTTGGGATGCAGCGTCTTGACCCGACCCTCCAGGATCTCGGGCTGGCCGGTATAACGGGCGATCTCGACCACCGGCACGCCGGCGTCCTTGAGGGCCGCCGCGGTCCCGCCCGTCGACAGGAGCGTGTATCCGAGCGTGCAGAGCTCGCGCCCGAGATCGACCACGCCGGTCTTGTCGAAGACGCTGAGGAGCGCGCGCTTCTTGCCGGCCTGCCGGGTCACGGCGTCGTCCCTCCCGGAGCGGGTGACGGTGTCGGGGATGCCTGCCCCGACGGCTGCGGCGAGGGGGAAGGCTTCGCGGTCGACTGCGGCGCGGCTGACGGCGTGGACGCCGCCTTCGGGCTCGGTGCCGGCGAGGCGGTCGCCGCCGTCTGCGGGCCCGGCGCCGGCGACGTCCTGGCGGCTGGCGGTGCCTTGCGCTTCGGCTTCGGCGGTCGTGGCGGGACCTGCACCTTCTCGGGCGGTGGAGCACCCAGGAACGGCGTGCCGCGCATGTCGCCGTTGATCGAGACCCACAGGTGCCTCCAGATCCAGGCGATGTCGCTCGTGGCGTGCGAGTACGACAATGAGGCGATGCCGAACGGCACCGAGCGCTCGTCGAGGGCCGAGGCTGACTTCGGCGTCCCGTCGTCCTTGAAGGCGGGACCGATGAGCGCGTAGTTCCTGGCCGCGCGGCGCGCGAGGTCCTTCACGAAACCCCGGATGTCGTTCTTCTCGAGCGCCGGCGGCGGCTCGCGATCGACTACGAACGGGATCTTGTCCAGCATCCGCTCGACGTACACGCAGTAGGCGTCGCGGTACAGGGGCTCGCGCGGATCGGCATCGGAGGCGCTCAGCGGGAACTCGACGTCGGCCACCAGGTGCGCCAGGACACCCATCTCGTAAGTGACGCTGCTGAACGGGGCACGCCTGGACAGCATGTCGAGGACGTCGCGCGTCTTCCTTTCGATACCCATCCCGGCCAGGCCGCCCTTTCCGTCGGCGTGCTGGAAGTGGACCTCTTCGTCCTCGTGCCGGGAGGGATCGAGCATGCCGCGCACCAGGTCCTTCTCGTAATGTTGCAGGACCTCGCGCAGCGCGGGCGGCGATATTTTGAGGGCGTCCCTGATCATCCGGGTGCGCGTGGCGCCGGTCCACGACTGCGCCAGGACGACGGGCCAGGACGCGACAACGATGAGCGCGGTGGCCCGCGCGCGACGCGACATGCGCGGATTCTAGCAGCGGCCGGCCGCCTTGACAACGCGCAAAACCGTGTGCTAAATGGTCGCGCCCTTCCCGCACGCTCTCCGATGGAGACACCGCATGAGAGTGACCGGCCGCGTGAAGTGGTTCAACGACACGAAGGGGTATGGGCTCATCCACCCGGATCGGGGTGAGGACGTCGTGGTCCGCTCCACCTCGATCCAGGGCCAGGGGTTCAAGAGCCTGGAGCAGGGGCAGGCGGTCGAGTTCGAGGTCGTGCAGGGGCCGCACGGCCCGCAGGCCGAGAGGGTCGTGGGTCTCGGCCGCTCGATGGTGCTGGAGTAAAGATCCCGGAGCTGGGCCGGCCGGCGATCAATCGCGGATCGCCGGGTTGACCGCGAGCGCCGGCGTCCCGGGCGCGCCTGTGGTCGGCGCCGCCGCCGTGGCGCGCGCGACGCGTCGGGACCTGCGGGTTTCCTCCACCCACGATCCGACGATCATCGCGAACAGCATCAGAAAGTAGCAGACGAAAAACCCGGTGCTGAAGCCGCGCGCGTAGTACACGCCGACCTGCCGGTAGTATTCGGGGAAGCGCGTCAGGGCCGGTCCCCCGTCCACCGCGTTGTGGATCACCGACCGAATAAACCGCGAGAATGCGACGACAGCGACCGTCAGGCCCGCCAGCGAGACGGCGAGTCCGGTGAGACGGATCACCGTTTTGCGATCGACCGCTCTGCGCATCCTTCCGAATATACGGCCCCTTCCGACCCAATGCATCAAAAACAGCGTGGTGCCGAGAGTGTGGGGTCCGGGGTGAGAGGCCTCGAGACCATCGAACCGGGTCGAGGGTCTGGTTCGTTCTTTCAGGCCGAAAGTCCTTCGCTGGTCGCTCAGTAGGCCCGTGCGAGGTCGTGCCGGGCGTTCGAGGGCAGGATCGGGGTGATCCAGTCTCGACGGTACAGGGAGGGCCACGGCGCGGGCAGCTTCTCGCGCCGAACGAACAGGCGGCGGGAGAGCACCCGTTTCCAGCTCCAGGGTGCGTCCGTCAGGGCAAGGTGCATGGCCGGTGTTCTCGGCTCGGGGCGGCGCTCGGAGCGGCGCTTGACGAAGTTGCGCCACACCGCGGCCAGGAACAGGCGCTCCATGACCGCGTTCAGACGCCGCCCGAAGGCGATGGTCTCGCGCCGCTGGTGCGCCAGAGTGTGACGCAGTATCTTGTGCAACAGGTCGACCGGGAACATCGCCTGGTCTCTCACCCTCGCCTCGGTGGACCGGCGCGCACCCTTCGGCCCTCTTGGAGGGTTGGGATAGCGCTCGAGGACGACACGTCTTCCGTCGGCGGGCCAGCCCAGCGCGCGGTCATAGGCGGGATGCCCGTCGCCGCGGATGACCAGCGCCCGGTCCGGTTGCCCGAGAGGAAGCAAGACCTCGAGGACGCGGCGCGTGGAGCCGGCGTAGCCGCCCCGCATCAGGCGCCGGGGCCGGAGGCGCATCCGCTCCT
>QHXX01000009.1 GCA_003223135.1 Acidobacteriota bacterium | reverse complement strand
ACCCGGACGGGCACGAGATCAGCCTGTACTGGGCCGGTCGGGCGCGGCTCCAGAGGACCGTGATGCGCGACGAGGAGCACTAGGCCGGTTCCCGGGTCGGGTCCGCGCCTCTAGACCGCTCGACGCTCTCTTCCCACCCTTTGGCGGGACCCCTCGACGGGCGCGGGCCATCCCATCACGACCACGGCACCGCTGAGGGGCGCCGGCGCGATGGTCTGTTGCTTTACCGGCAGCAGGCCGCCGGACATCCGGCGATAGGAGCCGGACAGGGCCGAGAGGACCGGCAGCTCGGGCTCGCTCGGACGGACCCTTCTCGCTCGCTTGCGCTCGAGCAGACGGTCGATCTTCGCGCTGAACCCGGTGATCGTCGCGCACGCCACATTCGCGATTCCGGTTTTCATGGGGTGACCCTCCATGTGGACGAGACGAAGGCCATCGAGAAGCGCGCAGCGTATAGGCCGGGATCCCCCCTGGCTATCCGTAGGATCCCTGATCTTGACTGAGTGTTTACCGTAGGAGGTCCAGGGACATCAGTCGTGGGCTCCCTGAACGCCATTGGCGCCGCGGTGTCCCGGCAGGTATTCCACGGACGGCTGGCGCCGGACAGGCTGCGGATAGAGGGTCATCAGGTCCAGGAAATCCGCGGGAATGTCGCTGCGCACCGGCAGACCGAAGCTCTTGGCGGTCTGGAAGGTGATCGGGTGGTCATGGGTCCAGGTGCCTTCGGAGAGCAGGCGGGCCAGGTCGGCCGCTTTTTCCCGCGGACACTTGTCGGCCAGGAGCTCCTGAACGCTCTCCCGCACCTGCGACACGGCCTTCTCGGCCTGGTCCGCCAGGATCAGCGTCTGGTCGTCCACGTCCGCCACCGGCTTTCTCGCCACGGCCTTGAGAATCGATGCGGCGGGGTACTGGCCCAGCTGCGGGTCGACCGGTCCGAGCACCGCGTATTCGCTCATCACGATTTCGCTGGCGGCCATCGCGATCAAAGAACCGCCGGACATCGCGTAGTGCGGCACGAACGCGGTCACCTTGCCCTTATGCTTGTGAATGGCGCGGGCGATCTGCAGGGCCGCGAGAACCAGTCCACCGGGCGTGTGCAGAATGATGTCGAGCGGTACTGTGGGATCGGTGAGATGAATCGCCCGCAGGACCTCCTCGGAATCGTTCACGTCGATGTAGCGGTAAACGGGAAAGCCCAGAAGGCTCATCGTCTCCTGGCGATGCACCAGGACGATCACCCGGGAGTTCCGCTGCCGTTCGATCTTCGCGATCAGGCGCTGCCGGGAGGCCTCCAGGAAGCGCTGCTTGAGGACCGGTTGAAGCGCCGAGAGCATGAAGAACAGCCAAATCGCGTCGGCAGGCGCCATGAGGATTCCCTCCAGTATCGGTACGGCAGCCACGCGCCCTCGATCCCGTACTCGTCGCGCGACATGCGGCGGTAGGCGCCGGCGCCCCGCACGAACACGAACTGCAGCACGATGCCCGCGATGAAGCCTCCCACGTGCGCCCACCAGGCCACGCCTCCCACCTGGTTCGGGGTCGCCAGCGACAGCGTGCCCGCGAACACCTGGCTGAGCGCCCAGAACCCGAGATAGGTCACCGCGGGCAGCTCGAAGAAGAACGGAAAGAAGAAGACCGGGAGCAGGACGATCACGCGGGACGTGGGGAACAGGAAGTAGTAGGCCCCCATGACGCCCGCGATGGCGCCGGATGCGCCGACCGTCGGGAGCGTGGAATCCGGGTTCCACAGGCAATGCACGATGGCGGCGGTCAGTCCGCAGAGGACGTAGAAGATCGAGAAGCGAATCGGTCCCATCCGGTCCTCGACGTTGTCCCCGAAGATCCAGAGCGTCCACATGTTGCCGATGATGTGCAGCCAGCCCCCGTGCAGGAACATGCTCGTCAGGAACGGCCAGTAGTCGTCGAGCGGAAAGCCGGCCCAGACGGCCCAGTCGGGATGCGTGAAGCGGGCCGGTACGATTCCAAACAGGTAGAAGAACCGCTCCAGCACCGGCATGGGTAGCATCAGCTCGAACAGAAAAATGACGCCGTTGACGAGGATCAGCGTCCAGGTGGCGATGGGAGGGTTTTGCCTGGGAACGGTGTCGCTGATCGGGAGCATCGTCGACTCCACTCACATTATGCGTGTGGGCGTGAATTCCCCGGCCAGACGTCGGAAATGCCGTTCAGGATGAACTGCACGGCCATCGCGGCCAGCATCAACCCCATCAATCTCGTGAGAATCCGGATTCCGGTGTCGCCGAGAGATTTCTCGACGCGGGCGGCGAAGGCAAGGGTATAGAACGTGGCGATCGAGGTCAGGGCGATCGCGACGAACACGGGGATCGCCTGCCACCAGAGTCTCGTCTGTCCCATGAGCACCGTGACGGTCGAGATGGCGCCGGGTCCCGCCAGCATCGGGATGCCCAGGGGCGTGAACCCGAAATCGTCTTTGGCCTCGCCCGCCTCCAGGTCCGCCTCGGTCTCCTGGGTGCGGGAGCGGTGCGCCCGCATCATCTCCACCGAGATCAGGAAGAGGAGCAGACCGCCGGCGATTTTCAGCGCCGGGAGGGTGATGCCGAAGAGTTTGAAGATGAGGCTTCCCGCGGACGCGAACGCCACGAGAATCCCGAAACAGGTCCAGGCGGCATGCCGCGCGATGCGCCGCTTGCGGGCCTCACCGCCTCCGGCGCCCATGGCTAGAAACGCGGGGACCGCACCGAACGGGTCGACCGTGAAGAAGGTCGAGCTCAGGCAGACGAGCGAGAAGCCGGCGACCTCTTGAAGCCGGGGCCAGTCCCATGCCGTCATGAGCGCGGGACTCCCCGTGGCGCCGCGGCGGACACAAGGGTCACTCCTCGAGGCCCAGGCGCCGGCGGAGATGTTCCAGCTCTCGCTGGAGATTCTCCATGCGCTCCCTCATCTCCAGGATGGCGGCGACCCCCGCCAGGTTCACTCCCAGATCGCGTCTCAGGCGCACGACGCGCCGCAGTCGCTCGACCGCATCGACCGGGAACATCGGGTGCGGACCGCCGCCGCCCACGGGCTCCACGAGGCCGAACCGGACGAACGTCTCGACCTGCTCCGGGTGCAGTCCGGTGGTCCGGGCCAGGTCCTCGACGGTCAGAAGCGCATGCTCGGTGCGCCAGACGATCATCGCCCTGGTCTCGTTCTTCATGGCCCGCCTCAATTCCATGACCGCCGCGCGTTGAAAGCCGACTCGGACGCGAGCTTTTTCAAGAGCTCGACCTCCTTCTCGGTCGGCTTAGGAGGCACGACGATCTTGAGCCGGACGTATTGATCGCCCCGGCCGCCGCCCGGCAGCGCCAGCCCTTTGCCTTTCAGGCGCAGCGTCTTGCCACCCTGGCTGTTCGGCGGGATGCGCATTTCGACCGGTCCGTCCAGGGTCGGCACCTCGACCTTGCCTCCCAGGACGGCCTCCCAGGGGGCGATCGGCAGCTCCAGCTCGACGTCGCCGCCGTCTTTAAGGCGGAAGCGTTCGTGAGGCGTGATGTGAACGCGCAGGTAGAGATCGCCGCGCCCGCCGCCGCCGAAGCCGGCACCCCCCTTGTTAGGGACGCGGATGATGGACCCGTCCTGCACGCCCCGGGGGATGTTCACCGTGAAGCTTTCGAGCCTGGTCCTGCTGCCGCTCCCGCCGCAGGCTGGGCAGGCCTTCTTGTCCTTCTGGCCCGAGCCGCCGCACTCCGGACACGGTTCTTCGAGGGGAATGCGGACCGCCCGGCTGGTGCCGCGGTGCGCCTCCTCCATGGTGACGGCCACCTCCGACTCGACGTCGCCGCCGCGCGCGGACGAAGCGAAGCCGGGGCCGCCCGGCCGTCGGCCTCCGAAGAGCGTCTCGAAGAAATCGCTGAACCCGCTGAAGCGTCCGCCGCCCGAGAACAGATCGCCGAGGTCGCCCAGGTCGCCGACGTGCACGCGGCTGGATTCCTCGCCCGGAGGAGGAGTGAAGTCCATCCCGGATTTCCAGTCTTTGCCCAGCGCGTCGTAGCGCCGGCGCTTGTCTTTGTCGGAGAGGACCTCGTAGGCCTCGTTGATCTCCTTGAACCGCTCCTCGGCCGCCTTGTTTCCCGGATTGAGGTCCGGGTGGAACTTGCGGGCCAGCTTCCGGTAGGCCTTTTTGAGCTGGTCCTCGCTCGCATCCCGGGCGACGCCGAGCGTCTCGTAATAGTCGCGGAACTTGACGGCCATCCGTTCACGCTACTTCCTTCTCCCCCCCACTTCCGCCGTCACCTGGCTCGGTCGGGGGTTGAACACCAGCTTCTGGCCGGCGCGGTCATAGTCGACCAGCACTCTCTCTCCGTCGCGGATCTTGCCCTCGACGAGCAGCAGGGCGAGCGGCGTCTCGAGGTGCTTCTGGATCGCCCTCTTCAGGGGACGGGCGCCGTAGACGGGATCGTAGCCGACCCTGACCAGGTAACGCTCCGCCTCCGGCGTCGGCTCGAGCGTGAGATGGCGGTCGGCGAGGCGCGCGCGCAGGTGCTCGAGCTGAATCTCGACGATCTTCATGAGGTGCTCTTCGGAGAGAGCGTGGAAGACGATGACCTCGTCCACCCGGTTCAGGAACTCGGGCCTGAACGCGCGGCGCAATTCCTCCAGGGCCGCCTCTTTCATCCGCGCATATTCCTCTCCGCCGAAGGCGCCGCGGTAGGCGAGGATGCGCTCGCTGCCGATGTTCGAGGTCATGATCACGATGGTGTTCTTGAAATCGACCGTGCGACCCTGGCCGTCCGTCAGGCGCCCGTCGTCGAGAATCTGGAGAAAGACGTTGAAGACGTCATGGTGCGCCTTTTCGATCTCGTCGAACAGGATCACCGAGAAGGGCCGCCGCCGCACCGACTCGGTGAGCTGGCCTCCCTCCTCGAAGCCCACATAACCCGGGGGCGCGCCGATGAGCCTGGCCACCGTGTGCTTCTCCTGGTACTCCGACATGTCGATCCGAATCATGGCGCGCTCGTCGTCGAACAGTATGGCGGCGAGGGCGCGCGCCAGCTCGGTCTTGCCGACGCCGGTCGGCCCCAGGAAGATGAAGCTGCCGATGGGACGGTTGGGATCCTTGAGACCGGAGCGCGCGCGGACGACCGCGTCCGCCACGGCCTGCACGGCCTCGTCCTGTCCGATCACGCGCCGGTGCAGATCGTCGCGCAGATGCAAAAGCTTCTGCATCTCGCCTTCCAGGAGCTTGGAGACGGGGACACCGGTCCAGCGGCTGACCACCTCGGCGATGTCCTCCTCGTCGACCTCCTCCTTGATCAGGGCCGTCCCGCCCTGCTTCTTGGCGAATTGGGCCGACTCGCTCTTGAGCTGATTCTCCAGCTGCACGAGCGTGCCGTACTTCAGCTCGGCCGCCTTGTTCAGATCGTATTCCCGCTCGGCCCGGTCGATCTCGATCTTCGTCTTCTCGATCTGCTCGCGAAGCGCCCGCAGTGTCTGCACGGCACCCTTTTCCTCCTGCCACTTCGCCTTCATCGCGTCGGCCTGGGCCCTCAGATCGGCCAGCTCCTTCTCGAGCTTCTTGAGGCGCCCCTTGGACGCATCGTCCGTTTCTTTTTTCAGGGCCTCGCGCTCGATTTCCAGCTGCATGACCCGCCGCAGCGTTTCGTCCAGCTCCGAGGGCATGGAGTCGATCTCGGTCCGCAGCTTGGCCGCCGCTTCGTCCACCAGATCGATCGCCTTGTCGGGCAGGAACCGGTCGGAGATGTAGCGGTTGGACAGAACGGCCGCCGCCACCAGGGCGCTGTCCTTGATGCGCACGCCGTGGTGCACCTCGTACCTCTCCTTGAGCCCGCGCAGGATGGAGATGGTGTCCTCGACCGAAGGTTGATCGACCTTGACCGGCTGGAACCGTCGCTCCAGCGCGGCGTCCTTCTCGATGTGCTTGCGATATTCATCCAGCGTGGTGGCGCCGATGCAGTGCAGCTCGCCGCGCGCCAGCATGGGCTTGAGGAGGTTGCCGGCGTCCATCGCCCCTTCGGCCTTGCCCGCCCCGACGACGTTGTGCAGCTCATCGATGAACAGAATGACCCGACCCTCGGATTCCTGGACCTCCTTGAGGACGGCCTTGAGGCGCTCCTCGAACTCACCCCGATACTTCGCGCCCGCGATCAGCGCCCCCATGTCCAGCGACACGATGCGCTTGTCCTTCAGTCCCTCGGGAACATCGCCGCGCACGATGCGCTGGGCCAGCCCCTCCACGATCGCCGTCTTCCCGACACCGGGCTCGCCGATCAGCACCGGGTTGTTCTTCGTGCGCCGGGACAGCACCTGGATGACGCGACGGATCTCGTTGTCACGCCCGATGACCGGATCCAGCTTCCCCTGCCGCGCGGCTTCGGTGAGGTCGCGGCCGTAACGCTCCAGCGCCTGGTAGGTCGCCTCGGGCGTGGGCGAAGTGACACGCTGGCTGCCGCGCACCTCACGCAGGGCCTGCAACAGCTTGTCGCGCGTGACTCCCATCTGGGCCAGCAGCCGCCCGGCCGGACCCTTGTCGTCGGCGATCGCCAGAAGCGCGTGCTCGACCGAAACGTATTCGTCCTTGAGCTTCTTGGCTTCGTCTTCCGCCTGCGTCAGCACCCGGTTGAGGCGGCCGGTGACATAGATCTGATCCGGCGGCGTTCCGGACGGGCCGGTGACCTTGGCCACCCGATCCAGCTCCTGCCCGAGCCTCTGCCCGAGAACTTCAGTGGACCCTCCGGCCTTGGCGAGGATGGCGCCCGCCAGACCGCCTTCCTGCTCGAGAAGAGCGGCCAGGAGATGCTCGACATCAATCTGCTGGTGGCTGCGGCGGATCGCGATCGACTGCGCCGCCTGCAGCGCCGCCTCGGTTTGGGGTGTCGTCCTTCCCTGGCGCGCCGTCACCCTGTTCCCCTGCCCGGGGTATAGTCTTGGCCGCGAGAGACGTTGATGACACGCACGGAGGCGCCGTCATCATGAAATCGAGCCCGGCCGGAGATATGCCGGCGAAGGAGTTCCGCGAAGAGGGCCATCGGCTCGTGGAGTGGCTCGCCGATTATTTCCAGTGGTCGCTCGGGAACCCCGTCCTGTCGCGCGTTCGCCCGGGGACGATTCGCGAGGGGCTGCCGTCGATTGCGCCGGAGGAGGGCGAGCCCTTCGAGCGCATCCTATCGGATTTCGAGAGGGTCCTCGTGCCGGGGCTGACGCAGTGGAACCATCCGGGTTATTTCGCCTATTTCCCGTGCGGCTTCTCGACGCCGGGGGCCCTGGCCGACTTCCTGTCGACGGCCGTGAGCCAGCAGGCGATGCTCTGGCGGACCTCGCCCGCGGCCACGGAGCTGGAGGAGCTGGTGCTGGCGTGGCTGCGGCGGGCGCTAGGGCTGCCGGAGGGCTTCGAGGGCGTCATCTACGATACGGCGTCGACGGCGGTCGTGCACGCGCTCGCCACGGCCCGACACGAGAAGGCGCCGGAGGTCCGGACCAGGGGTCTCGCTGGACGCGGTGGACCGGCGTTCCGGGTGTACGGCTCCGAGCATGCGCACTCTTCGGTGGACAAGGCGGTGATCACGCTGGGGCTGGGTCACGAGAATCTGCGCCGGATACCGGTGGACGCGGAGTACCGCATGCGACCCGACCTCCTCGCGGGCGCCATCGAGGAGGATCGACGGGCCGGGCACGAGCCCCTGGCCGTCGTCGCGACCGTGGGCACGACGTCCGTCACGAGCGTTGATCCCGTTCCGGCGATCGCCGAAGTCTGCGCCGGCCAGCGCCTCTGGCTGCACGTGGACGCGGCCTACGCCGGCGCCGCGGGAATTCTGCCGGAATGCCTGTGGGCGATCGAGGGGATGGAGCGGGCCGACTCGTTCGTCGTGAATCCGCACAAGTGGATGTTCACGCCGTTCGACCTGAGCGCCTTCTACTGCCGCAAGATGGATCTGCTGCGCGCCGCTTTCGGTCTCACGCCCGAGTACCTCAAGACATCGGAGGTTTCCGATGCGCGGAATCTGATGGACACGGGCTTTCAGCTCGGCCGTCGGTTCCGCGCGCTCAAGCTGTGGGTCGTCATGCGCTACTTCGGCCTGGAAGGGATTCGGGCCCGCCTGCGCGAGCACATGAGATTGGCGCGCCTGTTCGCGGACTGGGTCGATCGAGAGCCCGGCTTCGAGAGGGTCGCGCCGGTCCCCTTCAGTGTCGTCTGCTTCCGCGCCGTCCCTTCGGGCGCCGGCGACGGCGACGCCGTGAATCAATTCAACGAGCGGCTGCTCCGGGTGCTGAACGACACCGGCGAGGTCTTCCTGTCGCACACCAGTCTGGGCGGCCGCTACGTCATCCGTTTCGCCGTCGGCAACATCCGGACGACGGAGACGGAGGTCCGCCGGACCTGGGACCTTCTGCGCGAGCTGGCGGGGAGCTCCGGCGCATCCCGCTCTTCACCTGCAGGACCACGTCCCGAGCAGCCGCAGGAGTAAAACGAAGACGACCAGGATTATCGCGCCGATCGTAGGGACGATGAGGCGCAGCACGCGGCGCTGCGTCTGGACCGCCTTCACATGCTGGGCGACGGCCTGCTCCTGGTTCGCGAGCGCCTGCTGCTGCAGGGCAATCGCCTGTTGCTGACGGGCCCCCTGTTCGCGCAGCAGGTCCCGGATCTCCTCGAGGATTCGCGCCTGGTTCTGTTCGGACACCGGTTTCCCTCGATCCGCGCTCAGAGATTGGAGCGGTACTCCTGCAGCCAGCGTTCCCACAGCCTGATGCTGGCCTCGCGTTCCTCCGGTGGTGCGTCGGGGCGGTAGCCCTTGCTCTGCCCGGTCTGGATCTGCAGCGCCTGGGACGCGATCGCCCGGACCTGCGGCTCCTGGTCGCGCAGGGCCTGGATGAGGCGGCCGTACAGATGGACCTTCTGCGCGTCCGTGAGATGGATCTGGTCGTGCGCCAGGGCGCACGCCGCCTTGTCGCGGAACAGCGGATTCGGATCCGTGCGCATGTTGTCCACCAGGACGTCCACCACGTCCTGGTCGCTGCTGACCCGCCCGAGCGCCCACTGCACCTGGAGCCTCAGCTCCTGGTTCTGCGTGTGGGCGTCCCGCATGAGCACCCGCTTCGCGTCGGGCGACTTCCACCCGAGACCGTAGAAGGCGCTGGCGAGCGTGGTGCGGCGTTCCTCGTCGGATCGTTCATACAGGCGGACCATGATCGGAAGCACGCCGGGCCCCTTGCTCTTGAGAGCCTCGAGGTCGACCCGAGGAAAGAGGAGAGCGGCGACCTGCTTCTCGTCTTCCGGCGCCTCACCTGCCCGGGCGGGCGCCGGCGGCGACGCGGCGTCGAGCTTCGCGGAGCCGGGCACGAACAGCGCGAGCGCGAGAAGCATCCTGACCGCCCCGCACAGCCCGATTCGCCGCGACATGCGGTCAATATGGGGATCGGCCGCTTTCCCCGCCCGCCGATGCGGGTCACCTACACAAATGTGATCGGCCGCCCCCACCTCCGTGAGGCGCTGCCTGTAGAATGGCCGGCATCTCACGGGTCCGTGGCCGGAACGAGGAGAGCTCACCATGACGAGAGTCCGATTCGAGGTCCCCGTCCGACGGACCGCCCGCCGCCTGCTTCCGACCCTGGCCGTCCTGGGGATCATCGTCCCCTCCATCGCCGGCGCGGCCGATCCGGTCATCGACAGGAAGCTGAAGGGTTTCGACGCGTACCTGGAGACGATCGTCAAGGACTGGAACGTTCCGGGCCTCGGGGTCGGCGTCGTGGCAAAAAACAGGCTGGTCTTCGCCAGGGGGTACGGCTTCCGGGACTTCGGCCGGAAGCTTCCGTTCACACCGAAGACGACCGTCCCGATCGCCTCCAACACGAAGCTCTTCACCGCGGTCGCGACCGGTCTGCTCGTCGAGGACGGGAAGCTCGACTGGGACAAGCCGGTCCGTCAGTTCGTCCCCGATATCCAGTTCTTCAACGACGATCTGAGCGCCAAGGTCACGATCCGGGACATGCTGTCGCACCGCACCGGGATCACGCGCCACGACACCATCTGGTACAAGTCTGACTTCACCCGCAAGGAGTTGTTCGAGCGGCTCAAATACCTGGAACCGTCGCAGCCGATGCGGCAGACTTTTCTATACAACAACATGATGTACGCGGGGGCGGGATACGTCATCGAGCTTCTGTCCGGGAAGACCTGGGAGGATTTCGTCCGCGAGCGTCTCCTGCAGCCTCTCGGGATGACCGGCACCGTGTTCTCGATCGACGATCTCGAGAAGCAGGCGGACCACGGTGTTCCGTTCACGGAGCGTCGCGACTCGTTCGAGCTGTACGAGATTCCCTACTACCGCGAGGCGGCCGGCGTCGCGCCGGCGGGTGCCATCAACTCGAACCTAGAGGACATGTCGAAGTGGCTCATCGCCCTGATGAACGACGGCAAGGCCGGCGGCAGGACGGTGATTCCCGCGGGCGTCCTGAAGGCGACGCTCCAGCCGGCCATCGCGCTTCCGAACACCCAGCTGGAGGCGCGCGGCTACGGCGAGCTTCTCAACCCCGCCTACGGGATGGGCCGCTTCACGGCCTCCTACCGCGGACACCTGCTCACCTACCACGGCGGTGACATCAACGGCTTCCACTCGCAGGTCTCCTGCATGCCGAACGACGGGGTCGGGGTGATCGTGCTCGTGATCGGCGACCACGCGGCACCGCTCTACAACGTCGTGTCCTACAACGCCTACGAGCGCCTGCTCGGCATGGATCTGACGCCATGGAGCGAACGAGCGCTCGACATCCGTCTGAAGAGCAAGGACGCGGGCAAGCAGGCTCGCGCGAAGGCGGGTGGCGAGCGCGTCGCGGGGACGAAGCCGTCGCATCCCCTGGAAGACTACGTCGGTGAGTACGAGCACCCGGCCTACGGTGTTCTCACCATCGCGCAGCAGGACGCCGGCCTACTCTTCGACTTCCACAAGATCCGCCTGCCGCTCACCCACTTCCACTACGACCGTTTCGACACGCCCGACGACGAGCAGGACGGCAAGTGGTCCGTCAACTTCTCCACGAACCCGCAGGGGGAGATCGACAAGGCGGTCGTGTCGCTCGACGAGGCCGAGGTCAGCTTCGTCCGCCGGATTCCGGCCACGCTGTTCGCCCTGGAGATGCTCCGGCCGTACGCGGGCACCTACGAGACGCCGACCGGCGCGAAGTTCGAAGTCCTCCTCAAGGAAAACGGGGTTCTCGGCCTGGCTTTCCCGGGCCAGCCCTTCCAGACGCTGATCCCATGGCGGCCCCGGCGGTTCAGGGTGAAGGAGTTCTCCGACACCCTGTTCGAGTTCGTGGTGTCCGACGGGAAGGTGACCGCCCTCAAACAGATCGACCCCTCCGGCGAGTACACGTTCGCGCGCAAGTAGGCGCCGCCGGGCGCTTTCGAGACAGCCGCTGCATCTGCGATCCTCGGATAAAATGCCAGTGGCCCCTTTCACTAAGAACCCGCCCGGGAGAAGACACCATGGGAAACAAGGACCCGCGCGTCGACGCCTACATCGCCCGATCCGCCGGATTTGCCAGGCCGATCCTGGTCCATCTGCGCACGTTGGTGCATGCCGCCTGCCCCGAGGTGGAGGAAACACTCAAATGGAGCAGCCCCCACTTCATGTACAAGGGGATGCTGTGCGGCATGGCCGCGTTCAAGGAGCATTGCGCCTTCGGTTTCTGGAAGGAGAAGCTGCTCCGCGACAGGATCGAGGGCCTGGCGGTGGCCGACCGGTCGGCGATGGGACAGTTCGGCCGCATCGCGGCCATCTCGGATCTGCCGGACGAGAGGACCCTGCTGTCGCTTGTCAGGGAAGCCGTCGCGCTGAACGACCGTGGCATCAAGGCGCCGGCCCGGTCAAGATCGAAGGGGAATCGGAGGCTGACGGTCCCGGACTATTTTGCGGGCGCGCTGCGGCGGAACCGGAAGGCTCTGGCGACCTTCGAGCAGTTCAGCACCACGAACAAGAGGGAATACGTGGACTGGGTGGTCGAAGCCAAAGGCGAAGAGACGCGTCAGCGTCGACTGGACACGGCCATCACCTGGATGGCCGAGGGGAAGATCCGTAACTGGAAGTACATGAGGAAGTGAAGGCGGTCGTGGTAGGGTTCACCCATGCGTCGAATGGCGTCGGCCGTGCTTCTCACCGCTCTCGGTCTGCCCGGCGACCTGCGAGACCTGACGTATCACCTCGCCCGGGCGAGACGGATCGACCCCTCGACCCTGGCTTCGGGCGTGGAGGTGAGCCGATGAGCGGGAACGAACCCGCCATTCGCAACATTTCCGACACCGCGAACTGGGCGGCGGTGTACCGGGCGCGAGAGACGGAGCGTCCGGACGCGCTGTTTCGCGATCCGTTCGCCCGGCGGCTGGCGGGTGAGCGCGGCGAGCAGATTTACGCCACCCTGCCGGACAAGGACCGGCATTCGTGGGCGTGGGTCATGCGCACCTACCTGTTCGACCATTTCGTCGAGGACCAGATCAAGCAAGGGGTGGATACGGTCGTCAATCTCGCCGCGGGGCTCGACGCGCGCCCCTACCGCATGTCCCTGCCGGTATCTCTCAGATGGATCGAAGTGGACCTCCCCGAGATACTCACATATAAAGAGGATATCCTGAAGGGTGAAAGGCCCAACTGCGTTCTGGAGCGGGTCCGGCTGGATCTGTCGAACGTTGACGCCCGGCGCGCCTTGTTCGAGCAGGTGGGCCGCAGGGCAAGACGGGCCCTGATCATCACCGAGGGCCTTCTCATCTATCTTGCGCCGGATGAAGTCGCTGCTCTGGCCCGGGATCTTGCCTCGCCTCGACCGTTCCAGGACTGGGCCCTCGATCTCGCATCGCCCGGGCTCTTGCGCCTGATGCAGAAGCAGGTCGGCTCGCACCTCAACCGCGCCAGCGCCCCGTTCAAGTTCGGGCCCGCGGAAGGGCCGGGGTTCTTCAAACCGCACGGCTGGCTCCCCGCCGAGGTGCGCTCCATTGCGAAAACGGCGGTGCGGACGCGACGGGCCCCTTTCCTCCTGCGACTTCTCTCGTTCCTGCCCGAATCGAATGATCGCCAGGGCTCGCGCCCTTGGGGAGGTGTCTGCCTGATGACGAAGCGGGGAGCGTGACGATGGCAGCCTACATCATCGTGGACGTCGAGATTACCGATCCGGTGCGGTACGCGGAGTACATCAGCGTCGTGCCTCCGACGATCGCCAAGTACGGCGGCCGGTTTCTCGTGCGCGGCGGGAAGGCCGAGACGCTGGAGGGCTCCTGGAAGCCGGGGCGGGTGGTCGTGGTGGAGTTCCCGACATTCGAGAAGGCCAGGGAATGGTGGGAGTCGGAGGAGTACCGCGGCCCCAGGACCCTGCGTCAGAGCGCCTCGGTCACCGACATGATCCTGGTCCAAGGGGTCTGATTCGGAAGCGTTGCCGCGATCATCATCCCGCACAAAGAAAAAGGGGCGGGAGCCTTCCGCTCCCGCCCCCGATCTCGCCGGAGACCCCTGGAGGGTCGCCCGGGACAGCGATTATCTGCAGATCTTGCGGCCGCTTGGTCCCTTGCACTTGTTGGAGCAGCAGTTGGAATTGGAGGTGCAGGAGCTTCCGGCCGGAGAGCACAGGCAGGCCGGGAAGCTGGAGCAGTTCGGGTCGGCGCAGTCGATGAGACCGTCGCAGTCGTTGTCGATGCCATCGTTGCAGACTTCCGTCACGGGAGCGCAGGTTCCTGGATCGAGGAAGGGCTTCACCGCCGCAAAGTAGAAGGCGAACGCGCCGTCCACCGTGGCGTTGTTCACCTGGTCGCAGTCGTTGTTCACGTTGGTGCCGCACGCCCCTGAGAGCTGCCCGACGACCTGGCTCGAGCCGTTCATGACCGGAGAGCCGCTGCTCCCGCCTTCCGTCCCCCCCGTCGTGGTTCGGCTGTAGATCCTCTCACCGCGGGGCCACCCGCCGCACGTCGGAGCCGTCGTGTCGACGTGTCCGTCTGAGTAGGCCTGCGGCGCCCAGGCCGGGTGGCTGATGCGATACAGCGCCACGTTGTTCGTATTGGCGACGGGAGCGCTGTTCCATCCCAGGAAGACCGAGCCTGAGGGCGGCGTCTGATTCAGCTGGAAGAGCGTGTAGTCGCCGGAGGCCCCGGTCGCCTTGATCGTCGCTCCCAGTCTCTGAATCCCGCCCGGGTTGGTCTGCGCCGGGCAGCTGGTGCTGCCGCAGGAGATGGAGAACTGGAAGTACGTTTCCAGGTTATTGGCGTTGCTCTGTTGGCTGATGCAGTGGTTCGCCGAAAGGAAGTAGGGGATCTGGCTGCTGCTGACCGTGTCGTTCAGGAGGCTCCCGGTGCAGGTATAGATGAACGCTCCCTGGATCCACTGCATGAGCGCCACGGCGCTCTTCGCCGGGTCGGCCGGCGTGCCGGTGTGGCAGGAGGCGTTCTCGATGCACGGCACGTTGAAGCTGCAGAACGACTCCGGCCGGATCCCCCCGCCCAGGCTCTCGACGAAGGCCTGCTCGATGTGCCCGGCGTGCGCGATCACGAACGAGGTCTTCTTGAGATCGGCGGCGCCGTCCGGGCCGTAGTGTCGCACCAGGACCACGCCTTCCGAGCCGACGACGGTGTTCGACCAGAACTCGCCGTCGCCGTTCGGGCCCTTGCCGGAGTAGGGTCCGAACGCCTGGCCGGCCTCGCTGAAGAAGAACAGATCCGCGTCATCGGGGAGGTTCAGGCCTTTGATCTGCACCCGGATCGCAGCGGCCCCCTCGGACACGATGGCCGCCGCCCAGACGAATCCTCCGTCCGGCGTGGCGCGGAGCAGGCCGCGTCCCACGGGCCGGGGATTGTCGGAGAGCAGGGCGGCGTCAATACCGGTGAATCGGACCGCTTCGGAGATCGGCTTGGTCCTGCCCACGACGGCCGGTCCGCCCCGGGCCTCCTGCATTTTCTTCAGCTCGTTGCGCTCGGTGTCGGTCAGGCTGACGCGGATCGGACTGTTGAGAACGCCGGCGGGCATCTCCTGCATCAACCAGGCGTGGAGAGCCGCCTGATTGGCGGCGTACTCTTATGAGAGTGGGGTTAGGTGCGCACGACGGATGGACTCACCTCGGGAAAGCCCCGGCTCGGAACAGAGATACGGCTGCGCCAGCGTCGAACGACAGACGGTGAAGTCGTAGGTCGCGCCGAACGTACGCCAGAACCCTGCCGCAGTCAACTGGTTTTTGCCGGCCCGTCTATACTGGGTGGACTCCGATGATCGATTTCGATACGTACGAAATCCTCTCCTTCGACTGCTACGGGACTCTCATCGACTGGGAGACCGGAATTCTCTCGGCAATCGCCCCGGTCCTTGCGCGCCACGGGCGCAGCGTGCCGGGCGAGACGCTGCTCGAAGCTTACGGACAATTGGAGGCCGGCGCGGAACAGGCGCCCTACCGCCCGTACGCCATCGTCCTGCGTGAGGTGGTCGAAGGCCTGGGGGGCAGGTTCGGCTTCACGCCGGACGAGGCGGATCGCGGTGTCCTGGCGTCGTCGCTCGGCGACTGGCCGCCGTTCCCCGACACGCGAGACGCGCTGCGGGCGCTCAAGACGAAGTACAGGCTCGCGGTCATCTCGAACATCGACGACGATCTGTTTGCGGGGACCGCCCGGTCGCTGGGGGTCGAGTTCGACTGGGTCGTCACCGCCCGGCAGGTCGGCTCGTACAAGCCCTCCCTCGAGACCTTCCGGCAGGCGCTGGCCCGGTTCGGCGCGCCCGGGGAGAGGGTCCTGCACGTGGCGCAGAGCCTGTTCCACGACATCGCGCCGGCCGGGAGCCTTGGCCTCTCCACGGTCTGGGTCAACCGCCGCCGCGGCAGCCGAGGCGCCGGAGCGACGCCTCCCGCCTCGACGCGGCCGGACGTCGAGGTCCCCGATCTCAAGAGCCTCGCGGTCCTGGCGGGCGTCGCGTAGTCTCCGCGGGAAGGCAAGAATCATCCGCGTCACGAGTATGGTAGGCTTCTGGGGCCGCGTGCCGGGGAGGCGCGCCCGCCACCACGAGAGGGCCACATGGCCAATCGACTGTTCGCGACCAAGTCCTACGAGATCCTGATGAAGGAGATGGCGGGCGAGCACCGGCTGCGCCGCGTGCTCGGGCCGGTCGCGCTGACCAGTCTCGGGGTCGGCGCCATCATCGGCACCGGCATCTTCGTGCTGACCGGGGTAGCGGCGCACGACAAGACCGGCCCGGCGCTGATGCTTTCCTTCGTCTTCTCCGGCGTCGCCTGCATCTTCGCGGCTCTGTGCTACGCCGAGTTCGCCTCGATGGTGCCTGTCGCCGGGTCGGCCTACACCTACGCTTACGCGACCATGGGCGAGCTGTTCGCCTGGATCATCGGCTGGGATCTCATTCTAGAGTACGCCGTCGCCTCTTCGACCGTAGCGCACGGATGGTCGCACTACTTCCAGGCCCTCCTCGACCAGTTCAACATCCACCTGCCGCTCGTCGTGACCAACGCGCCATTCGACTATGACCCGGCGACCGGGCACTTGGCGATGACCGGGACCTGGTTCGATCTGCCGGCCATCGTGATCGCCGCGATCATCACGTGCGTGCTGGTCATCGGCATCAAGGAGAGCGCCGGCTTCAACGCCTTCATGGTCATCGTCAAGCTGGCGATCGTCTTCTTCGTCATCGCCGTCGGCGCGTTCTACGTGAACCCTGCGAACTGGAAGCCGTTCGCGCCATACGGCCTCACCGGCATCGCCTTCTTCGGCAAGACGATCTTTGGACAGACCGGGAAGGGGGGCGAGCCGCTGGGAATGCTGGCGGGCGCGGCGGTCATCTTCTTCGCGTACATCGGCTTCGACTCGGTCTCGACGCACGCCGAAGAGGCCCGCAATCCAAAGCGCGACGTGCCCATCGGAATCATCACGTCCCTCGTTCTCTGCACCGTGCTCTACATCGCCGTGGCGGCCGTGATCACCGGCATGGTCCCCTATAACCAGATCAACATCGACGCGCCGGTCTCGGATGCCTTCCGCCAGGCGGGCCTGCCGTGGGCGCGGTTCCTGATCTCGATCGGGGCGCTGACCGGTATCACCTCGGTGCTCCTGGTCATGATGCTCAGCCAGCCGCGGGTTTTCCTCGCCATGGCGCGCGACGGACTCCTCCCGACCGGATTCTTCGGCGCGGTGCACGATCGCTTCCGCACTCCATGGAAGGCGACCATCCTGACCGGCATCTTCGTCGCCACGCTGGCGGCGCTCGTGCCGCTGCGCATCCTGGCCGACCTGGTCAACATCGGCACCCTTCTGGCCTTCGTCATGGTCTGCTCCGCCGTCCTGATCATGCGCCGTACCAACCCCGATGCCCCGCGCCCGTTCCGCGCTCCGTTCGTGCCCGCGACCCCGATCCTCGGCATCGCGTTGTGCCTCCTCCTGATGTTCTCCCTTCCGTCGGAGAACTGGGAACGCCTGTTCGGCTGGCTCGCGATCGGTTTCGTCATCTACTTCTTCTACGGACGGCACCACAGCGTCCTGGCCAAGACACTCGCCGCCGAGATAAAGCGGCACGGCGTCTCCCCCGCCGGCGTGCTGGTCGCCGAACCCCCGCGCCCCGACCCCCGGCGCTGAGGGCGTCTCCGACGGACTGAGCCGGTTCGCGCGATCCACCTCGATCCACGCGCGCCCGAATCGACCGTTGCGGATTCCGTTCCGCAGGCGCCGCCGCGCGCCCGCCGCAGGGTTGTCTCAAGGGTTGTGACCGTCCGAATCGCGCGCGGTACCTTTCCCGGCGGGTGCGAATTTTCCTGGCTCACCTCGAATGGGAGGGCCAATCCCGGACCCAGGTGACAACCATCGAATCTCATGAGTGCTGGGTACCGATGGAGTTCGTGGCGCAGCCCTCCGGTCCGCCGGAGGCCCGTGACGTGGAGGCTGACATGTTGATGCGGCGCGAGTTCGACCTGCCGGTCGGTGAAGTGGAGTCGGACGTGGCGCAGGGATTGATGGACGCGGGCCTGCTCGAGGTGATCGAGCCGGGAGACGAGGTCATCGGCGTGGCGATCAGCATCGATCCGGAGGACTTCGATCGAATCCTGCTGCTGGCACGGAGCTGCGGGCTGAACGAGACCATGCTGGACGGCGAGATCTACGAGATCGTCGCCGACCTTGCGCCCCTGTACAGGGGACACCCCGTGTTGGATCGATTCCGCCGGACGCCCCAGGTCGCCCCCGGCGAGACCGATGATGTCATCGACCTGGAGATCGAGGAACTCTCCGACCGGTGAGCCTGTCCAAGCCGGCGGGGCGCAGTAGGATCGGCTCGACCCGGAAGCCGAACCTGCGGCAGCCGCGGCTGGAGTAGGTGAAGTAGCGTCCGAGGAGCTTCATCACGTAAACCGAGCCGAACTCCGCGTATCCCATCCGGTGGCACGACTTGAGCGAGTCAAAATTGTTCGACTCGACGTAGGAGACCAATCCCTTGCGCCCCTTGGAGAGGTACTCCCGCAGCGCCATGGTCATGCCGATCGCGTGCAGGCGCTGACCGCGATACCGTGGGTGCGTGAAGCCCTTGTACATGTAAACGTAGTCTCCGCCGAAGCGCAGGAGTAAATCCGCCGGGTCGATGCGCGTCGGCGTGAACGAGTACCAGCCGTAGGCGGCGAGCCTTTCACCGTCCAGAAAACCGAAGCATTCATCGCCCTTGGACAGGGCTTCCGCGAGGAAATCCTCGGGCATCCCGTTTTCGGGATCGCGGGCGAAGTTACGGATCGTTTCCGCCGGGAGGAACAGGGGAGTGTAGCGCTCCGGAGAGATCAAGAACGCCGGATCGAACCGCTCGATGAAGACACCTCTCAGGATCTTGAAAAGGACGACGGCATTGACGGCCTTCAGGCTCAAATCATGGAGTGCCGCTGACACTCCCTTGCGCCTCACCTCGGAGAAAATCTTCCGAAGGTTGCGCCGCCCAGTCCTTCCCGCATCAAGTGCATGGAGCCTTGAAGCTGCGAGTCTGTCAGTTGTGGCCATGGTCAGATCCTCTGGGAACCGGCGCCGGACCGTTCGATCCGGGGTTCAAGAGCGGCAGGCCGCCGGGGCGGCGATTTTGCCTCGAGGGTAAGATACGTCTCGCGCGCAATTCGATCGATCGCCGTCCTCGCATCGTCCCACGAAAAGCGGGAGGCCCTCTCGTGAGCGCGCGCCGCGCAGGCCGCGACGGCCCGTCCGTCACGCACCAGCCGCGCCACTCTCTCGACGAGGGCGGCCGCCTCGCCCAGGGGGACGAGCACACCGCAGTCCCCCAGGACCTCCCTGACCACCGGGATGTCGTAGGAGACGCACGCATGGCCGCTGGCCATCGCTTCGAGAAGCGCGAGGCCGAAGCCCTCGTAATAGGTCGGCAGGACAAAGATCTGCGTCCTCGTGAGCAGGGATCGCAGCGCCTCCCGGTCCACGGATCCGAGAAGTTTCACGCGGCCGTCCCCGGCCGCCGTCTCTTCCATCCGTTCACGATCGGGTCCGTCACCGGCGATGTAGAAATCGGCCTCGATGTCCCCGCGGCGGACGAACTCCCGCAGCACCGGGAGGATGCCCTTGCGGAAGTGCAGCCGGCCCACGTACAGGATTCCAGGGCGGGGGCATGACCCCTTCTGCGCCCAGCAGGTCAGGTGGTCGGGCTCTACGCCATGCGGCACAACGGCGACCCGCTCGTCCGGAAGACCGTGCAGCCGCATGATGTCGCGTTTGAGGGCCTGCGAAGGGACGATGACCCGGGCCGCCCGGCGATTGCACGACATCTCGGGGAGCGCGTAGTGTGCCAGCCCGGTCAGGAATTTCGCCCGCTTGTAGAAGGGAACGCGGGATGCGAACAGGCCGATTTCCGCGTACACCGAGGTGCCCTCGAGGTTGATGAACGGCACTCCCCGCAGGGCAAAGCCGATGCTCGCCCAGACCATGGCGAGGTCGATCTGCCCGTCGCGGTAGAGCCGGTTCACACGCCGGGACAGCTCGAACCCCGCGAGGTTCATGGTGGGCCAAAGGCGCCCGCGAACCACGCGGACGAACTCGGCGTCGGGCAGCTCCTCACCCGCGGTGACGTAGGTGATGTCGTGCTTCAGGGAGAGGTCGGGCAGGACTTCCCTGGCCAGCGTGCTCATCCACTCTTCCATCCAGGCGATCCGAAGCCTGGGCCCTGAGGACATCTCACTCATCGGCGCCTGCACCCGATTCGGCTCCGGTCCTTACGTCGCCACCCGGCTTCGGTTCGATCGCCCCGCGCTTCCGCCGCTGCCGATCCGGCGCTCCCGGCGCCATGACCGCCGTCCCCTGGCCCGTCGCCGCCGAGAGGGCCTTGAAATCGGCGCCCACGTCCGCGCCGTCGGTCGCCGCCCTCCGATAGGCGCTGGCGCCGGAGAGGCGGTAGTCGCCCCCGCCGAGGTCGACGAACCCCACGGCCGCGAGGGACGCAGGATAGAAATTATCCGAGGGATACGGGCGGACCCCGGCCAGACCCACGAGCACGTTCCTGCGAAACACGTACCCCGGAAAGTAGTAGTCGAGCGCCGGCAGGCCGATCCCCTTGCCGCTGCCGAACACGCCGTACTCGTTGTGCTCCACGATGTTGTTCTGGAACACGAGCCCGCTGCTGGGCAGCAGGTCGGCGGAGATGACCGGGCCGTCGTGCAGGGCGGTGTTGTGCTCGATCGTCAGCCCCGACGCGCCGTTGAGTATCTGGAACAGAGTCCCCGAGCCTCCCTGCCCCGCGGCGCTGACGTCGGTGAACAGGTTGTTGGCGACCCTCACGAACCGCGTCCGCCCGTTCCGGCTTGGCGACGAATCGTCGACCCCGAGGATGTTGAACCCCGATGCCGTACGGCGGACGATGTTGCTCACGAACGTCACGTCCTCGACCACCGCCCAGGGCGCGGCGTCGAGCTCCGTCCGCACGGTCAACAGGATCCCGAACCCGTTCTGGGCGGCGGCCCAGTTGTTCTCGAAGAGGTTGCCTTCGATCAGAACCCGGCGCGCGTTCTTGAGCTCGAAGAGGTTCTTGATGGTCCACGGCGTCCCCTGGTAGGAGGCATCACCGATCTTCCAGGACACCGGCTTGAAAAAGTGGTTGCGGCGGATCTCGATGTCGGAGGGCACGAGCTGGTCGATGGATGGCGCCGCGCCCCCGAACATGACGTTCTCGCCGGCGCCCTCGAGGTAGTTGTTGACGATCTTGAACGGCCCCGGGCCGTTCCACCCTCCGATCGCCTGCGAGTCGGCGCCGACTTCCTTGAAGTCGGACAGGTAAGAGTCGACGACGGCGGTGAACTGGGAGTTCAGCGCGATCCCCCGCCGCGTGCCCCTGAGCGGGTCTCCGTGGAGATAGCACCGGTCGAAGATGATGTGGTGGGGCTGCTGGCCGGCCGAGGTCTCCGTGGACCCGAGAAGCACGAGGTTGAAAAGGAAACTCCCCTCCGCGGGCCGGATCTCGACGCCGACGAATCGGTAGTGGTGTGCCCCCCGATCGGCCTCGATCACCGCCCCTGACGTGGCCTCGAGCCTGGGCATCAGGCCCGCGAAGGACGGATCGATGCGCGTGCCGGCCGGCGGAAGCTCCGCGTCGGACGCGCTCGTCCGGATGACGATCCAGTCCGCGCCCGATTTCTGCGGCAGGGTGAACGGGCCGCGGAACACGGCTCCCACCTCCAGCGTGATGACGTCTCCCGGGCGCGCGCTGTCCAGGGCACCCTGGAAGTCCCCGCCGGACCGGACCGCCAGGGTCCGCTTCCCCGCATCAGGCTTCCACCCCTTTCGTCAAGAGCTCCGATGCCGTCGCGCGGTCCGGCGCCGTCACACTGCCCGGCGCCCGGACCGTTCCCCGCGTGAGGTCGATCACCGCCTGGTCTTCCCGGAGGCGCGCCAGGACCGACGCGGTCTCCTCCCCGGCGCCGCCGATCAGGTCGTCCAGCCCCGGCTCGATGATCGGCGACATGGCCCTGTTGATCATCGTCACCTTCGTCTCGCTGACGTCGACGCCGGTCACTTCGTGTCCCGCCCTCACGAGGCTGGCGGCCGTGACGCACCCGACATACCCCATCCCGAAGACGCTAAGACGCATGGTAAGCTTCCACCTCCTCGGGCGCGGTCTCCCGTGCAAAAAGACCCGACGACTGACGGCGGACACTGGCCCGCAGCAGTTCGAAACAGCGGCGGATATCATCCTCCTCGCCGTCGTATGGGTCGGGGATATCGATCGGTCGCGCCGGCCGATCCCCGGGTTGTGTCAGAAGTCTGGTGATCTTGCGGCCTGCCCGCGGGTGGCGTCCACGCAGCTCCGCCTCGATCAGCGAATCGAGCGCGACGATCAGATCCGCCTGCCCCACCATCCCGGCCGTCAGACGCCGGGCGCGATGATCGTCGAGCGAGAACCCGAAACTCCGCGCCACGGCGCGCGCGCGGGGATCTGCGGGCAGACCACGGCCGGCGTACAGGCCGGCGGAGGAAACGACGACACCGTTCCTCCCGAGATCGGCGAGGCACCGTCTCATGAGCGATGCCGCCATCGGGCTGCGGATGATGTTCCCCCGGCAGACGTACAGGATCGAGCGGATGGGTCCGGCATCCCCGGTCCGCGCCTCCCGCCGGGTCGGGAGGGCGCGCCGGAACCGGAGCTTCCAGTCGATCAGGCCGTGGCGCGCTTGCAGACTTCGGAGCGGCCGCGCATGTCTTTTGATCCCTTCCGGCAGCCAGCCGGCGATGCGGGCCCCGGCACGGGCCGCCGGGGAGGGGCGGCAGGCCGTGTGCCGGCGGCCGAGCGTCACCGCCTCCTCGCACCTCTTTTCGAACTCTTCCGCCACCCTGGGCCAGCCGTACCTCTCTTCGACCAGCCGCCGCCCTTGGAGCCCGAGAGATCGACGCAGCCCGGGATCGCGCAGGAGCGAAACGACTGCCTGGGCGAACTCGTCCGGGTCGTCCGCCCGCACGAAGTGCAGCCCGGGAACGAGCGGCAGTCCTTCCGCCCCCACCGTGGTGGAGACGACCGCCTTCCCCATCGCGAGCGCCTCGAAGATCTTGAGTCGCGTTCCCCCGCCTACGCGGAGAGGCACCACGAACACTGCTGCCCGAAGAACGTGCGGGCGGATGTCCTCCACCCTGCCCGTCAGGGCGATCCCGTCCCGGGCCGCCGCGGCGCGCAGACGGGGGCCGGGATTGCGCCCGACGACCGTGAACGAGACGTTCCTGACCTCCCCCCGCACGCGCGGCAGGATCGCCTCCAGGAAGTGCAGCACGGCATCCTCGTTCGGGAGCCAGTCCATGGACCCCATGAAGACGAGCGACGTGTCGTCCTCCCGGGACGTCCCGGGCGCGAAGTACGAGAGATCGACGCCGGTCGGAATCGCGCGCACCCGGGCGGCCGGTGCGCGGGCCGCAAGCAGCGCGGCGTCCTCCTCCGACACGGCGACGGTCAGCGTGGCACGGGAGCACGCCCGCGCCTCGGCCGCGCGCAGCTTGCGCCACTCGACTTCGAGGAGGGGGCGACGCCAGGGGCTCGTCTCGACCCGGGCCAGCCTCCTCCAGATCAGGTGCTCCACGTTGTGCGCGAAGAAGAGCGTCGGCACGGGCCCCGGCAGGACGATGTTCGCCGTGCCGACCAGGAAGTCCGCCACGCACAGATCGACCGCGCCCCCCTCGAGGCGGCGTCGGACCTCCTCGCGCAACCCGGGAACGACGGACTTCAGGAGATCGACCGGCTGGGTCGTGAGCCAGGAGCGCGCGAGCGCCAGGGCGAACCCGGCGCTTCCCCGCTTGGGAAGGGCATAAGGAACCGACACGACCTCGCACCGTGGCAGGTGCGCCAGAAGCGGGCCGGGGTCCTCGCCGGGCGCGTGCGTTGTCGCCAGACTGACGTGGTGGCGCCGCGACAGCTCCGACACGAGATGCAGGCTCCGCAGCCGCCCGCCAGTGTCGGGGGGCCAAAGACCGCCGACTTTGACCCAGAGAATCCTCATGAGCGGATCCCGGTGTCCATCCCCGCGGGGTGCGCCGCGTCCACCCGCCCTTCCCGCACCGCCAGGCGCTGCCAGAGCGACTTCACCGCCCCCACCCAGTCATAGGCCCCCGCGAGCTTGCAGCGGACCCGGAACGGACCGTCCCCTTGTTCCATCGGGATGCGCGGCAGGGCCAGGGGATCGACACCCGGCCCGCTCAGCCCGACCACCGTGGTGCATGCGGCGTGATAGCCGGTCGCGCGCAGAATGTCCTGGATGCCGCGGTGGGAATCACCGTACGCCCCCCACCCGAACGGATAGGCGAACAGATCCACCAGCACGCCGAGACGCCGCTCCAGAAGCTCCTTCGATCGCCGCGCCTCGAACGCCGCCTCCGCCGCGGCCGGGTCGCCGGGGGACCGGTGCGAGACGGCGTGCGGCTCGATATCGATGCCATGACCGGCCATTTCCCTCACCTCGTCCCAGGACAGAGGCAGCCAGGCCAGAGGCGGCGACGTTTCGCTCGCGCGCGCGGCGTTCAGAAACGAGAGATGGGGGAAGAAGGTGTTCGTCCCGATCGACCCGGCGGTCACGAAGAACGTCGCCGGCAACCGGTTCCATCGCAGGATGGGATAGGCGAACGCGAACTGGCCGCGGTAGCCGTCGTCGAAGGTCAAGACCGCGGCGCGCCCGAGGTCCGCCACCCGGCCTTGCTCCAGGACGTGGATGAGCTCGGAGAGCGGTATGACGCGATACCCGGCTTCCAGGATGGCCCGGATCTGCCTCTCGAACCGCTCGGGAGACACACGGTCATGGCAGGACGGACGTCCGCCGACCTGGTGGTACATGAGAATCGGGACCCCGGCCGGTGCCCCCAGTGTCTTCCGGAGCAGGCACACGGGGTAGAGCGCGGCGGTGACGGCCCGTTCGATCAGGAAGAAGAGCGTTTCGAATGCGCGCCTCAGAGCCTTCATGCCGGGAACCTCCTTTCGCCCCGCGGGGCGGGGCCGCCTCCCTGCGCTCCGATGCCTGTCGCGAGGCCCAGAGCGGACCACCCGACGGCGACCGCCGGCCGCCGGTCCGGAAGCGTGATGGTGGCCGAATCCTCGCCGTCCACGAAGATTCGCTGCCAGATCTCGAGATTGAGGAGAAGCCAGAGCCGGTCGCCGTGATCGGCCGCGCCGGCCCGATGCTCCGCGACGAGGCGCTCCACGAAGGACGGATCGAAGAGGCCGCGCCTGAGGGCCCGCGGCCCCAGCAGATACTCCCGGGCCACCGGCTGGAAAGGCCCTCGCAGCCACCGGCCCACAGGCACGGGGAAACCCATCTTGCGCCGCGTGAGGATCGGTCGCGGCACCAGGTCCTTGAGCGCCTCGCGCAGGATCGCCTTGGTCCTCAAGCCCCGGACTTTCAGATGATCGGGCAGCGCCGCGACGTACTCGACGAGCTCGTGGTCCAGGAAGGGCACGCGGCTTTCGATCGAGGCCGCCATGCTCATCTGATCCTGCTTCATGAGCAGCTCGACGAGGTAGGTCTGCAGATCGGCGTGGCTCATCCGCAGAAGCGCGCCGCCTCCCGCTTCCAGATAGAGGCGCAATCCCTCGGCGTAAGGGTCCCTGGCGGCTCTTCGATCGCGGTCCGGCAGGAGGTCGCGCTGCAAGGACTCGGCGAAGACGGCGAAGTTTTCGTAGAAGAGGCTACGCGGACCGGCCGGAAGCGCCAGGAAGGTCCTCGCGACGTAGCGGCGCGTCCCGGCGGGGAGTCGCCGCACGGCCCCGGCAACCGCCCGGCGCAGCCCCGCGGGCAGAAGGGCGGCGTAGGCGGCCCCGATCCTTTCGTTCCAGGCGGTGACCCGGTATCGGTTGTATCCGAGGAAGAGCTCGTCGGCCCCCTCGCCTGTCAGCACGACCTTGACGTGCTCGGCCGCCAGCCGGGAGACGAAGTAGAGCGGCACGCTGGAGGGGAACGCGATCGGCTCGTCCTCGTGCCAGACAAGGCGCGGCAGGGCTTGGAAGAACTGCGCGCCCGATACCACGACCTCGCGGTGCTCCGCCCCCGCGGCCCGCGCCGCCAGACGCGCGCAGGCGAGCTCGTTCGCCTCGGGCTCCGAGAAGCCGACGGAAAAGGTGCGGACCGGCTCCGGCAGCCTGCGCGCCATCAGCGCCAGAAGCCCGCTCGAATCGATGCCGCCTGAGAGGAAGAGCCCGAGAGGCACGTCACTCATGAGATGACTCTGGACCGCTTTCTCGAGTCGGCAGCGGAGTTCGGAGGCGTGCTCCCGAAGGCCCGCCCGGGACCTCTCGTGCGCCACGGGCAGCCGCCAGTACCGGCGCTGGCGCAGGCCCTCGTCGAGCGACCAGGAGAGCGTCCGGCCGGGCAGGAGCTTGCGCACGTCGCGGAAGAAGGTCTCCTCGCCCGAGACGAAGCGGGTCGCGAGGAACTCCGGCAGGACGGCCTCGTTCAAGGAGGGCCGCAGCGGACCCGCCGCCAGGATCGCTTTGATCTCCGACGCGAACAGCAGCTCCCGGCCGATCTGCGCGTAATAAAGCGGCTTGATCCCCAGGCGGTCCCGCGCAAGGAGGAGCCTGCGCCGCGTCCGATCCCACAGCGCGAACGCAAACATCCCGCGCAGACTTTCGACGCATCGTTCACCTTCTTCTTCATAGAGGTGCAGGATGGTCTCCGTGTCGCTCCGGGTGCGATAGCGGTGCCCGCGCGTCTCCAACGCGGGGCGGAGGTCCGGGTGGTTGTAGATCTCGCCGTTGCAGACGACGAAGACCGTGCCGTCTTCGTTCGCCATCGGTTGCTGTCCTCCCATCACGTCCACGATCGCCAGCCGCCGGTGTCCGAGCCCCACCGGGCCATCGATAAAGCACCCCTGGCCGTCCGGCCCGCGGTGACGCAGGGTGTCGCGCATGCGGACCAGGCGCGCCTCGTCCACGACCTCCTGGGCGTCGAAATTGAGAATGCCGACGATTCCGCACATCGGAGCTAGTTCGCCGTACGGGCGTCGCGGACTAATGCAGCCATAATGGTGACAGGGCCTGGCGCTGGATCGCTCGGTGGATCGACGCCGCGAGCGCAGCGTCCTGCGGCGGCAAGGCCAGCCAGTTCGCCGGTCTGCCATCGGGGGGTTCCAGTCCCCAGCGGCCGATGCGGTAGATGCGGTATCCGTGCTGCTCGAGGCTTCCGGCCAGACCCGCGAGCGTGGTGTTGCTTCGCCGGAGCAGCATCTCCGAAGCCTCCAACACGATGATCGGGCGATCACGCCGGATGCGTTGTTCGGCGCCTCGAAGGATGGCAGGCTCGTATCCCTCGGCGTCACTGGCGAGCATCCGTATGGCGATATTGTCAGGCAGGGCGCCGTCCAGGGTCACCACATCCACCATGAGGTCGCCGTTGCCGAGATGCCCGATGCCGCTCTGATCGCTCGGTGGCGCGACGAAGGAACAGCGGCCGGCGGCCCCGGAGACCGCGCAGGGCAGGACGGTGACCTGCGCCAGGGACGCTGTTGTCGCTCGAAGCGAGGCGACGTTCGGCGGGTAGGGCTCGAAGGCGTAGACGCGCCCCGTTGGCCCGACAGTGTCGGCGAAGGCCACCGTCTCGGTGCCGACGTTCGCGCCGATCTCCACGATGGTGTCGCCGGGGCGACAGCACGCTGCCGCGACGACCCAGAGTCGCCAGTCGCCGAACCCGTGCAACGCGACGTGCAGGGCGTGCAGGTCTGCTGTCGTCCCGACAAACTGCGAGCCGGTCCGCGATTTCACTGTGAAGCTGCGCGCGTTGTGAAGGCCGCGCTGTTGCGGATAGATGAGATAGGTGACGAGATGGGCGAAGACTGGCGGCAGCACATGGCCGAGCGCTCGAGCGGCCTGGAGACTCCAGGGCAGGTGAGACATGGGTAGAAATCCGGCGGGGTACCGGCTCGAGGCCGACCCGTGCCCAGGCTCCACTAGCGCCGCTCCACGACGAACCCGCCCTCGTCGAAGCGGACCGACTCGCCCGCCTCCTCGAAGAGGATACCGACGGGCCCGGCGCCTTGGCCGAACAAGGGCGTCACGGGCGGCCGGGGGGAGAGCGGGTGTTCCGCGGGAAGGAGGAGGGTGACGATGCGCAGCGGCAGGCGCGTGGCGGTCCGGTAGATCAGGACGGGGGCCCCGCGGCGTCGGCCGTAGTCGGGCGAGATCCAGCCCTCGATCGGCGATTCCTTTTTCTCACGGACCTCCCCCGGGAGCGGCACGCACGCGAACGGCCGGACGTGGAGGACGTGCCGGCCGTTCGCCTGCGCCCGGGCCCAGTGGTCCGGGTCCAGGCTGACCGCCATCGGCGCGAACTGAAACCGGAGCTCCACGCGGTGCTCGGCGGCTCCCTCGAGATCGTCCACGACGACGAAGTACCGCGGCTTCACGAACAGCACCCGGCGGCGGTGGACCACCGGATCCGGCAGGCGTTTGTAGGCGTCGTGCTCCGCGTCGGCGAAGTCGAACGCTTCGGTCGATTCCCAGTGGTGGAGCCGCGCACGGGGCCGATTGCGCCACGCGAAGGGACCGTCCGGCACCGCCTGGCCCGCGCCGTCCACGATCACGGTGCTGTGGGCGGCCGAGCCGCGGAAGTAGTCGCGCCAGGACGGCGCCGCCGTATAGCAGTACGTGCCCGGGTCGGGGAGGAAGGTCGTCCCGAAGGCGCTCAACTGGATGCCGAGCAGATCCGCGTGACCGTGTCCCCCGCTGATGGGACAGCCGAGCGGTCCCACGTCGAAGATCAGGTGGTGGGCGCGGGACGAGAAGCCGTCGCGCATCACTGCGTAGCCGCCCGAAGCGAACAGACGAGAGGTCCCTGCGGGAGGCTGCGGCCTCTGAGCCTCGATGGGGCCGAGGCCGCCCGGCCCCAGGAGCCAGAGCGTCTCGGGCGCCACCCCTCCCGCCGCCCAGGCGTAATCAGGCCGGCCGAACAAGGCCGCGGCGGTCGAGAACAGACCGCGCGCGTCCTCCGGACCTCTCCTGGCGAGAGGCAGGAGCCGGCCGCCGTCCCCATCTCCCATCTGGGGGATCGAGCCGTCCGGGCGCCGCACGGCCAGGATGAAGTCGAGCATGCCCTGCACCCGGCGCTCGACGGCCTCCGGGGCCGGCAGTCCGCATCGTCTCGCGAGAAGCAGAAAGTGGAGCAGGATCTCGATCGTGTACATCTGGTAGCAGGTGGACTGCTCGAAGTAGACACCGTCCGGGAGCACCTGCCGGGCGCTCTCCTCCCGCAGGATCCCCGACCCGAGGGCGCGCCAGCGTACGGCACCGCGTAGCTCCGGGAAGACGGCCCCGGCGTAGAACAGCCCGAGCGCTTCGCCGGTCAGGTGGGTGTTCGGCGAGAAGTAGCGCGACAGGTACCGCTCCACGTGCGACGCATGGTCGCGGATCCCCGCGAGCATGTCCAGGAAGAGGTCGGGCGAGAGCGCTCTGGACTCGCGGAAGAGGAAGAGCGACCAGCACCAGGCGATCAGCCGCAGGGCCACCTCGAGGCTGCTGGCCCAGTTGATCCCGAGCCCGGGCGGGTTGGCCTTCATCCACTCCCGCACCTGCCGGGCCCACACCTCGCCCAGACGCTCGTCTCCCGTGAAGCGGAACGCCTGCCCGAGACGGACCAGCCATTGGTGACGGTTGAGCTCCCACACGACCTTGGAGTCCCCCACCACGCCGTGGTCGAGCGGTTCGAGCCGGCTCCAATGCACGAGCGGCGCCCGGCGGCCGGACACCGGGTCCAGGTGCCAGTCGACGGGGTCGCCGAAGAAGAGGCCGAGGTGTCCCAGAAGGTCGAAACGCATCCTGGTGATCGTGATCGCCTCCTCGAGCGTCTGCTCGCGCGCCTCCGGGGCCCGCGCCGAGATCAGGGCGGGCGTCGTGGCGCTCACGGCGCCCTCGAAGAAGCGGGCCGGGCCGTTCTCCTGGAAACGCTCCAGAAGCGCCCGCGCGGCCCCGCGGCGGTCGGCCTCCCGCGACCCCGCCTGCGCCTGGCGAAGCACCGTCCCGGCGTTCAGGTCCTCCAGAACATCCTCGGGGCGCCCGTCGCGAACCGCCACGCGCGCCCGCTCCAGCCATTTCCGGCTCTCCTGCCGGCTGCGCCCGGCGATCTCTGGGATCCCCATGCTCAGCACGCGCCTCAGCCTCATGCCGCGTTTCCCCGGTAAACGGCGTCCCACGCCTCGCGCACGCGCGTCCATCCGTACTCGCGAGCCTCGTCGCGGCCGCGGCGGGCCATGCGCAGGGCCCGATCCGGCTTCTCGAGCAGACCGGCGACGGCGTCGGCCATGGCGGCGGAGTCGCCCACGGGTACGAGCATGCCGGCTTCTCCGCCGCGCACCATCGCCGGGATATCTCCCGTTGCGGTGGACACGACCGGCAGCCCCGAGGCGAACGCCTCCAGGATGGAGACCGGCTGGTTGTCGACGACAGAGGAGTTCAAGAAAATGTCGGCCCGATCGTAGAGGGCGGGCACGGACGGCGGTTCCACCCGACCGACGAAATGGATGCCGCCCGTCCCCAGGGCATCGGCCAGCCGTCGGAGCCTGGCTTCCTGGCTGCCGTATCCCGCGAGCGTCAGCGTGGCGTCCGGGTGGCGGCGCCTGAGGATTGCGAAGGCCTTCAAGGTGTTCTCCACGCGGTAGTGCGGACACTGGTGGACGAGGGGCCCGAAGCGTGCCAGTTTGTCCTCCGCCTCGCCGCTGTGGTAGTGGAGGACGACTCGCTTGCGAAGGGCCCTCGCCGCCACGATCGCCGGCACCGGCCCCAGGAGGAACGACCAGTAGGACGCCGAGAACAGGTGCGCCACGTCCACGCGCCGCAGGCCTAGCAGGCCCGGCAGGTAGAGCGCCTGGTTCAGCAGCGTCCGGGCGCAGGGTACGCGGCGAAGCCAGCGGAGCCCGGGCGGGAAGGGCGGGTCGATCGGGATGAACCTCACGTCGACGCCTTCCCGCCGCAGCGCCGCGGCGAGCGCGACCGCCTGGACGCCCTGGCCGCCCAGGATGTCGAGGCTCGCGGCCACCAACCCGATGCCGAGTTGCACAGGTTTATTCTTCGCCGAAGACCGCCCGGTTACGGCGGCGTCTCGAAGCCGTCCACCCAGACCCAACCGCCGCCGGAGCTCGCCGACTTGCTGCGGGTGGCCTCGATGGCGAGGGTGTGGATCCCTGGGGCGAGGCCGCTCACGGTGTAGACCAGCGACTCCGTCTCGGACGGCGAGGCGTAGGTATCCAGTTCTGCGCGCAGCCGTCCGTCGACGTAGACCCTGGCAATCCCCGACCACTCGTCGCGGTATCCGATCCAGCTCGCCGTCGTCCCCGTGAAGCTGAAAGTGGCCCGGGCGCCGTCGCCCATGGCCAGGGCGGCGGCCCCCTGGCTGTGACCCGAAGAGAAATTGATGAACCAGTCTCCGCTGTAAGTCACGAGCGGCGAGTCCTCCTCGGCGCGCAGGACGACGTCGAACGCGTCCACCCAGATCCAGTTCCCGCCCGATTCCGGGCGGCCCCGGCCCGTCGCCTCGATGACCAGGGTGTGGACCGCCGGCGCGAGGCCCCGGATCGTGTACATCTCCGCCCGCACCTGGCCCGGGGAGGCGTAGGTGTCGATCTCCTCGCGCAGGACGCCGTCCACGTACAGATCCGCGATGCCGGACCACTCGTCCCGGTACCCGATCCATCTCACCGCCGTCCCCGTGAAGACGAACGTCGAGCGGTCGCCCGGGCCGGCCGCGAATCGTGCGCTGCCGCCGCTGTGGCCGGGAAAACCGCTGGCGTACCAAGTCCCGTCGTAGACGACGGAGGGGTCGTCCTCCTGCAGCCGTCTCGCGGGCCAGTGTTGCGAACCGGCCGACGACGGCGACGTCTGCGACAGGTCGATGAGGTAGGTGTCGGAGTAGGAAGAAGGATAGCCGAGGATCTCCTGAAGCCCGTAGTTGCTGCTGTAGACCAGCCTGCTGCCGTCGCGGCTGACGCTGGCGCGCGGCGTCCAGCCGTAGCTGTTGAACGGCCGGCTGCGGTGATGGGCCAGCCTCCTCACTTCGGATCCGTCCAGGCTGACCTGAAGGATTTCGTCCGTGTAGGTCCTGAAACCGAGGACGGGGTCGGGGTCCGCGGGTGCATAGGTGCCGACGATGACGAAGCCGCTTCGATCGGGAGCGGAGATGTGGACGCTCATGCTCCAGTCGAAGGTGACCAGGCAGGTCTGCCGGCCGTCGGAGAGCCGGATTTTGACCACCCCGTTGAAGCAGACCGGCTCCGGGTCGGACGCATTGCCCAGCAGCAGAACTTCGTTCCCGTCGACGTCCCGCGTCACGTCCATGTGTCCGACGGTCCGGCTCACCTGCCGCAGGAAGCGCATGTCCCTGTCGTACAATTCGACCCCCTGGCGGGGGGCGCTCCCGACCGCGTACCAGCCCACGAGCACGTTATTGTCGGGCGTGATGTACACGTCGTCGAACCCTCCCAGGCCGGTGGTGTCCAGCACCGGCCCCTTCGTGTCGGTGCTGATCTCGTAGACGAAGACGTCACGAGAGTCGCCCACCAGGACGAAGTGATCGCCGTCGGAGGAGATGTCGGACTCGCCCAGCCCGTTGATGCCCGCGTATTCGCCGAAGACCCGCACGACGGTGCGGGCGTCGGTCGCAACGTCGTAGCTCTTCAGCGTGTTGCCGCTCAGGTAATAGAAAACATCCGGCGAGCCCCGCGCCCAGCGCGGCTGGCTGGCCGTGTTCACCTCGAAGGGCAGGTCCCTGACGTAGCGCCCTTCGCCGTCATACAGCGCGAAATAGCTGTGGTGCACGAGGAGGAGATGGGCGTTGGCCTCGCTCCACGGCGACATCGTCGAATATTCGTTGTTGATCAGCGGCAGGCTGCCGGCGTCGGACGCGTTGGGCGTTTTCCGGGCATCGGAGAGGCGCGTGATCGTGGTGCCGAAGGTCG
>QHXX01000039.1 GCA_003223135.1 Acidobacteriota bacterium | reverse complement strand
GGTCGTCGCCGTGTCGCAAAGGGTCCCCGATTGCACCAGCGCCGGTGTTGCCGAGAGCGAGCCGATCTCATACCAGCGTGCGCCGTTGCGCCGGCCGCCGCCATTGCTGGCCCCGACGCAGGACGAGGTCACCGCGATATTGTGAGCCGTCCACAGCGTTGTGGCGCCGGTGATCTTGTTCCTGTGGATCGAGGCCATGAACAGCCGGTCGTCCGACGTGTCGAGGTTCGTCGTGGATCCTGAGGCCGGCTGGGTGAGCGGTAACGACGTCGTCGGGACGGCGAGGTTCAGGTTCCCGGAGAGGGCCGGCGTGCCGCCGGGGTTGGTGACGCGGCGGAGCACCAGGCGGCTGAAGAACGCGATGTCGGGGCCGATGAAATACCCCTCCGTCGCCAGCGGGTCGTCGTTGTCAATACCGCGGGGCGCGAACGGACCGGCGGTCACGTGGCCCGTGAGGTCGACGAACGGTGTGACGACGATCGGCCCGCCGCCGAGAACGCTCGACTTCCGGATGACGTAACCGGTCGTGTGCTGGAAGAGCCCCGCGCCGCTGAACATGTTGCAGCCGACGTACAGGGCGTTCGCGTCCACCCCGAACCCCGGATAGTCGCAGAAATTGGTGCTCTCGCCCACCCCGCCGAGGTCGATAGGGAACGAGAAGAACGTGAAGCTCGAAGCGTCCGTGATCGTAGGTCCCGACGAGACCGCCAGAAGGACGAGGTTGTTCGTAGCGGGGAAGGTGACGATCAGGGCGAACCACCGCCCCGTGAGCCGGTCGTAGCGCACCTCCGGGTCGGTCAGCTCCTGTCCCGCGCGCACCGAGTCCCAGAAGGAGAGGTCGTCGGAGTTCAACCCCCCGACTGCACCGGTCTTGTCGAAGATCTTGATGCGGCCGTTGACGTGGACCAGGATCTGCGTCGGCCCGACGTCTCCCATGCTGTCGGGCGGGATGAAGGGGGACTCACCGGCCGCGGTGCCGACCGCCTTGAAGTTCGTCCCCGCGACCTGCGGCAGGAGAACCTCCTGGGCCGCGGCGAACCCCTGCGGCTGCGGCGGCCAGGATGGAACGGCGGGTGCGAGCGGGTCGTCGGCCGGCACGAAGGGGCGCCGGCGCACCTCCTCGCCCTCGAAGGCGATCGGCCGCCAGCCGAGCCCCCGGGTACGTGCGCGCTGCATGATCGTGGCGACGGTCTCGGTGATCCCCCTGACGCCGGTCACCGGCACGCCGACGGTGTTGCCACCGGCCGGCCTTCCGGCGATCCCCCTGGGGGACGTGGCGCCGTCCGGGCGCGTGGCGGGCGCCTCCGATCGCCGGGCGGCGGCGGTCGCCCCGGATCCTTGCGACCACCCGACGAATGTCCACAGACCGGACACGGCCAGGGAGGCGAGAACCGCCATGCCCCGGCCGCGCCCCTGCCTCTTCATCGCTTCCCCCTCCGCGCGGACGCGAGGTCCCGAGCGGCACGGTCTCTCAATCCGGACGCGTCACGACGCTCGAATAGGCCATATACGATCTGCAACGAGGGCTGTCAATAAGGAACGCTCGGCCGGGAACAGTCACTTCATTGGCAGCCCTCGAACGCCTGAAGCGGCAGGCCGCTGGGTACTGACTGAGGGAGGCGGTTGCAGAAGGCGAGGACACGCGCGTCGAACAGCCCGTCGCGCACGAACTCGACCAGGTCACGGAACTCATCCTCCGAAAGTCTGATGGGCTTGCGGAGCTTCGGATCGATTCCGGCCGCCAGGATCCCTTCGAACGGACCGGCAAAAAGGTCGGCCGGGAGGGCGTTCGTCGCCGAGTCGTACTCGCGCAGTGCCCACGCCGAACACGGGCGCGACCTGCGGGCCGCCGATGCGGTGCGGGCGGAAGTCGGAGAACATCTCGTTCGATGGGCCTGCGACCGCGTGGCAGGTAACGCATCTTGCCTTCTCGAAGAAGAGCAGTGCTCCGCGCTTCTGCCCGGACGTCATCGCGCGGGTCTCGCCGCGCGCGAACCGGTCGAGCGGCGCGTCGGCGGCCGTGAGCGTCGTCTGGAACTCGGCGATCGCCAGCCGGCGCATGTGGATGGTGATCCCGCCGGGCGACAACGGCACGCCGCCGTTGAACACCGCGCCGAACTTCTCGAGGTAAGCGGGAATCGCGTTGAGACGCGCGTCGACCATCGCCTGGATCGGGAAATTGTGGAAGCCGGTCTCGTCCGGCGCCGGGAGGGTCTGCCCGAGACCGTTGTCGAACTGGAAATGCCGCGCCCCGAAAGGCCCCGGATTGGCCGTGATTCCGGTGAAACCGGCCATCTCGACCAGCTCGGTGGAAGGAAGCGAGCCCTGCGCCGACAGCAGCGTCGGCACGCCCGTCAGCAGATTCTCGGGCGGCGGGAACTTGAATCCCAGCGACGGGTCGAAGGGATCCCCCGAGAGCGCGACGAAGCGCGGCGTCCACATCAGCGCCGGGTAGAAGATCGTGTTGGCCACCAGCGGCGAACGCCGTTGATTCCGCGGCCCGCGACGGTTCGGACCGACGACACCGTTGTTGTCGACGCCGATCGCCATCCGCTGGGAGTCGCCGAACCCGAAGGCGGGCGAATGACAGCCTGCACAGGAATTGTCCTCGTGCAGGCCGAGGATCTTGTCGAAGAAGAGCAGACGCCCGAGGTCGGCCCGCGCCGGATCGATCGGGCGGCCGAGCCGCGCTTCAAGCCTCGACTCGATCCGGCCGGTGAACCCCGCCCGCACGAGTGCCGCGGCGAGTCGCCGATCGATGCCGACCTTGTCGGTGTCCCGGTCGTCGGCGGCGTAGCTCATCGCCGCCGCGGCGGCCGCGCCTCCAAGCGCCAGGACGAGCAGGCGCAGGAGAGCCCGACGACCTATCGTACCCGAGGGTCCAAAAGAAACTGTCATCAGACA
Source organism: Acidobacteriota bacterium (assembly GCA_003223135.1). Classification (GTDB taxonomy): domain Bacteria; phylum Acidobacteriota; class Polarisedimenticolia; order Gp22-AA2; family Gp22-AA2; genus Gp22-AA3. The sequence goes on along the minus strand of QHXX01000039.1, from coordinate 28,985 downwards.
CCTCCTGTGTCGATAGGCTCAGCCAGTGTGGGCGCGCCCCCCGACTTCCCGTCACCGGATGCGCGGGGAGCCAGGCCGGACCCGCTCACGCCGCGGCAGATGCGAATCGGTCGCCGCGATCGCCTTCACAACGCTCCGGCGCCGCGCCTCAGGCACGTCCCGGGCGTGACCTGCCTGTGATGGACTGTCCCTCGAGTCGTGTTAACCACGACTATACGTCACCCGGCCGGACGCTCGCAAGCGTTCAACCGCGGTCCGTCTGGACGGCGACGATCTACCCGAGGAGCTCCTTCACCCCCTCCGCGAAGACGCGCGAGTGGTGATCGATGTCGTCGGGCGTGGTGTCGGGAGCGATGAGGGCCATGTTGTGGAACGGGGTCATGAGGATCCCGCGGTTGAGGGCGTACAGGTGGAGGAAGCGATCCAACTCGAGATCCATGGCGGCCTCCGCCTCGGAGCCGTTCCTCGGCGGGGTAGGGCCGAACTGGTACTCGGCGCGGTTCCCGATCTGCACGACGTGCCAAGGCAGGCCAAAGGAGCGGATCGTCGCCATGACTCCGGCGGCGAAGCGCTCGGCCAGGGGAATCGTCGTCTCGTAGAACCGCGGCGTCAGGACCCGCTCGAGCGTGGCGCGCATGGCGGCGAGGGCCAGGGCGTTGCCCGAGAGGGTGCCGCCGATGCCGCTGACGTCGGAGTCCTCCACGCGGATACCGGCGGCGGCGCGGGCGGCGAGGTCCCGGCTCACGCCGTACGCGGCGGCGGGGACGCCGCCTGCGATCGGCTTGCCGATCGTCAGGATGTCCGGCTCGAGAGCGTGGGCCGCCGTGTATCCTCCGGGTCCGGCGCAGATGGTATGCGTCTCGTCGATCACCAGCAGGGTCCCCGTGCGCCGCGTGATCCCGCGCAGCGCCTGGTGATAGCCCGGCTCGGGGAGGATGATGCCGACGTTGGTCATGGCCGGCTCGGCGAGGACGCACGCCACGTCGCCGGGTTCGAGCGCCCGCTCGAGCGCGTCCACGTCGTTGAACTCGACGGCCCGCGTCGTGAGGGCCGGATCGACCGGCGGCCCGAAGCTGCTCGTCTTGGGGACGGTGGCGCCGTTCCTGAGCGACACGAAGGTCTCGTCCACGGTGCCGTGGTAGCAGCCGTTGAAGACCAGGACGAGCTTCCGGCCGGTGATCCCGCGCGCCAGGCGGATGGCGAAGCGGTTGGCGTCGGTCGCCGTCATGGCGATCTGCCAGAACGGGAGGCCGAAGCGCCGCTGCAGTTCCTCGCCCACCCAGACCGAGTCCTCCGTGGGGAGCATGAAGGTGACGCCGCGCCGGACCTGCGCCGCGACCGCCCCGGCCACGGCCTCGGGCGAGTGTCCCGTCATGGCGCCGGTGTCGCCCAGGCAGAGGTCGAGGTAGCGGTGGCCGTCCACGTCCGTGAAGTGCGCTCCGCGAGCCTCGCGGACGAACAGCGGGAACGGCCCGGACCAGCGCACCATCCAGTTCATGGGCACGCCGCCAAGGAGCGACGCGCGGGCGCGCTCGAACAGGGTGCGCGACTTCGGGCGCTCCACCGCGAAGCGCCGCGTCTCGCGCTCCATCAGTGACGCCAGACGCGTTCTCGAGATCGTGACCATGGCGCGGCTCCTCCCGGGTACCCGAGGCCGGTGCGGCCCGCCAAACGGCTCGGCCGCGGACCTCCCGGCCATGCTGCCACACATCCCGGTGCGGACGGAAGGGCCGTCCGTATTAAGATACGACCCTGTCTCGGGGAGCGGAGGGTCGCATGCGCGGACTGAAGGGAAAGGGGGTCCTGATCACCGGCGGCGCGAGCGGCATCGGCGCGGCGACGGCGGCGCGCTTCCTGGAGGAGGGGGCGAAGGTGTGCGTCCTCGACCGGGACGCGCGCGGCAACGAAGCGATCACGAAGCGCCTGCCGAATCTGAGCGGTACTGTGGCGGCCGACGTCTCGCGGCTCGACGAGGTGCGCGCCGCCTTCGCCGAGGCCGTGCGCCTCATGGGCCGCGTGGACGTCCTGATCAACAACGCCGGCATCAGCATCCGGCACGCCTTCCTCGACATCACGCCGGAAGAGTGGGCGAAGATCCTGGCGGTCAATCTGACCGGCGTCTTCTACGTCGCCCAGACGGCCGCGCGCCACATGATGGATCGGGGAAGCGGCGTCATCCTGCATACGGCCTCGACCAACGGCATCGCGGGACACCGGCTCTACGCCGACTACAACGCCACGAAAGCGGGTGTGATCTCTCTGACCCGGTCGATGGCCATCGAGCTGGCCCCGAAGGTGCGCGTGAACTCGGTCGCTCCCGGGTACGTCCTGACCCCGATGCAGCGCGCCGAGTACACCGACGCCATGCTGGAAGAGGTCAACCGCAAGATCCCCCTGGGACGCCACGCCGCGCCCGAGGAGATCGCCGGGCTGTTCGCCTATCTGGCGTCCGACGACGGGGCGTATCTGACGGGGCAGGTCTACGTCATCGACGGCGGCGAGACCGCCGGCGGCCTGGCGAGCCGGTAGGACGATGACACGCCCGGGCGCGCCGGCCGGTCCCGGAATCCTGACCGGCAAGGTCGCCCTGGTCACGGGCGCCGCCTCGGGGATCGGCAGGGCGACGGCGTTGCTGTTCGCGCGCGAGGGGGCCGCCGTGGCGCTCTTCGACCGTGACGACGCCGGCGGCCAGTCGGCCGCCCGGGCGATCGAGGCGGAGCAGGGCCGGGCGCTGTTCGTGCACGGCGACGTGACGCGCGACGCCGACGCGCGGCGAGCCGTGGACGAGACGGTCATCCGTCTCGGCGGCCTGCAGATCCTGTTCAACAACGCCGGCATCATCCGCCGCACCACGATCGTCGACACGAGCGAGGAGGACTGGGACCGGGTCATGGACGCGAACGTCAAGGGGATCTTCCTGATGTCGCGCCACGCGGTCCCGGCGATGGCGCGCGCCGGGGGCGGCGTCATCCTCAACACGGCGTCGGTGTGGGGGCTGGTCGGCGGGGCGCGCGCCGCCGCCTACTGCGCCTCGAAGGGGGCCGTGGTCCTTCTGACGAAGGCGATGGCGATCGACCACGGCCCGCAGAACATCCGGGTCAACTGTATCTGCCCCGGCGACACCGACACGCCGATGCTCAGGAGCGAGGCCGCGATGCTGGGGGATCCGATGGACCGTCACATGGCGCAGGCGGCCGACGTGCCACTGCGGCGCGTGGCGCGGCCGGAGGACATCGCCCGGGCGGCGCTCTACCTCGCCTCGGACGCATCGTCCTTCGTGTCGGGGGCGCCGCTCATCGTCGATGGCGGCTTCGTGGCGGCCTGAGGGACACGCAGATCGGCAAGGGAGGACCACGCATGCGCCTGGCCGGCAAGGTAGCCTTGATCACCGGTGGGACGTCCGGCATCGGCAGGGCCACGGCGGCGCTGTTCGCGCGCGAGGGGGCGAAGGTCGCGCTGACCGGCAGGGACGAGGTGCGCGGCCGTGTGGCCCTTCACGAGGTCAAGAGCGCCGGCTCCGAGGCGATCTTCGTCCGCTCCGATGTGCGGCTGGCCGCCGACTGCGGGCGCGCCGTGGACGAGACCCTCAAGGCCTTCAAGCGCCTCGACGTCCTGTTCAACAACGCCGGCGTCTTCTTCCCGCACACCGTTCCCGACTGCCCGGAGGAGGAATGGGATCTGACGTTGGACGTCAACCTGAAGGGAACCTATTTGATGTCGAAGTGTGTCCTGCCCCACATGATCGCGCAGCGCTCCGGGGTGATCGTCAACAACAGCTCCGGCTGGGGGATCGTGGGAGGGAACGCGGCGGCCGCTTACTGCGCGTCCAAGGGCGGGGTGGTCCTGCTCACCCGGGCGATGGCCATCGACCACGGCCGGCAGGGAATTCGCGTCAACTGCATCTGCCCCGGCGACGTCGAGACCCCGATGCTCCCCGAAGACGCGAAGCAGCGCGGCCTGGCCTGGGAGGAATACCTGAAGGGCGCCGTCAACCGGCCGCTCGGCCGGATCGGCAAGCCGGAAGAGATCGCCCGCGCCGTCCTGTTCCTCGCCTCCGATGACTCGTCGTTCATGACCGGATCGGCCCTGGTCGTGGACGGCGGGGGCACGGCCGACTGAGAACGGTTCACCAGCGCAGCTTCGGCGCCACGATGGTCTGGCCGCCGTCAACGATAAGGGTCGTCCCGGTCATGAAGTCGCAGGCGCTCGAGGCCAGGAACAGGATCGCCGCCGCCACCTCGTCCGCTTCGCCCGCCCGCTTCAGCGCTCCCAGGTTTTCGATCGGCGTGCCGCGCGGCGGCAGGTCGGCGGCCGACATGTCGGTGTGGATCCAGCCCGGCGCCACGCTGTTCACCCGGATTCCCCAGTCCGCGAAGTCGATCGCCATCGAGCGGGTCAGCCCGACGATAGCGGCCTTGGCGGCATTGTACGAGCCACCCAGGGGATCGCACTCGAAGGCGGACGTGGACGAGATGGTCACAATCCGCCCGGGGATCTTCGCGTCCCGCATGGCGCGCGCGGCCTCGCGGCCGCATAGAAACGTTCCGCGCAGGTGCACGGAGATCATCCGGTCCCACTCGGTGACGGTCACATCGAGCAGGTTCTTGTAGGGGTCTGCGACACCGGCGTTCGCCACCATCACGTCCAGGCGGCCGAATCGACGCACGCTCTCCTTCACCAGGCGCTCGACGTCCGCCTCGGAGGCGACGTCGCAGGGCATTCCCTCGACCTTCCCGGAGAGCGCCAGCTCGTGCGCCGCCGCCTCGACCGATTCCTTCCGCAGAGACGCCAGCATGACCGACGCGCCCGCGCGCAGGAGCGCCTGTGCAGCGGCCCGGCCGATGCCCCGGGACCCGCCCGTCACGATGGCGACCTTGCCCTCCAACCCGAGATCCATGTCCGTTCCCCCCGTGGCCTTGTATCATCGCCATGCGCGCGCGGTCAACGCGTTGGCTCGCGGGACGATGTGCTAACGTGGCGGGCGATGGCCCTCGTCCTGTACGACATCTTCTGGTCGCACTTCTGCGAGAAGGCGCGCTTCTGTCTCGACCTCAAGCGTCTGCCGTACACGCTGGTGCGAGTCAACCCGTTCACCAGGTGCCAGGTGATCGACCTCGGTGCGCGCGGTGATGTTCCGGTCCTCAGGGATGGCGACCGCGTGATCGTGGGCTCGGACGCGATCGCCGCGCACCTCGAGGAGACGCATCCGGACCGGCCCCTGCTGCCGCGCGACCCGAAGGCGCGCGCCGAGGTCCTGGCGCTCGAGAAGAAGTGCGACCAGTGGCTGGGGCCGGATGCCAGGCGCGTCGCCTACCAGGTCGCGCTCGAGAACCCGGCGATTCTCCTGGGGACGATCCTGTGGCCGCGCCCTCCGAAACGCTGGCTGAACGGTGTGATGCTGCGCCTCGTCGAGCCGCGGCTCCGGAGGAAGTTCAGGATCAATCCGAAGGAACTGCAGGAGAGCCGGGATAGGCTCGGGGATCTTCTGCCCGAGCTGCAGACCCGCGTCGCGCGGGCCGGCTTCCTGGTGGGTGACCGGATCACGCTCGCCGACATCACGGCGATCTCGCTGATGGATCCGCTCGAGATCGTCCCGGAGTTCGTCCGCGATCCGGGGCTTTTGCCCTTGTTCTCCTGGAAGCGCGGCCTGGCGGGCATGCACGGGAGGCGACAGCGCACCCCGTGGCTGTCGGGCGACCCGCCCGTCGGCTATCCGCGCCTCGGAACGGAACGCGCCTGACGGTCGGCGTCCGAGGGCGCGCCACGAGCGGTCCCCGATCGGCTTTTCGCGACGAGGGGTCCGAGCAGGCGATCGAGGACAGCCTCTTCGGTCGGAAGTCGCGCCGGCACGAGCGCCTTCAGGATCACGGTCACGCCGTCGGCGCGCGCCGCCATGCCGGCGGCCGACAGACCCGGCGTGGCCGTCGGGATCCACACGTCGGGGTTGTCCACTCCGCGTGGGAGCCGCGGCCCGAGGACAATGATTCCGGGACCCGGCGCCGGTTCGACCGCACGCGCCCCCACCAGCAGGAGAACATCGGCGCCCTGGGCGCCGATCATCCGTGCCGCGTCGAACTCTCCCGGTGCACAGCGCGTCGCCCCGCCCGCGAAACTCACCGCGCGTGGGTAGCCGGTCGCCGCCGCGAGCGCCGCGACGGCGCCGGCGACGTTTCCACCGGCCCCCAGAGGACGGACCGCAGAGCGTGTCGTCGCGTTCAGATCGCGCCCCAGGAGCGTGAGGGTCATGGCGATCGCGACGCCCGGACCAGAGGAGGAGGTCGACGGGTCCCAGAGAATGGCGGAGTAACGCGCCTGACGGAGCGCGAGTGCCGCTTCGTCAAGGAGAGCGACCGGCACGCCCCCGGGTCTCCCGCCCTGGGGCCTGGCACCGTTCACGAGCGCCCGCAACGCCAGAGCCGCGTCCAGGTCGGCGCCCCCATCGACCGGAAGCATCCGATCGGTCGCAGCGCCGGCCGCGCCCGGCGGCGGCACGAGGATGACCGGCCGCGGGCGCACGCCGGCCTCGCCGAACCGTTCCCGCCCCGCGAAGATGCCCGGGTGGCTCCGCCTCGGATCGCACCGCCACAGGAGGAACAGATCGGCACGGTCCCGGATCTCTCCGAACGTCGCGGATGGCAGGCCGAGGGTCGAAAGCGCGACGAGATCGGCCTGGATCGCCTCCGATCCCTCGACGTCGAGCGCGGCCCCGATCGCCTCTGCAAGTGCTATCGCGCGGCGCGCCGTGGCGGTCGAGCTCAGCGACAGTCCGTAGACGAACGGCGCGCGCGCCTCCTTCAGGATCCGGACGGCCGCCTCGATCGCCCGCTCCGCCGACACGTCCTTCCCCGCCACTCGCGGCGGGCGATCCTCCTCGTGGAACAGGGCGACCTCCAGGCGACAGGCGGGACAACCCCCCTCGGCGACAATCGGCCCCTCCTCGCGAACTTCGAGCGTCATCGGCTCGCACGGAAGTCCGCAGAACCAGGGGATGAACCGGAGCGGGGACGGCATCGGCCGCTTGTATCACCGCAGGAAGCGGAAAATCAACGCCGGTGGCGGAGCCACGCACCACGCCGCCGCCCGGACGACGGGCCCGGGCGCCGCGGACCGTCGATGGCGCTCGCGGATGACGGACCCTATATTGAGGCCCCGTCGTAGCCTGCCCGGAGTGTGTCCGGCCACAGGCGCCGGGACATGGAGCGGGACGACGGAGCGTCAGGATGGCGGGAGGGTTGGTCTCCATCGCGAATCTCGGCCGCGACCGCCGGCCGGGGCTCGCCCCCGGCCCCGCGATGGTCCTCGGCACGGGCCTCCTTCTCGGCGTCCTGAGCGCGGTCCTTGTGCTCGCAGGCACCTCGGCCATCGATCGGAACGCATTCGCCTCCATGCGCCAGCGCGGCATCGTCCTGGCGCGCATCCTCGCGATCGCTTCTAGCGGAGAATCTCAGGAGCGGGCCGGGGCCGAGCGGCTGAAGTACCTCCTCGACCAGGTCATGGGCGACGGGGAGATGGTGCACGCCGAAATCGTCGATCGCGAAGGCGTCCTCGTGGCGGAGGCCGGAGTGGCCGGCATCCGTCCGGTCTATGCCACGCGCGGCCTCCCGCTGGCACCGTCGGACCGGGCCGACAGGATCGCCGGGCTGGGTGGCGAGCCTTTGTACCTGTTCACCTTTCCGATCGACGGACCGGGTCTTCGCCAGGCACCTCCCGTGAATACCGCGGCGGACAGCGCGCCGGGGCCGGAGCGGTTGCCGCGCCCCACCTCCGGGGTGATCGGCGATTCCGTCCTGGGTCCTCGCCCCGCCGGGGCCGCGCCGCGCGACCGCCCCGCCATGGGGTGGGAGTCCGGGCCCCACGCCGCGCCGGCGACCGGCTCGCTCGGCGACGTCCGAATCGCGTTCGCCGCCGCGCCCGTCGATGAGGCACGCCGGGCCTTCGCCTCGCAGGGAGCGCTCCTCGGCGTCCTCGTGGTCCTCTCGGGCATGATTCTGGCGCACGCCCTCGCCCGGCGGCTCGTTCTCCGGTCGGACCTAGGCCTCGCCGCGATCGCCGCCGGGCCCGCGGCGGGCCACGCCGGCCGGCCCACCGTCGCCCCGGGCGGCGCCGGGGAGATTTCCTCCATCGGTCACTCGATCGAGGCGCTCGGCGAGCGGATCGAGGCGGCGGTTCTCCGCGCCCGCGACGAGTCCAGGCAGATGGGCGACGTGATGCGCGGGATCGAGGCGTCCGCGACCGCCGTTCTCTCGGGCAGCGCCTCCCAGGAGGGATCGGTGCAGCGGGCGGTGGCGTCGGCGGAATCGGTGACCCGCTCGCTCCGCAACATCGTCGGCAGCGTCTCCGGCCTGTCGGCATCCTCCGAGGAAACGACCTCCTCGATCCTGGCGATGGTGGCCACCATCGAGGAGGTGGACGGGCACGCCGACGGCCTGTCGATGTCGGTCGAGGACACCGCGGCCACGACCGAGGAGCTGGTCGTCTCGATCAAGGAGATCGATCGGAACGTCGAGATGCTGAACCGGTTCGTGGCGGAAACCTCCGAGGCGATGGCGCGCATGGAGCAGGTCATCGAACAGGTGGAGCGCAACGCGGGCGACAGTAAAGCCATCACCGAGCTCGTCGCGGAGAACGCCGAGAAGGGGATGCGGGCGGTCCTCTTGACCATCGAAGGGATGGACGGCATCTACGGCAGCGTGGCGCAGGCCCGGCAGGTCATCGAGTCGGTCGGGCGCAAAGGGCAGGAGATCGGTCTCATCCTGAACGTCATCCAGGAGGTCACGGAGCAGACGAACCTCCTGGCCCTCAACGCCGCCATCATCGCGGCGCAGGCGGGGGAGCACGGTCGCGGCTTCGCCGTCGTCGCGGAGGAGATCAGGCAGCTCGCCGAGCGCACCGCCAGCAGCGCCAAGGAGATCGAGAACCTGATCGGCTCGTTCCAGTCGGAGACCGGACGCGCGGTGGACGCGATGCACGAGGGCACGCGCCGCGTGGAGGGAGGCTCGGAGCGATCGCGCGAGGCCGGGCGGGCGCTGAAGGAGATCCTGGAGTCGGCCCGCAGATCCTCGGTGCGGGTCGGCGAGATCGTCGCGGCGACCCGCGAGCAGGCCCGCGGCAGTCAGGCCGTCGGGCTGGCCGTCGAGAAAGTGCGCGAGCTGGCCGGTCAAATCAAGAAGGCGACCACCGAGCAGACCCTCGGCTCGGAGCAGATCATGTCGGCGGTCGAGAACATGCGCGAGATGTCCGGCCACGTGAAACGCGCCACCGCCGAGCAGACGCGCGGCTCGCGTTCCATGACGCACGCCATCGGCAACGTCAGCGGCATGATCGCCACGATTCAGCGCTCGGTCTCCGAGCAGGCCGAGGCGTCCGAGCAGGTTCTCAAGGGCCTCGCCGGCATCGCCACGTCCCTGGCCGCGAACCTCGCCGCCGCGCAGCGTCTCAAGGAGTCCCTCGAGGCCTTGCGCTCCCGGGACTAGGCTTTGCGCAACCCGATCACATGGCGCGCCGCGGAGGCGAGGTCAACCGGCCTTCAGGCCACACCGGCCTTAGCACTCCAGAGAGCGAAGGCCAAAAGCGCCCAATACGTGCCTTCCAGTCCTCTTCGATAGATCTCGGGCGGCCGCCCGATCCAGGTCTCGAGTCCGCCCAGGTGGCGGCGCAAGGGCGCGCAGTCGAGGACCATGGACCGGATGTCGTGGCCACGAACCCTCAACAGGGCGCCGATGCTGCCGTAGCGGAAGGTTCTCTTCTTCCGCGTCAGCACGTCCTGCGGCAGGCGTCCCTCCGCCCACCCACGAAGCATCAGCTTCGTGTTCGAGACGCCGGGCCAGCGGCTCACCCGCATCGACGGCGGCAGATCGAACACGAGATCGGCCAGGTCCCGATCCAGGTAGGGCAGCCTCGACTCGGCCGATGAGGCCATCGCGCTGGAATCGGCGACCGCGAGCACGTGCTCCGAGAGGAAGGACTGCAGAGCCACCTCCTGGATCCGGTCCAGATCGGTCGCTCCGGGTCCGCAATCGGCGTAGAGACGTTCGATCACGCCCAGATAGCGGCCCGGAGGTGGCAACGGGTCGAACAGCGCCCTGAGCTCGGACGCGGGGAGCGGCCGCTGGATGAGGTAGTGCGCGGCCTCCGGCACCTGCTCCGGCGTCGCCTGCACGAGCGCCGCCCTCCGGACCCGGAGAGGCTCGTCGCCGTTCGTATAACACTCGATCAGGGTGTCGAACTGCGGCACCGGAGCGCGACAGAGTCGACGCATGGCGGCGAGACGAAAGCGGTCCTGGCTGAGGCGATATCCGCCGAGCAGCTCATCGGCCCCGTGGCCGGCAAGGAAGACCGTCGCATCATTTCGTGCCTGCCGGATCAGATGATAGGTGGCCAGCACGACGCCGTCCCCCACGGGCTCGGCCATGCTGCCGAGCGCGGGCTCGAGATCCCGCGAAATCTCATCGAACGTCACGCGGATCAGGTTGGAACGATTGGATCCACCGGCCGCGGGGAGGCGCTCGTTCGCGTTCGTGGAGGGCCCGCCGTTCACCTCGTACGTGTAGGTCGGACAGTCGATGCCCGCGTAGCGCAGCGCGGAGAGGATCCCGTGACTGTCGATGCCGTCGCTCAACAACAACCCGACAGGCACATCGCTCACCGTGCATCGACGCACCGCCTGCACGAGGTTGGCGCCGAACTGGTCCTCGGCTTCACGTCGGGACAGCGCGTGCTGTCGATCCGTCCCAGCGTGGAATCGCGGCGACCACCAGCGGACGATCCGCTGGCCGCGACGATCGGCGGCCAGATAATGTCCGGGCGGAACCTTCCGCGCCTCCCGGAGAACGGTGCGAGGGCTGATCACGTAGCGCAGGGTCAAATACTCGCTCAACGCGTCGGGACAGACGTCGCGCGACACCCAGGGCGCGCGGACGAGGCCCGCCAGAGTGGAGGCGAAGGTGAGAGCACCGTGAGTCTGGTGGAAGAAGAGAGGCTTCTCGCCGAATCGATCCCGGACCAGCCAGAGAACCTCCTCGCGACGATCGTAGAGCGCGAACGCCCACTGTCCGACCAATCTGTCCAGGCAGGTTACGCCCCAGCGCTCCCAGGCGAGGAGCAGCACCTCCGTGTCCGACGAGGACCTCAGGGATTGGCCTGGGACGTCGAGCTCGCGGGTCAATTCGCGAAAGTTGTAGATTTCCCCGTTGAAGGCCACGACATAGCGGCCGTCGGCGGATTCCATCGGCTGGCGCCCCGCCTCGGACAGATCGAGAATCGCCAGCCGTCGGTGCCCGAGGGTCAATCGACCCTCGTGGAAGACACCCTCGCCGTCCGGTCCCCTCGCCTTCAGGACCTCCAGCATCCCGCGGACAACGCCGCGATCATCCGCGACTTCCCCCGGACGGTAGATCCCCGCGATCCCGCACATCTTCGACGCTCCCCCAGGACTGGATGATCGCACGAAACGGACCGTCGCGCCGGTGGATGACGCGCCGGCTCACCTGCCACCCGCCCGTGGGTGGGTTCAATCCACGCGATCCCTCGCCCTGTCCCACATTTCCCCTGGATGATGCCCGGAGTATCGCCGGATTTTGCAGGCAACGGAAAGGATTTCCCCGCCTCGAGCCCTCTTACCGGTGCGGGCAGGGAGTCGGTCCCTCCGACCCCGGGCGACGTCGAACACAAGTACTATGCCGGGGGCGTCGGTTTCATCCCCGGCGTCCAGGTCAAAGGGGGGAGTGAGAGGAGCGAGCTGGTCCGCATCCAGCGGAGAGGCTGACGGGAGCCCCGAGCGTCCCCGGCAGCGATCTGGATCGGCTTTGCGCCGTCCATGGGGGGCCCGTGCGTCATCCCGTCAGGTTTTCTCGGAAGGGCGGTCGGTGGGCGGATGATAGAGGCGGCCACGGATGACCGGGAGCTGGTCCGACGCATGCTCGCGGGCGAAGAAGAGGCCTTCGACTTGTTTTTCCGGGGTCATTTTGCCCGGCTGTACCGCTTCGCCCTCCCTCGCCTGAACCAGGACGCCGACGCAGCGGAGGAAGTCGTGCAGGTCGCGCTCTGCAAGGCGGTTTCGGGGCTGAAGGGCTATCGCTTCGAGTCGGCGCTGTTCACCTGGCTGTGTGCCATCTGCCGGCACGAAATCGCTGCCCATTACGAGCGGCGCGGGCGCCGGCCCGAGCCGGCGGAGTTGATCGAAGACTCGCCGGACGTGCGCGCGGCCCTCGATTCTTTAGCCGCGACGCTGGCGCAGGACCCCGAGAGCCAGCTGCACCGCAGGGACGTCGCACGCCTGGTCCAGGTGACACTCGATGCCCTGCCGCGCGCTTACGGCGACGCGCTCGAATGGAAGTACGTGCAGGGCCTTCCCGTGAAAGAGATCGCCGCGCGACTGAACCTGGGGCTGAAGGCCGCCGAGTCGCTCCTGACGCGGGCGCGGCAGGCGTTCCGCGACGGCTTTTCCGCGGTCACCCGGAGCCGATCGGAGTGCGGGTCGATGACGCATGAGTGACGCGACGAAGCCGCCCGAGGAACCGGATAGCGTCGAGGGCTCCAGTGACCCGATCGCCCGGCTCATCCGGCTGGCCGGGCCGCGCCCGCCCGTGCCGCAGGAGCGCATGGCGCGCGTCCGGGACAACGTGCACGCCCGCTGGCGCGAGGCGGTGCTGCGGGACCGCCGCCGCATCGTCGTCCTGGTCGCCGCATCGCTCGCGGCCGCCGCGATCGCGGTCGCCATCGGGGACGGCTTCTGGGTGCGGAACAGGATCCGCGTCACCGGGGCACGGGCCGCCACCGTCGTGAGGACGGAGGGCCGGGTGCTGCTGCGCGACGGCGGGGCCGCGGAAACGGGTGACCTCCTCGTGGCCGGCTCGGGCCTGACGACGGGTCCCGACGGTCGCGCGGCGCTGCGGCTGGACGCCGGCCCCTCCGTCCGACTCGACACCGGCACGGAGCTGGGTCTGGTCTCGACCCGCGTCCTCGAGCTGCGGCGCGGCGGGGTATACGTCGACACAGGGCCGCAGTCCTCTCGCGCCTCCGCCGCGTCGGCCGTCGGCGCGGAAGGGCCGGCTTCCCCGATCGAAATCCGCACAACCCTGGGGCGCGTGCATGACGTGGGCACGCAGTTTGAAGTCCGACTCACGGACGACACGCTGCGCGTGAGCGTTCGCGAGGGGATCGCCGCGCTGTCGCGCGATGACCGGGCCTACGCCGTTCCCGCCGGGACGCGCCTGCGGGTCGACCCGCGCGGCGCGGTCGAGACCGGCACCATCGCGCTCCGGGGAGGAGACTGGGAATGGGTGCTCGCGGTCGCTCCGCCGTTCGAGCTGGAGGGTCGAACGCTGCGCGATTATCTCGACTGGTTGTCGCGGGAGACGGGCTGGAAGGTGGGGTACGCCGACCCGTCGATCGCCGCGAACGCCGCAACGATCGTCCTGCACGGCTCCACCTCCGGCCTGCGCCCGGACGACACCCCCCGGGCCGTCCTCCCGACCTGCGGCCTGCATTCCCGCCTGGACGGCGAGACGCTTTTCGTCGAGCGCGCCGCCGAGGGTGGGGGACGCGAATGATCCGCCTCCGTCCGAGGCGTTTCGCGGCGCTTTGCGGCGCGTCGTTGGCGTTGTTCAGTCTCACGCTGCCTGCGCCGGTCGACGCGTCCACTGACGAACAGAATCCGTCCGGCCTGCCTCCCTACCTCGCGGACCGGGGGAGGGGCATGGCAACGTCGCAGTTCGGGACCTACGTCCGCAAGGGCGAGTGGCTCGTCTACGCCTTCCATGAGTACACCAGGACCTCCGGTTTCGAATACGCTCCGGACGAGCTCGGATTCGCGGGCAACCAGGAACACACCGGCACGCTCACCGAGCGCGAGGACCTTCTGTTCATTTCCCACGGCTTCACCGATCGTCTCGAGGTGGAGCTCGAGGGAGCGTTGCACGCGACCACGTCTCTGAGGAAGGCTTCGGACGACTTCTCGGCCCTGCCGAGCCGCCTGGAGGAATCGGGATTGGGGGACGTCGAGAGCCAGATCCGCTGGCGGTGGGCCGAGGAGGGCGAGCACCGGCCCGAGATGTTCAGTTTCTTCGAAGTCGTCTTCCCGTTCCAGAAGAATAACGTCCTGCTCGGCACGCAGGACTGGGAGTACTCGCTCGGGTTCGCGGCGATCAAGGGTCACCGGTGGGGCACTCTCACGGGCCGCGCATCTCTGGAGTACGCCGAGGGGCAGGTCGAGGCCGGCGAGTACGCCGTGGAGTACCTCAAGCGACTCTCACGCACCTGGCGGTTCTACGCCGCCATCGAAGGGCATCAGACCGACGAGGTCGAGGTCATCGTGGAAGGCCAGGCGCGGCTCGGTCGTCACGTCGTCTTGAAATTCAATTCCGGCTTCGGCGTCACCGCGAAGGCGCCCGACGTAGCGCCGGAGATCGGCCTGCTGTTCTCGTTCTAGCCCTCCCACACGCCGGCCGGTACGCGACCGGCTGGCGTTCGGATCGGGGGCCGCCCTGCCTCCGAATTTCCGATTGACTCACGTCCCTCGCTCCGTAGATTTCCGGTATCATGCTGGAAGCCTTAGCGGGCACCCCTATGAAGCGTCACTCGACCGAGAGGTGGCTGGGGCCGACCCTTTCGATCGTGCTTCTGCTCTCGACAGCACCCGCGCTATGGGGTGCCGTGCCGGACTCCTCCTCGTGCCCACGTCTCTCCGGAGTTCGAGGACCGTGTGGCTACGCCGGCCGCCCTCTCGTCGACGCCCTGGAGGACCTCCGGACCCGCGGCCTCAACCTGATCTTCAGCAGCGACCTCGTGCGCCCGGACATGATGGTCGAGACCGAGCCGCCGGTCGCCGCTCCGCGCCAGGTCCTCGGTCGACTCCTCTCGGCTTTCGGACTCGAAGCCAGAGACGGACCCGCGGGGACGATTCTCATCGTGAGGGCCGCAGTGTCAGGACACGGCGGCGCCGGCGAGGCCGATCAGCCGGTGCCTTCGATCCCGGCCCTGCGGGAGCGGCTGAGGGTCGGCGCATCCCCGCGCGGCGAGCCGGAGCCGGTGACCACCCTTGGACGCGAGGATCTCGAGCGGTTGCCGACGGTTGGCGACGATACGAGTCGGAAGATGGCCTGGATGCCGGGGATCGCCTCGGCGGACCGATCGGCGCAGTTCAGCATAAGGGGTGGCGAGCCGAACGAGGCGCTCGTCATTCTCGACGGACTCGCGATCGACGAGCCGTTTCATCTCAAGGACTTTTTCGCCTTTTCCAGCATCGTCGACGCGAGGGCCATCGACCGCGTGGACGTGCTGACCGGAATCTTCCCCGCGGAGTACGGCGATCGGGCGAGCGGTGTCATCGACCTGTCGACCGCCAAACCATCCGACGGCGGGCGCACCGCCTTCGGCCTGAGCCTGGTCAACGCGAGCGTTCTTTCCGAAGGGCGACTGGGCGACGGCGGAGGGAGCTGGCTGGTCTCGGCCCGATCCTGGCGCCCGGACGCCGTCATCGACACCGTCGAACTGGGCGGGGATGGCATCAATCCGTCCTACAACGATCTGCTCGGCAAGGTGCAGGTCCGCCTGCCGGGTGGCTCGATCCTTTCGGCCCATCTCCTTGCCTCCCAGGACGCCTTGCGCTACCGGACCGAACACGGGGACGGCAGCGTCGGGGCGGGCGACGACCACCGGTATGCCTGGGTCAACGTGAAGACACCGTGGACCGAGCGGCTCTACTCGCAGACCCTGATCTCGAGCGATCGGATCGGTCGGAACCGGCACGGGACCACCTCCGACACCGTGGAAGAATTCACCCGGGTCGACGATGCCCGCTCCTTCGGCTCCACTGCGCTCAAGCAGGATTGGATCCTCACCGCCGGAGAACGCTCGTCCCTGAAGTGGGGGTTCGACGCCCGGCGGTTCGAAGCGCAGTACATCTACCGCAGCCACGTGGAGCGGACCGATCCGTTCGCCGGCGCCGCCGCTGTTTCCGTGACCGATCGGGACTTGATCCTCGACCCCTCGGGGTCGGAGATCGGCGCCTACGTCGCCGGCCGGTTCCGGGTTCTGCCGCCGCTGACGCTCGAAATCGGCGTGCGGCGTGATCGGCAGTCCCTGACCGGCGAGGCCGAGACCAGCCCGCGCGCCAACCTCGTCTGGTCCCTGGGAGAGCGCACGCTCCTCCGCGCCGGGTGGGGACGCTTCCATCAGCCGCAGGGGGTCAACGAGCTGCAGATCGAAGACGGCGTGACGGACTTTTTTCCCGCGCAACGTGCCGAGCACCGGCAAATCGATCTCGAGCATCTCTTCCCGGACGGAACAAGGCTGGGCGTGTCCGCCTACATCAAGGACATGACCCACCTGCGCCCACGCTACGAGAACCTGTTCAACCCGTTCCAGCTTTTCCCGGAGTCCGAGTGGGACCGGGTGCGGATCGCTCCCGAGCGCGCCCGTTTGCGCGGGATCGAGATCGAGCTGAGCGGCGATCGACGGCGCGCGCTGGGCTGGCGGGCATCCTACGCGCTCGCCTCGGCCGAGGATGAGGTCGAGGGCGCGTGGGTGCCGCGCAGCTGGGACCAGCGGCACGCCCTCAACGTCGGCCTCGACTACCGGCGCGGCGAAACCTGGGAGGTCAGTCTCGCGGTGAGCTATCACACCGGCTGGCCCACGACCGATGTCCGGGCGGAGCAGGTGCAGAACCCGGACGGCTCGTTCGCCGTCCGGCCGATCCTCGGGCCGCGCAATGGCCTCCGCTACCCGGCGTACCACAGGCTCGACCTGAGAGTGACGCGGCGCTTCAGGCTCCGCGGCGGCACGCTCGCGCTCTACCTGGACGTGACCAACCTCTACGGCCACAACAACGTCTGCTGTGTCGACGACTTTCAGTACCTGCCACGGGCCGATGGCAGCGTTCGCGTCGACCGAACGGAAGGGTTCTGGCTGCGGCAGCTTCCCGTCGCCGGCCTGGACTGGGATTTCTAGCGCGGCCCAGTTCCCCCTTCTGGACATCGTTCGTCGGCTTCCTGTATATTCGGCGCGTTTCGCGCGGCGCGCAGCGACCGGCGTGCCCGCTTCGCGCGCGGACAACGCGGCGCGCTTCGGACCCCCAAGCGCGGTGAAACCTGCCCTCAGAGTCGGCATCAGTCTCCTGCTGACCGTCGTGTGCATCGTTTTCTTTGCCCGGGGATTTGATTTCCGGGAAGCGGTCCGGAGTCTGCGCGGCGCGAGCCCCTCTCTGATCGCGGCGAGTGTCTTCGTCAACCTGGTCGCGTACCTGTTCCGCGCCTGGCGCTGGCGCGTCCTCATGGCGCCGGTCAAGAAGGGGATCGGGATGTACAACCTGACGTCCACCATGTTCATCGGATTCATGATCTCCTTCATCGTGCCGTTCCGGGTCGGGGAGGTGGCGCGGCCTGTCCTCCTGGCGCGCCGCGAGAAGGTGAGCACGACGGCGACGCTCGCCACGGTGGCCCTGGAAAGACTGTTCGACGTCATGACCGTGATGGGGCTCCTCCTGGTGTTCGTCCTGACGGCGAGGGGGTCGGCCCTGGTCTCGTCCTCGGCGAACGGCGCCGTGGAGCACCAGGCGTCCGTCTACCTGCGCCGCGCGATCGTGGCGACCGGAGGCCTCGTCGCGGTCGCCCTGCCGCTGGTCCTGGTGCTCGTCCTGTTCCCTGACTTCGTGATGACGATCATGAAGAGGCTGCACGGCCGCCGGCACGGCGGGGCCGCCGCCCGCGTGACCGAGATCGTGGAGAAGCTGATCGCGGGCCTGGGCGTGATGCGGAGCAAGACGCAGCTCGCGCAGTGCATCGCGCTGTCGTTCCTGATGTGGCTCACCATCGACGCGTCGGTGCTCCTGGGGGTGCGTGCCTTCGGCCTGCCTCTGCGGTTCACGGACATGTTCCTCCTCATCGTGCCTCTGGGCCTGGGGATCGTCATGCCCACGCCGGGAGGGGTCGGGCCGTATGAGTTCTTCTGTAAAGTCTCGCTGTCCGGTTTCTGGGGCGTCCCCGAGGCGAGCGCGGCGGCGACGGCCGTGACCCTGCACGCCGTCACGCTTCTGCCGACCATCGCCCTGGGGCTTTTCTTCATGTGGCATGGCGGGGTCCGTCCGGCGGAAGTCCGCAAGATGGCCCGCATCCCCGGGTGAGAAAGGAAGGCGCCCTGCCATGAAATGTCCCTTCTGCGCGCACATCGAGGACAAGGTGGTCGACTCGCGCGAGGGCAAGGACGGCCTGGTCATCCGCCGTCGACGAGAGTGCCTGTCCTGCGGCCGCCGCTTCACGTCGTACGAGCGCATCGACGAGATCCCGTTCATGGTCGTCAAGAAGGACGGCACGCGCGAGCCGTTCGACCGCAACAAGGTCCTGGGGGGGTTGCGCAAGGCCTGCGAGAAACGCCCCGTGTCCCCCGCCTCCCTGGAGCAGGTGGCGGACGAGGTCGAGCAGATGCTCCAGGAGATCCCGGAGCGGGAGATCCTCACCGCCAAGATCGGAGAGAAGGTCACCGGGCGGCTTCGAGAGCTGGACAAGGTCGCCTACGTCCGCTTCGCGAGCGTCTACCGCCAGTTCGAGGACGTCGACCAGTTCATGAAGGTCCTGAACGACCTCCTGGAGCAGAGGAAGTAGCCTGTTTCCTTGCAGGTGCCCCGGGGCGTCACTATATTGAGCCCAGAATCGGGAGGCTCCCATGGCCGACATTGGTCCCTTCGTGGAGATCAGCCGTATCCAGAGCGAGATCAACCGGTTGTTCGACAATCTCCTCGAGCTGAAGACGACGGGGAGCGAGGCCACCGGCGAGTGGCTGCCGGCCGCCGACGTCTATGAGACGCCGGAGGAGCTGGTGGTCAAGTTCGAGGTGCCGGGGGTTCCGCTCAGGGATCTCAGCCTGACGATCAACGGGAACAACCTCATCCTGCGGGGCGAGAAGAAGCGGGCCGAATCGTCCAAGGGGGCCAAGTACCACTCCATGGAGCGCCCCTTCGGCAAATTCAAGCGCGTGGTCCACATCTCCTCTCCGGTCAACACCCACAAGGCCAGGACGGAGCTGGCGGAGGGAGTGCTGAAGATCGCCTTCCCGAAGGTGCCCGACAAGCGCGGCGAGGAAGTCCCGATCACGATCAAGATCGGGGAGCGGCCATGAGCAGCCAGGCGCTGGAGGTCCCGGAGGATCAACTCAAGATCCCGAAGGAGCTCCCCGTCCTGCCGCTCCGGGACATCGTCGTCTATCCGTTCATCATCGTGCCCCTCTCGGTCAGCCGCGAGCGCTCCATCCGGGCGGTCGACCAGTCCCTGGCCGACAACCGGATGATCCTGCTGGTGTCGCAGAAGGACAGCCAGGTGGAGGAGCCGTCCGAGAAGGACCTGTTCAACATCGGCACCGTGGGCGTCATCATGCGGATGCTGAAGCTTCCGGACGGCCGCATCCGCGTCCTGGTCCAGGGTGTCTGCCGCGCCAAGGTCGACGAGTTCACGCGTGGCGAGCAGTACACCACGGCCCACCTGACACGCATCGTCGAGCCCCAGGTGAAGCCGACGATGGAGCAGGAAGCGATGATGCGCACCGTCAAGAAGTCGCTGGAGAAAAGCGCCTCGCTCGGCAAGGCGATCTCCTCGGAGGTCATGGTCATCGCCAGCAACCTCGAGGACCCCGGACGGCTGGCGGATCTCGTGGCGAGCAACCTCGACCTCAAAATCGACGATGCGCAGAGCGTCCTCAAGGTCGTGGAGCCCGTCGCCCGCCTCAAGAAGGTGCACGACCTCCTGAACCGGGAGATCGAGCTTTTGAACATGCAGCAGGAGATCAACACCCACGCGCGCGAGGAGATCGACAAGTCGCAGCGCGAGTACTTCCTCAGGCAGCAGCTGAAGGCGATCCAGAACGAGCTTGGAGAGGGCAACGACCTCGCCGAGGAGGTCGAGCAGTTCCGCGAGAAGGCCAGCAAGGCGAAGATGCCGCCCAAGGTCCTGGAGGAGGTCGACCGGCAGATCAAAAAGCTCGAGCGCATGCACCCGGATTCGGCCGAGACCGCGACCGTCAGGAACTACCTCGACTGGATGGTGAACCTGCCCTGGTCCGCCCAGACCAAGGACAATCTCGATCTCAAGAAGGCCCAGGAGATCCTGGACGACGACCACTACGGGCTCGAGACGATCAAGGAGCGCATCGTCGAGTACCTCGCGGTGCGCAAGCTGAAGAAGAAGATGCGCGGCCCGATCCTGTGCTTCGTCGGCCCGCCGGGCGTCGGCAAGACCTCGCTCGGACGCTCGATCGCCCGGGCGCTCGGGCGCAAGTTCGTGCGCATCTCCCTGGGCGGCATCCGGGACGAGGCGGAGATCCGCGGGCACCGGCGCACCTACGTCGGGTCGATGCCGGGGCGCATCATCCAGGGGATCTCCCAGGCGGGGTCGAACAACCCCGTGTTCATGCTGGACGAGGTGGACAAGATCGGCTCCGATTACCGGGGCGACCCGTCGTCGGCGCTCCTCGAGGTGCTCGACCCCGAGCAGAACTACTCGTTCCGCGACCACTATCTCAACGTGCCGTTCGACCTGTCGAACGTCATGTTCGTGGCGACGGCGAACCTCCTCGACCCGATCCAGCCGGCGTTCCGCGACCGCATGGAGGTCATCAACCTCTCGGGCTATACCGAGGAGGAAAAAGTCGAGATCGCCAAGCGGCACCTGATCCCGAAACAGATCGATGAGAACGGGCTCGTGGACGCGGAGGTGTCGTACCCCGACAAGGCGATCCAGACGATCATCCAGAAGTACACGCGCGAGGCGGGGCTCAGGAACCTGGAGCGCGAGATCGCCAAGGTCTGCCGCAAGCTGGCGCGCCGCGTGGCGGACGGAGAGAGCGGGCCGTTCAGGGTGACGCCGGCCAGGGCCGAAGAGCTGCTCGGCGTGCCGCGCATCACCCCCGAAATGGCACTGCCCAACAACCAGGTCGGCGTCGCGACCGGGCTGGCCTGGACTGCCGCCGGCGGCGAAATCCTGTTCGTCGAGACGACCACCATGCCTGGAAAGGGGCGGCTGATCCTGACCGGGCACCTCGGCACGGTCATGAAAGAGTCGGCGCAGGCCGCGCTGTCGTACGCGCGCTCCAAGGCGCCCGAACTGGGCGTCGCCCTCAACGCCTTCGGGGATCTCGACGTCCATGTCCACGTGCCGGAGGGGGCGATCCCGAAGGACGGTCCGTCGGCCGGCATCACCATGGCGACGGCGATCATCTCGGTGCTCACCAACCGGCCCGTGCGGCGCAGTGTCGCCATGACCGGCGAGATCACGCTGCGCGGCAACGTCCTGCCCATCGGCGGCGTGAAGGAGAAGGTCCTGGCGGCCCGGCGCGCGAACATCGACACCGTCATCCTTCCCGAGGCGAACCGCAAGAACCTCGAGGATGTCCCGAAGCTTTTCCTCAAGGGGCTCAAGTTCTGCTTCGTGTCGGACGTCACCGAGGTGTTCGCGATCGCCCTGACCCAGGCCGTGGCCCGGCGTTCCGGCCAGCAACGCGTCGGGACGGAGCGGCCGATCGCGATTTAGGAGGCTTCCATGACCGACCCGTTCGGCAACGGCCCATTCGTAAGCACCTTGGCCGCAGCGCTCTCCCGCACGGCCGGCCGCTCGTAGTCTTCCTTCGCCCGGATTCATGGCACGAATCGCCCGCCTCACGGAGCAGGGTTTCATCGATTGGGTCGCCCGATTCGCGCGGCCGCGCGACCCTGGCCCGCAGGCCCTGCGCGCCATCCTGGGAATCGGGGACGACGCGGCGGTTCTCGCCTCCGCCTCACGTCTGCACACGCTCTTGACGACCGACTTCCTGACCGACGGGATCCATTTCCGCGCCGCCTGGACGCCCGGCTTTCTCCTGGGGCGCAAGGCCCTGGCCGTGAACTTGAGCGACATCGCCGCCATGGGTGGCGTGCCGCGCTCGTTCGTGCTCAGCGCCGGGTTCCCGCGACGCACCGAGCCGGCCTACGCGCGACAGGTGGCGCGCGGGGTCGCCTCCCAGGCGCGCCGGTTCGGCGTGTCCCTGGTCGGGGGGGACACCTGCGCCTCCCGGGCCCTCTTCCTGAACGTGGCGCTCCTGGGTCTCATCGAGCCGGGGCGCGAGGTGCGGCGGAGCGGCGCGCGCTCCGGGGACGGACTGTACGTCACGGGGCGTCTGGGGGCTCCGGCTGCGGGGCTGTTTCTCTTGAAGGCGGGAGCGCGCTTCGCCAGGGCCTCGGGCGCGCGGGCGGAAGCGATCCGGGCCCACCTCGACCCGGAGCCGCGCGTTCTCGCGGGCCGTCTCCTGGGCCTGACCGGGCTGGCGTCGGCGATGATCGATCTGTCGGACGGATTGGCCAGGGACCTGTCCCGACTCTGCGCCGCCAGTGGCGCGGGTGCCGTCGTCGAGCAGGAGGCGATCCCGGTGGCCCCTTCGGCCGCGACCGTCCTGGGCGGCCGGGCAGCGGCGCGGGCGGCGCTCGTGGGGGGCGAGGACTACGAGCTCCTGTTCGCGGCGCGCGCCGATCACCACGAGCAGGTGCGGCGCCTGTCCCGCCGGATGCGGCTGCCGATGTCGCGCATCGGGCAGATCGTCCCGAAGCGCCGCGGCGTCCGCATCCTCACCCGGTCGGGCCGCTACCTGCCGGTCGAGGCTCTGCGGGGGGGATTCCGGCACTTCCCGGTCGACGCCTGAGAATGCCGGGGTCGCGAGCACACGGTCGCGTGCGAGGGGTGTTGCGATGGGTGCGCTGTGGTCGGAGACGGACGGGAACGCCGACGAGGACGTGCGCGGCGATCCGCTCGCGGCCCTGTTGCGCGCCATTGACCTGCGGCGTTTGAGCCCTTATCATGCCTCGGCCGCCGGGAAGACCAAGCGGCGAGAGACAGGATCCGTGGCGGGCCGCGCCGTCCGCATTGGTGTCTGGCTCCCGGAGGACGAGCGGATGCGGGAGTACGGGGCGAAGCGTCTGGGCGAGTGGCTGCGCTTCATCCTGCACACCAACGACACGCCACAGCGGGCCGCGCTGGCCTTCGCGATCGGCGTCTTCATCGCCTGGACCCCGGCCCTGGGCTTTCATACTCTCCTGGCGCTGGCGATCGCCTTCCTGTTCGGCCTGAACCGCGTCGCCGTCCTGGCCGGCACCTTCGTCAACAATCCCTGGACGTTTGTGCCGATCTACACCGCCTCGGGCTGGCTGGGGTCTCTTCTCACGGGATCGAAGGTGAGCCTGCCCCGGCTGGAGGGAAAGACGTGGAGCCACGTGTTCGACTTTCTCGCCCAGTGCCGGCCGTGGATCGTGCCGCTGACAACGGGCACCCTCGTCCTGGGGTCGGCCTGCGCCCTCATCTCTTTTCCGATCGTCCTGTACGGCATCCGGTGGTATCGGACCCTGCGCCAGGCCGGCTGACGCCCATCGGCCCGCGCGCAGGCACACTCCCCACTTCGCGCATCGGCTCCGCCCGCCCATGGACGAGCACGATCTGATCCGCCGGTCGGCCGCGGGGGACCTCGACGCGTTCGAGGCTCTGATCGAGCGCAAGCAGGAGCGCGTCTTCTGGATCGCCTGCCACATCGTCGGCGACGAGGAACTCGCGCGCGATGTGGCGCAGGAGGTGTTCGTCCGCCTGTTTCGCGTCATCCGACGCTTCCGCGCGGGCGGACACTTCGACGCCTGGCTGCACCGCATCGCGACGAACCTGGCCATCGATTCCCTGCGGCGCGAGCGGCCGCACCGGGAGGCCGCCGCCCTGGACGCGATCCGCGAGCCCGCCACCCCCGGAGAGGGAATCCCGACCGGTCCGGGGACCAACCCCTCCCTCGCCTCGTCCCGGGGAGAGCACGAATCTCCGGCCGGTGACGCGTTGCGCCGCCGCGAGGTCCGTCGCATCTTCACGGTCCTTTCGTCGCTCCTGACGCGCAAGCAGCGCCTGGCCTTCGTCCTGCGCGAGATCGAGGGGCTGACCACCGGTGAAGTCGCCGGGATCATGAAGACCCGCGAGTCCACCGTCCGCAATCACATCCTGCAGGCGCGCCGCATCCTGCAGGAGGAGGTGCGCCGGCGCTATCCCGAGTACTGCCGGCCGCCACACCCGAAGAAGGATTGAAAGGCGATAGACAGTCGGGCGCCGTCTTCCGTAGATCACACGAGCGGTGGACCGCGTGTGTCCGAAAAGCGACCCGGACAGGCACCCACAGGAGGGCAGGATGAAGGAGCAGGGGATGAAACGTGATGCATGTCGGGAGGTCGAGCCGCTCCTGTCGTCCTGTGCGGCGGGGGCCCTCGACGAGCCGTCGGAGCGGCGGGTCCTGGATCACCTGTCCGTGTGCGCCGTCTGCCGGGCGGCCCAGATGGAACGCGATCCCTCCGTGCTGTTCCTCGAATTGCGCCGTATCCCGCTGACCGATGGCCTCCTGGACGGTTTCGCGGCGGGGGTCAGGCGTCGCATCGAGTCGGAGGCGCGCTTCAGGGTGCCCCTGTTCGGCTGGATCACCGCCCCGGGGAGCCGCAGGCTGGCCTACGTCGCCGCCCCCTTGATGACGCTGCTGCTTCTCGGGACGCTCGTCCTGATGCGGCCCGGAAGGCCGTGGCGGCGGGGTGCGCCGGCTCCGGGCCAGGGGGCGGTCGGCTGGCCGTTCGTCGTGCCTCAGGGGTCCACGCGGCCGGGCAACCCGGGGGTGCAGGCGCCGGGATCGCTGCCGCTCGTGCCCCTGGCGCCCTCCACCGGCGGGCCGGGGTCTCCGCCGCTTATGGAGGAGGTCGGATCGCCGGGCGCCCGCGTCTACCGGTTCACCATCGAGGGCGGGGGAGACGAGACCCCCATCTACTTCGTGGTGGACGAATCGATCGACATCTGAAGAATCGGAGGAGAACGGTGAAGCGATCGTCTACCGTCGTGGCCGCCGTCTTCGTGGCGCTCCTGGTCCTGCTTCGAGGCGGCGGGTTCTCCGTCCTCCGGGCCCAGGCGGACTCTCCCCCGTCACCACCCCAGGAGACCTCCTCCCCACAGCTCACGCCGGCCCCGCCCGGTCCCTCTCCGCTCGGGATGCGCACCTTCAGCCTGCGCTACAAGAAAGTGGACGATGCCTACCTCCTGATCAGCCCCTACGTCGGGCCGCGCGGCTCCGTCAAGATGCAGCCGGCGCAGCGAACGCTGACGGTGCAGGACGTCCCCGAAAACCTCCAGCGGATCTCCGGGCTCATCGGCTCGTACGACGTGCCGCCCCGGAGCGTCGAGGTCGCGGTCCAGCTGATCCTGGCCTCATCGGGGGAGAAGTCCCAGGAGCCGGCGCCGCCGCCCATCCGCGGAGTCATCGACAGGCTGAACGCCCTGAGCACTCGCTGGACCGACTACAAGATGGTCGGTAACGCTCGCGTCCTGGGCACCGAGGGGGAGCGCAGCAGCCTGCGCGTCGGCGACGACTACAGGGTCGATTTCCGGATCGATCAGGTGTCGGACGAGACGCGGGTGATCCGCTTCAAACCGTTCGAGCTGTCGCGCCGCGAGGCGGCGGTCGAGGGGAACGAGCGCTACGCCTCGATCATGCAGACCGTGCTGAACCTCAGGGACTCGCAGCTCTTCATCGTCGGCGCCTCCAAGGTCGAGCAGAGCAATCGCGCCCTGTTCATGACGATCACCGCGTCCCTGCAGCGTCCGTGACCGAGCGAGCCGGAGGCGCCGCGCATGCCTGAGTTCATCGCCAAGGTGGGAACGAGCGACGGTGTCGTGATGGAACGCACCTTCACCGCGGAGTCGGAGGCCGCCCTGCGCTCCGACCTCGTGGGCCGCGACTACCTCGTCTTCACGGTGCGCCGCAAGAGCGGCTGGCTCGATCTCCTGCCGGGCTTCGGGATGAAGCACGGCGTGCGCATGAAGGAGTTTCTGCTGTTCAACCAGGAGCTGGCGGCGCTCATCCGCGCCGGTCTGCCGATCATCGCCAGCCTCGAGATCCTGATCGAGCGGCGCAAGAACCAGACGTTCAAGAAGGCCCTGATGGACGTGAGGGACAAGGTGCGCGGCGGCGCCTCCATGTCCGAGGCGTTCCAGGCGCAGGGGGAGATGTTCCCCGGGATCTACTCGGCGACGCTGGCTTCGGGGGAGCGCTCGGGCGAGATCGCCAACGTTCTTCTGCGCTACACCACTTACCAGAAGACGATGCTGTCCCTGAAGCGCAAGGTGACCTCGGCCCTCATCTACCCGGCCATCCTGTTCGTCCTGATGATCGGGCTGGTCGCCATCCTGATCACCTGGGTCGTCCCGAAGTTCACCGATTTCTACAAGGATTTCGGGGCCGACCTGCCGCTCCTGACCCGCATGCTGATCGGCCTGTCGACCACGGTCACGCACAACGGCCTCTACCTCCTGGCCGCGCTGGTACTCGTCGCGGTCGCGTTCCGCGCCTGGCTGAAGACTCCCGCCGGGCGTCTGGCGCGCGATCGGTTCATGGTCCGCATGCCGATCATCGGTTCGGTGTTCCATCGTTTCGCGGTGTCCCGCTTCATGCGGACTCTCGGCACCCTGATCGCGGGCGGCATCCCGGCCGTGACCGCCCTGGGGATGTCGGCGCGCGCCGTCGGCAATCTGGAGTTCGAGAACCGTCTCCTGGACGTCGAGAGGAAGGTGCGCGAGGGCTCGAGCCTGTGGGAGGCGCTCGAGGCGACCCGCCTGTTCAACGACATCGCCATCGAGATGACGCGCGTGGGCGAGTCGACCGGCTCGCTGCACGACATGCTGTCGAACATCTCGGACTTCTACGACGAGGAGATCGAGACGCGCATCTCCACCATCATGGTGTTCATCGAGCCGGTCATGCTGGTGATCATGGGCAGCTTCGTGGTGCTGATCATGCTGGCGATCTACCTGCCCCTCCTGCGCTCCTACGCGCAGTCGAGCTACTGAGGGCCCACCGATGGCGCCGACACGACCCAGGGACGCGACACAGGCTCAGGCCGCCAGGACCCAGGGCAAGCCGTCCACGGCACAGGCAAGCGGCGCCGAGGCCCCGAGACCCGCCCCCGAGCCGTCCGACAAGGGGTCGGTCTCGAGCGAGGAGGCCCAGGCCCAGCGCATCGCGGCGCGTCTCGGCATCCCCTACGTCGACCTGGCCGACTTCCCGATCGACCACGACCTGTTCCGGGAGATTCCGGTGGATCTGATGTTCCGCTACAACTTCGTCCCCTGGAAGGAGGAGGACGGCCGCCTGGTCGTCGTGATCTCCGACCCTTCCGACGTCCTGATGGTGGACGAGCTCGAGATCCTGCTCGGCCGGCCGCTCAAGATCTGCGTCGGCGCGAAGACCGCCATCAACGACGTCCTGAAGAAGTCGGAATCGAGCCAGCGCGTCCTGGACGCGGCGACCGAGGAGTTCAAGATCCAGGTCATCCGCGACACCGACGAGGAGGGTGAGGAAGCGCTGTCGATCGACAAGCTGACGCAGGCCGACTCGCCGATCATCAAGCTGGTCGACTCGACCATCTTCAACGCCCTGCAGCGGCGCGCCTCGGACATCCACATCGAGACGCGCGAACGCGAGGTGGTCATCAAGTACCGCGTCGACGGCGTGCTCTACAACGCCATGGACCCCATCGACAAGCGATTCCACTCGTCGATCATCTCGCGCATCAAGGTCATGTCCGAGCTGGACATCGCCGAGAAGCGCGTCCCGCAGGACGGCCGCTTCAAGCTGAAGATCAAGGGGCGCGCGATCGACTTCCGCGTGTCGATCATGCCGTCGGTGCACGGCGAGGACGCGGTCATCCGCATCCTGGACAAGGAATCGGTCAACGAAGAGTTCGCGGAGCTGCGGCTCGACGTCCTGGGCTTCACCGCCGAGGATCTCAGGCGCCTGCGGAAGTTCATCCGCGAACCGTACGGCATGGTGCTGGTCACCGGGCCGACGGGGTCGGGCAAGACCACCACTCTCTACGCCGCGCTCTCGGAGATCCGCTCCAACGAGGACAAGATCGTGACCATCGAGGACCCCGTCGAGTACCAGCTCCCCGGCATCACGCAAATCCCGGTCAACGAGAAGAAGGGACTGACCTTCGCACGCGGGTTGAGATCGATCCTGCGTCACGACCCGGACAAGATCATGGTGGGGGAGATCCGCGACGAGGAGACGGCGCAGATCGCCATCCAGTCGGCCCTCACCGGGCATCTGGTGTTCACGACGGTGCACGCCAACAACGTCGTGGACGTGCTGGGACGGTTCCTCAACATGAAGGTCGAGCCGTACAACTTCGTCTCGGCGCTCAACTGCGTGGTGGCGCAGCGGCTGGTCCGGATGATCTGTCCCCGCTGCAAGGTGGACGTCCGGTACGCCGCGAAGCAGCTCGAGGAATCCGGGATCGACCCGAAGAAGTGGACGAACCACGTCTTCTACGAGGGGAAGGGTTGCATCGACTGCAACGGCACCGGCTACATGGGACGCATGGCGATTGCCGAGATCCTGGACATGAGCGACCGGATCCGCGAGCTCATCCTCGACCGAAAGTCGGCGGCCGAGATCAAGCGGGCGGCCCGGGAAGAGGGCATGACCTTCATGCGCGAATCGGCCGTGCAGCGCGTGCTCGAGGGGAAGACGACGCTGCGCGAGATCAACAAGGTGACCTTCGTCGAATAGGGCCCGGACCGGAGGTGAATCGTTGGACCTGAGGCGGCAGATCTCGGACCTGTTCGACAGGCTGGGCGCGGACACGATGCCGCCCCGCTACCCGGGCGCGGCCGTGGAGATCGCCCCCGATCGGGTCACCGCCGTCCGACTGGCCGTCGACCGCAAGGGCGGGAAGATGCGTCTGGCGGCGGTCGAGTCGCGCCCCCTGCCCGTGGGCGCCGTCGAGGTCGCGCTCACCCGGCCCAACATCCTCCAGCCGGCGGAACTTCTGGAGGCGCTGCGCTCGATCTTCGTCAAGCTCGCTCCCAGAGACCACCGCGTGTCGCTCCTCCTGCCGGACGACGTGGCGCGGGTGGCGCTTCTGGGGTTCGCGGCGCTCCCGAAGACCCGCCGCGAGCTGGCCGATCTGGTCC
>QHXX01000008.1 GCA_003223135.1 Acidobacteriota bacterium | reverse complement strand
GCCCTCATGGCGAATCCCAGCCGCCTCCCTCAAGTGTGGGCGTCATGATCAAGGGGCGACCGCCCGCCGTCGAGCTGACCGTGACCCGAAAATGGTATTGCTCACCCGGGGTCAGGTGAATGTCGCAGCACCCGTGATGCCAAAAGTAACGATACATGAGACCTGGCTTGTCGGCCCCTAACCCCGCCGGCACCCAGCCACCGGCGAGTGGTGATGCTACGGAACAGGCGGCGGAACCATCGGACCGTAGGAGATCCGCCCGAACAAACGTTCCCGCATGATGGAGATCCTCCCACAGCTCTGACCATGCCGCGTCTGACAGTGCTACTGGCTCCTGGCTCTGGGTGAGACGAAGCGTCAGGGTCATCGGTGCTGGCGGCGCCCCGTTGAATGAAAAGTTGCGCTCGCCTTCCACGCCGAAGTCGAGTTCAGAAAGGCTGATCACGTAGCGCGGCGCGAACGCGAACGGTCCGGAATCCTGAAGGCGTCCGTCTCCTTTGTATGCGCGTGACGAGTAGCAGCCGGACAAATCAAAAGCGATGATGACCACTGACATGCGTAAAATTCTTCGACTCCATTTGGGCATCGAGGCTGTGCTCACGCTCAAATCGTCTGCGGTCTGGCTAACGCAAATTATGTCGACCGGGCTAAACCACTAAACATAGCAAAGCCGCGACCCTTAGTTGTGCCATGCAGCGAGCTGCCGCCCAGATCATCCCGAAGTGGCCGCGAGATTGCCGGTGGGGGCACGCCCGCCCTCGAGAGTGTGCCGTTCATCGGGTTCCCGTGAGTGGCTGCTGTTGGGGAATATACGTCGAGGACGGTAGCGACGACAAGGGCGCACACTGTGTGGAAGTTGACGACCCGGCCAGGAGGGTGGAGGATGGGGCCATGGCTCGATTCGAGATCGACGCAATCGATCCTAAGGACGGCCGCCAAAACCTGGTGACCGCCGTCATCGAAACTCCCGCGGGCAGCCGGAACAAATTCGTTTACGACGAAGACCTGGGTTTTTTCCGCCTGCACAAGATCCTGCCGATGGGGAGTGCCTTTCCTTTTGACTTTGGATTCATCCCCGGCACCCTTGCGGAGGACGGCGATCCTCTCGACCTCCTGGTCCTGGGAGAAGAGGCCACCTTCACGGGTTGCGCCGTCACCGTCCGGTTGCTCGGAGTCATCCAGGCGCTGCAGACGGAAGGCCGCAGGACGATTCGCAACGATCGTCTGATGCGAGGGTCGAGGATTCAAGATCGTGAAGCGGCGCGGGCCCGGGACGGCGCTCAAGCTTCTCGAACAGGCTCGCCGGAAACACATGGAAGCTCAGACGAAGCGACAAGCGGGAATCTCCGCACGCCAAGGTCGTTCATCGTAGAGCCTGCGCCACGTAGACCGCCCCACGACGCGAGGTACGGTCGCGAATCGTCGCGCCGCGCCAGAATTTCGCCGGAATTTGCTCCCCGGCAGGGTCGAGGCTCGTCTATACTCCCCGGCATCGCTTGAGAATTAACTGATCCGAACCCTCCGGGCGGGAGTCGAACGCCGTGACCGCCGGTTCTATCCGCACGACAAAGGAGAACTCTCGATGAACACCATCAATACCAAGGACGGGACGCAGATTTATTACAAGGACTGGGGCACGGGACAGCCGGTCGTCTTCAGCCACGGCTGGCCGCTGAGCTCGGACGCGTTCGAGGACCAGATGTTCTTCCTGGCCTCCCGCGGGTACCGCTGCATCGCGCACGATCGTCGCGGTCACGGCCGCTCGAGCCAGCCCTGGAACGGCAACGACATGGACACCTATGCCGATGACCTGGCGACCCTGGTCGAGCGGCTCGACCTGAAGGACGCCGTCCACGTCGGTCATTCGACCGGAGGAGGCGAGGTCGCCCGCTACATCGGCCGCCACGGCACGAGGCGCGTGGCCAAGGCCGTGCTCATTGGCGCGATCCCGCCGCTCATGCTCAAGACCGCCGCCAACCCGGGTGGCACACCGCTCGAGGCCTTCGATCAGATACGCGCCGGCGTCCTGTCCGACCGCTCGCAGTTCTTCAAGGATCTCACCATGCCGTTCTACGGCTACAACAGGCCCGGCGCGAAGGTTTCGGAAGGCGTGCGCGAATCCTTCTGGCTGCAGGGGATGATGTGCGGTCTCCCCGGCGCCTTCTTCTGCATCAAGGCGTTCTCCGAGACCGACCTCACCGAGGATCTCAAGAAATTCGACGTGCCGACGCTGGTCATGCACGGAGACGACGACCAGATCGTCCCGATCGCGGATTCTGCCCTGCTGTCATCGAAGCTCATCAAGAACGCGAAGCTCAAGGTCTACAAGGGTGCCCCGCACGGCATGTGCACGACCCACAAGGAGATGATCAACGAAGATCTGATCACCTTCCTCAAGGGATGAAAGCCCGGAGATGACGCGCTCTTCGAGAACGGCGTTCGTGGTCGCGCTCGCAGCGGTCCCGGCCATCGGGCTGGCCGCCGCGGGCGCGGCCTGTGGCGCGCCGCGAAACAATCGGGGCGAGGCGGAGGCAGTCACGGCGATCCAGGGGGCCGCCGAGTCTCTCCCTCCCGAGCTGGACCGGGTCCTGCGGGACTACGAACGCGCCTGGGCAGCGAAGGACGCCCGGGCGCTCGCCGACCTGTTCGCCGAGGACGGGTTCGTCCTGTCGGACGGCCGCCCGCCGGTCCGGGGCCGCGAGGCGATCCGCAAGGCGTACTCCAACGCGGGCGGTCCTCTCTGGCTGCGGTCTCTGGGACACGCAACCGACGGCGCCGTCGGATATATCCTCGGCGTCTACACGCATAAACCCGACGGGCCTCTGGCGGGAAAGTTCGTGCTGACGCTCCGCCGCCATGAAGGCGGCCCGTGGCTGATCGCGGCCGACATGGACAACTCCATCGCACCGGAAAAGTGAGGATACAAGCCGTGCAGAAGACTCAGAAGATCACGCCATGTTTGTGGTTCGACACACAGGCCGAAGAGGCGGCGAAGTTCTACACCTCCGTCTTCGACAATTCCAGGATCGTCAACACCGTGCGGTACGGAGAAGCGGGCTACGAAATCCACAAAAGACCCCCGGGAATGGTCATGACCGTGGAATTCGAGCTCAGCGGGCAGACCTTCACCGCGCTCAACGGCGGCCCGATGTTCAAATTCAACGAGGCCGTCTCGTTGCAGATCATGTGCGACACGCAGAGAGAAGTGGACTACTACTGGGAGAAGCTCTCCCAGGGCGGTGATAAAAACGCCCAACAGTGCGGCTGGCTCAAGGACAGATTCGGCCTCTCATGGCAGGTCGTTCCCACCGTCCTGCCCAAGATGCTCGCTGACCCCGATCCAGAGACGTCGGAAAGGGTCATGACAGCCGTGCTCAAGATGAAGAAGCTCGACATCGATGCACTGAAGCGGGCCTACGCCGGTTAGCCCTCCGGCAGACCCTCCTCGTGCCGGCTGACGTTCCGCCCGTCGGTTGGCCGCAGCTCACGGAAGACGGCGGCGGAGAGGATCGTCAGGAGGCCGAGGGCGACGAACGCCTTGTGCACTCCGTGGATCATCTGCGCGGGATTGGTGTGGAATCGATCCGGGATGAAGAGGGCCGTGGCCAGCGACGCCGCGGCGACACCGAAGCTCATCGACATCTGCTGCAGGGTGCTCGCGATCGTGCTCGCCATGCTGGTCTGGCTTTCCGTGACGTCGGCGTAGACGAGAGTGTTCATGCTGGTGTATTGCAGCGAGGCGATGAACCCGAAGCAGAAAGCCTGGATCACGATCAGCCACACGGGCGTGCCGAATCCGATGGTGGCGAAGAGGCCGATGAGCAGACCGAGCAGCATCGTGTTCGACAGCAGCACCCGGCGGTAGCCGAAGCGCGTCAGGATGAACGGCATCGTCATCTTCAGGCTCATCGCCGCCAGGGACTGCGGCATGATCAGCAGCCCCGACTGGACCGGCGTGAAGCCGAGCCCCACCTGGTAGAGGAGTGGAAGCAGGAAAGGCGTCCCGCCCGCGCCCAGGCGCGTGATGAAGCTGCCGATGACCGCGCTGCGGAACGTGCGGATTCGGAACAGGCCCAGGCGCAGCAGCGGGCGCTCCGTCGTGGTCGCGTGGCGTCCGTATCCCAGGAGCAGCACGATCGAGAGCGACAGAAGCCAGATCATCTCGCGCCCGCCCAATGAATGCTCGCCGAAGATCTCCAGGACGTACGACAAAAGCCCGATCCCCGATCCGAACAGGATCAGCCCGATCAGATCGAGCCTGTCGGTGCTCTCGGTGCGGTAGTCGGGGAGGTGGCGGTAGACGAGATAGAGACCCAGGAGGCCAATCGGCAGGTTGACGAAGAACACCATCCGCCAATGCAGGTACCCGACGATGAGACCGCCGGCCAGGGGCCCCAGGAGCGGGCCGATCAGCCCCGGTATGGCGACGAAGGCCATGGCGCGGACGAGCTCCGATCGGGCGAAGGTCCTCACGATCGTCAGGCGGCCGACCGGCACCATCATCGCCCCGCCCAGCCCTTGCAGGATCCGGCAGGCGACGAGCGCATGGATGTTGGTCGAGACCCCGCAGAGGAACGATCCGAGGGTGAAGAGGGCAATCGCGGAGGAAAAGACCCGCCGGGTGCCATACCGATCCGCCACCCAGCCGCTGACGGGGATGAAGACCGCCAGGCTCAGCGTGTAGCTCGCGAGCACCGACTTCATGCTGAGCGGCGCCACCCTGAGCGCCGCCGCGACGGTCGGCACCGCCGTGTTCAGGATGGTGGTGTCGAGCGCCTCCATGAAGAAGGCCACCGCCACCAGCCACGGCAGCAGCCGCTTGACGGAATCATCGGGGGAGGGCGGGGGCGGCATCGGTTCAGTGTCGGTGGGGCGCGCGATGCGCGCTAGCGTCAGTTTGGTGCGTCCTCGAGGCCCGCCGGATGCCGGAGCCGCCGACTTAGGCTGCCAATAGAGGAGCGAGTTCGTCGCGGGTTACGCGCGACAACCCCAGCTTCGTGAGCACCCGATTCAGCGCGGCGACGGACACCTTGCTCGGAGCCGTGATTTCGATGCCGATCGCCTGCCCGTCTCGGTTCAGGTCGAGCACTAGGCCGGGTTCGATCCGCCTGGTCCGATAGCTCTTCTGGCCCCTCTTGCGCGGCAAGTAGTAGTAGGCGGCTATCGGTCGCCCGCGGCGGAATGTGACTTCCAGGTAGGCTTCGTTCATGACGACCCCCATTCTACGGAGTAGGCAGTGATAACCACCAACATCTGTGCATCCGAGTCAGGTTCCACGATCACTTCCCAGTTGGCTCGGCGGTGTCGGGTAACGGCCACCCACCTGCCCGGCTCGATGTCCCGACGAAGCCGACTGGCTATATGAAGCATACGGCGAACGTCGACTTCGGTAAACCTCCGGTCCCCCATGCGCTTCAGAAGGTGGGGGCTCAGCTCGAGTTCCCAGTTCCACCACTCTGGCCACCGTCTTCGAGTCACTAGCACCTCGTCTCCGGTAGGCTACCATCATTTTCCTGAACCTCTGGGGAGCGCACCGTTCTTCATGCCGGACCAACCTTGATCCTGGGTGGTCCGACCTCGTGATCCGGTGGATCACCTTTCAGTGAGGACACGCATTCGCGAGCAGAGCCTCCTTCGCCTGCTCGAGAGCGGTCACTGCCTGCTCCCGGGTCACGGATGGGAAGTCAGTGAGGAACTCGTCGAGAGGGTCACCGGCCTCGAGGTAGTCGAGGAGCGCTTGGAAGGGAACGCGGGTCCCTACGAAAACCGGGGTGCCCCCCAGGATCTCGGGGTCGCTGTGAACCACCGGGGGCTTCGCGCTCAAGGGAACCTCCTGCTCAAGTGCCCGTAGTATACCCAATTCCTGGTGTGACTATGCCCCGGCTCAGCTGCGGCGCGCGTGCGCAACCGTGCATCCGCCGCGGGCGTCCCACGCACCGTCGGCTTCAGCTGGGCGTGATGCGTCTCGCCGACTCAATTCGGGACGATCGATTGCGCCCGCGCTCCACCACGTCAACCCCACGGCCGAACAATTTGTCGGATTCCCCCGCTTATTCTCTCGCGAGATGCCTTCGAACAAGCCGGTACTCATGCCATATCAAGATGATGACCAGCAGATCAAACATGGAGAGAGCGATGAGTCCAATGGAGTGCGTCAGGGTAAATCGGTAGGCTTGATAAGCTATGAAAACGCCAAGCACGACCAGCGAAGCCGGATACGCCCATAATTTCTCCCGCAGCAGCTCCGCGACAAGAATCAACTTTACGACCCCGTGGCTCAGGAGATAGAAAGCTGCAAATGTTTGAGTCTTGACCGAAAACTGCTGCGCGAACGTAAAGAGGTAATTGGCGATGAGGTCGTGAGGGTCTTCTTTGAGCTCTTCCTGAACAAGCGACACGATAAGGTTGGTGATCGTGCCGGCGCTGACAAAGGCCAGGCCCACACCGCCAACCAATTCCAGAGCTGCGTGGCCGCCCTTCAGGAAAACGCCGATCTGAAATGCCTTGTGAAGTTTCACGTGTCTACGGCTGGGGCTTCTCTCCCAGGATCGTCCCCACCACGGCCGAATAGTCCAGGTCGGCCGCCCCGCTTTCTACGGCCGCGTCGAGCCAGGCTCGCGCTGCGATTGAGACCTTGAGGTCGCGGTCGGCACCAGCAGCCGCCTCCACCACCAGGCGGAGGTCCTTGGCCGCGTGGCGCAGCTTGAAATTGGGCGGATAGTGACCGGACTCGATATTGGCCCGCTTGGCCCGCACCGCCGGGGCCAGCTGCGAGTCCTCGAGCATGTTGAGCAGCGGCGCCCGGCCAAGGCCCAGCGCCTCACCCAATGCGACCGCCTCGCCGACTGCGGCGATCGACGCCCCCAGCACCAGGTTGGCGACCAGCTTCATCGCGGCGCCGGCTCCCGGGCCGCCGACGTGCGTCAGTGAACCGAGCGACTCGAGGATCGGACGCACCCGCTCGAAGTCTTTGTCGCCGGCGCCGACGAAGACCTCGAGGCGGCCCTCGGTGGCCTGGCTCACGCTGCCCCTGACGGGCGCGTCGACGACGGCGACACCCTCCGCGAGCCGCGCGGCGATCGACCGGACGGTGTCCGGGCCGACTGTCGACATGTCGATGTACACGTCGCCCGGGCCGAGCGCGTTCGCCAGGCCGTTCTCGCCGAGCAATACTTCCTGAAGCCCCTCGGGGGTCGCGAGCATCGTGATCGCAAACTCGGCCCCAGCGCCCGCCTCCGCCGGCGATCGCGCCACGGTGGCGCCGGCGCCCGCCAGCGGCTTGGCGCGGTCGGGTGTGCGGTTCCATACCGTCAGTTCGTGACCCGCCTGGAGGAGGCGCCTGGCCATGGGTGCGCCCATCTGCCCCAGCCCCAGGAACGCGATCTTTGCCATGGCTTGCTCCCTCCTACATGCCCTCGGGCGAGGGGCCGACCACCGGCACCGCATCGGCGAGGATCGTGTCGATCTCCTTGCGGTCCTCTCCGGTCAGCGACACCTCGGCCGCCGGCAGGGTGGTGTCCAGCTGCGAAGCCCGCCGTGCCCCCACGATGGCAACGTTTACGGCGGGGTGTGAGATGACCCAGGCCACCGCCAGCTGGGGCAGGGTGATGCCGCGGCTGTCGGCGCATTGCTGCAACCGCGTCACCACGGCGAGATTGCGCCGGAAGCGCTCCCCGGTGAAGTCCGAGCTCTTGCTGCGCCAGTCATCTCGCGCGAACGCGGTCTTCGTTGTCATCCGGCCGGAGAGCAGTCCGTGGGCCAACGGTCCATAGGCGAGCACGCCGATGTCGTGCTTCGCGCAGTACGGGAGGACGTCCCGCTCGATCTCGCGCCGGAACATGTGGTAGGGCGGCTGGTCGGTCTCGACCCGGCCGTACCGCGCCAGCTCGTCCATCTGCTGCGGGCTGAAATTGGAGACGCCGACGTGGCGGATCTTGCCCTCGCCGACCATTTTCTCGAGCGCTCCGGCGGTCTCCTCGGCCGGGGTCTTGGGGTCGGGCCAGTGCAGCTGATAGAGGTCGATGTAATCGGTTTCGAGGTTGCGCAGGCTCGACTCCACGCCTCGCCGCAGCCACTTCGCGCTCAGGTCCCGGAGCAGGATGTCGCCATCCTGGCGCAGGCCGCCCTTGGTGGCGACGATGACCTGTTCGCGCTTGACCCGTTGCCACAAAGCACTCGCGAGGAGGCGCTCAGATACCCCGAAGCCGTAGCCCTGCGCCGTGTCGAAGAGGGTTACGCCCCGGTCGAGCGCGGCAAGGATGGCTGCTTTGGCTTCGCTCTCGTCAAACGACCCCCAATCGCCGCCAAAGGCCCACGTCCCCAGGGCGAGAACGGAGACCTGCATCTCGGTCTTGCCCAGGCGTACGTAGCGCACGCAATTCCCCTGAAGATTGGGCCCGAAGCATACTCCGATTCATCAAAGAGGGCGCCGCCCTTCCAGCTCCAAGGACACGAGCCGGGCCAGCAGCGTGGCCGGGAACAGCTGGCCTATGAAGGCTTCCAAGATGGCGAGGCTGCGGGCGACCGGGTGCAGCGGCACGATGTCCCCGTACCCCGTGCCGGTGAGCGTCACGAAGCTGAAGTAAAGCAGGCGCCCGCGGTAGAAGACCGCATCGGCATTCAGGCCCGCCGGCACGTTGGCGAAGGCTTCCGGCACCAGCGCGTTCAGCAGCCCGAAGAGGTGTGCGAACAGCAGCCCGAAGATGAGGTAGAGCGCGACGGCGCCCTGGACGCGGTGCCACGTCACGCGCCCGGGCCCGAACGCCGCGCGGCCGATGACCCAGGTCAGCGCCGCCAAGGCCACGGCCGCCGAGCCCCGGGCAATGACGGTGCTCAGGACCGTCGGGCGGCCGATGATCGCCGTAGCCAGTCCCGCCGCCGTGGCGGCCAGGATTACGGCCACCGCGGCACGGCGGCCGGAGACCACCAGCACGGAGAGGACGCCCAGCAGCGCCCAGATCACACTGGCGAGGTGCTGCCCGATCACGCCCAGCTCGACGAGCGGGGTCACCACGAAGGTTAACAGTAATAGGCAGACGAGCAGCGCCGTGAGGCTCGGCTCGCGCACACGCTCCTGCCAGGGCACGAAGTTGTCGGCGGCGGAGGGCATGGCGTTATGATCGCTTCGGCGTGAGATCACCTTCGAGCAGGTCCACCAAATCCAGGTCGATCTGTGCAGCGAAGCGAAGCATGGGAAGGTCCTCG
>QHXX01000067.1 GCA_003223135.1 Acidobacteriota bacterium | reverse complement strand
CCCGAGACTCATCCATCGGCGCCAGGCGCCCGCGATCGCCGCGACCACGCGGCCCTCGAGGGGGCGCATGTCGCGCGTCGCGATCAGGTTCTCGATCCGTGCGGCACCGGCGAGCAGGCGAGGTGCGCCGCGCATCGCCGCGATCGCGGGCTCGGCCGCGGGGACCAGATCCGATTCCGGGAGCCCCCGCTGCTCGGCCGCCGCCAGCGCCGCCTGCAGCCGCGCCCGGGCCCGCTCCTGACGATCGCCCTGAACCTGCCTCAGCTTCGCGAGCGCCTGGGCCAGATCCGCGTCCGACCCCGCGGCCCCGGAGGGCGCGGCCTCGAGACCGAGGAGCGCTTCGAGGAGCAGACGCTCTTCGGCCAGAAGGTCGCTCTCGATCAGAAGATCGATCGCGGCGGCCCGCGCCCTCTCCGTCGCCTGCATGATGCCGGCCTGGTGCTTCAGGACGACGGCCTCGATCGCCGTCGCCGCCTCCGCGAGGGACTCGGCCGCTTCGCTCAGGGCGCGGGCCGGCGCGGCGGCGCCGAGGGCCCGGGCCTGGACGAGCGCTTCTTTCCAGGAGGGCGAGAACGGCAGCAGGTTCGCTTCGATCTGTTCCAGGAGACCTTCGACGGTCTCGATCCAGGCGGGGAGGGTCTCCGGCCCGGCGGTGCGCGCCGGCGCGGCCGCGACCGAGCGCGACTCGAGCTCGCTTCTGACCCGCTCCAGCTCCTTGAGGCTCGATTGTCCGGGCGGGGCCGCGAGGGCGGCGAGGGCGTCGCGTCGCGCCCGCCTCAGCGCCGCGGCCAAAGCGGGGCTCGAGCCGGCCTGCTGGCTCCAGGTGCGCACCAGAAGCTCGGACAGACGCTCGCGCGTCTCCGCATCCATGACCGCCCGCGCCCAGCGGGCGCTCTCGAGCGCGCGGGCCAGGTCGCCCGCCATCGCCGCGATCCGCTCCGGTGTCGCGCCGATGGCGTCGCCCTGGATTCGATCCACCAGGGCCGCCACGTCGTGGGACGTTCCCTCGAGATCGGTGAACTCTCCGTTCTTGAGCGCCGACTTGGCCTCGTCCAGGAGGGTCCTAAGCGAATCGACGGCGTTCTGGGTCACGACACCGCCCTCAACAGCCGATCCCAGCGACAGGAGAACAGGTCCGAGACGTTCTTCGCCTTGGAGACGACCTCACCCGCCGCGGCCCGCAGCGCCTCCGCCGGCGCCGGTCCGCCGGCGTCGAAGCGGTGGATCTTCTGCTCCTCGCCGAGCCCGGTCAGAACCGTCGCATAGTCGGAGGCCTCCGGCTCGCGCAGGAAAAGAATCAGCCGGCGGCCCTCCGGAGACGGCCGCAGGAAGAGGCTCGGCTGGCCCGCGACCTTGCCGAGACTCGACTCGCAGAAGTTCAGCCAGAACGCCGCCTGGTAGGCGGCGGTCTTCAGCCCCTCCGAGCTGGGGAGCTCGAACGCCAGGGTCGGCGGCCCCAGCCGGCCGTCGCGGAAGGGGGCGATCGCCCCGGCCATCCAGGCGATGAGATCGACCGCCGCGCCGTCCCCGCCCGGGTGCAGGCTCGCCAGAAAGTCCGTCGAGCCGACCGCGGACACGTCCCGCCGGAAGCGCCGCCAGGCGCCCCAGCCGGCCGCCGGAATCGCCGGGGCCACGTCGTCCAGGAACTTCCGCACCACCGCGCCGTCGTCGCTGGCCAGGCATTTCTGCTGGACCACGCGCATCTCCTCCCAGGCCGAAACCGCGTACGCGGGCAGAAGGGCATAGGCCCTGCGGTAGCGTCGCCGCGCCAGAGGGACGTAGATCGTCAGGGGGAAGCGGCGCGCCGGCTGGCCGCCGTCGCGGCTCGGACCGATCACTCCGCAGTAGGTCAGCTCATCCGCCCTGAGCGACAGGAGGTAAAGGCAGCCGCCGCGCTCGTCCCCGGCGGGCGCCAGCTTGTGCAGGAAATCCCGGCCGCTCTTCACCCAGTCGCGCAGCGGCTGCGCCGCGGCCGGCTCTTCGAACTGCGGGATGTAATCTCGCCAGGCGGGGTGCTTGCCGAACCAGGCGACCCTGGTATCCTTCGCGCTCATCGGCTTACTTGTCCGGGGTCTCGGTCGGTTCCAGGCCGAAATCCGTCTCGATGAGCTTCCTGGCCCGGGCGTCGCCGTCGAACGAGACCAGGAGGAACGTGCCCCCGAGACCGTACGGGACCTTCCAGGTGAGCCGGACCCCTCCCGTCTCCGGGACCGGCTGCCTGTCCGCCGCCAGGAGCAGCGCCAGGGGGCTCCACTCGCCGCCCTTCTCCAATCGCGCCGGGCGGACGTCGGCCTTTTTCCTCTGAGGCACGAACGAGACTTCCACGAACGAGTTCATCGGGCTCGCGGACGGCAGGGGCACCGTGAGCTCCTTCTTGACGGGCTGGTCCATGATGTAATCGAGCCGCTCGCCCGCCAGGGCCACCTGGACCTGCTTGAACTTCACGCCGTATTTCTTCTCGGCGTCCGGGTCGGCGAACTGGACGTTCTGGAACTTGAACGCGAGCTTCTGGACCGGCTGCCCCTTGTCCGAAGCCTCGAAGATGAGATCGGAATAGCCCTTGGCGCGGCGCAGGAAGCCCGTCGTGTAGGGTCCCAGGTTGGACTTGACCCGCAAATCGCACGGCGGCCCGCCGTCGCCACCCGGGGCGGACGGCGCCAGCTGGTAGTAGAGCTGAACGAGCCGCCCGGCCTTGGGATCGAGCCAGGTCTGCGTCGTCTGGAAGGAGGCGTGCGTCTCGCCCGCGGTGTTGAACGGGTACCGCTTCGTGAGCTCCAGGAGGCCCAGGGTCTTCTGCTGCCATTCCGTCTTCACGCGCGCGGCCATGCCGCCCAGCACCTTGCCGTTCCAGTCCTGCACGATCGGGTCGCGCAGAAGCGGGGCGAGATCGGGCTGACCGAGCGAATCGACGTACTTGCAGAACTCCGCGATCGCTCCCCCGCCCTGCATCGTCTGGTTGACGATGTCCGCCCTCTGTCCCGACTTCACCATCTGGTCGATCCAGTCTTCCGCCCTCCTGAGCGCCGCCTGGTAGGCGTCGGCGTTGCTCGTGAGTCCTGTGGCCGCCTGCGTCAGGCTGTCGCACACCCTCTCCATGACTGGCTCGCCGGGGCACTTGAGTCCCTGCAATTCGGCCATCACTTTCTGGGCGGTGGCCCTCACGGCGTCGGCCCCCGTGCCGGCACCCGGCTCGGGCCGCGCCAGCTGGCGGCGCCAGTAGCGCTCGAACTCGCCGGCGTACTTCCTGGCCTGGTCGTCGACCGCGGCGATCCCCCGCCCCTGGACGTCGGGGCGCGCGCCGCCGAGAACGAACGCCTGCCGGGCATTGGTGAGACGATCGCAGGTGGCCGTCCACTCCCCCTTCGTGAACGACCGGCGGCCGCCGTCAACACCGGCCAAAGACGACAGTCCCTGCACGAAGCCGTCGGCGATCCGGACCGGCGAGTCGGCGCGCAGGGCGATCTCGTCCTCGGAGCAGGCGGCGTTGAGAAGCTCGACGTTGGTCTTCAGCGACTGGGAAATCTCCGACAGCTTTCCCTGCCATTCCGCCAGGACGACCTGGGGCTGTCCGATCGGCCCCATCTTCTTCTGCCGCTCCAAAAGGTCGTGCGACGCCCGCGCCGTCTTCGTAATCTCTTTAAGGTCGGGCGCCAGCGTCTTGAAATACGTCGCCACGCAGTCATGACCCGGCTCGGCCGCCTGGGCGCCGCCGGGAGCGAGCCTCTCCACGAGGCTCCCGCCCTTGCCCCTTCCGGTGGCCTTCTTGATCTCGTCCAGGACACTCTTCACGGTTGCGATCGTGTCTTCATCCACGTGCCTCAAGTCGAGCTGCCGCTTCAATTCGTCGAAGTTCTTGGCGCGGCTCTCGAACACGTCCCTCGACAGATCGGCGATCTTTCTCAGCCTGTCGAAGCAGGCCGCCGCCGGCGTCGGCCAGCAGTCGTTCTGGAGGGACTGCAGGTACTGGACCGGATTGGCCTCTTCGCGGCAGGCCTCGGCCACGACGCGCGCCGCCCCGGCGATCTCGTCCAGCCTCCCTTCGTCCGGCTTGTTCTCCCAGAAGATGGCCCAGGCCTTCGCGAGGTTGTCCTGCTCCAAAGGCTCGCTCTTCTGGCCGATTACCGTGTCGAGCACTCTCTTGACCGCCTGCGCCGGCGGGCGCTCGCCCGCCCTGGCCCCCACCAGTCCCAGGTAGCCGAGCAGGAGGTTCGTCCGTCCCTCGCAGGACAGCGTGACCTTCTGGCTCTGCTCGAGACCCGAGGTCAGCAAGGGGCCGAAGCCGGCCCAGAAGTGCTCCTGGAAATTCTCGCGGAACATCTCCCTCGCGTCGGCGCGCAGGCGCCCTCTCTTGTTGAGGCCCCAGTTGCTGAGGATCGGATGGCGGTAGAGCTCGTCCACCGTGTCCGCGGCCTGGCCGAGCGCGCCCAGGATGTCGCCGATGCCGGCGTCCTTGGACTCGCCGGCGTCGCGCACGCTCTGCAGGCTCGTGGCGAGCCGCTCGCCGTAGGTC
The DNA here is from genome assembly GCA_003223135.1 of Acidobacteriota bacterium. Taxonomy (GTDB): domain Bacteria; phylum Acidobacteriota; class Polarisedimenticolia; order Gp22-AA2; family Gp22-AA2; genus Gp22-AA3. The sequence goes on along the minus strand of QHXX01000067.1, from coordinate 4,491 downwards.
GCGAGGTAATCGCTGTTGCGCAGGTACGAGATCGTGGACAGGAGGCCGAAGATCACGGCCAGGCTCACGCCCGCGATCCCCAGCACCAGGCGGCGCCGCGCGTCCTTCTCGCTGTCCACCGGCACCGTCAGGCCGACGGCGGGCGCGATGACCTTCCAGAACAGGTCGAGGACGAAGTACGGCCTCCTTTCGACCTCTTCGCCGAAGGTCCGGCCCAGGGCCTCCGACGGGAGCCCGAGCTGTTCCCCGACGCGCCGGAAGTAGCGCGACACCGTCGTCCCCTCCTGCGTCCCGCTGGTGAAATAGAAGCCGGCCAGCATGGGGGAGCGCGAATACATGTCGCCCCTGAACAGGCCGTCCAGGAAGGAGACGAGCGGCTCGCCCAGGTTCTCGAACTCCTCCGGGAACGGGAACATCACGCGGCGCGTCTCGCGCGAGTTGGCCTGCTCGAGGAAGGCGGGGCGCAGGCCGCGCAGACGATCGGCGATCGTCCGGTACGCCTCCTCCGCCTGCTCGGTCCCCTCGTAGACCAAAGTCTCGTTCGTCCATCCGAGGATCTGCCCCAGGGCGCTCTCGGGCAGGGAGTCGAAGAACTCCTTGAACCCCTCGACCAGGTCGCACTTGGTGACCGCCACGAAGATCGGCATCCGCAGGCGGAGATGGCGGGTCGTCTCGTCGATGCGCTCGCGCATCTGCCGCGCGTACGCCTGGATCTCGCGCTCGGTCTTGTCGAGCAGGAAATTGGCCTCGACGGTGATGATGATGCCGTCGACCGGCCGCTTGCGCCGGAAGCGGCGCAGCAGCCTCAGGAGCTGCTCCCATTCTTTCTTGTCGGCGGCGCCCGACTGCTGGATGGAGAGGCGGCCGGCCGTGTCGAAGAAGATGCCCTGGTTGGTGAACCACCAGTCGCAGTGGAGCGTGCCCCCTTCCTTCAAGGGCGTATCGTTGACGCAGAACTTGAAGTTCGAGCCCTTGAGAAGGACGCTCTTCCCCGACGAGGGGGCGCCGATGATCATGTACCAGGGCAGGTAGTAGATCGCCGGGATGCCGTTCTTTTTCTTGAGAGAGCGGAGGTAGGCGATGTTCTTCCTGAACTCCTCGATGATCGGCTGCAGATTCGACTTTTCCTGGGGGCTGGCGGAGGCGAGATTGCGCTCCTGGCGCTTGACCAGCTCCTCCGACAGGCTCGCCGCCTGCTGCCGCCGCATGATCCACCAGGCGAGGAGGAAGATCAGGACCAGAAGGACGACGCCGACGATCATGAACAGGACCCAGTCCCACGACAGGATCCCCAGGCTTCCGCCGAGCAGGCCGATGCCGCCCGTCGCCGAGACGGTCGCCGTGGGGATCATCACCTGAGGCCGGAAGAGCTTCGACAGCATGACCTACCCTCCTCTCAGGTGGGAGGCGCTCTCGCCCGCCTTCATCAGAAGGAGCAGCCAGTACACGAAGTACATGACCAAAGCGCCGAGGCCGGTCGCGCCTCCGAGGACCAGCCAGGTCCGCCCCATGGCGCGCTGCGCCCGCTCGCTCGAGCGCAGGGGCCTGTACGCCTCGTCGAAGAACGGCCGGTCCCAGCTCGGGACCGGCACGCCCAGGCGGCGGCGCAGCGCCTCGATCTTCGCCCCCAGCTCGCGCCGCTTCTCCTGGTCGTCTCCCCTGTAGCCCCCCTCGAAGCCGAGGGTGAGGCAGACGTAGTAGATCTCGAGCACCTGCCTCTGCGAGTCGCGGAGCGCGTCGATGTTCTCGAAGAACTTCTGGCCCGCCAGGCTCGACTTGAAGCGCTCCTGCTCGAGCGACTGCGCCTCCCACTGATCGCGGCCCGACCAGGTGGAGGCCGAGACCATCTCGTCCGCGAACGACACGAGCGCGTACATCGCCGACTGGACCTCCTCCTCGAGGATGCCCATCCGGCGCGCCTGGAGCCGGAACTCTTCCAGCGCGTTGTTCACCGTCCTGCGGAATTCGGAGAGGGTCGGGTCGAAGCCCTGCGCGGCGCGGTTCAGCAGAAGGACCGCCTCCAGGACGGGGCGGGCCGCGTCGACCAGCGTCCCCTCCCAGCGCTCCTTCGGCGGCTCGGCGCGTCCACGGCCGCGCGGCGGCTTGGCGCGGGGGGCGGCCGGCGCCGGTGTTTCGTCGAAGAGATCGTCGCGGCTCCTCATTTCTGCGCCACCGGACGGATGAGGATGAGGCTGGCCGAGCCGGCCGGATCGCCGAACGGCATGTAAGCCGCGAGCGTCCCTTCCGACTCGACGGCGCGCCACTCGTCTCCGGAAGGCGACAGCCGGAAGAAGACCTGGCCCGCCTCGGCCGTGAACTCTCCGGGGGCGGGGCAGCTCTCCGCGGGCACTCCGGCCAGCCGTTTCTTCCACAGGTCCTGGACCCGGTTGCGCGATCCGACCTTCATCACCGGCCGGAGCTCGGTCACCACGTGCTCCGCCACCCGGGAGGTCTTGACCATGACGAAGAGCCGGGCGCCCTTCTCGAGAAACGCCGGCGTCAGCTGGGCGCTGAAGTACTCCCCGTCCCTCTCGAGATCGATCATCTGGTATTCGGCGGGGTACTCGCGCTGCAGGAGATCGACGACCAGCTCGCACAGCCGCTTGAAGCCCTCGGCCGGCTGGCCGTGGTCGTATTTCGGCAGCTTGAGGGGATCGCAGTCTTCCCAGCCGGCGCTCAAGGCACCGGCCAGCGAGGCGATCATCTCGAACGCCTCCCCCGGATGGCACCTTCCGTCGTCGAGCCTGGCCGCCAGCACGGGGTAGAAGGAGTGCTGCGCCTGCGACCGGAGCGCCTTCCAGAAGGCCTGCGGCGAACCGGTTTCCGCGCCGAAGGCCTTCGACTTCTCGCGCTGGATGCTCGCCAGAGTGCGGTGAAGGTGCTGCAGGACGCCGTGCGTCATTTTCTTGAGGACCTTCGAGGCGCCGACGCGCAGGCTGGGGGGCGCGTAGTCATCCGACAGCTCGAACGGCCTCGCCTGCTGGGTGCCGCGTCTGATCTCCGCCACCTTGATCGTGTCGTAGCCCTGCAGGTCGTCGCCGTCGAACAGGATTCTTAGATCGTATTCGAGGAACTCGAGCGGCTGCGTGTTGGCGCCCGTGGTGAGATCGGTGACGCCCTCCGGATCGCGGTAGATCACGTAGCGGGTCGGAGCGCCGGCCGGATCGCCCGGCTCGGCGACGTTGGGCGCATCGCGCTGCATGCGGCGGATCCCCAGGTGCACCCCCAGGCGCGCGGCGGCGCCCTGCAGCCGCCCGCGGAACTCGCGCGACGCGGGGGACGCCTTCCCCGCGTTGCCCGGATAGTTCACGACCGACCCGTCCCTGAAGACGAGAACGGCCTGGTCGACTTCGAAGCGCTCTTCCTGCAGAGAGCCGTCGTTGACCGCAAGGTTCGCGACGCCCCAGGAGTCCGGCTCGATCTGCTCGATGACCTGCTTCAGTCTTTCGGCGAGGTGCAGGTCCCATTGCTGGAAATGGTGGCTGCGGACGAACATCCCCTCGCGCCAGTGCAGCGGTCGATGCTGGGCCATGTCACTTCACCGTGGCCGGACGCATGCCTCTCGGCCCCAGGACGATCTCCACCGTGTTGTGCTTGCCGTCGATGTCCACCACCTGCCGCCAGCCGGTGTCGCCCTCCGGCTGCGCGTACCCCGCCAGGACGGCGATGAACTTCCCCTCTTCGCCCTTCTGCTTCGGCTTCAGGCTCAGCTTTTTCTCCGAGGAGGGCGTCAGGACGTCCTCCTGCATATCGAGGACCGCCTCGTCCTTGTCGAGCTTGCGCCCTCCCCAGAGATCTTCGTAGGACAGGGCCCGGAAGCCGGTCGCGTCCTTCAATAGGTACGCGCGCACGTGCAGCGACCCGAGCGAGGTCCCGTCGCTCTTGACGTTCAGCTCCTGCCCCGCGACGACCTTGACGCCCGGCTCGCCGCCGGGCATGACCTTCTTCATCGTCGCGCAGCTCGTCGTCGCGACGACGAGCGCGACCAGACCGAAAAATCGTATGGCGCTGTGACTCGGCATGCATCCTCCGTTCAATCGCGCTCCCATGCGGCGGGCTCTCAGCCGCCGGCCCTGTCGTTGATTTCCTTCTTGTAGGCCTCGCTGAAGTACCTGTCGCAGAGAACCTCCGCCGGCAGCGCCTCGATCATCTCGTACGTCCTCTCGAACTCCTCCCAGGCCCTTTTGCTCATGCCGCGGCCGGGCTCGGCGCCCCGGGCCGGGTTCAGGTCCTCGATCAGCTTCTTGAGCGCCTGCTGGGCGGCGACGCGCGCGCAGCTGTAGAACACGTTGCGCGTCAGCTCGATCCTGTGGAGCAGCTCCTTGAGCGACTCCCAGCGGGGCGCCGCGGCGCCCGCTTCGGGCGCGTGCTTGAGGACGGCCTTGATCTCGTCCTGGAGGGGCGCCGGGAGGGCATGCGTCACCTGGCGGGCGATCTTCTTCATGAAACCGATGTAGTTCAGCGACACCATCTGCAAGTGCTCCACGATCA
>QHXX01000038.1 GCA_003223135.1 Acidobacteriota bacterium | reverse complement strand
GTCTCATTGAGCCCCCCGATAGGCAGTCATGAGATTCCCATCATTATATTTATTGCGACTCTAGGCAGTGTGGGGCGGCCGGACGAGGCGGGGGCGTTTCTGAGCCAGCTCGAACTGCTTGAGCTTCCGGAAGAAGGTGGCGCGGCTGATGCCGAGGATGCGGGCGGCTTCGTCGCGGTTGCCGTTGGCCTGGTTGAGGGCGCGCTGGAGATCGTCGCGCGTCAGGCGGGTGTCGGCCCCGCGGGTGCCGGGGAGGGTCACCTTGCCGAAGAACTCGGTGTCGCTCTGGGCGTCATGCAGGGTCAGCGTGTCGCCGCCGGCGAACAGGGCGAGGCGGTACACCTGGTTCTCCAGCTCGCGCACGTTGCCGGGCCAGTCGTAGCGGGTCAACAGCGCCATGAGGTCGCGATCGACGCGCAGCTTGGGGGTCCTGTTCTCGTGCGCGATCTTGGCGAGGAAGTGGTCGATCAGCAGGGGGACGTCCTCGCGGCGCTCGCGCAGGGGCGGCAGCTTGACGGTGATGACCTTGAGGCGGAAGTAGAGGTCCTCGCGGAACGCCTTCTGCTTGATCATCGCCTCGAGGTCGCGGCTGGTGGCCGAGATGACGCGCACGTCGACGTGCCGCGGGGTCTCGGAGCCGACCGGGCGGAACTCGCCATCCTGCAGGACGCGCAGCAGCTTGCTCTGCATCGGCATGCTCATGTCGCCGACTTCGTCGAGGAACAGGGTGCCGCCGTCGGCCAGCTCGAACAGGCCGCGACGTGAGGTGTCGGCGCCGGTGAAGGCGCCCTTGGCGTGGCCGAACAGCTCGCTCTCGAGAAGCGTGTCGGGCAGGGCGGCGCAGTTCTCGGTGAAGAACTTGCGGTCGCGCCGCGGGCTGTTGTGGTGGATGGCGCGGGCGACGAGTTCCTTGCCTGTGCCGCTCTCGCCGCGGATCATCACCGGCAAATTGCTCGACGTCACGCGCGCCAGCAGCGTGTAGACTTCCCGCATCTTCGAGCTGTTTCCGATGATGTTCTCATAGCCGTAGCGCTCCTGCACGGCCTGCTTCAAGTACTGGTTTTCTTGCCGCGCCTGCTCGTACAGACGCGCGTTCTCGATGGCGATCGCCGCCTGATTGGCGAACGCTTCGAGGAATTTGAGGTCTTCCTCGGTGAAGATGACGATGCTGCGGCTGTACTCGGTGGCGTCCTTGATCGTCTGGTGCTCCATATTGCGCGCCACGACCATCTCCATCTCGTCCGTTTCGCTGCGGTAGAGGAAGATGAGACCGCGTTCGGCGCCGACCAGATCGATGGCCAGGTCCATCACCTTGTTCAGGAGCTCCTTCAGGTCGAGGATCGAGTTGATGATCTGGGTGATCTGGTAGATGGTGGTCAGCATTTTCACCGGATCACCCTTCGCGGCGCCGGACGCCGATTCGCTCACCGCCGGGATGCCGCCGGGCTCGCCGGCTCGGGCCACGACCGTCTGACGCGATTCGTCGCTCTCGTAGTCTTTGCGCATGGCTGGGTCTTCGATCTCCGATGTTGTTTGACGAATGATGTCGCGGGCCGCATTATAGAAGCTGGTCGCCTCGCCAGGCAAACCTTTCGCCACCAGTGAATCACCCATCAGCACATTGAGCCGCCACTGAAACTCACGCATCCCCGCCTTCTCGGCGGAGAGAAGCCCGGCGCGCGCCTCGCGCACTGCGTCTTGCGGCCTGCCGGCGGCCAGTGCGCAGCGGCCGAGCGTGAGATTCACCAGCAGCCGATCGTGGTAGCGCAGGAGGCGGGCGTCGATGCGTGTCAGAGCGCGTATCGCGGCTGCCAGGGGGCGGCGGTCGTTGCGGCTGGCCGCGGAACGGGCCAGCACGCACAGGGCGTAGCAGCAAATCCTCTCGTGATGAAGGGCGCGCCCGAGGGTCAGCGCCTCTCGCGCAGAGTCCTCTGCGGGCCGCAGCGCCTCCTCCTCAAGCAGGTCGGCAGCGAGCGAAGCCAGCAGGTAGCCCTGTTGTATCTTCGAGTCGTATTTTCGCGCGACATCCAGACCCTCCCGGTGCTCCTCCTTGGCCGCTTCGAGCCGACCGAGATCGCGATGGATCGTTCCGATGAAGTCGAAGACGACAGGAAAACCGGAGCGGTTGCCCGTCTCACGCATGACGGCGCGCTGCTCTTCGAAACACCGCAGCGCCCGATCGAAGCGTCCCTGGTACATCAGCATGCATCCGAGCCCCTCAAGGCACTGGACGATCACCTCCGGGTAGACGTGCTCGCGCCCCCAGGCCAGCGCCTCCTCGATGACCCGAATCGCGCCCTGGAGGTCTCCCGTCTCGTAGCGGGCCATGCCCAGGTTCGGAAGCGTCCGGTAGTATCGGCTCGGCATGGCGTGCTTCCGGGCGGTCTCGAGCACCTTCTCCAGAAGTTCCGCGGCCTTTCCGGCGTCTCCCTGGCCGAGGTAATTGAGCCCGGCGTTGTTCGTGACGTTGATCAGGCCGACGATCTCTCCGATCGGCTCGAAGATCGACCGGGCCTCGTTGAAGCATTCGATCGCCCGGGCATGATCCCCGTGCGTCGCGTAGATCGCGCCCAGGACGTTCAGGCAAAATCCCTGCTGCTCCTTGTTCCCGGCCGAACGCGCAAGGGCGAGGGACCGCCGGCCGTTCTCGAGGGCGCCCCGTACGTCGCCCATGAACCCCTGGGACCATGAAATCTGGCGCAGCCCGATCGCCTCGTACATCCGGTCCCCGACCTTCCGGGCCTCGTCCCGCAGCAGGCGGCCGGTGCGCACCGCCCCCTCGTGGTCGCGCAGGTCGTTAGCCTGGGTCCAGCTCATGTCTCGAAGAGCCGGGAATCGCCGGGCGGTGTCCCCCTCCGGCAGGAACTCCAGCGCCTGGACCAGGAACTGCAGCTCGCGCTGCGGGTAGAACAGGGCGTTGGCCTTCCTGGCCGCCCGCAGGCAGAAGTCGGCGGCGCGCGCGCGATCGACGGCGGCGGTGAAATGGTGCGCCAGCTCCTCGACGATCGTTTCGATCGAGGAGGCGTGGGCCTCCTCGATGGCCACGCCGACGGCCCGGTGCAGGGCACGACGCCGTTCCTCGGGGATTTCCTTGTAGATGGCCTCTCGGATCCGGCTGTGCGCCAGACCGATCACCGACCGGCCGTCCCCCTCCGTCTCCAGCGCGACGAGCCGCAGCCGGTTGAGCCCTTCGATCGCGTCCTCGACTGTCTTTTCGTCCAGGCCCGACGCCAGTGCGATGGACTTCGCGTCGGCCGGCCGGTTGAAGACCGCCAGGACCTCCACCACCAGCCGCTCGCCGGCGGCCAGGGCAGACAGGCGCTTCACGACGGCGCTCGCGAGGCTCGGCGGCAGGCGGATGGCGTCGAGCGTGCGGCTTTCGGCGATCCAGGCCCGGCCGTGACGCCTGAGCGTTCCCTCTTCGGCGAGCGCCTTCATCAGCTCTTCCAGGTACAGCGGATTTCCCGCGGTGCGGTCGGCCAGAATGCGTGCGAGGCCCTCGGGCCGCTCCTCGAACGGGACCATCGAGGCCAGGAGCTCGGTCACCTGTTCGGTGTTGAGTGGATCGAGGGAGACCGGCAGGACGCGCGCGGCGCCGGAGAGGCCTTTGAGAAGGGCTGCGATCGGCGCAGAGCGTGCCTCTTCGTCCCGCAGGCTGCCGATGAAGAGCCAGGGGCCGCGGCCTGGCCTGAGCACGAGGTGCTCCAGGAGATCGACTCCGGGCGCGTCGCTCCAGTGCAGATCCTCGAGGAACACGACGCCGCGCACACCCTGCGCCATGTGCATCAGAGACTCCCCGACGGCGCGGATGAACTCCTTCTTGCCGAGTCTCTCCGCCGGCCCGGGGCCGGTGGGCTGCCCCTGCCCCGCGGGCGTCTCGGGCGGCACGAGCTGGTCGACGACCGCCCGCAGTTCGGACGGCAGCTCCGGCGGACGAGCGAGCTGCCGCAGGACCTCGACGAATGGATGGAACGGCACGCCGCCGTCCTCGTAGCAGCGTCCGGTCAGATTGCGGATGCCGGCGAGCTGCAGCCGGTGCTTCAGCTCGCGCAGCAACCGACTCTTGCCGATTCCGCTTGGACCGCTCAGCAGCACCAGTCGCGGCAATCGGTCGTCGGCCTCGGCGGCCAGCACATGCTCCGTCGCCAGCTGCATCAGCGTGCTCAACTCCCGGTCGCGGCCCACGAACCGCCCCGAAGTCACGAAGCTGGCGTAGGTTTCGGGCGTATCGATCCGGTGTGGCTGCGCCAGGCCGGTGTTCAGTCGGTCCAGCGCAGCGGCCGCGCTGGCCGGACGGGAGGCGGGAGCGCGTTCCATGAGCGCCATGACGAACGCCTCGAGGCGCTCTGGAACCGCGGAGTTCAGCTGACGGGGAGGCCGCACTTCGCCTCGCAGGATCGCTCCGACCACCTGGCCGGGTTCTTTTCCCTGGTACGGCAACGATCCCGTGAGTACCTCGTACAGGATGACACCCAGGGAATAGAGGTCGGAACGCTCGTCGACGTTCTTGTCTCCGAAGCGCTCGGGTGCGATGTAATGCAGCGTCCCGCTGAGACCAGGCCGGGCCGATTCGGCCTGGCCGTGGGCCAGCCCGAAATCGAGGAGCTTCACCTGGAACGGAGGGTGGATCATGATGTTGTGGGGCTTGATGTCGTTGTGCAGGAGGCCACGCGAGTGGATGTAATCGAGGGCCCGCAGGCCCTGCACGGCCAGGCTATCGAAGCGCTCGACGAGCTCGGCACGCCCCTGCCGGCCAAGATCCTCCCCCTTCACATATTCCATCGTCAGAAAATGCCGGCCGTCGCCCTCGATCGTGCCGAAGTCGTAGACCTCGGCGAGGTTCGGATGGCGCAGGCGCGCCATGGAGCGGAACTCTTCCTTGAAGAGCTCGACGGTCTCGCTGTTGAGCCCCTCGGCTCGCAGGAACTTCAGGGCGATCTGCCGGCCCCCCTGGTAGGTATCCCGCACCAGGTACACCGATCCCATGCCTCCTTCGCCAAGGAGGCGGACAACGGCATACCGCTGGTTGATGAGACGGTCAGGACTTTCGGGCATCGGGGCGGCGGCGATCGTGCATAAGAGTTGGGAACCGTGTCCCGGTCGTCCCGGGAAGAAGGCTAACTTGAAGGGTGCAGAGAAGCGGGCCGTCCCCCCGGGCGATGGCGGGAAAATACTACTAATCCATTGAAGACGCAAAGCTTTTCTTCACGGCAGGAATGTCAGAAAAGCGGCGATCCGACTCAGTTCACCGGCATGCTGCGGCGACCGGTGAATCGCTGGTACCCGGAGCCGTCTGGATCGCCCTTGCGGCGGGACGATTTCACCTCGTACATGCGGGCATCGGCCACGGCGATCAGTGCGTCGAACGACTTGCCATCCTCGGGGAACGAAGACGAACCCATGCTGACCGAGAGACGCACCGGCCTGCCGCCGTGCACGATGAACTTGTGGTCTTCGATCGCTTCCTGGATGCGCCTCTGCAGGCGGTTGACCTCCTGTTTGCCGACGCCCGGGACGATCACGATGAACTCGTCGGCCGCGTAGCGCACGCAGGTATCGCAGCCCCGAAGCTGCGCCCGGACCAGGCGCGCCAGCTCGCGCAAGATGCGGTCGCCGGCGGGGTGGCCGTGATGGTCGTTCACCTCGTTGAAGTCATTCACGTCCAGCTCGATGATGCTGAGCGGCACCTGCTGGCGCAGGGCTCTGCTGATTTCCTCCTCGAAGCTGACGAAGAGGTAGCGGGCGTTCGGCAGGCGCGTGAGCGGGTCGATCAGGGCGCTACCCTGGCCGGCGCTGTACTGCAGGGCATTTCGTACCGCCGTTGCGACGTGCTTCGCGACGATCGAGATGACGCGCAGGTTGTCGTCCTCGTAGGGCCGGTCGCGGAGATCGTAGAGGGCCAGAACACCCAGGACCGCGTCGCCGTCGAGAAGCGGTGCTACGATCGAGCTCTCGAGCCCCTCCACCGTCCGGTCCGACATCAGCTCCTCCAGGTCGGATCGCGCCCCCTCGCGCAGCACGGGCTCCTCGTGGGTGATGCCGTGGATCGGCATCCGATGCACCGCCGACCACCCGCTCATTCTCTCTCCGAGTGGAATCGTATGGTGCCCGAGACGCTGGGAGTGGAGGCCATGCACGTAGCGCGCCGCCAGGACCCGGCGCTCCTTGTCGTAGAGGTACAGGACCAGGCAGCGGTAGTGGATCAAGTGCGCGATCTTGCCCGCGATGAACCCCATCGCCTCGTCCAGGTTCAGGCTGCGGGCGGTGCTCTGGGCGATTTCGTACAGGGCGAAGAGCTCGCGCTGCGCCGATTGGATGGTCTCGGTGATCGAGGTGCGGAGCTGGTTCGTATCGCGCGTCAGCGGGTCGACCCCCTTGGGGAGCCGGCGCTTGTCGGGAGCGGTCGAGGTCTCATGCGATTGGTTGATCTCTGCCGCCAGGGCCCCCAGCCGGTCCATGTTCTTCACCAGCGCCTCGACCACGGCCGGATCGAACGAGGTTCCCGTCTCGCTCTGGACGTACTTCAGCGCCTCCTCAGGGCTGAGCGGCTTGCGGTAGGGGCGGTCGGAGGTCAGGGCGTCGAAGCAGTCCACGACCGACAAGATACGCGCCGTAATCGGAATCTCTTCGCCCTTGAGGTGATCGGGATAGCCGCTGCCGTCCCACTTCTCGTGGTGCGAGCGAACCACGTCGGTGAGCGGGAAGGGGAAGCTGATGGTTTCGAGGATCTCGACGCCGATGCGGGGATGGATGCGCATCTTCTCGGTCTCCTCGCGGGTGAGGGGGCCGGGCTTGCAGAGGATATGCTCGGGGACGACCTGCCGGCCGTGGCGGCGTTCCTCGGCAACCTTCTCGGCGTACAGCCGGAGCGAGAAATAGAGAACGTACAGGAGCGGGAGGGACAGGCCGAGCGCCAGCAGCCCGAAGTTCTGGACTCCGAGAGTCAGGGCCGTTCCCAGGAAGGCGCCCGCCAGGTAGGCAGGCCCCGTCCACAGGAAGTTAGTCCGCCAGTTGAGGAAGAACGGGATCTCGTCGGTCAGGCTGATAGCACCGGCCACGAGGCACGAGTTAGCAACGAAGAATACCCCGGCGGACAGGAGGACCGCCGGCCACTCCTGCGCCAGATCCAGCTGGCCCGGAGTCCCGCCGGCCAGGAGGAAGACACAACCGGCGGCCGTCGACGAGACGGCCAACTCCAGGGCGTTGAACAGAATGCGGTTCAGGGGCCATCGGGTCCCTCGACGCAGGAGCGACGCCGCCATCCCGGCGACGGCCGCGGTGATCGCGGCGGCAGGAATCCCGAGGACCAGCAGGGCGGCGAAGACGAACGTGAAGGCGATCGACACGTTCCCCATGACCGGCAGGGGAATCCGGAACGGGGACGATAGAGCGGCAGCCGCGACCGCCACCAGGAGCCGGACGAGGTCGGGCCGACCCCCGAAGACGAACGAGGCCGCCAGAGCCGCGACCCCGGCCACATCGACGGCGACGATGTAGGCCCGCGCGGCCGCTCTCAGTCTCGACACGAGATCACCACCGGTTCCGCCCCGGCGCACGGCTAGGAGCCAGTCCGATACCCAGACCGGCTCCTGGGGCACCGACCGAATCGTCGAGGCACAGGTCCAAAGATTGGGTCCCACCCCGGGTGAGTCCATTTCACTTTGGAAATCGCTCAGTAAGGCTTGGGAGGCGCATTGCCGGACCTGACCCGGCGACGTCCAGGCGACGGGAGCCCGATGAAGCGGGTGCTATACTCGAAACATCCTGCCTGGTGGCCACTTGCCGCGCCACGCGTGGAGATCACGATGAGCTCCGGATCCGGCACGAGAGAGGGGCGCGACGCGGTCCGCCGTACGCCCGGTGACCCCGGCAAACGCGGGCACGGATGGCGCCTGGTCCTGGCCGCGCTCTCCATCATCACCGCCCTCGGGCTAGCGCGGTTCTCGGTCGTGCGCGTGGACGAGGGGGAGCGGGCGTTCCGGCGCACCGCCGGCCTCCGCGACCTCGCGCCGCTGGGAGCGGGCCGTCATTTCATCCTGCCCTTCGTGCAACGGGTCCTGCGGATCCCGGAGGGGCCGTTTCGGGTCTCGACATCGGTCCAGGTGCGCACCCGCGAGGGGATCGATCTGGAGATCCCGTACGAGGTCGAGGCGCAAATGGATGCCGCCGCCCTCGCCGGGTTTCTCGCTCGGACGGGCTCTTCACGACCACTCGAGGGCGCGCTGGAGACCGCCGCATCCACAACCCTCGCCGAGTGGGGCGGCGGCGCTTCGGCCGAGTCGGTTGTCCTTCTGCAGGGGACATCGGAGGTCGAGGCGAAGCTGAAGGGCCGCCTGGAGGAGCAGGGGTTCACCTCGGTGGTCCTGAGTCTCCACCGGGTCCGGGGAGCGGGGGACACCGTAGCGGCGATCTCCGGGCGAGCCCTGCGCGAGCGGATGGCCGACACGAAGCTCAAGGTCGCCATCCTCGGACTCGACGGCGCCGACTGGGAAATCATCGACCCGATGATGGCGCGGGGGCAGCTCCCGAATCTGGCGCGCCTGAAGGCCCGGGGCGCCTGGGGCAACATGAAGACGATGATGCCCTGGCTGTCGCCCCTCTTGTGGACGAGCGTCGCCACCGGAAAACCCCCGGAGCAGCACGGCATCATTGACTTTCTGGCGAAGGACGCGAAGACCGGCCGGGTCGTGCCGGTGTCGAGCCAGTGGCGCAAGGTGAAGGCCCTGTGGAACATGTTCACGGACGCGGGAAAATCGTCCGCGTTCATCGCCTGGTGGGCGACGTGGCCCTCCGAGCCGGTCCAGGGCTTCATGGTCTCGGACCGCGCGGCGTATAGCCTGTTCGGATTCGTATCCAGCGAACCCGAGCGTACCGCCGTGACCTACCCCGAGAGCTACTTCCAAGAGATTCGCCCGAAGCTGACGAACGACACTTCGATCGGCCTCGGCGAGATTCGCCGCTTCGCGGACGTCACGCCTGCTGAATTCGCATCGTTGCGCCGGCAGGTCGAAGAGGATCCGAAGAACGCCTACCGCGCGCCGGTCAACCACCTGACGAAGATCCTGGCCAGTCAAAAATCGTATCAGGCGATCGCCCTCGACATCCTGGGACGAGGACAGCCGGACCTGTTTTCCATTTATTACCAGGGGATCGACGAGGTCTGTCACCGCTTCGCGCACTACATGCCACCGAAGATGGACATGGTCACGGCGGCGGAATACTCGAAATACAGGGACGTGGTCACAACGTACTACCGTTACCAGGATCGACTCCTGGGCGAGATTCTCTCGAAGTTGTCACCTGACACCGTCGTGGTCGTTCTCTCCGATCACGGGTTCCAGAACGGCGGCAGCCGACCCAAGGACGACCCGCCGTACATCGAGGGAAAGCCGGGCCTCTGGCACCGGCGCTATGGCATCCTGATCATCGCCGGACCGGGCATCAGGCCTGGACACCTCGACACGACGAGCCTCCTCGACGTCGCTCCGACGGTCCTCTACCTCTCCGGCCTGCCGATCGCCGGGGACATGCCGGGCCGTGTCATCAAGGAGGCGATCGACGATGGGTTCCTCAAGCGCTTCGCCGTGAACAGCGTTCCTTCCTATGAGGACATCGGACGGCGGCTGGAGGACAACAGGACCATCGTCGAGCCCAGCAGCGTGGACCAGGAGATGGTCGAGAATCTAAAGAGACTGGGATATATCGGGGGGGGCGCCGATATCCCGGCGCCCGGCAAGGGAGGCGAAACGGGCGGCGCGGAGGCGGGCGGCGATGCGCCGGCGCAGGCGCTCGTCAGCGCCCATCTCAACGAGGCGGCCCTCTTCATGAAGACCAAGGACTACACGCGGGCCCAGGCTGCCCTGGACCAGGCCCTGAGAGAGCAGCCCGGTTACGTCTCGGCGCTCCAGCTTCAGATTGAACTCTCCGAAGCGCAGAGGGACTACGACCGCGCCATCCGGGTGGGGCGGTCGGTCATCGAGACGGACCCCGACCGGGACAAGAGCGTCTACATAAAGCTCGGCCGCATCTACCGTGACGCTGGAAGGGCGCGCGAGGGCATTCCCTACTTCGAGCGGCTGCGAGCCGAGCACCCCGATGTACCGGAGATCCGGGCTGCGCTCGGCTCGTTGCTTCTGAAGGACGGGAAAATGGCGGACGCCGAGACCGAGCTCCTGGAGGCCTTGAAGATGGACCCAGCCCTTTCGGACCCGCTCGCGGAGCTGCACACGCTGTACAAGAACACGCCTCGCATCCTGACACTCGAGCCTATCGTGCGCAAAGGACTCGAGCTCGACGATAAATCGCTGGTCCACCTGAACTGGCTGGGCTTGATCTACGAGTGGAAGCGGGATGTCCCGCAGGCGGAGAAGACCTTCAAGCGGGCGCTCGATCTCGATCCCGACTACGCGCCGACGATGGCGAATCTCGGCGCCCTGTACGGGCGTAACGGACGGCTGCAGGATGCCGTGGACATCCTGAGCCGCGCGGTGGCGAAGGATCCCGACAACGTCGAGTCATGGGTGAACCTGGGCGCGGCCGAAGGACGGATGGGCCGATCGCGCGAGGCCATCCGAGCGCTGGAGACGGCGCGCGACAAAGGGGTACGAACGACGACGTTGTTCAATGCCCTGGCCCTGTCCTACCTCCAGGAGCACCAGTACGAGAAGGCGGTCCAATTCCTCAACGAATCGTTGACGATCGAACCAAACCAGAAGGACGTGGACGATCTGCTGCAGAAGGTCCGTCGGCGGTCTCGATGAGCCGGTCGGGTCGGCTCAACAGCTCCGAGAGCCGGCTCCAGCGCTTCGGGTCGGCGTCCTTGAGCAGCGTCCGCAAGGCCGCGTAGTGCTCTCCCAGTCGATCGAGAGCCTCTCGGAACTCATCCTCGCGCAATCCCGTGTACTGCCCGGCGCGCGCCTCGGCCACGTTGAACCCCCAGGCAGCCGCTTCGTTGTAGTGCCTTTCCACCTCCAGTGAGTCGCCGCGCGCCACCGGTAGAAGCGTGGCGCCGGCCATGTGACGGGCGTGGAAATACTCGTGGTCCAGAAGCAGGCGGCTCCAGGCCACGCTGTGGCCCGAGGAGACCGCGGCCTCGTCGTACACGATGTCGTTCCGGGCGCCCCGGCCGGCGTACGGTGCGCTGCCGCGACCGCCCGGGTCGGTCGCCCCCGGTCGCACCAGAGCCATGTAGAGGCGCCGGCCAACACCCGGTGCGAGCGGCCGGACCGAGAAAATGTAGCGCATATAGTCCGGTCGCATGCTGGCCAGGGCACGGACGAGGGCCGGGGAATTGACGCGGGGCTCGCCTGCCGTGGGTGCAGTCGGAGTCTGCGCGGACAGGATCGAGGCGGCGCCTCCCGCGGCGAGGAAGCCGCATAGAAGCCCCGTCCAGAGGGTCGTTCCTCGATTTTGCATTGGACCATCCATGTACCGCGAAGGGACGCAACCTTCAAGGTCAAAGAAGAGACGACAGGTCGATGCGGAGCGGCCCATTTACAAAGTTGTAATGTGCTATATTGGTCCGACGATGAAACGAGTAGCCAGAGAGGGCGGGATATATACCACGAACGAACAGATCGCACGTCGTGTCTATCGCGCCTTGAAGACGCCCAGTGACAACGACCGCACCACCGATCCGATCGTCGCCTTCCACTTCAAGGGGAAGGATGACTACATTCTGATGCGCTGCAACAAGACGCCCGAGATCAGCATCAAGGGCAAGGACCAGATCGCCGGCGAAGTAAAATTCTTCGCCTACAGCGACTTCAAGGACTACGATGAGCGCTCCGTCCTGTTCAAGCTGAAGGATGACGTCAGCCTCATCGAGCTGTACAGCAAGGGCGCGATCAGGAAGCTGACCTGGGACTCATGGGACAAGTTTGGTCGCTGGCTGGAATCACTGGACGAGGATGGCGTCCAGATCTCCCTCAAGCTTCCCTGCCTGGTGTACGAATCGGTCAAGCACCAGAAGCCGTCGATGCAGAATTACATCGTCGAGTCAGTGAAGGCCGCACTCAAAGGCAAGAACAGCAAGGAAAAGGAAGAGGAATGAGCCGTCCCGGGGCGGCGACCCCGGTCCCGAGCGGGACCTGCGGCGACGGCCGTCCGCGCCCCTGGAGTCTCGTGGCTATAACGGCGGTGGGCTTCGCGCTTCTCGGCGCGCTGGCGCCGGCGCTTGCGGCAACGGGGGATGCGGCGCCCTCCGGCACACCGGTCGCCTTCATGCCGATCGAGGAACTCCGGCCCGGGATGCAGGGGACCGCCCGCACGGTGTTCGAAGGAAACAATCTGGAGGAGTTCAAGGTCGAGATCGTGGGAGTCCTGAAGAGCGCCATCGGTCCGCAGCAGGATCTCATCATCGCCCGCCTGCGCGGGGACAAGGTCGAGTACACCGGCGTCGTCTCGGGCATGAGCGGCAGCCCGGTCTACGTCGACGGGAAGCTCGTCGGCGCCGTGTCGTATCGGCTTGGAACGTTCGCCAAGGAGGCGATCGCCGGCATCACCCCGATCGCCGACATGATCAAGCTCGCGGCGCCCGCGCGGGCCGCCGAGGGCGTGACGCGGGCGCCCGATCTGCTCGGTCACTTCCTGGCTTCGCGCGCCGGCGCGGAGGGACCGATCTCCGGAACGGACGGCGGCGCCCCGCGCGCGGCAGCGGAGGGACCGTCCATGGCGGCGGCCGGCGGACCGCCGGCGGGACTGCAGCCGATCGGCATACCGCTCGTCTGCTCGGGGTGCGACCCCGGCGTCCTGCGCTATTACGCTCCGATCTTCGAGTCGTGCGGTCTGGAGCCCACGGCGGGGGGAGGGGTCGTGTCCCCATCCGGCCCGCTCCCGCTCACGCCAGGCACCGCGATCGGGGCGGCCCTCGCCACCGGTGACCTGAACTTCGTCGGTATCGGCACTCTCACTCATATCGATGGGAACCGGGTGTTCGCCTTCGGCCACCCCCTGCTCGGTGCCGGCGCCATGGAAATGCCGATGACGCAGGCGCAGGTTCTCCTGACCTTCGCGTCGACCGCCGCGTCCTTCAAGCTCGCCAACGCAACGCCACCTGTCGGGACCATCTTTCAGGACGGGCTCACGGCGATCGTCGGTGAGGTGGGTCGCGAGGCGCCGACCATTCCGGTCACGGTGCGCGTGACGTCGGGCGCCGGCCGGCGCGACTTCCACTACAACATTCTGAGAAACCGCGCCTGGTCCCCCGTCCTGCTGTCGGTCACGACCGCCAACAGTCTGGTGCGGACCACGGACTTCGACGCCTCCGCGACACTCGCGCTGCGCTACCGCATCGATGTCCGGGGGTTCCCGCCGGTCACGGTGGAGGACCTCTACTCGGGGACCAATCCGGCGCAGCCGGTCCACGTGGCGCTCGCGAATGACGCGGGGGGCCTGTTCAATCTCCTCTACAACAATCGGTTCGAGGAGCCGACGATCGCCGGCGTGGACGTCAGTGTCGAGATGCTGCAGGGCTCGCAAGTCGCGGTCGTTTCGTCGCTCCGAGCCTCGCGCACCGAGGTCCGGCCGGGCGAAAGCGTCACTGTCACCGCGGTGCTCGACCTGTACCGTGGTCGCGAGTGGGAGGAATCCTGGGTCGTGACGATTCCGGAGGACACCACACCCGGCGACGCCGAGATCGTCGTCGGCAGCGGCCCGGCCATCGACGGTCTGGATCGCCGGACGATCGAGCGTCAGGTGGCCCAGGCCGGAGGCCTCGGCGACCTCGTGCGCCTGGCGAGCCGCCAGAGACGCAGCCGTACGCTCTACCTGAGAATGACGCGGCGGGCGCCGACGGCGATCGTCCGCAGCGAGGTTCTGCCGGATCTCCCCCTGTCGATCTTCACCGTGTTCAACAATCCGCGGCTGAGCGCCGACACGACCCTGATGGGTGAAGCGCCAATCCTGGAACTCCCGAAGGATCTGGACGTCGTGGTCGTGGGCGGCCGCCGCATCTCCATAAGGGTGAAATGAAGCGCGCCGCCGGGATCGCCGCCGTCCTGTCCGCCCTCGCCGTCCTCCTGTTCCAGGCCACTTCGTCCCGGGCCGTCATCTCGCAGACGTGGCGCCAGAGGGAGAAGGATGATTTCGCCAAGGGGGAGCTGAAGGGCGTCTCCCTTCTGGCCGACGGTCTCCTCCGGCTGTCGCCGCGTCTCGACCTGGTGTACGAAGCCAAACAACCGTACCTCTGGGCCATCGCCCAGGACGCGGGCGGGAAGCTGTACACCTCGGGCGGGAACGACGGCGCTGTCTACCGCATCACCGGCTCGGGTGCCGAGACTTTCTTCAAGGCGGGCGAACCCGAGGTCCACGCGCTGGCACTCGACCGGTCGGGCAATGTCTTCGCCGGGTCTTCGCCGGGCGGCAAGATTTACAAGATCGCGCCCAACGGAAAAGCCGTCTGGACCTACGACAGCGGCGAGAAGTACATCTGGGCGCTCGTGCTCGACCGCGACGGGGCGCTGTACGCGGCCACCGGGATCGAGGGGCGAATCCTCAGGGTCGACCCGGAGGGGCACGGGCGCATCTTCTTCGATTCGGCCGAAACGCACATACGCTCGCTCGTCCTCGACTCGAAAGGGAGCCTGATTGCGGGCACCGACGGCCACGGCCTTGTCTTCCGCATTTCGCCCAAAGGGGAAGGGTTCGTCCTGTACGATGCGCCGCTCGGCGAGGTCGTCTCACTGGCGCTGGCGCGGGACGGGACGATCTACGCGGCGGTCGCCGGTGAGTCGGGGCGCGCGGCTCGGCCCGCGCCGCTTCCGCCGGCCCCGCCCGCCTCCGCCCAGCCGTCTGCCCCCACGGACGGGGGCGCGCCCCAGCCGACCCCGACGCCACCGCAGGAGCAACAGCCCGTTCCCGAGCAGCGAGTCCCGATCGGGATGGAGGGAAAGGTCCTGGCGATCTCCCCTGAAGGGTACGCGCGCGAGATGTGGTCGGGCAGCCAGGAGGCGATTCTCAGCCTTGCCGTGTCGTCCTCGGGGGATCTGCTCATGGGATCGAGCTCGCAGGGGCGGATCTACTCCCTCGATGCCGAAGGCGAAGTGCACGAGCTGGCGCGCCTGTCATCGGGGCAGGTGACGGCCCTTCTGCGGTTGGGCGCGGACGCCGGCGAATCGAAGACGCGGGAGACCTCGGCATCGCCGCCGAAACAGGGGGACATTGCGGTCGCAGGCAGCAACTTCGGAAGCCTGTCGCTCCTGCGCACAGGCTTCGCGCCGTCGGGAGCGTTCGAGTCGCGCGTGCTCGACGCCCGGTCGTTCGCCACCTGGGGGCGCGCCCACTGGCGCGTCGACGCGCCGAAGGGGACCTCGATCGTCCTGAACGTGAGGTGCGGCAACACCGAGGAGCCCGATCGGACGTGGTCGGACTGGAGGAGCGCGCCGTTCAACTCCGACGGGGCGCTCCTGAACTGCCCGGCCTCGCGTTTCCTGCAGTGGCGCGCCGAAATGAAAACAGAGGACCCGCAGCGCTCGCCGTCTCTGCGCGAGGTGGCGATCACCTACCTGCAGGCCAACCTGCCGCCCGAGATCCGCCGGGTCGAGGTGCAGGCACCGGGAGTGTCGTTCCAGAAGATCCCGGGCTCGCCATCCCCCGGAACGCAGGAGGCCAAGCCGGCCGGCCCCTCCGGGACCGACGTCGAGAGCGGTGGGCGCAGACGCCCGCGCCCGCAGTCGCGGCGCGGCTTCGAGGCCGGGGCACGGAGCGTCACCTGGCAGGCCAGCGATCCGAACGACGACGACCTGGTGTACGACGTCTACTACCGGGCGGCCGATGAGACAGCGTGGAAGCAGATGCGCCGCAGGATCGACGAGGACTTCGTCACCTGGGACAGCACTGCCATGCCGGACGGGACCTACGTGTTCCGGGTCGTCGCGAGCGACGCACCCTCCAATCCTGCCGGCCGCGCGCTTCAGGCCGAGAAGATCTCGGAACCCTTCGATGTCGACAACACGCCGCCCCGCATCGAGGGGATCAAGGCCCAGGTGCAGCCATCCGGAGTCAAGGTCGCGTTCGTGGCCTCCGATTCGTTCAGCATCATCCGCGACACGGCCTACGCCATCGACGCGGGCGACTGGGAGTCGGTCCAGCCCACGGACGGACTGAACGATTCGCCGCTCGAGAGGTACGACCTGACATTGCCGCGCCCGGCTCCGGGCGAACACAGCATCGTTGTGCGCTCGACCGACGCGGCCGGCAACACGGGGTCCGGCAAGGTTGTGGTCGAGATCTCCGACGAAGCAGGAAGGCGCTAAGGAAGCGTCCATCGCGACCGGTCCACGTCTGATGGCCGGGCGCCGTCCTCAGTGGCGGAACCAGTTCATGATCCGCGTCGCCCAGGACTCGAAGCCGCCCTGGTGCTGGTCGCACTCCGGCGGCTCCGTGCCTTCGATGAAGATTTCGGGCGTGGAGTCGGGGCAGCGGGCGGTGGCGCGCAGGCCGGTGGTCGAGTCGACCTCCTCTTCCACGATTCCGCTGGGCATTTCCCAGCGCCGGCCCCGGTCGATGCCGGCGCCGCGCGCGACCTGGGCCCAGATCGGCAGAGCCAGGGCGGAGCCGCCCAGGCGCAGCGGACGGTTGTTGTCGAATCCGACCCAGGCCAGTCCGAGAAAGTCAGGCGTGAAGCCGACGAACCAGGCGTCGCGTCCCTCGTCGGTGGTCCCCGTCTTCCCCGCGAACTCGCCTTCGACGCCGTAGGACCAGATGGCGGCGCCGGTGCCGTAGCGGACCACATCGCGCATCAGGTCGAGGGTCAGGTAGGACGCCTGCGGCGTTGCCGCCTCCTGCGGCGGGTGGGTGGGGACTTCCATGACCTTCCCGCTGTCGTCCACCACCGCGATGATCGCCCGCGGCCATGCGCGCGTCCCGAGGGTGGCGATGGTCGTGAAGGCCGAGACCATCTCGAGCGGGACCACCTCGAACGTGCCGAGCGCGATCGAGGGGACGGGCTGCAGAGGGCTCTCGATGCCGCAGCGCCGCGCCATTCGCACGATGTCCCTGAGCCCGATCGTCTCGGCCGCCCGGATGGTGGGCACGTTGAGGGAAAGCGCCAGCGCCTGGCGCGCGCTGACCGGGCCCCTGTACTCCTGGTCGAAGTTCTGCGGCGCCCAGGGATGGCCGGAAACCTCCATCTCCAGGGGCGAGTCGTCCAGGACCGTCGCGGCGGTGAACAGGGGCGTGCGCTCGTCCTGCGCCTTCTGGAAGCCCGCCAGGTAGACGAACGGCTTGAACGCGGATCCCGGCTGCCGGTGGGCCTGGGTAATCCGGTTGAACTGGCTGCGTCCGTAATTCCGGCCTCCGACCATCGCCAGGATCGAGCCGTCGGAGGGGTTGAGGGCGACGAACGCCCCCTGAATCTCGCCGCCGGGCAGAGGACGGAGCTGCGTGTAGGCGCGCTCGTATTGCTTCAGGCTCGCGTCGACCGCCTTGTCGGCGCGCGCCTGCAGCAGCGGATCCAGAGTGGTGAACACCCGAATCCCGAGGCGCGAGGCGGGGTCGCGCAGCCCCTGATCCTGAAGTTGTTGCGCGACAAAATCGATGAAGTAGGGGGCCTGTCTGGCGTCGGCCGCCGGCTCCGGGCGCAGACTGAGCGGAGCCTCCCGCGCCTCGTCATACTGCGGCTCGGTGATGAACCCCTCGTCGCGCATCAACCGCAGAACCAGGTTGCGGCGCTCAAGCGCCTCCCGCGGGTGCCGGTACGGGTGGTACCGCCCGGGTGACTGGATAAGCCCGGCGACGAGCGCCGCTTCCGGCAGGTCCAGGTAGCGCGCGTCCTTGCCGAAGTAGTGTCCCGAGGCGGCGCCCACCCCGATGATCGAAGTCGGCCCGCGCTGCGCCATGTAGATCTGATTCAGATAGCGCTCCAGGATCTCGCTCTTGCTGTGCAGAGCCTCGAGGCTCAGCGCCGCCAGCGTCTCCCACAGCTTGCGGGTCAGTGTTCTCTCGCCGCTCGGATACAGATTCTTGGCGAGCTGCTGGGTGATGGTGCTGCCGCCCTGCACGACCTCGCCGCTTTTGACGTTGGCGAAAAGAGCGCGCGCGAGAGCGCGGGGGTCGATGCCGGAGTGCCGGTAGAAACGGCGGTCCTCGACCGCGACGACCGCGTCGAGCAGGTGCTTCGGCAGGTCGTCAATCGACACAGCGAGCCGCTCCTCCCGCACGCTTCCGGATAGGGTACCCAGCGGCTCGGGCTCGATGAGAGCGCGCTCGAGATCCTCCCCGCTCGAGAGATTCTCGATGTGACCGATGCGCCCGAATCCAATCTTCACGCGCACGGGCATGGCCTCGACCCTTCCGGTGGGGTAGTTGAAAGCGTTCAAGAAGATTTCGAGCGCCCGGAAACGGACAGAGTATTCGCCGGGCATGCTGGGGTGTCCGTCGATCTTGCGGTAGCCGAGGCGCGCCAGCCTCTCGAAAAGATCTTCGCGGACCACCGCCACCCTGTCGGAGAGGACGAACGGGGCGGAGAAGACCCGGGCCGGGGCCGCGGCCTCCAGGTGGGCGAATCGCCAATTGGCGTCGATGCTGGCCAGAGTCAGGAGTCCGGCCAGGACCAGGGCGACCGCGAGACCCGCCCTGAGAAGAAGGCGCACCGGGTCGAACCGCCACCATGCGCCCCGCTCCTTCCGAATCGAGGCCATGAATTTCCTTCGGACTCCTTTCCCGCGGACGGGATGGTCAACTAGGGTACCATGTCGCGCCCGCAGGGATATGATCCCGCGGCCTTCCATCGACCCGCGGCCGTCCACGGGGGCCGCCGGGGAGGGGGAACTCGTGGCGCGTCTGGGGTGTCCGGAACGTCGCCGGCCATCGGCTTTCGTCTTCATAGTACTTGCGACGTCCCTGTCGGTATGGACGCGGTCCGGGGCCGACCAACTCGAGGAGGCCAGGGCACTCGTGCGCGCCCTGGCGTCAGTCGGGGGCGTGGCTGGCCGTGAGGGACCGGTGCGCGCCGCGATTCGCCGGGCGGCGCCCTCCTGGGCCTCGTTCCAGGAGGACAATCTCGGCAACCTGACGGTGAGCGTCGGCTCGGGGAAGCCGGGACTTCTCCTCCTCGCCCACATGGATGAGCCCGGGTACGTCGTGACCGGGGTCACCGATCAGGGGTATCTGAAGCTGCAGCGCCTGACGCGGCTTTCCCTCTCGCCGCTGTTCGATCAGTTCCACATGGGCCAGCCGCTTTTGATCCAGGGACGGCGCGGCACGATCCCGGCCGTCTCGGTCGTCTACTCGACCCACCTGTGGCGCGGCAATGCCGCCCCACTCAACCGGCCGGTCGTCGACGAAGACCTTTTCGTCGACATTGGCGCACGGAGCGCCGCGGACGTCGAGGCGGCGGGTGTCGTGCTCCTCGACCCCGTCGTCATCGCCCGGCGCATCGTGGATTTGGCCGGCGGCAAGCTGGCCGGCCCGGCCATGGACGACCGGGCGGGGTGCGCGGCCCTCCTCCTGCTCTTGCAGGAGCTCGAGCCCGCCAAGATCCATGGCACTCTGACCGTGGCCTTCTCAGCCCAGCAGCTCATGGGAGGACGTGGGGCTGGGCGTCTCGCCAACCGTGTCGAGGCCGATGACGTCCTGGTGGTCGACGCGCCGCTCCCGGGCGGGGCGCGCACGGCGCCTGGAAAAGGGCCGGTTGTCGCCGTTCCGGGCGGGACGGAAGGGTTCTCGCAGGAGATCTACAACCGCCTCGCCGAGCGCGCGGCGCGAACCCGGCTGCCCTTGCAGAACGCGACCTACGGGACCGCGGGGGATCAAAGCGCGTTCGTCGGCAAGACGCGCGTTTTGCCGATCGGAGTCCCTATCCTGTATACCGGTACGCCGGCCGAAGTCGTCGATGCGCATGACATCGTGGCGCTTGCGACGCTCCTCAAGTCGATCGCGGAAGAAGACCGATGACCGGTCGGGCGCGCACCGTTCTGCTATCGCTCGCGTCGATCACGGCGGCCGTCCTGGCCGGCGCAGGAGACATTCGGGCCGCGCGCCCGGGCCGGGAGGGTGGCAGCTTCGGCATCCTCGAGGCTCTCATCAACACTCCCGGGGTATCGACGCGTGAGCAGGGTGTGCGCGATCGAATCCGCTCGCTTCTGCCGGCCTGGGCCCGACCCGCAGTGGACGCCAAGGGGAACCTGCTGGTCACGGTGGGGCCGGAGCGCGCTGCCAAGACCCTCCTGTTCATCGCACACATGGACGAGACAGGCTACCTCGTGACGGCGATCCGGGAGGACGGAGGGCTCGACGTCAAGGCCGTCGGCGGGTTCTTCGAGACGCTCTACGAAGGGCAAGTGGTTCTCGTCCACGCAGCGAAGGGGGACGTCGGTGGCGTCGTTCCGCCACGGCCGAATTACCTCGACCCCTCCGCCGTGGAGACGCCCGCGGCCTTCGGCAAGGAGGCTGTGCGCGTCGACGTGGGCGCCTCGTCGCGAGCCGTGGCCGAATCGCTCGGCATCGCCCCCGGCGATCCCGTCACCGTTCCGAAGGCCTTCCAACGGCTGTACGGCTCTTTCGGCTCGGGCCGGGCCGTGGACGACCGCGCCGGCTGCACCGCTCTCCTCGTGGCGCTGCGCGGGATCGACCCGAAGACCCTGCGCCACAAGCTCATTTTCGCCTTCTCCGTGGAGGAGGAGACCGGCCTCGACGGGGCGCAGGCGATGGCGGAGACACTGCGGCCGGACCTGGCCATCGCCGTGGATACATTCGTGTCGTCCGACAGTCCTCTGGAGCGTCCCGCCTTCGCCCACGCCATCCTGGGGAAAGGCCCCGTGGTGCGTGCCATCGACAGCAGCAACATCACCGATCCGGCTCTGGTCGATCGCGTCCTGAACCTGGCGCGACAGGCGGGAATACCGGTGCAATACGGCCTGACCCGCGGTGGCAACGACGGATCGGTCTTCCCCGAGTTCGGGACACCCGACCTGGCGCTCTCCTGGCCGACGGTCCATTCCCATTCGCCGGTGGAAGTGATTAACGAAAAGGACCTGGACGGGCTCGGCGCTCTGGTCAGAGCGATCGCCGAGCGCTGGTGAGGCGACGGACAGTCTCTAGCTCTCGTCCCGATCGCGATCGCGACCCAGGTTGTCCTCGTATGAGGCCTTGAAGATCGACGACAGGTCCCCCTCGAGGACGTCCGGCGGCATCGAGGCCCGGTCCACGATCACCCGGTTGCGCGACACCTGTTTGGCGCGATAGAGCGCCTGGTCGGCGGCCTTCAGGAGATCGTTCTCGTCCCGAACCTGAGTGTTGGCGGGGGAGGAGGCGACACCGGCGCTCACGGTGAGCCGCACCAGGAACTCCTTGTACTTGTAGATGTGCTCGTCGGCCGCCTTGCGGATGCGCTCGGCGACGATGGCGGCGCGGATGCCGTCGGTGTTGGGCAGGACGATGAGGAACTCCTCGCCGCCATACCTCCCCACGATGTCGGTGGTGCGCGCGTTCTCAGTCAGGAGCTTTGCGAATTCGCGCAGCACCTGATCGCCGCAGTCGTGCCCGTACTTGTCGTTCACCTGCTTGAAGTGGTCGAGGTCGAGCATGGCCACGGACAGCGGCGTGCCGTAGCGCTGCGCCCGCTTGAACTCCTCGGACAGCCGGCGCCTCAGGTAGCGATCGTTCAGGAGGTTGGTGCGTTCGTCGGTGACCGTCAGCTTCAGGAGCCGCTCGTTGGCGTCGCGCAACTGCTGGTTGGCCCGCTCCAAAGAGGTGTAGAGGTAGCGCTTCTTGAGTGACGAGCGCAGGACGGCATCCAGCTCGTCGAAGTGGAACGGCTTGACGATGAAATCGTCGGCGCCGCTCTTGAGGCACTCGACCTTGCTCTTGACGTCCCGCTTGACGGTCATCACGACGACCGGGATGGTGGAGAGCAGGCGGTCGCGCTTGATGGTACGCATCACCTGCATCCCGTCCGGGGGCGGGATCAACAGGTCGAGAAGGACGAGGTCGGGGCGATCGGTCTGGATCCGGCGCAGCGCCTCCTGGCCGTCCCGGGCGTGCGTGACCTCGTAGCCGCCCATGGTGAGCCACTCGGCGAGCAGATCGACGCTGTCCCGGTCGTCGTCGACGATCAAGATGCGAAACTTCCGCGTAGCCACCGCGGGCGATCGCGGCGGTTTCGGCTGGACCTCTCCCTGCATGAAAAACCCCCGGCGGGCCCGGAGGTCGCTCCTTTCCCGAATCGGCTGCGCGTATTCTATACCACCCAAAAAATCGGGCGGCAACGTGAAAAAACCCTATTTGACGCGGGTTTGCGGCGATACGCCCGTCAGGCGATCGTCAGACCGTCAAGGCCGTGGCGCAGGGTCGAGCGCCGCCCGCGGCCGGATCGGGGGTGCCGCCGTCGGCCCCTGCTCCGCCCCCCAGGAGGAAAAATAAGGGGCGTTGGCTCGATAGACCTTCCAGGCTGCCTCGGGGTCGACCTGGGCGACATTGAGCCCGCCGAGCGCAGGGACCCAGTCAGGTCGGGGAACGTTGGGAAGCAGCGTGACGAGCGCGCAGTCGTTCTGTCCCAGAACCCAGGCTGACTCGGTCCTGAACAGGTAGCTGAACAGTCCCTTGGCCTGGGCGGCGTGGGGAGCGCCTCGAAGAAGGATCGCCACGTGCGGCGGCACGATCGCTCCCGAACCGAGTCGATCGGGGAACAGGACGTTGACCGGCTCGGCCTCGCGCTTGGCACAGATCGCCTGATCGAGTCCGATCAGCCCCCAGGCCGCCCCTCCCTCGGACACCAGACGGCGCACTTCGCGGTCGTCCTCCACGATGCGCGTACCGCCGTCCGCGCGCAGCGCTTCGAAGAACGCCCGGCCCTTCTCCGGGCCCCAGAGCGTGAACAGGGCCGCGGCGTGAAAGGCCGGGGGGCCTGTGGCGATGCGAGGCATCGCCCCTCTGCCGGCCCAGGGAGCCCTCGTGAGGTCGGTGGTCTCTGTCGGCGCCTCCTCGCGCTTCATGCGGTTGGTGTTGTAGACGATGACCCGGGGGTTGACGGCGAAGCCGATCCAGCGGAACTCCCGGTCGCGGTATTGTCCCGGCACAGGGCGCGCCCCCGCCGGCCGGAACGGCGCCGCCAGGCCGGCGTCCACAATGTCGTACGCCGAGAGCGGAGTCTCGCCCCAGAAAACGTCGACCGCCCCCCGCTCCGCCTGCGACTTCAGCGTCGACAGAAACTGGTCCCCGAGGTTTTCCCGGTACGTCGCGCTGACCTCGATGCCGGTCTGCTCCTCGAAGGTCTTGAGAACCGGGCCGGCGATGCGCCGGGGCGCCTCCACGTACACGACGACTGTCCCCTGGCGCGGCATTTCGACACTCTCTTCTTCGGGGAGGTTCAGCGCCCCCGGGCCGCAGGCCCCGTAGCCCCGGAACGGGCGCGGTGGGGGTGCTCGCGCGCCGGGAATGCATTAGAATGCCCGCATGAGCTCAGCGAGGGGGCAGTTGCGTACCATCGATCCGGTAGAGCCCGAGGGGACCGACGAGACCGGCCGGGGCCTGCGACGCCATGTCCTCAAGTGCAACTTCCGTCCCCGGGACGCCAACTTCTTCTGCTGGAAATACGGCGTCTGGTACAACCTCATGGACTGCTGTTACCGTCACTTCAACGAGACCTACTCCGGGTGCACCGGCTGCAGCCAGGGAGCCAATAACCTAAAGGTCAACAAGGATCGTTTCCATTCGATCGGGCACCTGGGCGAACGACCTCGCTTCGGCCGCTGACGCGGAGCCCACTCTGGATCTGATCCTCGCCAACGGACAGGTCATCGACGGCACCGGGCGCCCCGCCTTCAGGGCCGACGTCGGCATCCTGGGTGACCGGATCGCCGCCGTCGAGTCGCGGCTCGAGGTCGAAGCACCCCGTATCGACGCAGGCGGTCGCGTCGTGGCCCCCGGCTTCATCGACCTGCACTCCCATTCGGATCTGTGCTTCACCCTGCCGCTTCACGATCAGGCGCGCCTCCTCGAGGGGCGCGTGCGACAGGGGATCACCACGGAGCTCCTCGGCAACTGCGGCATCGGATGCGTTCCGCTTTCGGCGACGACGAAGTCGGACGTCGAGCGGGTGTGCGGTTTCATCACCCCTGAAGAGGTCTCCTGGAGCTGGCAAACGTTCGCCTCGTACCTCGGACATCTGGAAACCCAGGGTGTGCTCGTCAACGTGGCGTCGCTCGTGGCGCACGGTCCGCTGCGCTTGATGGCCATGGGTGCGCGCTCCGGGCGGCCGGACACGGACGAGCAGCGCGCGCTCGATCGGCTGGTGAGCCAGGCGATGGAAGAGGGGGCGTATGGCGTTTCCTTCGGCCTGATCTATCCGCCCGGGCAGTTCGCCGACACCGACGAGCTGGTGTCGGTGACGCGGGCGGCGGCCGCGGCGTCCGGCTTCGCGGCCTTCCACCAGCGCGGAAGCAGCCGCGACACGCTGGCGCACGCCGTCGACGAGCTGATCGAGGTGGGACGGCGCGCGCGGGCGGCCGTGCATCACTCCCACGTCGAGACGGTCGGCAGCCGGGCCTGGTCCGGAACACCCGACATCCTCGCGGCCGAAGAGCGGGCGGTGCGCGACGGGATCGAGATGACGGCGGACGTCATCCCCTACACGGCGGTCTGCACCACGATGCTGGCGCTCTATCCCCCCTGGTCGCTCGACGGCGGTGTCGCGGCCTTCCTGGAGCGGCTGCGCGACCCGGTCCTGCGTGCCCGGATGAAGCGGGAGGTCGCGGAGACCTCGCCCGTGTGGCCGCCGTGGGCGGGGGAGGGTCGCTTCACCATGAACATCGCCCGCGAGTGCGGCTGGGACCATATCCGACTGGCGCATGTCGATGGGTCGGGCAACAAGGGGTACGAGCACCTGACGATTGCCGCGATCGGCCGGCGCCGCGGCCAGGATCCGTTCGACGCGCTGTCGGACGTTCTCCTGGAAGAGTCTGGTGTCGCCACGCAGCTCATCTTCGGAGTCTCCGGCGACGAGACGAGCGACGATCCGTTGCTGCCACTGCTCCGGAGCCCGAGGCTCGCTGTCGTCTCCGACGCCTGGGAGATCGGCAAGGGGTTCCCGCATCCCGGGGCGTATGGCGCCTTTCCGCGCGTCCTGGGGCACTACGTCCGCGAGCGGAAGCTCCTCGGTCTCGAGGAGGCGGTGCGCAAGATGACATCGCTGCCCGCGGACAGGCTCGGACTGCGCGACCGGGGGCGTGTGATGGCGGGGTGCAAGGCCGACCTGGTGCTCTTCGATCCGCTCACCGTCGCCGATCAATCGACGTTCACGGAGCCTCGGCGCTTCGCGGCAGGGATCGACGAGGTCCTGGTCAACGGCCGGCGCGTGGTGGCCGGCAGGGAGTTCCGTCCGCAGGCGGCCGGGCGCGTCCTCAGAATGGGAGCATGAAAAGCCTCGTGGCGGCAGGCCTGGGGTCGGGCGTGGCGGCCTGTCTTCTCCTCTTCATGGGTGCCGGGGTCGAGCCGCCGCTGGCGAAAGTCGCGAGCCTGGACGACGTGATTCATGCCAACAACCGCGGCGCCGCCCAGATGGAGCAGTACAAGCACGCGCAGGCAATGGAGGAATTCAGGAAGGTGACGGAGGGCGCTCCCGGCTGGGCGCCCGGCTTCGTCAATTTGGGCCTGGCCGCCCTCTATTCCCGCGAGACGGCGGCGGCGAAGGAGGCGTTTCTCGAGGCGATCCGTCTGGACCCGAAGCTGCCGCAGGGGCATTACGGGCTGGGTCTCGTCCTCAAGAACGAGGGAAAGACGGCCGAGGCGATCGTCGCCCTCGAGAAGGCCCGGGCCCTCGACCCCGAAGACGCGGACATCCTGTACAACCTGGGGCTCCTGCACGCCCGCCAGCGGGAGTTCGACCCGGCGATCTCGTCCCTGAAGCGCGCCCGCCAGCTCGACCCAAACAGCATGTCCATCCGTTACCAGCTCGCGCGTGCGCTCCTGCAGTCCGGGAAACGCACCGAGGGCGACAGGGAAATGGCCGTCTACCAGAAGCTGTCGGCCAATCCGAAATTCGCGGTCCCGACCGGCAACCAGTATGGCGAGGCGGGTCGCTATGCGCTCGTCATCACCGACTACGCGGCGCTGGGCGGCCCGAAGGCCGAGGCCCGGCCGATTGTCATCCGCTTCAGCGACGCCACGCGGGCCTCCGGCGTCACGTTCCGGCACGGAGGCCCGGGAGGTGAGCCTGGGCGTCCCCCCGCCTCCGGCGACGGAGGCCCCGGGGCGCGGGCGGCGCGCTACGGTTCAGGCCTCTCGGTCGGAGATTTCGACGGGGACGGGAAGCCCGACCTGGTGTTCGCCAACGCCTCGGCCGACGGAAGGGCGCGACCCGCCCTCTATCGCAACAAGGGCGACCTCACGTTCGAGGACGTGACGCAGGCCTCGGGTGTCGTCTTCGAAGGCCTGGGAATGGCGGCGGTCCTGGGAGACTTCGACAATGACGGGGACGCGGACCTGTACCTGACCCGGCAGGGCGGCGGGGCCTTGTTCGAGAATGACGGGAAGGGACACTTCGCTGACATCACGCGGAAGGCCGGCGCCTCGATCAAGGGGTTCGCCCTCGGGGCCTCCTGGGCCGATGTCGATCACGACGGCGACCTCGATCTCTTCGTCAGTCGGCTGCCACCGCCCGGCTCGCAGACCCCGGTCTCTTCGACCCTCCTCCTGAATGGGGGCGACGGCGCATTCAAACCGGCCGCGGCGGAGATGAAGTTCTCCGGACCGCCCGGCGGCACCGTGGGGTCGGTGTTCGCCGACTTCGACGCCGACCGCGATCTCGATGCCGTGGTCTCCTCCGCCGGCGGACAGGACACGCTGCTCGAGAACCGCCGGGAAGAAGGGTTGGCCGCGCGCGGACGGGGGGTGGGACTCGCGTCACGCGGCGCCGGGCGCGGCGTGGCGGCGGGCGACGTCGACGGCGACGGCCTGGCCGATCTCGTGTTCGCCGCGGGGGCCGACGCTCCGCTGCGTCTCTACCTGAACGGCGGGCACCTGACGTTCACGTCGCAGGAGATCCCGAAGCCGAAGGGGGCGTCGTTGTTCGGCGCGGTCCTGTTCGATGCGGACAACGACGGGGATCTGGACCTGTTCGTCGCGGGGTCGGAGCTTCTGCTCTACCTGAACGATGGCGAAGGCCGGTTCAAGGACGCCTCGGACGAGGCCGGCCTGCGGCAGATTCCGGTGAAGGACGGCCGCGGGGCGGCGGCCGCCGACCTGGACGGCGACGGCGATCTCGACCTGATCGTGACGGAGAATGGTGGCCCGCCGATCCTGCTGCGTAACGAGGGCGGCAATCGGAACCGATGGTTGGAGGTCGCCCCGCACGGCTTGAACAGCAACAAGGATGGCATCGGAACCAAAATCGAAGCGCTTGCCGGCCCGACCTGGCAGCGGCGCGAGGTGCAGGCGGGCGCCGGCTACCTGTCGCAATCCCCGCCCACGGCGCACTTCGGCCTGGGCGGGCGGTCGCTGGCCGACGTCGTGCGCCTGCTGTGGCCCGGGGGCGTCCTGCAGGCCGAGATGGACGTGCCGGCGGGGCAGAGGGTGGACGAAACGGAGCTCGATCGCAAGGGGTCGTCGTGTCCGCTCCTGTTTGCCTGGAACGGAAACAAGTACGGCTTCGTGACCGACTTCCTGGGCGTCGGCGGGCTCGGTCTGTGGACGGCGCCGGGCGTGTACGGCACGCCTCAACCCGAGGAGTACGTGAAGGTCGAGCCGTCTCAGCTCGCGCCGCGCGACGGCGCCTATGTGATCCAGGTGCTGGAGAACCTGGAGGAGGTGACCTACCTGGACGAGACGAAGCTCCTCGCCCTCGATCACCCGAAGGACATCGATGTCTATCCTCTCGGGGCGTTCGGCGGCAAGGAGCGCCAGCCGTACCGCGTCCTGGCGGTCGAGAAAGGGGCTCGCCTCTTCCCGTCCCGCGCCACCGACCACCACAACCGCGAGGTGACCGACAGGATCCTCACGATCGATCGGACGTATCCGGACGATTTTCGTCTGGATCGCCGGGCGGGATTCGCCGAGATGCACCACCTGACGCTCGAGTTCCCCGACGCCGTCACGCGGTTGCGGCGCCCGGTCCTCTTCCTCTACGGCTGGGTCGACTTCGAATACTCGTCCTCGAACTACGCCGCCTACCAGGCCGGCGTCCGGCTGACGGCGCCCGTCCTGGAGATGGAGGACACGGACGAGCGTGTCTTCCGACCGGTCCTCGACCCGATGGGCTTCCCGCCGGGGCTGCCGCGCATGATCAGCGTCGATCTCTCCGGCCTGGCGCCGCTTTCCTCCCGCCGCCTCCGTCTGCGCACCAACATGCGCCTCTTCTGGGATCAGATCTTCATCGCGGAGCCGCTCGCAGAGGCGCCGATGGCGGAGTCGGTGAAGGTGAGCGAAATCAAGGCGAACGGCGCGCACCTGCACCGCAGAGGCTTCCCGAGGGAGCACAGCCCGGACGGTCGCGAACCGAAGATCTACGACTACGGGATCCTGGACAACACGCAGCCGTTCAAGGTCACGACAGGCGACTACACGCGCTTCGGTCGGGTCACCGACCTGCTCACCCGCACCGACGATCGCTTCGTGATCTTCGGCAAGGGGGAGGAGGTCACCCTGGAGTTCCCCGCGCAGGGATTGCCGAAGTTGCCGAAAGGGTGGACGCGCAGTTTCCTTCTGTACGCCAACGGCTACTGCAAGGACATGGATCCGCACACCGCCTACCCGGAGACCGTCGAGCCGCTGCCGTTCCATGGCATGTCGGCCTACCCGTACCCGGACGGCGAGGCGTACCCGGACGACACCGAGCACCGGGAGTACCGCAAGACCTGGAACACCCGGCGACTCGAAGGGCGCTGACCCGGTCGCCGGCGCCGGAGGAGGGGGCGGCAATGTCCGTGGCGATCCTGGCCGAGAACCTCACCAAGGTGTATGTGAAGCGGCGATCGCTGCGGGAGGTCGCGCTCCGCCCCTTCCGGCGGGCGGAGCCGGTCACGGCGCTTTCCGGCTTGAGCCTGGAGACACGCACCGGAGAGATCTTCGGCCTCCTGGGTCCCAACGGGGCCGGGAAGACGACGTTCCTCAAGATCCTCACCGGGCTCGTTCTTCCGACGTCTGGACGGGCGCTCGTGATCGGCGTCGACGTGGCGCAGGACGACCGCGCCGTCAAGCGCTCGATCGGCTTCGTGACCTCCGACGAGCGATCGTTCTATTGGCGGCTCTCGGGCCGCGAAAACCTCGATTTCTTCGCCCGCCTCTACGGCCTCGACGCTGCCTCTGCCCGCCGGGTGTCGGCCGACCTCCTGCGGGAGATGGATATGGAGTCGGTCGCGGACCGGTCGTTCATGAGCTATTCGACCGGCATGAAGCAGCGCCTGGCGATCGCACGAGCCCTGCTTCACGACCCGCCGGTCCTGTGCCTGGACGAGCCGACGCGCAGCCTCGATCCGATCGCGGCCAAGCACTTGCGGCGGTTCGTCGTGGATCGCCTCAACCGGCAGCGCGGCAAGACGGTGCTCCTGGCGACGCACAATCTTCCGGAGGCGGAGGAGATGTGCAGTCGCCTCGTCGTGCTTGATCGCGGTCGTATCGTGCGACAGGGGAGCGTGGCGGCGATCACCGCCGGCCTGCCGGGCAGGGATCACTACGTCCTGTCGGTGAGGGGCCTGGAGGCCCCGCCGTCCGACCCGCGCTGGCGCCTCGAGGTGGAACGGCAGGACGACGGCATCGCGCGCCTGGCCGCCGAAGTGGAACGGGACGGGCGCGCCTTCTCCGATCTCCTCCGGGCGATCCTCGATTCGCGCGGAACGATTGTGTCGTGCGCGCGGCGCGAACCCAGTCTCCAGGAAGTGTTCGACCTGATGGAGCCGGATCCGGGAGGACGGATCGGATGAAGACCCTGCGGACGCTCGTCGCCTTCATCAAGCGCGACTTCCTCATCGAGGTCTCGTACCGGACCTCGTTCCTGCTGCAGGCCTTCGGGATCGTCTTCTCGGTCCTGATCTGGTACTTCGTGTCGCGCGTGGTGAACGCGCCGCCGACGACACCCGGCCTGGAAGGGGTCGACTACTTCGCGTACGTACTCCTGGGGCTGGCGCTCCTGCACTACCTGTCCTCGGCCCTCATGTCGTTCGGTGGCAAGGTGCGCGGCGAGCAGATGACGGGAACGCTCGAAGCGATGCTGCTGACGCCGACACCCATCGGGACGATCGTTCTGGGGTCGTCGCTGTGGGAGTTTCTGCTCACCTCGATCAAGGTGATCGCATACCTCGTGGTCGGGCGGCTGTTCTTCGGCGTCGTGATACACCTCGACAGCCTGCTTCCCGCGCTCTTGATCATCGCGCTGACGGTCCTGGCCTTCTCCGGTATCGGCATCCTGTCGGCCGCCTTCGTGCTCTATCTCAAGCGCGGCGACCCGATCACCTATCTGGTGGCGAGCGGCTCGGCCCTGGTGGGCGGGGTGTTCTACCCGCCGGAGGACATGCCGAGGTGGCTCGGCGGCTGGTCGCATCTCCTGCCGATCACCTACGCGCTGCGCGCCCTCCGCCGCGCCCTCCTGCGCGGCAGCCGTTTCTCCGAGCTGCTGCCCGACATCGAGGTCCTGGTGCTGTTCGTCGCCGTCCTCCTGCCAATCGGCATCCTGGCCTTCCGCTTCGCGGTGCGCAAGGCGCGGCAGGAAGGGTCGCTGGTCCAGTATTGAACCTGACCCGGCGCTGTGCTAGATTCACCGCCCATTCCGCATTCAGAGCGTCCGTGCCGTTTCCCACCGGGCCCGAAGCCGCGGCCACGCGGCGGGGAGGGGACGCGAGGAGACCGTCATCTTGAAATTCGAAAAGTTGAATGTCCCGCTCGAGGGAAAGCGGATCGAGGTCGAGGACGGGCAGCTCAAAGTTCCGTCCCATCCGATCCTGCCCTTCATCGAAGGGGACGGCATCGGCCCCGACATCTGGGCCGCCGCCCGCCGTGTCCTGGACGCGGCAGTGAAGAAAGCCTACGGCGGCAAGCGCCAGATCCACTGGTTCGAGGTGTACGCCGGCGGCAAGGCGCGCGACAAGTACGGCGAATGGCTGCCGCAGGACACGCTGGAGGCGATCCGCACCTACACGGTCGCCATCAAGGGCCCCCTGACGACGCCGATCGGGGGCGGCTACCGCAGCCTCAACGTCACGCTGCGTCAGGAGCTGAACCTGTACGCCTGCATCCGGCCCATTCGCTACTTCGAGGGCGTGCCGTCGCCCGTGAAGAACCCCCAGGACGTCGACCTCACGATCTTCCGTGAGAATACCGAGGACGTGTACGCCGGCATCGAGTGGCGCGAGGGGACCGAGAAGTGCCGCAAGGTGATCGAGTTCCTGAATCGAGAGATGGGCTGCGCCATCTCGGCGGACTCGGCGATCGGCGTGAAGACCATGAGCGCCCGTGCCAGCAAGCAGCTGGTCCGCAAGGCGATCAAGTACGCCATCGAGCGCAAGAAGCCGAGCGTCGCGCTGATGCACAAGGGGAACATCATGAAATACACCGAGGGGGCCTTCAAGGAGTGGGGCTACCAGGTGGCGAAGGAGGAGTTTCCCGAGTTCACCATCACCGAAGAGGACGTCGCGAAGGGAAGCCGGCCCGCCCCTCCGAGCAAGGTGGTGATCAAGGACCGCATCGCCGACTCGATGTTCCAGCAGATCCTGATCCGCCCCTCGGAGTATTCCGTCGTGGCCACGCCGAACCTGAACGGCGACTACCTGTCCGACGCGGCGGTGGCGCAGGTCGGCGGGCTCGGGCTGGCGCCCGGCGCCAACATCGGCGACACGACGGCGGTGTTCGAGGCGACGCACGGCACCGCTCCGGGCTACGCCGGCCTGGACAAGGTCAACCCCGGCTCGCTCATCCTCTCGGGCGCGATGATGTTCGAGTACATGAGCTGGTTGGAGGCCGCGGCGCTGATCGTGGAAGGGATACAGGCGGCGATCAGCACGAAGCACGTCACCTACGATCTGGCGCGCCACATGGAGGGCGCCGTTACGGTGAAATGCTCGGAGTTCGCCGATGTCGTGATCTCCAAAATCGAAGAGGGGAGCTGAGGGGAGGACGATGCGCAGAAAGGTCTCGATCATCGGCGCCGGCAACGTCGGCGCCTCGGCCGCCGAGCGGATCGTGCTCCGGCGCCTGGCGGACGTGGTCATGGTGGACATCATCGAAGGGCTGCCGCAGGGAAAGGCGCTGGACCTGAACGAGGCCGGCCCGGTGGATGGCTACGACGCGCGACTTGCGGGAAGCAACGGTTACGAGGAAACGCGCGACTCCGACGTCGTGGTCATCACCTCAGGCTTGCCGCGCAAGCCCGGGATGAGCCGGGACGACCTCTTGCAGAAAAATTTCGAGATCGTCAAGGGAGTCACCGAAGAGGTGGCCCGCCGCTCGCCCCGCGCCGTGCTCATCGTCGTGAGCAACCCGCTCGACGCCATGGCGCATACCGCCCTCAAGGTCAGCGGTTTCCCGCGTGAGAGGGTGCTCGGGATGGCCGGTGTTCTCGACTCGGCGCGCATGCGCTTCTTCATCGCCGAGGCCCTGGGCGTGTCGGTCGAGAACACGCACGCCTTCGTTCTCGGCGGCCACGGGGACACCATGGTGCCGCTGCCGCGCTACTCGACCGTCTCGGGTATCCCGATCACCGAGCTCCTGACGAAGGAGACGATCGACGCGATCGTGCAGCGCACGCGCGACGGCGGGATCGAGGTCGTCAACCTCCTGAAGGCCGGCAGCGCGTACTACGCCCCGGCGTCCTCCATCGTCCAGATGGTCGAGGCGATCCTGCTCGACCGGCACAGGATCCTGCCCTGCGCCGTCTACCTGAACGGCGAGTACGGCTACCGCGATCTGTTCCTTGGCGTGCCGGCCCGGCTGGGGGCGAGGGGGCTGGAGAAGGTCATCGAGATCAAACTCACCGTCGAGGAGAAGTCGTCGCTGGACCGCTCGGCGGCCGCGGTACGGGAGCTGGTGTCGAAGCTTCAGGTCTGATTCCCGGCGGAGCACCTGCCCCGGCGGGGTTGAGCCCGAGATCGGCGTCGGTGCTCGCGACGACCTCGTCCACCAGCCGGTCGATGGCGCGGTGCACGGCGTCGATCGTGCCGCGCGGCCGGCCGGCGAGCACCACGAAGGCGAGCGTGCGGCCGTCCCGGTTGGCGGCGTAGCCGGCGAGCGTCAGGGCGCCGGCGATCCGTCCCGTCTTGGCGCGCACGCGGCGCCGCGATCCCTCACCGCCGAAGCGCTCGTCGAGCGTCCCGTCGGCGCCGCCGATCGGGAGCGACGCCACCAGCTCCGGGCCAATCTCGAAGTCGCCCCAGAAGCGCGCCAGGACCTCGGCGAGCACGCGTGCCGGTACTCTGTCCTCGTCCGACAGGCCGGAGCCGTCCATGAGGCGCACGCCCGACACGTCGATGCCGAGACCGGCGATGTAGTTCCTTATCACATCGAGCCCCGCGGCCGTCGTGCCCGGCGTCCCAACGAACTGGGCCGCCAGCGTCTTCACCAGCATCTCGGCCATGAAGTTGTTGCTGTTCTTGTTCATGTCGCGCACCAGCGCCCCGAGCGGACGCGACTCGTGGGCGTGCAGCTCGCGCGCCTTGTCGGGCACCGCGCCGACCGCGAGATTGCCCTTGATCTCGATGCGCTCCGAGCGCGCGATCTCGCGGAAGGTGTGCAGGGCGTAGAGGGCAGGCTCTTCGACCGCCCGGTGGAACACGGCCGGCCCGCTACCCCGCCTGATCGTGCCGGTGACGACGAGCCCGTTCTGGCCATTTTCGAACGAACGCGACACGCTCAGAGAATTCGGGCCGGTGGTCGTCGTCGCCCGGTTCAGGACCTGGAAGTAGGAGGCGGCCGGCTCGAGGGTGAGGTCGGGACGCGCTCCGAGGAGCGGGGACGGGTCGACGGTCACCGTGACCACGTTGAAGTTGCAGGAGAGAGCGCCGACCGGGGCGTTGTACCAGGAGTCCGCCGCAAGCTGGGGCCAGCCCGGCGGCCGGCGCACCGTGTCGAAGTACGACTCATCCGCGACCAAATCTCCGTCGACCCGGCGCAGCCCCAGGGCCGAGAGCCTTTTCGCCAACAGCCACCACGACTCGGCGATCAGGTCGGGCGCCCCGAATCCCTGGATGTAGAGATTCCCGGCGACGGTCCCCGCGGCATCGATGGGCGCGTCGGCGAAGATGCGTGTCTGGTAGAGGAACTCGGGTTTCAGGAGCGCCAGCGCGGCAGCGCTGGTGAGGATCTTGAGAGTCGAGGCCGGCAGAAGAGGCCGATCGGCGTTGCGCGTGAAGATCGGGCGCCCCTCCGGGAGCAAGAGAATGGCGATGCCGGTCTCGTCCGGGCTCAAGGCGGGAGCGCGCACGAGAGGCGCCAGGCGTTCGGCAAGAGGCATCGGGGCGGGAGGGCTTTCGGAGGCGCGGGCGCGTGGCGTTATGCCCGCAAGGGTCAGGAGAGCGACGAGCGAAACGATGCAGGCCGGCCCGGACGGACGACGGGGCCGCTCGGGCTGTGGAGTGTTCTGCTGCATCGAGCGAGCGACTCCAACTAGGATGGCGAGCGCATCGTAGCAGAGCAGGAAAGGGCTGTCAAAACAATGGTTTGACACGATCCTGGCCGGATGCTATATAGGATGGCCCTTGTCCGAAAGGCCCGTTTTGCGCGGCGCAGGCGCGCGCGGGGTCGTGCTGATGAAGATCCACGAATATCAGGCCAAGCAGATCCTGAAGCGCTTCGGGATCGACGTGCCGAGGGGTGATGTCGCCTTCAGCCCGAAAGAGGCCGGCGCCATCGCCTCGCGGCTCGGCGGACGGTGCGTCGTCAAGGCGCAGATCCATGCCGGCGGGCGCGGCAAGGGCGGCGGAGTCAAGATCGCCGGCGACGTCGAGGAGGCGGAGCGCCTGGCGCGGCAGATGATCGGCATGAACCTGGTGACGCCCCAGACCGGCCCGCAGGGCAAGAGGGTGCGGCGTCTCTTGATTGAAGAGCCGGTCGACATCGCTCGAGAGATCTACCTGGGAGTCACGCTCGACCGGGGTCGCTCCGTTCCCGTGGTGATGGGATCGGGTCGAGGCGGCATGGACATCGAGGAGGTCGCCCGCAAGGATCCCTCGGCCCTCCGGGTCGAGCCGGTCGACCCGCTCGTCGGCTTCCGCCCGTATCAAGCGCGCCGCATTGGCTACGCGCTCGGCCTGAAGGGCGAGGAGGTGGCGCGCGCCGCGCGGCTGATGCAGGCCATGGTTGCGGCCTACGTGGAGACCGACGCGTCGCTCCTGGAGATCAATCCACTGGTCGTGACGCGGCAGGGCGGGCTCCTCGCCCTGGACGCGAAGATGAGCTTCGACGACAACGCGCTTTTCCGCCACCCCGAGATCCGGGAGCTGAGGGACCCGGAGGAGGAGGACCCGCTCGAGGTCGAGGCCTCGGCCCACGGGCTCAACTACATCAAGCTGCAGGGGAACGTGGGATGCATGGTGAACGGCGCCGGCCTGGCAATGGCGACCATGGACATCATCAAGCTCGTGGGCGGCGAGCCGGCCAACTTCCTGGATGTGGGCGGCGGCGCCACCTCCGAGCAGGTCGCCTCCGCGTTCAAGATCCTCCTCGCGGATCAGAACGTGAAGGCCGTCCTGATCAACATCTTCGGCGGGATCCTGCGCGTGGACGTCCTGGCGCGCGGTCTGGTGGACGCCGTCAGGAAGGTGGAGCTGCGCGTACCGGTCGTCGCGCGCCTGGAGGGGACGAACGTCGACGAGGGG
Organism: Acidobacteriota bacterium; assembly: GCA_003223135.1. Classification (GTDB taxonomy): domain Bacteria; phylum Acidobacteriota; class Polarisedimenticolia; order Gp22-AA2; family Gp22-AA2; genus Gp22-AA3. The sequence continues at coordinate 55,939 of QHXX01000038.1, read as the reverse complement.
CGACGCATTCTGCAGGAATCGGGACTCAATTTCACCCTGGCCGAAGGGATGCTGGACGCCGCGAAGAAAGTCGTGGCGCTGGCGGGGGCGCGATGAGCATCCTGGTCGACCAGAACACGCGCGTCATCGTGCAGGGGATCACCGGGCGCGAGGGGACGTTCCACGCCCGCGGCTGCCGCGAGTACGGCACGAAGATCGTCGCCGGCGTCACCCCAGGCCGTGGCGGCACGGTGCACGAGGGGATCACGGTCTTCGACACGGTCCTGGAGGCCGTCGAGAAAACGGGGGCCGACGCCTCGATGATCTTCGTCCCGCCGGCCGCCGCCGCCGACGCCATCCTGGAGGCCGCCGACGCTCGATTGAAGCTGGCGGTCTGCATCACGGAGGGAATCCCCGCCTCCGACATGGTGCGGGTCGCGGCCGCGCTCGAGGACGGCCCGACGCGCCTGATCGGGCCGAACTGCCCGGGAATCATTTCCCCCGGCAAGTGCAAGATCGGCATCATGCCGGGCTACATCCACAAGCCGGGGCCGGTCGGCGTGATCTCGCGCAGCGGAACCCTGACCTACGAGGCGGTGGCGCAGCTCTCGAAGCGCGGCATCGGGCAGAGCACCTGCCTCGGCATCGGGGGCGATCCGATCATCGGGACCACCTTCGTGGACGCCCTCGCGCTGTTCCGTGACGACGCGGAGACGCGTGTCATCGTGCTCATCGGCGAGATCGGCGGCGGCGCTGAGGAGGAGGCGGCGCGCTATGCCGCCCGTGATCTGAACAAGCCGATGGTCGCGTTCGTGGCGGGGCAGACCGCCCCGCCCGGCAAGCGGATGGGGCATGCCGGCGCGATCATCGCCGGGGGACACGGGACCGCGGCCGAGAAGATGGCGGCACTGCAGGAGTATGGCGCGCGCGTCCTGCAGAGTCCCGCCGAGATCGGCGAGGCGGTCGAGGCGCTGTTGCGGGAGGCGGCCCCCTCTGCGGGCGCGCGGGGGCGAGCGTGATCGAGAGAACTCTGTCCATCGTGAAGCCGGACGGTGTCGCGAAAAATCTTATCGGAGAGGTGGTGCGCCGCTTCGAGGCCGCCGGCCTGAAGGTCGTGGCGCTGAAAATGGTTCGCCTGGACCGCGGGGAGGCCGAGGGGTTCTACCACGTGCACCGCGAGCGTCCATTCTTCGCGTCGCTCGTCGCGTTCATGTCCTCGGGACCGATCGTGCCGATGGTGCTCGAAGGAGAAGACGCCATCGCCAGGGTCCGGACCGTCATGGGCTCCACCGACCCCGCCAAGGCCGGCGCCGGCACGATCCGAAAGGATTTCGCCTCCTCGATCGAGAAGAACATCGTGCACGGGTCGGACGGGCCGGCGACCGCCAGCTTCGAGATCGGCTACTTCTTCAGCGCCCTGGAGATCCCGCCGCGCTGAGACGCGCGGATGAAGCGCGGCTCGAGCCGCCCGGCGCGAGGAACCTCCCGCCCACTCTCTGCTGAGGACCGATGAAGGATTTTCGCCGGCTGCTGCGCTACGTGCGGCCCTACCTCGGCCGCCTGATCGCGGCCGCCGTGTGCTCCGTTCTCATCTCCCTCGTCTATGTGGGCCTCCTGGTCCTCATCCAGCCGATCCTGGAGCTGCTCTTCCCGGGTGCCGTGACGCTCCCGGGCGCCGCCGCCGGCAAGACCCGGCCGTTCGATCACCTCAGGAAGCTCCTCGGCGCCGGCGGGACGGATGCGCCCGGCCTGCCGTTCGCCCGCTGGCTGGGCGGCGGGACGAAGGGCACGATCATCCTGATCGCGGTTCTGATCGTCGTGCTGTTCGTCCTCAAGGGGATCTTCACCTACCTCGCCTCGTACCTGACGCGCTCGGCGGGCCTGCAGGCGGTGCGTGATCTCCGCGCCGACCTGTACGCGCGGGTCCAGAGACAATCGCTGGCGTTCTTCTCGGATCACCCGACGGGCAGCCTGATCTCCCGCGTGGTGAACGACGTGGGGCGGCTCCAGAGACTCGTGTCCGGCGACCTCGCCGAGGTGTTCCGTCTCGGGGCGATCGTCATCGGGCAGGCCGCCTGGCTGTTCTACCTCAACGCGCGGCTCGCCTCCTTCTGCCTGATCCTCCTGCCCCTGCTCGTCTATCCGGTGGCGCGCTTCGGGGCGCGCCTCAAGGCCACCAGCCGGCGGAGCCAGGAGAAGATGGGCGAGGCGGTCGACGTGATGAAGGAGGGGATCACCGGAACGCGCATCGTGCAGGGCTTCGGGATGGAGGAGTTCGAGATCGGGCGCTTCCGCAGGGCCCTCGACCGTATCCAGAATGCCGAGAAACGGGCGGCGCGGCTGGTGTCGCTGACCGCCCCCGTGCTGGAGCTGGTCGGCGCCATCGGGGCCGCCATCCTCCTGGCCTACGCCCTGCAGCGCATCCACGCGGGGAAGCTCTCCCCCGCCGATGTCTTCACCTTCTTCGCCGCTCTGTTCATGATCTACGGATCGATCAAGAACCTTGTGAAGATCAACAACGAGGTGCAGCAGGCGATGGCGGCGGCCCAGCGCGTCTTCCAGCTTATGGACCTGCCGAACCGCATCCGCGAAAAACCGGCGGCCCTGGATCTGCCGCCGTTCCGCGACCGGATCGAGTTCCGGGGCGTGCACTTCGCCTACGGCCAGGCGCCGGTCCTTCGGGGCGTCGACCTCGTCGTTCCCGCCGGCACGGTCGTCGCCCTGGTCGGTTCCAGCGGGGCCGGCAAGTCGACCCTGGTGAACCTGCTGCCGCGATTCTACGACGTGAACAAGGGGGCGGTGCTCATCGACGGCCGGGACGTCCGCGAAGTGTCGCTGGCGTCGCTTCGCGCGCAGATCGGGATCGTCACGCAGGAGGTGATTCTGTTTGACGACACCGTGCGCAACAACATCGCCTACGGCCGGGCCGACGTGCCGTTGGACAGGGTGACGGCGGCGGCGCGCGCCGCCCACGCCGAGCAGTTCATCGAGGCGCTGCCGCGCGGATTCGACACGACGCTCGGGGAGGCCGGCCACCGGCTGTCACTGGGGCAGAGGCAGAGGATCTCGATCGCCCGGGCCATCTTGAAGGACTCCCCGATTCTCATCCTGGACGAGGCGACGTCGTCTCTGGACATGGAATCGGAAGCCGAGGTGCAGGGCGCCCTCCAGAACTTGATGACCGGGCGGACCGTGTTCGTCATTGCCCATCGCCTCTCGACCGTACGCCGGGCCGATGTCATCCTGGTCCTCGACGAGGGTTCCCTGGTCGAGCGCGGCACGCACCCGGAACTTCTGGCGCGCAAGGGCCACTACGCGCGTCTGTACGCGCTGCAATTCCGCGACGATCGGCCGGCACCGGAGGCCTCGGTCCTCTGAGCGATCCTCGACCTCCGCGGTGTCGGGCCCGTTTCGGGGCCGGGAGCCACGAAAGAATGTCCCTGGCGATCCGCATCTTCCGGAGCGACCGGAACTGCCTCCTGCTGCTCCTCCTTCTCGGTGTTGCGCTCTTCGCCACCGGCCTGGGCGGGCACGACCTCTGGGCCCCCGACGAGCCGGACGTCGGGGAAGTCGTACGCGAGATCCATCTGACCGGGTCATGGGCCGTCCTGCGCGACAACCAGCAGCTCTATTTCGAGAAGCCGCCTCTGTACCCCTGGCTGGGGGCGCTCGCCTCGCTGCCGGCGGGGAGGCCCACGGAATTCGCGCTTCGCCTGCCGTCGAGCCTGGCGGCCCTCCTCGGCCTGTTCGTGGTCTTTTACCTGGGCCGTGGTCTGTTCGGCCGGCGCACCGGGGCGCTCGCGGCCGTCATTCTGGCGACGACCTACGGCTATTTCATGGAGGCACGCTGGGCCCATCCCGACATGCTGTGGACGTTCTGGCTTCTGCTCTCGTGCGTGGCGTTCCACCAGGCCTACCGTGCCGGGGGGGATCGGCGTTTCCTGGCGGTCTTCTATCTATCGATCGGTCTGGCGAATCTCACCAAGGGACCGCACGGTCTCCTGATTCCCCTGCTGTCCGTCATCGTGTTCCTGGCCTCGTCGCGCGACCTCGGTTTCGTGAGGCGCATGGGGCTGGCCTGGGGCCTGCCGCTGGCCCTCGTTCCGGCCGGCCTGTGGGTCGCCGCCTACCGCAGCACCGGCGAAGCGTTCCCGCTGGAGGCGCTTCTCCTCCGTCTGGCGCACCGCTTCACGCGCGGCGAGCACCACGCGCATCCGTTCTACCACGTCCTGATCAGCCTGGCGGCGGAATTCTTCCCCTGGGTGCTCCTGCTCCCCGCGGCCCTCTGGCAGACCCTTCCCCGGCGCGGCGCGCGGCCCGACAGGGACAACGCCTACGTCTATTCATGGATCCTGGTCACCTTCACCGTGTTCGGCCTGTCGGTCGAGAAACGCGGCGTGTACCTCCTGCCGCTCCTTCCGCTTCTCGCCCTTCTCGTGGCGCGCGTGTGGGACCTGGCCCTCCTCGGCTGGGAACCATCGCCGGCCGACCGCCCGATCTCCTGGTTGCTCGGGACCTCGCTCCTGCTGGCGCTCGGCGGTGCGATCGTGGTGCTGCCGAAGCTCAGGGTCCAGGCCCCCGACCTGCTGGGTCCGGCGGCCCTCCTGGCGTCGGTGGCGTGTCTGGGGACGCTCCTGGCCCTCGTCGTGCACCGGCGCCGCGGGGGCGGAGCCGCCCTGGCGGCCTTCAGCACCGGGCTTGTGGTCACCTACCTGGTGATCCCGATCGCCGTCCTGCCGGCCCTCGACCCTCACAAGTCCGCCCGCGCCTTCTGCCATCGAATCTTGGGGGTCGTCGGCGACCGGCCGCTGGCCATGTATCCGGACTACCATCCGACGTACGTCTACTACACCGGGCGCTTCATCCCGGTCCTGCGCGACCGCGAGGAGCTCAGACAGTATTTTTCCTCGGGGAGGCGCTCTTTCTGTCTCATCGAGGACGACGTCTACGAGGCGGAGCGGCGGGCTCTCGACCCGAACCTGGAGGTCCTGGACCGACAGCAGGTCGGACACCGCACGATGCTCCTCGTGGCGGGCGGGGCCGGCACCGTGGAAGAACGATCGATGCCGGGCATGGGGGGGCCGTGACCGGGCTCCCGCCGGTCGGCTCATAATCATGGGGACCGCGGATGGCGGGACGCTCTCGGGAGGGTCGCCATCGACCCCGCGCCGGGCGTGGTGCGCGTCACCGGGAGGTAGGTTGCGCGTTCTGTGTATCCTCAACGGCGGGGTCGAACATCCGAGCAGTCGGCTGCGGGTCCTGCAGCACCTGGCTCTCCTGAAGGGGCGCGGCATCGACGCCGACGTCTTCGTGGCGAAAAGACGCCGGGCGGCCGATCTGGCGGACCTGGCGCGCCGCGCACGCCGCTCCCACGCCGTCCTGGTCCAGAAGAAGCTGTTCGCGCGCTGGAAGCTGCCGCTCCTGCTCGGCCCCGCGCCGATCCTGTTCGATCTCGACGACGCCGTGTTCACGGTCAGCCCCGACGAGCGCGAGCGTTTCGGGGCGGAGCGGGCGGAGAAACGCGCCGCCTCGCGCCGCAGGCGGCTCGCGGCTGTGCTCCGGCGCAGCCACAGGGTGATCGCCGGTAACCGCTTCCTCGCCGAATACGCAGCGCGCTTCGCCCGGGACGTGACGGTGCTTCCGACCGCCGTCGATCTGCGTCTCTTTCCGGACGGTGCGCTGCGGAGGGCGCGCGAGGCGCGGCGTGCCGGGGGGAGGGCGCCGCGCATCGGCTGGGTCGGGAGCCGCCCGAGTCTGCGGTACCTGCCCGCCCTGGCGGAGCCGCTGCGACGCGTGCTCGCGGAGACGGGCGGGATCTTCGTCCAGATCTGCAGCGAGTTTGTCGATCTGCCGGGCGTGCCGACGGAGACGATCACGTGGAGCCTGGAGGACGAGCCCTCGGCCCTCCTGGACCTCGACCTCGGGGTGATGCCGCTCGACGACACGGCGTTCTCCCAGGGGAAGTGCGGGCTGAAGATCCTCATGTACCAGGCCGCGGGGCTGCCGGTCGTCTGCTCGCCGGTCGGCGCGAACCGCGACCTGGTGCGGGAGAACGAGACGGGGTTCTTCGCGCGCACGACGGACGAGTGGGCCGATCGCCTCCGCCGCCTCGTCGCCGATCCGCGGCTCGCCCTGGAGATGGGAGAGCGCGGCCGGGCGCTGGTCGAGGAGCATTATGAGGCCTCGGCCGTCGGCGCGCGACTGGCGGACCTCGTGGCGGGAGTGGCCGGCCGGGCGGCTGCGGGATGAGATCCCGTCGCGCGCCGCTCGCCCCGCGGCATATCCGCTCAGGGATGCGCTGTCTTCCACGCCAGCAGGGCGAGCACCAGCACGATGCCGGTCAGGACGAGGGGCTCCTGGTTCGCCACGATGAGGCGGAAAGACCATCCCTCCCGGCCGCCGGGATAGCGGCGGAGCCGCGGGACCAGGATCGGCACGCTCCGGTGGTACTGTTCGAACGCCTCTCCGTGCAGGCCGGCGAGACGCCCTCCTTCCACCCGCAGCTTGCGCGGGATGTAATAAAAGAAGAAGACGGCGTACCCCAGCGCAAGGGCGAGAAGGTTCAGGTACCCTTCCGTTCGCGCGGCGATCGCGAGGCCGGTGAGGATCAGCAGGCGCCCGAGATACAGCGGGTTCTGCGTGTAGGCGTACGGCCCGGAGGTGACGAGGCGGACCGACTTGGTCAGGTGTCCCGCCGCCCAGATCCGGATCGCCTCGCCGATGAGTGTGAGGGTCGCTCCGGCCAGAAGAGACGCCCGCGTGGGGCGGGACACGTCGATCAGGACGGCGATGAAGACGTAAACGGCGGCGAGACGAATGCGGCCGAGGGTCCTGCTGCGCTCAGTCACCTGTCGTCTCCGGGAACGGCGTCCGCTCGCGTCAGGGAGGGGGCATCCTAGATGGACGGACCCGGCACTGTCAACGCGCGCGGTCCGTGGCGCCGTCTCGCGCTCCTCCTGGCCGCCGGCTTCGTGCTGTTCTTCTGGCGGCTCGGCTCTCACGACCTGTGGCCGCCCGACGAGCCGCGCTTCGCGCTCGTGGCGAAGGAGATGTGGGCCCGCGGAGATTACTCGGTGCTGTCGCTCAATAATCATCTTTACACCGACAAGCCACCGCTGTTCTTCTGGGCGATCAATGGATTCGGGAGGCTCCTCGGGGGAATCGACGAATGGGCGGCGCGGCTGCCTTCCGCGGTCTCCGCGGTTCTCGCAATCCTGCTGATCGAGCGTCTGGGTGCCTGGCTCTACGACCGGCGGACCGGTCTCCTCGCGGCGCTCGTGTTCGCCACGTCCCTGCAGATCCTCGAGCGCGGCCGCTGGGCCGCGATCGACATGACGCTGAACCTTTTCGTCCTGTCGGCCGTCGTGCTGCTCTGGCGGGGCCGCGCGGAGCAGGGCGGAGGGCGCACCCGCATCGCCCTCGCCTGGGTCATGATGGCGCTGGCGACCCTGGCCAAGGGACCCGTGGGCCTGATCCTGCCGATCCTCGCGGTGCTTCCGTCGGCGCTCATCGAGCGCGACTTCCGGTCGGCTCGGCGCATCGTTTCGCCGATCGGCATCGCCCTCTTCCTCCTGATCACCCTGTCCTGGTTCGGCCTGTTCGCCTGGCGGCTGGGACCCCGGTACGCGCTCTGGGTCCTGATGCATCAGAACGTCGAGCGCTACGTCGGGGCGTGGAACGCGACGCATCCCGTCTGGTATTACCTGTGGCGCTTCCCGGTCGGCTTCTTCCCCTGGATCGTCTTCCTGCCGTGGGGCATCGCGCAGGCGCTGTCGCGCGAGGAGCGCGAGCGCAGGAGCGCCGCGCTTTTCCTTCTGACCTGGATCGCGTCGATCCTCCTGTTCTTCTCATTCTCGACGGGCAAGCGCGGGGTGTACATCATTCCGCTCTACCCGGCGGCGGCGATCCTGGTGGCGCGCCTCCTGGCCCGCGCCTGGGAGTCGGACGTCTCCTCCGGCGGCGCGCGGCGCCTGCGCGCTCCCCTCATCGCGTGGGCCGCGGCGGCGCTTCTCCTCGCGACGGGACTGCCGCTTGCGGCGCGCCACCGCTATCCGGAGCTCACCCTCGTGGCAGCGTCCATCGGGCTCGCCTTCGCTTCCGGGGCAGTCGCGGCGGCGGTCCTGCACGCGAAGGGCCGCACGGGGGGTGCCTTGATCTGTCTTCTGGGATCGCTCGTCGTCGTGGTCCTGGTGGCGACGGAGGCCCTTCTGCCGTGGGTGAACCGGCGCCAGAACATCAGCCACTTCGCCTCGGACGTGAAGACGCGCCTGGATCCCCGGGCGGGTTTCGCCACGACGGAAGAAAAGCGTGACGCCTGGGTGTTCTACACGGGCCGGTTCGCCGAGGAGGCCGACACGCCGCCCGCCATCGTCGAGTATCTCTCGCGACCCGGTCCCCGGCAGCTTCTGATCGAGGACGACCTGCTGCGCGCGGTCGATCTGTCCGCGCTCCCCGGCGTCGTGGAAGACCTCCGCGGCACGGTGGCGGGACAGCCATACCATCTGTTGTCGAAGGACGCGGCGCGGTGAGGTGGACCGGTGTGCTGGCCGGAGCCCTCATGGCGCTCCTGGCCATCGTGGCCTTGTGGGGCATGGCACTCGTCGATCCGCCGGAGGGTCTCAGCCGCGGCCTCGCCGCGCTCTCCGCTCGCTATCCCGGGCGGATCGGCGGGGTGGAGGTCGAGAGGATTCCCTGCCCGCCCCTCAAACACTTGAGGTTGTACGTTGTCTGCACGAACGCCTGCGCGGAGACCTGGGTGATCGTCGGCGTCCGCGGCCTGTGGCCGGAGAACCTGGCGAACCTCGGGCGGGTTCCTCCCCAGCCGGCGGAGGAGACCCGAAGGCGGATCGGCGCGGCCGTGGCGCGGGACGGCCTGTCCCTCGATCGCGCGAGCGCGCGCGAGATGATCGGCTGCGATCTGCGTCTGGAGGGACTTCTCCCCGAGCTCGTCCTGACGCCCCTGGACGTCGTGGCCCTCGAAGGGGCGCGCGGAAGCGAAGCCGAGATGCAGCGCCTTTTGGAGAGCCTGGACGCCCGGGACGCATGGTCGCGCATCGAGACGGACGAGGTCGAGGAGGGCTTCCGGGGTCACCTGTTCTACTGGGACACGTCGCTTCCCGGCCGTCCGCTCCTCGAGATGACTTTCACGCTGGGGACCAACGGTGTCCTGCGCTCTCTCGACGTGGAGGAATCGCTCAGAGGCGGTAGTGATTCCGGTAGTACTCGAGGTACTCCCCCGTCTTGATCGGCAGCCACCAGGAGCGGTTCTCCGTGTACCAGGCGATCGTCTGCTCCAGCCCCTGTTCGAACGTCACGCGCGGGGCCCAGCCGAGCGCCCGGATCTTGGAGCAGTCGAGGGCGTAGCGCCGATCGTGCCCCGGCCGGTCCTGCACAGGGCGGACGAGGGTTGTGGGCTTGTTCAGGCGATCGAGGATCAGCCGGGTGATCTCGATGTTGCGGCGCTCGTTGCCCGCGCCGATGTTGTAGACCTCGCCGGGTGCGCCGCGCTCGAGCATCACGTCGAGGGCCATGCAGTGATCGGTCACGAACAGCCAGTCGCGGACGTTCTCGCCGTCGCCGTACAGGGGGAGCGGCTCGTTCACGAGGGCGTTGGTGACGAACAGCGGAATGACCTTCTCGGGATACTGGCGCGGACCGAAATTGTTCGATGCGCGGCTGATATAGACGGGCAGCCCGTACGTCGCGAAATAGGAATAGGCCAGGCGGTCGGCGGCCGCCTTGCTCGCGGAATAGGGATTGCTCGGCATCAGGGCGTCGGTCTCGCGGCTCTGCCCCTGCGCGACGCTCCCGTACACCTCGTCGGTCGAGATCTGCACGAACGCCTTCGCTTTGCGCTGTCGCGCGACTTCCAGGAGCGTGTAGGCGCCGTAGATGTCGGTGCGGATGAACCCCTCGGGCTGGCCGATGGATCGGTCCACATGCGTCTCGGCCGCGAAGTTGAAGATACAGTCCATCCCATCTTCCGTTGCCTTCTCCACGTCCGGTCGCGACGCGATGTCGCCGCACAGGAAGCGGTAGCGGGGATGGTCCTTCACGTCCTCGAGATTCGCGAGGTTGCCGGCATAGGTCAGCTTGTCGAGGACCGTGATGTGCCAGTCGGGATGGGCGGCGAGGGCGTGGTGGACGTAGTGGGAGCCGATGAACCCGGCTCCCCCGGTTACGAGAACGCGCGTCATCGGGTCAGCCGATCCGCGCCGTCAGCTTTTCGATCATCTTCTCGCGCACGAGCTGGTTGGCGCGGAACAGCGACTCGAACGTGCCGGCATCGGTCCACCACCCTTCGAGGATGTCGTGCTCCAGCTCCCCGCGTTCCAGATAGGCATTGTTGACGTCGGTGATCTCGAGCTCGCCGCGGGCCGACGGCTCGAGCGTCGAGACGATGTCGAACACCCTGGCGTCGTACATGTAGATGCCGATGACGGCGTAGTCCGACTTCGGGCTCTTTGGCTTCTCCTCGATCGAAACGATTCGCCCGTCACGCAGCTCCGGCACGCCGAAGCGGCCGGGGTCGGGCACCTTCTTGAGGAGCAGGCGCGCCCCCTTCGGCTGCGCCCTGAACGCATCCACCGGCTTCCGGATGTCTCCCTCGATGATGTTGTCGCCCAGGATCACCACGATCTTTTCGCCGTCCGCGAAGTGGCTTGCCAGGGACAGGGCGTCGGCGATCCCGCCCTCGCCCTCCTGGTACGTGTACGCGATGTCGTCGAGGCCGAACTCGCGGCCGTTCCCCAGGAGGCGCAGGAACTCGCCGGCGTGATTTCCCCCGGTGACGATGAGGATGTCGCGGACGCCTGCATCCACCAGAGTCATGAGCGGGTAGTGGATCATCGGCCGATCGTAGATCGGCAGGAGGTGCTTGTTGGTGATCTTGGTCAGAGGATGCAGTCGCGTCCCCAGGCCCCCCGCCAGAATGACTCCCTTCATGTCTATCTCTCCTTCAGCGCCCAGTCGTAGGGGACGTCGGGGTCGTGGGGGTCGACCCGGTACTCGTCGGGGGCGTCGTGACGGTAGAGTTCCGTCGGCAGATTGAGCATGATCGCCTCTTCCGTCCCGATCGCCTTGAAGCCGTGCAGGACCAGCCGCGGGATCTGCACGAGCATCGGATTGTGCACGCCCAGGAAGAACTCGTTGATTTCGCCGCGTGTCGGCGAGCCCTCGCGAGTGTCGTACAGGACGACCTTGAACATCCCCTTCACGCCGATGAAGTTGTCAACCTGGATCTTGTGATAGTGCCATCCCTTCACGACGCCGGGATAGGCGGTGGTGATGTACGCCTGGCCGAACTTGGTGAACATGTCGTCGTCGGAGCGCAAGGTCTCCATGAGACGGCCGCGCTCGTCCGGGATGACCTTGAGGATCTTCGTGCGGACGTCCTTGATCATGGAATACCGTCTCTCCCGCGGTCGGTCCATGAAGCCCGACGGGATTATAACAGCGGCGGTGCGCGAATTCGTCCGCTCCTGGAACCCGGACAGGCTCCTACCGCGAACGCCGGAACCGATCGGCGATACGCCGCGCCCAGCCGCCGACGCGGTACAGACCGGAGCGCTCCGGCACGGGCGCGCGGCTGCCGGGGAGGAACCGCTGTCTGAGCTTGGCGGCGGAGCGACGGTCGGCCCGGCACATCTGGCGGAACAGAAATCGCGCCAGCGCCCCGGCCCCGTGAGGCGCGACCATCGAGGTGGAGAAATCGACCAGGTACGGTTCGCCGCCGGGGCCGGCCAGGACGTCGTGCCGGTGCAGATCGCCGTGCGCCACGCCGCGCGCGTGGATATCGTCCAGGAGGCGGTCCAGGCGGTCGAAGAAGTCGGCCTTCAGCTCCCCCCGCCGGTACGAGGCCAGGCTCCGGCCCGGGACGTACTCGAGCGCGATCGCCTGCCGGTCGATCCTGGCCACGAAGGCGGGGGTGCCGCGTACCCCGGCCAGTGCGCGATAGGCGCGCCCCTCGCGGTCGAGCTGCCACGGACCGAGGAGCAGGCGCACGGGCCAGGGACGGGAGGCGATGTCCTTCAGGATGATGGTGCGCCCATCGATCTCGACCAGGTCAACGACCGCCTTGGTGAAATTCCGTCCGCCGTGCAGTCTGCGGCGCGGGAGAGAAGCGAGGCGTTCACGAGCCAGCACAATCGTCGCGTCGGCGTGGGCCCGGGCCGTCGACCCGGCGTGCTCTCGGCGAAAGGCCATGACCGGTGCCCCGTGAGCGGCTATGGTAAGATGAACGTCCTTTTCTGACGCCGGAGAATAGCACAGGACCGCCGATGGCCGAGACGCTCGAGGCCGCCGCTACCCCGCTCACGATCCAGGTCATCCGGCAGGGGAGCTGGGCCAAACCCGACATCAAGTGCGTGGGGTACGCGGGTGACCGCGCCGTCCTGAAGGACTTTTCCGACAAGTCCTGGCCGGTGCGCCTGCTCGGCCGCCGCCAGGTGGCCCGGGAGATGCGGGCCCTCCGCCGGTTGCAGGGGATCGCCGGCATCCCGAGATGCTTCGGCGAGGCCGGTGCCTGTGGCATCCTGATGGAGCCGATCGAGGGGGAGTGGATCACCCGCTGGTGCCGCCGGAAACGCGCGGAGACCGCTCCCATGTTCGACAGGCTCCGGACCCTGGTGGGGCAGATCCACGCGCGCGGCGTCGCCCACATCGACCTGCGCAAGCGCGACAACATCCTGATCACCGAAGACGGCCGGCCGTGCATCATCGACTTCAACGCCTCGTTCTGCTTCGACCCCGCGGGCCTGGGCGCGCGCTTCCTGTTCCCGATCCTCCGGCGCATCGACGACGCGGCCGTCCTTAAGTGGAAATCGCGTCTGGCGCCCGAGCTCCTGACAGAGGCGGAGTCGGCGCGGCACCGCCTGATGAGCCGCCTCCGCCGCTTCTGGATATTCAATTAGCGTGAGCGGCGGGACGACGAGATCCGTCGGGCTCTCCCTGGTCATCCCCGTCTACAACGAGCGCGACAACCTCCCCGTCCTCCACAGGGAGATCACGGACGTCTTGAAGTCCTTCGGCAACGGATACGAGATCCTGTTCGTCGACGACGGTTCGACCGACGGCAGCGACACCGTGCTGCGGGGGCTGCGCGACGCCGATCCGCGCGTCCGGGTCGTCACCTTCGCCAGGAACGCCGGACAGTCGGCGGCCATGGATGCCGGCTTCAGGAGCGCGCGGGGCGACGTGGTGGTGACGCTCGACGCGGATCTCCAGAATGACCCGACCGACATCCCGCGTCTGCTCGAGGCGCTCAAAGGTACGGATGCGGTCGTGGGCGTGCGCCGGACACGCGAGGACAACCTGGTGCGGCGCGTTTCGTCGAGGGTCGCCAACTACGTGCGCAACCGGCTGAGTGACGAGAGAATCACCGATACCGGCTGCTCGCTCAAGGCGTTCCGCCGGGCGGCTCTCCAGCGTCTGGTGCTCTACGACGGGTTGCACCGCTTCCTGCCGACGCTACTGAAGATGGAAGGGTTCCGGGTGATGGAAGTTCCGGTCGGGCACCGGCCCCGCCGCCACGGTGAATCGAAGTACGGCATCGGCAACCGGCTCCTGCCGTCGTTCATGGACTTGCTCGCCGTGCGCTGGATGAAGCGGCGCAAGCTGCGCTACGAGGTGAAGGATGATGTTTGAACGCCTGCTGCACGTGAACGGCTGGGTGCTGTTCGGCATGCTGGGACAGATCCTCTTCGGCCTGCGCTTCATCGTGCAGTGGCTCGCCTCGGAGCGTCGCAAGGAGACCACCGTCCCCGTGGCGTTCTGGTACCTGAGCCTTGCGGGCAGTCTCATTCTGTTCGTCTACGCCTTCTGGTACCGGCAGGACATCGTGATCACCGTCGGGCAATCGGCGGGGGTCTTGATCTACGTGCGCAATCTGATGCTGATCCGCCGCCCCCGACCGGGGGCCGCCGTGTCCGGGAGCGGCGCGTAGAACCCTTCCTCGCTCAGCGCGCCGGCGTGCCCGGAGCGTAGTAGCCGGCTCGCGCCTGCACCTCCAGGTCGGGATCCTTCACCTTGAGACTGATGGCCCGCCACGCCCCGTCGCGGGCGCGATGGGTCGAACTGTAGGCCAGGGTGTACTGGGCTTTCAGATCGGCGGCGATCTGTTTGTAGATGCCCGAGAGTTGTCCCGCCCGCTCCGGATAGTAGGAACGGCCGCCGCTGGTGCGCGCCAGCGTGTCGAGAATGTCCATGAGACTGCGCTCGTGGCGCAGATCCAGCTCGGTATCAAGGTGACGCCCGAGACCGATGGCGTAAACCGAGACCTCGGAACGGTGCGCCCTTTCCAGCGCCTCCTCGAACAGGTGCAGGCTCCCGGGCTCGTTGTCGGTGAGGGCCTGATCGCGGCCGTCGGACAACAGCACGATCACGCGCCGACCCTCCACCCCGGCCAGCCGCTCGGCCGCGCGGTACACCGCGTCGTACAGCGCGGTGCCGCCGCGCGCCCGGATCGCCTCGATCCTCGTCTTGATCGCGCTCCGGTCGGCCATCGGGACGTCGGGACCCTCCAGCTGGTCGTCGAACGACAGGACCATCAGGCGGTCCTCGGGATCCACGCTCTCCGCGAAGTCCACCGCGGCCTTCCGGGCCAGCTCGATCTTGCCGCCCAGGTTCATGCTGTTGCTGGCGTCGATGAGGAGGGCGATGGTGAGCGGCACTTTCGCGGAAGTGAAGTGGGTCAGCGTCTGCGGCACGCCGTCCTCGAGGAGGCTGAAATCGTCGCGCGACAGGTTGCGTACGGGGTTCCCCTTCCTGTCGCGGACCGTGGCATAGACGTTGACCAGTCGGACTTCCTCGTACTGGCCGATATAGATGGGGCGGGCGACGAGGGTCGTCTCTCCGCGGCGGCCGAGGGAGTCGATGGCGACGGCGCGCAGTGTCTTCCGGACGAACCCGCTGCCGGCATCCCAGGTCAACGTGAAGGGCGGGCGCTCCAGGACGGACAGCAGCGCGCCGTCGGCGTAGATCTCGACCCGCGGGAGGAGGGTCGCGATCAGTACGATCGCGCGAAGTAGACCCAGCGTCTGGACGCGCCGTTGCAGCGCAGACACGTGCCGTCCTCCCGGTTGCCTTCGAGCGGGATACAGCGGATGGTCGCCTTGGTCTCGTCCTTGATCCGCTTCTCGCAGTCGGCCGACCCGCACCAGTGGGCGCGGAAGAAGCCGCCCGTTTCCTCGAGGCCGCGCTTGAGCTCGTCGTAGCTCTTCGCGTCGCGCGTGTTCTCCCGCAGGAACGCGCGTCCCTTCTCGAGCATGTCGGCCTGGATCTCCTCGAGCAGCGGACCGACGTGCGCCAGAAGACCGTCGCGAGGCACCGCGGTCTTGCGCCGGTCGAGGCGGCGCACGGCCGTGAACTGGTTCTTCTCGAGGTCCCGTGGGCCGATCTCGAGACGCAGCGGCACGCCCTTCAGCTCCCACTCGTTGAACTTCCAGCCGGGCGACACCTCGTCGCGCAGGTCGACCTTGACGCGGCAGGCCCCCTTCAGCTCCTCGGCCGCCAGGCGTGCGGCCTCGGCGATGCGCGACTTCTCCTCGTCGGTCTTCCAGATCGGCACGATCACGACTTGCAGCGGCGCGAGACGCGGCGGGAAGCTCACGCCGTTGTCGTCGCCGTGGGCCATCACCAGGGCGCCGACGAGGCGCGTGCTCACGCCCCACGACGTCGACCAGACGTGCTCCCAGGTCCCGTCCTTGGTCTGGTACTTCACCTCGAACGCCTTCGCGAAGTTCTGACCAAGGTTATGGGACGTGCCGGCCTGCAGCGCCTTCTTGTCCTGCATGAGCGCCTCGATGCTGTAGGTGCGCAGGGCCCCCGCGAACCTCTCGCTCTCGGTCTTCACGCCGGTGTAGACCGGGATCGCCATGTGCTCCTCGGCGAAGCGCCGGTAGATCTCCAGGATCGTCAGCGCCTCCTCCTCGGCTTCGGCCTCGGAGACGTGCGCCGTGTGTCCCTCCTGCCAGAGGAACTCGGTCGTGCGCAGGAACAGCCGCGTGCGCATCTCCCATCGGACGACGTTGGCCCACTGGTTGATCAGGACCGGCAGGTCGCGGTAGGAGCGGATCCATTTGGCGAACATGGCGTAGATGATGGTTTCCGAGGTCGGGCGGACAATCAGGGCCTCCTCCAGCTCCTTGCCTCCGCCGTGCGTCACCACGGCGAGTTCGGGCGCGAACCCGGCGACGTGCTCGGCCTCCTTGTGCAGGAAGGACTCGGGGATGAAGAGAGGGAAGTAAGCGTTCTCGTGGCCGGTCTCCTTGAAGCGCGCGTCGAGCTCCCGCTGGATCGCCTCCCACAGCGCGTACCCCAGCGGCCGGATGACCATGCATCCCTTGACAGGCGAATAGTCGGCCATCTGGGACTGGATGATCACGTCGGTGTACCAGCGCGAGTAATCCTCCTGCCGCGGGGTGATGACCTTCGCCATGCGCTCTCCTGATGAAAGTCCCGGCGACCCGGCCCTTCCCGGCAGCCGGGCCGGCCCCTAGTCCGGACGCCTCGCCTCCCGCGTCAGTGGCACGAAGCGAACCGGGAGAAGGAACTCCCGATCGGTGCCATCCTCGCGGCGTGTCACGCGAACCAGCTCCTGATCGAGGGTCCCGAGCGGGATGACCAGCCGCCCGCCGACGGCGAGCTGCTGGAGCAGCGCCGGCGGGACGTCCTGCGGCGCGGCCGTCACGACGATCGCGTCGAACGGCGCCTGCTCCGGCAAGCCGCGGTGACCGTCGCCGACCCGCACGGTCACGTTGGCGAAGCCGAGCTCCCGCAGGCGTTGGCGTGCCATGTCCGCCAGCCTGGGCCGGACCTCGATCGTGTCGACGTGCTGCACCAGGCGCGACAGTACGGCGGCCTGGTACCCGGAGCCGGTCCCGATTTCGAGCACGCGGTCGGTCGGGCGGGGGCGGATCGCCTCGCTCATGAACGCCACGATGTACGGCTGGGAAATGGTCTGCCCCTCTCCGATCGGCAGCGGCCCGTCGTCATGTGCGCTGGTGCGGAAGGACTCCGGCACGAACAGGTGGCGCGGCACCGACTCCATCGCCCGCAGGACCCTCGGGTCCGAGACCCCGCGCCGCTCGATCTGCTCCCGGACCATCCGCACGCGCTCGCCGGCGTACGGGTCGTCCTGCTCTGGCGGGTTCCCCAATGGACGGAGCCTCGTGCGAATCTTACCACAGGGGTCCGACCTGTCCGGCGGCCGCTCCCCGGCGCCGGGGATCCGCTACAATCCGGTGGCGTTTCGACCGGATCCGCTCCTTCGATCCCAGGGAGGTCCATTCATGCGTCCGAGGACCGCAGAGCCGTCGCGCCGACCGGACCGGGTCGCGGCGGCCGTTCCGCTCCCGACCTCGATCTCCGTCCTCATCTCGGCCCTTCTCTTCTCGACGGCGTGCGGCCGGGCGGGAGAACAGGCGGCGCAGGACGTGCTGCACGCCATCGACCAGGGGAAAGTGATCGGCACCCGCGGGACGATGGAAACGATCGGCAAGGCGCTCACGACGTACGCGATGGACCACGGGGGATACCCACAGGGGAGCTCGATTCAGGAAGCCACTGCGGCGCTCGTGCCGGCGTTTCTGCCCTCGGCCGCCACCGTCGACGCCTGGGGAAACACCCTGGTGTATCAATCGGACACCCGGAGCTTCACGCTCACGAGCCCGGGGGCCGACGGACGAACCGGAAGCGCCGACGACATGGTGATGACCGACGGCCGGTTCACGCAGCTCCCCTCGCCCTCGGCGCGGTAGGGGCCGGTCCGAGTAGGGGACGGGCCCCTGGGCGGGCCACCGGGAGCGGATCGGTGATGCAGGAAGGTGCTTTGCGCAGGAGGGTGAAGCGCGAGCTTGAACGGCTCGAGACGGTCTTCGGGCGCCCGCGCCTCGGCCGGCGCTTTTCGCCCCTCGACGAGCTCATCCTGACGATCCTGTCGCAACACACGAGCGACGTGAACCGTGACAGGGCCTATGCCTCGCTGCGCCGCGCTTTTCCGCGGTGGGAGGAGGCGTTGCGGGCATCTCCCTCGGACGTCGAGGAATCGATCCGCGTCGGCGGACTGGCACGGACCAAGAGCGGAGTCATCCAGGCGGTCCTGCGAAGGATCCTCCGCGACCATGGGCGCCTGGATCTCGCTTCCCTGAAGAGCCTGCCCGTCGGAGAGGCGAAAGCCTACCTGCGCGGACTGAAGGGAGTGGGAGAGAAGACGGCCTGCTGCGTCCTGCTGTTCGCCTGCGGCCAGCCCGCGTTTCCCGTCGACACGCACATTCACAGAGTGGCCCGCCGCCTGGGGTGGGTCTCCGCCGATGCGACACCCGCGAAGACACACGCGGTTCTGGCGGACCTGATCCCAAAGACGCGCTACTTGACGGCCCATGTCAACTTGATCACGCTGGGGCGCAGGGTCTGCCGGGCGCGCGCCCCCGCCTGCCCACAATGCCCGCTCCGAGCGGGCTGCCGGTACGCCGCGCTGCGGCGCCGCCGGGCGCGGGCCGATGGCCTCGGGACGCGGCCCACCTTATATTGAGCGGGATCCTGCCGGCGCAGGCTTGCGGGCGCGAAGAGAGCGCGACGAGCGTGGTGCGGAGATGTTCGAAGGATTCAAGGTCGGCCTGGCCCTGGGCGGCGGCGCGGCGCGCGGGTTGGCCCATATCGGGGTCTTGAAGGTCCTGGAAGAGAACCAGATCCCGATCGATCTCATCGTCGGGACGAGCGTCGGGGCGCTCGTCGGAGGCGTCTACGCCACGACGCGCAGCGTCGTCGCCACGGAGAAACGCTTCCGCGATTTCATCTTCAGCAAGGAGTTCAAGAGGTCCAGGTTCGACTTCCTCAAAGAGAGCCGTCAGGCGCGCCCGGGTCTCCTGTACAACTTCGTCTCGCTGGTCAAGAAAGGGATCTTCTACTCGTTCTCGATGGCGAAAACGTCCTGGATCTCGGCCGAGCACTTCGAGCACAACATCAATTCCATCCTGGACGACGTGCGGATCGAGGACACCTCGATCCCGTTCGCGGCGGTGGCGACCGACATCAACCGCGGCGAGGAGGTCGTCCTGCGCGAGGGGTCCCTGCGCGCGGCGGTCAGCGCCAGCAGCGCCGTCCCCGGCCTCCTCCCCCCCGTGCCGATCGATGGGAGGCTTTTGATCGACGGCGGTTGGATGTGCAAGGTGCCGGTGCTCCCGGCCCTGCGCCTGGGGGCCAGCGTGGTCATCGGTGTGGACGTCTCGAAGGAAATCGAGGACACTACCGGTTTCCGGAGCGGTCTCAACATCATGGTGCGCGCCAATGCGCTGAAGTCCGACGCCCTCAAGACGATGCAGTGCCGGTTCGCGGACGTCCTGATCGAGCCGGACGTGGACCACGTGCATTGGGCCGACTTCTCGGCGATCGTCGAGTGCATCAACCACGGGGAGGAGGCGGCCCGCAGGAAGCTCGGCGAGATGAGACGACAGATCAAGATGGCCCGCTTCTCCTCGCTCCTCGGGTACTCGCGCTCGCGCCGGCTGGCGAGAGCCTACATGGACGAGGAGGACAAGGGGAAAGCCAGGTAATCGAGGAGGGAGCGCCGGTGTCCCGCGTGGTTCGACGCCTGCTCGTCGCCGCGGCCGTTCTGGCCGGTCTGGTCCTCCTGGCCGCGGCCGCGCTGCCGTTCCTGGTGGACGTCAACCGCTACCGGCCGCTCATCGTGGCCAGGGTGCAGGAGGCCACGGGGCGGACGATCAGCCTGGGGACGATCTCGTTCACCCTCCTGCCGACGCCGGGGCTGCGGGTGGGCGGGCCGATCCGGATTTCGGACTCGGCCGCTTATCCAGATCGCACGGCCCTGTCGGCCGAGTCATTGTCGGTGCGGCTGGGTCTCCTTGGTCTCCTGCGCGGCCGCGCCAGCGTGACCTCGATCGCACTCCACAAGCCGACCTTGGTTCTGATCCGCGATTCGCGCGGGCGCTGGAACTTCGACGACCTGGTCACGCGCGCCTCGGCCGCCCCGGCGGCGCACCCGGAGG
The DNA here is from genome assembly GCA_003223135.1 of Acidobacteriota bacterium. GTDB lineage: Bacteria > Acidobacteriota > Polarisedimenticolia > Gp22-AA2 > Gp22-AA2 > Gp22-AA3. Next base: position 35,957 of record QHXX01000038.1, on the reverse strand, counting down.
GTGCGGGCGAGGCCGGCGCCCTCGTCGTCGTGGACAAGGCGCGCGTCACCTCCGGCCGCGTCCTCGTGTACGACGACGCCGTCCTGCCTGGCCGCCGCGCGGAGGTCGTCATCGCACCCGTGGACGCGACGATCCTCGGCTGGGGCGGGGACAACCCGACCGATCTCGATCTTTCCGCGGGCCTCGGCAGCAGCATCCTGGAGGCCAAGGCGCGGCTCGACGCGCGCGGAGAAAGACCGCACCTTTCCTTACAGGCCAAGGGACACCGGCTCCGCGCGGAGGATTTCGTGACTCTCCTGCCGTGGCTCGGCGTGACCCGTCCGTCCGGGCTTCAGGTCGCCGGATCGATCGACCTCGACGGATCGGCCGACGTTCCCATCGAGCGTCCCGAGGCGCTCCGCTTCAAGGGGACTCTCGCCCTGAACGGCCTCAGCTACCGGGACGCCGGCATGGCGCTGCCGTTGAAGGATTTGTCGGGCGAGCTGTCGGTGGATGGGGACCGCGCCGTCTGGAAGGACTTCAAGGTCCGCGCCGGGTCCTCATCGCTTCAGGGCGGTCTTCAAGTGCAGGACTTCATGCGGCCGCGCATCGGTTTCAGGCTGACATCGCCCCGCCTGGACCTGAACGAGATGATCGCCACCCTGGTGCCGGCAACCCAGGCGGGCGCGCAAGCGGCGGTGGCCGCGCCGGGCGGCGCTTCGACCGGCATCGTCGATCAGATCAGCGGCGCCGGCCGTCTCGAGGTCAAACAGGTCCGCTTCCAGACGTTCGACCTGTCGAACGTGAACGCGACGATGTCGCTGGCGAAGAGCGTTTTTTCGCTCAAGGACCTGCGCACGTCTCTTTACGGCGGGACGCTGCAAGGATCGGCGAGCGTCGACATTTCGCGGGCCGTGCCGCGCTACGCGCTGGCGGCCCGTCTGGACGGGGTCGACGTGGATCCGCTGCTCGTCGCCTACGACCCGCCCCTGAAGGGCCTAATCCGGGGCCGACTCGCCGGGAACCTCGACCTCGCCACAAGCGGGGCGGGCATGGACGCCATCCTCAACACAGCGCGCGGCACCGGCGCCGTGGAGCTGGCGGACGGGTCGATTACCTCCTTCAGCGTCCTGAAGCAGGTCGCCGCGCTCCTGGAGCTCGCCGGCGGCAAGGGCATCGGTCGGGAGAGCACGCCGTTCGAGAGCCTCAAGGCATCGCTGGTGATTGCGGATGGCAGGGCCAGGACCGACGATCTGGCGCTGCACTCCACCGACCTCGACCTCGAGGGGAAGGGATGGGTCGGGCTCGACGCCAGGCTCGACCTGGACGTCACCGCGCGCTTTTCGGAGGAATCGACGCGCGGCATGGTGGATAAGAATGCGCGCCTGGGAGGGCTCACCGACAATGGCCGGCTGGTCATCCACTTCGCGCTGAAGGGCGACCTCGCCAGCCCAACGTTCAGGCTTGATACCCAAGGCCAGATGCAGACCGCCAAAGAGAAGGCCAAGGAGAAGCTGCGTGAGCGGGTCAGGGACAGCCTTCTCAAGAAGCTGGGCCAGCCGCCGTCGCCTGAGGAGACGCCGTGAGCCCGGCTCAGCGAAAGTCCGCCGGCTCACTCGACTCGAAGGACCTCCACACGGGTGTACGCCGAGACGACCCGTGTGCCGTCTTTGGCCTGGACCTCAAGCCGGATCAGGTACGACCCCGGGCGGTACAGGTCGAACGTCTTCGTGAACGTCGTGGCGACCGAGATCTGTTCGTCCGGGTGCACGCAGGCAGGATCCTCGCGGACCCTGAAGCTGTCGCGCTCGTTCTGGCCAGGGTCAATTCGGACCCAGGTCACCGCGGCGTGGCAGAAGTTCCGGTCGTGCAGATCGACGCCCGCGAGGTGGCCGGTGAGTGTGACATTGACCGGCGTGAAGCCGAAGGCCGGATCGGCCTTCAGGGTGAGCTTCGGCTTCCCCTTCTCCTCCTTCTCCCGGGTCAGTTTGTCCTTGCGGGGAGCCGCCGCGACTGGAAGCGCTGTCGCCAGCGCCAGGAGCAGGCACAGGAGGCGGGGACCGACGTTCATGCGCCAGTATAGCCTCGTCCTCGAGCGACGGACAAGCGGACGCGCCGCTGTCCAGAGTGGAGGACGGATGGCCTGCGGCCAGTGGACATTTCGAGCAGAGACACGGCCGATGGGACGCGGGAGGGGGAAAATTCCGCCTTCGGAAGAGTGGAGCACTTTGCTCGCCGTGGCACAGAATTGGCTTATGTAAAGGGCGGGGCTCGGTGAAGGGGCCCAAGGAAAGGCGGTTTTGAGCATGTGTACCAGGCGGAAGTGGGCACGCATTGTCCCCGTGGTTCTGACCTTCGGCATCCTCCTGTCGTTCGGCGGCCGGGGTACCGTGTCGCGCGCGGACGACAGCGCCGAGGACCCTGAGTACGGCTCGACCTTCGGAAGGGTGCGCTTCCTCGACGGGAGCATGACCCTGCAGAGGACCAGTCAAGGGGACCTGACGGACGCCACTGTCAATGACCCCGTCGTCCCGGGAGACCGGCTGGGCACCGAGGACGGGCGTGCCGAGATCGGAATGTCCGACGGCTCCACCCTCTGGCTGGACCGGAGCACCCGCCTCACCGTGCGCAATCTCGCCGACATCGACAACCGCTACGAATCGACCAATCTGCTCGCCCTGGAGGGCGGGGCGGTTCGCATCGAGGCTCCCGACTCTGAGAACAAGAACAAGACCTTCCGTGTCGATACGGAGGCAGGATCTGTCTATCTCTTGTCGGGGGGAAGCTTCCGGATCGAGACCGATGAGGGTGTGGTGACGTTGTATTCCTTCCGCGGAGTGGCGGAGCTTTCCGGGGACGACGGATCGGTCCTGGTGCGCTCCGGGGAGCGCGGCAGCGTGCAACCGGGTCGGGCTCCTTCGGAGCCGCGCCGGTTCAACACGGCGCGCCTCGACGACTTCGACCGCTTCTGCGAGGATCGCCTGGGAGCCTACCTAAGGCGCGACAGTGACGAGCCGGTCGACAGGATCGTCGAGGAGGTTCCGTACGAGGTCCACCCGTACGTCAGCGAGCTGTCATCCTACGGCTCCTGGCACCAGGTGCCGGACTACGGCTGGGTGTGGAGACCCGTGTACACCGGATCCTGGGGTCCTTACGTGAACGGCTACTGGTCCTGGTGCCGCACCGGCTGGGTGTGGGTCTCCTATGACCCCTGGGGTTGGGCGCCCTATCACTACGGACGCTGGGACTTCGTCGTCAACGTCGGCTGGGCCTGGATCCCGGGTCGTGTCTGGAGCGGCGCCTGGGTCAGCTTCGCGGTCGGTCCGTCGCATGTCGGCTGGTGCCCGCTGAACTACTACAACCGGCCGGTGTTCCAGGACACGACCATCGTCAACGTGGTCAATGTCAACGTGACCCGGCTGCAGCCGCGTGGCTGGCGCTTCGTCCCGGTGGGGCAGTTCTCGAACCCGCGCGCGCCGCGTTCGGCGGTAGGCGTCGATCGCCTGCCCCGCGGCACGGACGTGGTCCTCACTTCGCGTCTGCCGCGGTTCGATCCGCGCGATATCGCCGGCCGTCCTGAGCGCGGCGCCCGCTTCGTGGAGACAGTCCGCCAGAACCGCTCTCCGCTGCCGGTGGTCGTGGGTCGCGACAACAAGCCGCTGCCGTTCCGCTCGGCGGAGAGAAGCGCTGGCGAGACGCGCGCGCGCCGCGGCGCCGCATCGGCCTCGCCGCAGGAGCGCTCGCGCCTGCACCAGCCGCGTCCCGCCGTTCGCCCGGGCGTTCCCGCCGTCGGCCCGGGCCGCAACCAAAGGCGCCCCGGCGACACCGCGCAGCCGCGCGGCCGCCCTGCCTGGGTGCCGAGAGAGGGAGCGCGCCCTCAGGCGGGACCGCGCGTTGTCCCCGGCGAGCCGGATCGTTCGCGTGGACGGGAGTCCGCCCCGTCGCGCCAGAGGACCGCGCCGCCGGCGCGCGACCAGGGTCAGAGACGGGAATATGCCGCCCCGCCGGCGCGAGCACCGGAGCCACCGCGCAATCCGCCACGCTCCGAGCCGCGTGACCAGGGGCGTGGCCAGAGCGCTCCGATGCGCGAGGCGCCGCGCGACACTGCGCGCCGTCCGAGCGCTTCTTCGAACGAGGCGATCGAACGGCTCTTCGACGGCGTGCGCGGTCGTCCCCGCGTCGAGGCGCCCCGCGTGACGCCTCCTGCCCGGGCGCCGCGTCCCGAGGCGAAGCCACCGCACCCGGAGCGACCGCCCCAGGCGCATCCACCCGCTCCGAGAGGCCAGCCCAAGCCGCAGGAGAACGACGACAAGGGCAAAGGGCACTGACCCACCGGGCATTTCTTGACGCGTCGTGGGGCGTGTGGTAAATCAGTCGCCCTCATGGCAATCCTGCCCATCCTCCGCTACCCTCACGAAGTGCTCGCGATCGAAGCCGAGACCGTGCGCGAGATCACACCCGACATCGAGCGTCTCATCAGGGACATGATCGAGACGATGCACGCCGCCCCGGGTGTCGGCCTGGCCGCCAACCAGGTGGGCGTCGGGCTTCAAGTCGCCGTCGTCGACCTCAGCGTCGGTGAGAAGCCGGGGGAAGTGCACGTCCTCATCAACCCGAGGATCCTGGAGAATAGCGGGTCCCACGCGGACGAGGAGGGCTGCCTCAGCCTGCCCGGTTTCACGGAGCGGGTGGCGCGGCCGGATCGCTGCGTGATCGAAGCGATGGATCTGCACGGCCAGATCCGCACGCTGGAGGGGCGAGATCTCATGGCCCGCGCCTTCAACCACGAAATCGACCACCTGCACGGCCGGCTGTTCATCGAGCACCTCAGCCCCCTGAAGCGCCGGCTCATCAAGAAAAGGGTCCAGAAGCGGATGCGCGCCGGGGACTGGGACCTGGTCCCCGCCTAGGATCCCGTCCGGGTCCGGGTCGAGGCCCCGCTCCCGGAGACCCGCCTCCGACACGCAGTCGCCTCACCCTGCAGGGGAGAGCATGCGGATCGTCTTCTTCGGGACACCCGATTTCGCCCTGCCCTCGCTGCGATCGATGCTTCAGGCCGGACACGAAATCGTCTCGGTCGTCTCGCAGCCGGACAGACCGCGCCGGCGGCAGTCCTCGACACCCGAGCCGTCCCCCGTCAAGGCAGAGGCGCAGCGGGCCGGCCTGCCGGTCCTCACACCCGAATCGACTAAGGACCCCGGCTTCTTCGAGACGCTCTTGAAGCTTGCGCCGGAGGTGATGGTCGTGGTCGCCTACGGCCGGATCCTGCCGCCCGAGATCCTCCGGATACCACCGCGCTGGTGCATCAACCTGCACGCTTCCCTCCTGCCGAAGTACCGCGGGGCCGCGCCGATCGCGCGGGCGATCATGGCGGGCGAAAAGGTCACCGGCGTCACCACGATCAAAATGGATCAGGGGCTCGATACCGGCGACATCCTGCTGCAGCGCGAGTGCGCCATCGGCCTGGACGAGACCGCCGGTGAGCTGGCCCGCCGGCTCGCCGATCTCGGCGCCGGGCTCCTGGCCCAAACGCTCGAGTCGCACGCGCGCGGCGTTTTGGAGCCGAGGAAGCAGGACGCGGCGGAGGCCAGCCCTGCCCCCTCCCTCACGCGAGCCGACGGCAGGATCGACTGGTCGCGCAACGCGCAGGAGATCGCCAACCAGGTGCGCGGTTGCCATCCCTGGCCCCTGGCGGTCACCTTTCTGCGCGACCGGCCGGTGACCGTGCACCGCGCCGAGGTGAGCTTCGAGCCGATGGCGGCCCGCGCCCCGCGCCCGGCGCCCGGTCAGGTCATCGCCGCACGGGACTCGATCATCGTCCAATGCCAGGGCGACAGCCGTCTGCGAATCCTGCAGGTCCAGTTTCCCGGCCGAAAGACCATGACGGCGCGCGAGGCGGTCAACGGGCGATTGATCCGTGTGGGTGAGACCTTTGCCCAGGCGCCCCCTGGCCTATAGCGCGCGCGCCGCGGCCTTCGCCGTCCTCGAGGCCGTTGAGTCCCGGGGCGGAAGCAGCAACACGCTCCTCGCGGAGATCGACCTCCCGGACGACCGCGAGCGGCACCTGGCCACGTCCCTCGTCTACGGCGTGCTGCGCCAGAGGCGGGCTCTGGATCGGCTCGTCGAGAAGACCTCCAACCGCCCCCTCTCGGAGGTCGACACGCCCACGCTCATCGCGCTCCGGCTGGCTCTCTTCCAGATCCTGTTCCTGACGCGCGTGCCGCGCGCGGCGGCGGTTGACGAGGCCGTGTCACTCGTGCGCGCCCGGCGCGGCCGTGGCGCCGCCGCTTTCGCCAACGGCATTCTGCGATCCGTCTGCCGGTGGCTGGATACCGGCCTGGACCCGGTCACGCTTCTTCCTGACGAGACCCTCGACACGGCTCTGTTTCTGGCCGAGACGTACTCCTTCCCGCGCGACCTCGTCGAGCGCTACCTGGTCCGGTTCGGGCGCCAGGAGTGCGAGATCCTCCTCGACACGCTCAACCGGCCGGCACCGATCGTCCTGCGTCCCGGGCGCCGCGCCGGGTCCCCGGAGGCCCTGGTGCGACGTCTTCAGGACGAGGGGATCGAGGTGGTCCCGTCGCCGCTTCTCCCGGGCGCCCTGCGCGTGGTGCGGGGAGCGCCGCAGCACACACGGACGTTCCGAGACGGGCTCGTCTACATCCAGGACGAGGCGGCCCAGATCGTCACGCTTCTCCTCCTGCCGATCGAGCCCGAAGGCGGCCTGCTCGATCTGTGCGCCGCGCCCGGCGGCAAGTTCCTGGCCGCGGCAGAGACGCTCCCGCCGGGCACGCGGATGGTCGCGACCGACGTTTCCGCGGCGCGACTGCGCCTGATCGGGGACAATGCCCTGCGCCTCGGGATCACCGGGATCCACAAGGTGGTCACGGACGCCGCGCGCCCCGGCCTGCGTGGCGACTTCGGCCGGGTGCTCCTCGACGCTCCCTGCTCGGGGACGGGCGTGATCAGGCGCCACCCCGAGATCCGCTGGCGGCGGAGCCGGGAGGACATCTCTGTTGCGACCGGTGTCCAGGCCAAAGCACTCATGGCCGCCGCCGAGCTCCTGTCGCCTTCCGGGCACCTGGTCTACTCCGTCTGCAGCCTGGAGCCGGAAGAAGGGCCCGAGCGAATCGACGAAGTGCTGCGAGAGCGCAAAGATCTCGAGGTCGTGGACGCTCGATCCATCCTGCCCCCTGCGCTTCACCGGCTGGTGGACGAGACGGGATTCCTCTCGACCCTGCCGCACCGCGACGACGTGGATGGGTTCTTTGCGGCCGTCCTGCGAAAGACCTGAGGAGGCTTCTTGGGCGCGACCCGACCGCTGTGTTACCATGCCATCCGGATCACGAGCGGAGGCCCGTATCCTCAACGACTTCCAGAAGGATCAGCTGCGCCGGCGAGTCGTCCTCCTGGCCTGGATCGGAGCGTTCGCCGGCCTGCTCGTGGTGGTCGGCGCGCTCAGCGCTTACATGACGGTGAGGCAGTCGGTCTCCGGACGCGACGTTGAGGTCCCGGATCTGTCACGCCTGACCGCGGAGGAAGCGTCGTCGTTGCTGAAGAAGAACGGCCTGATCCTGGAGGAGGCGGCGCAGCGAAACGACGAGTCGGTGGATGCCGGGCGCATTCTGGCGCAGGATCCGGCGCCCGGGACTGCGATCAAGCCGCAGCGCAAGGTCAAGGTCGTGGTCAGTCTGGGAAATAAAGTGAACTCGATCCCCGAACTGCGCGGGGGGGCCGCGCGCAAGGCGCAGATCACGCTGCAGCAGCAGGGAATGAAGCTGGGCGACCAGGCCTACGTGTACAGCCGCAGGGTCGAGGAGAACATGGTGATCGCCCAGGATCCGCTCCCGGAGAGCGCCGGGTTGCGAGACGCGAAGGTGGCTCTCCTGGTCAGCCGCGGGGCGCCGCCGCGGACCTACGTCATGCCGGACCTGAAGGGACGCGGCGAGACCGAGGTGCTGGCGTTCCTGGCCCGGGCGGGCGTGCGCACCGCACCTCTGCGCCGCGATGCCGCGAGCGGAGCGGCTCCTGGAACGGTCGCCGCGCAGGATCCCGAGCCCGGATTCCCGGTGCGCACCGGCGACCTCGTGACCCTCACCATCGCCGGCGGGGGCCGTGGCGGTGGCTAGCGTGGTGAAGGAGAGACCGGGGCACCGCGCGGCCGCCCGGATGCCCGCCACACCCGCGCTGGCCCCCTCGATCCTCACCGCCGATTTCGGCCACCTGGCCGATGAGATCGCCGCCGCCGAGGCCGGCGGCGCGAAGCTCTTCCACCTCGACGTCATGGACGGTCACTTCGTGCCCAATTTGACGATGGGTCCCCTGGTCGTCGAGGCGATCGACAGACTGACCGACCTGCCCCTCGACGTCCACCTGATGATCGAACAGCCGGATCGTTACGTCGAGCGCTTCGCGCGCGCCGGGGCCGATATGATTTCGGTCCACCAGGAGACCGCGCCGCACCTGCATAGAACGGTGCAGTTGATCAGAGACTGTGGAGCAGCGCCGGGCGTGGCGCTGAATCCCGCGACGCCGATCGGCGTGCTGGACGAGATCCTGCCCGACCTCGACTACGTGCTTCTGATGTCGGTGAACCCGGGGTTCGGGGGGCAGCGCTTCATCCCCTCGGTCATGACGAAGGTCGCGGCGCTGCGGCGGCGCCTCGATGAGTCAGGCGCGAAGACGAAGATCGAGGTGGACGGCGGAGTCGGGCCCGACAACATCGTCGCGCTGCGCGAGAACGGCGCGGACATCCTCGTCGCGGGCTCGGCGGTGTTCGACGGCCGCGATCCGAAAGGACGCGCCCGCACCCTCGCGGCGCTCCTGGAGCGGGCGCGGCGGAGGTGACGGTGTGTCCGGCGGCGACGTTGTGCAACTGAGGGTCCGGTATCCCGAGGTGGATCGCATGGGCGTGGCGCACCACGCGAACCACTTCATCTGGTTCGAAATCGGCCGGACCGAGCTGATGCGGGCCCGGGGAGTCACCTACCGGCGCCTCGAGGACGACGGAATCTTCCTGCCGGTGATCGAGGCCTCGTGCGCCTACCACGCCCCTGCGCGCTACGATGATCTGCTCCGCGTCCGAACGCGAATCGAGGGCGCGACCGCGGTGCGCATCACCTTCGAGTACCGCGTCGAGTCCGAAGCGGACGGTCGCCTGCTGGCGACCGGCACCACCCGCCACGCGTCCGTCGACCGCGACGGGCGGCCGCGCCGTCTGCCTGCGAGGTTCCAGGAGCTGCTGGCTTGAGGGGCTTCTTCCCTCGCGGGGTTGCGGAACGCGGCGCGAGGCAGGCGTTCCTGGTCGGGACGCTGGCGCTCGCGTGTCTCGGCGGCACCGCCTGCGCCGCGAAGCACAAACGGCAGCAAACATCCCTGCCCCCCCAGCGGGTCTTCGAGATGGCCCAGCAGAAGATTGCCCGGAAGCACTACTTCACGGGACGCACGATGCTGCAGGAACTGATGCCGCGCGTTCCACCGGATGACCGCGAACTCCTGCCGAGGATCCAGCTGGCGATCGCCGACGCCTTCTTCAAGGACGGCGGGCAGCTCAACTACGGCGAGGCGCTGAACGGGTACCGGACCTTTCTGACCTATTACCCGAACCACGAAGAGGCCGCGCGCGTCCAGTTCATGGTCGGGATGTCCCTGTTCCAGCAGGCGCTGTCCCCGGACCGCGACCAGTCATTGACGAACCAGGCCATCCAGGAATTCGAGAAAGTCGGGACGACGTATCCAACCAGTCCGTACGTCGAGCAGGCCCGGAAGAAGATCGTCGAGTGCCACGACCGCCTGGCGGAGCACGAGCGGCTCGTCGCGCGGTTCTACCAGAGGCGCAAGAAATACAACGCCGCGATCGACCGCTACCGCGCGATTCTCGACCAGTATCCCCTCTACAACCGGACGGGCCAGGTGCTGCTCGACATCGGAACGTGCCTTCTGGCGGTCGGCAACCGCCCGGAGGCCGAGGAGTTCTTTGGAAGGCTGTTCCAGGACCAGCCGGACGGCAAGCTCGCGTCCAGGGCCAAGGAACTCCTGTCCGAGTATGATCGGAGCCAGCAGAAGGAAGCGCGCAAGGAGCGCAAGGGATGAGCGCCGGACGGCCCCACCTCTCGGTCATCGTGCCGACCCTCAATGAGGAGGCCACGCTGCGTGATTGCCTCGATTCGGTAAGGTTCGCCGACGAGATCCTGGTCGTCGACTCCTTCTCGACCGACGCGACCGTCGATATCGCCCGCGAATTCGGCGCGCGCGTGCTGCAGCACGAATACGTCTACTCGGCGCGGCAGAAGAACTGGGCGATCCCTCAGGCGAAGCACGAGTGGATCCTTCTGGTCGATTCCGACGAGCGGGTCACGCCCGGTCTGCGAGAGGAGATCCTGGCCCTTCTCGCGTCCGGGCCGCGTGACGACGGTTACTGGATTCTGCGCGCCAACCATTTTCTCGGGCGGCGGATCAAGCGCTGCGGCTGGGGCACCGACAAGGTGATCCGCCTGTTTCGGCGGGACCTGGCGCGCTACCAGGATCGCGAGGTGCACGCCGAGATCGATCTCCCGGGGCCATTGCCCGTGCTCGCGCACCCGCTCGAGCACCACTCGTTCCGATCGTTCGCGCAATACTGGAGGAAAATTCAGATCTACAGCGAGTGGGGCGCGGCGCAGCTCTACAAGGAGGGGAAAAGGGCCGGGGCGCTGCAGATCCTCGGACGCCCGGTGATCCGGTTCTTCAAGATGTACGTCGTCCGCCTGGGGTTCCTCGAGGGCGTGCGTGGTCTCGTTCTGTCGATGCTGGGGGCCTTCACCGTCTATCTCAAGTACGCCCGCTTGTGGGAAATGCGCATCCTGAAGGGAGCGGCCGAGGTCCCCGCCCAAGTGGAAGCCGGCGGTCCCCTGGCACGCGAGCAGATCGGTCGCATGGTCGACGAGGAACGTCGCCCGCGCCAGGCTGACGTCCTCTCGCGGAACGGCCACCCCGGCCGGACCGCGCAGCCCCGTTGACGCATGCCCCGGTGACCCCGAAGACGATCCTGCACCTGAACACGGAGACCGGCTGGAGAGGCGGTGAAGCGCAGACGCTGCGTCTGGCCCAGGGCCTGCGGGCGCGCGGGCACCGCTGTCTCGTGGTCGGCCCGCGGCAGGGGGAGCTCCTGAACCGCGCCGCGGCCGCGGGCTTGACAGTCATCCCGCTCCAGGCGCGCGGCGAGTTCGACCTGCGCGCCGCCCACCTGTTGTCCCGGATCCTGCGCGACGAGCGGGTCGACGTCCTGCACGCGCATACAGCGCACGCCGTGACACTGGGCACCCTGGCGACGCTGTTCCGGCGGCGCCGGCCGTCCCTGGTCGCGGCGCGACGGCTTTCGTTCCCGCTGCGGAGCGCGCTCTTCGGCCGGGTCAAGTACGGTTTCCGGGTCGACCGAGTCATCGCGGTGTCGGAGGCGATCCGCCGCCTCCTCGTCCGGCAGGGGCTGGATCCGGACCGGGTCGTTGCGGTGCACTCCGGTATCGATCCCGAGAGATTCCGGCACGGTGATCGGCTGCGATTCCGTGAGTCGCTCCGGCCTCTCCTCGGAGACGAAACCGATGGGGCCTTCCTCGTCGGGGCCGTGGGGCACCTCGCCGCGCACAAGGGACTCGACATCTTCCTGTCGGCCGCCGCGCAGGTGGCGCGCGAGCTGCCAGCGGCGCGCTTCCTCCTGATCGGCCGGGGCGAGGCGGAGGGGACCCTGCGCCGCGCCGTCGAGAGCCTCGGGCTCGCGCCCCGCGTCGTGTTCCCGGGATTCCGCGACGACATCCCGGATGTATTTGCCGGACTCGACCTCTTCGTTCTATCCTCTGTGTCAGGGGAGGGCTCGCCGGCGGTCCTCAAGGAGGCGATGGCCTCGGGGACGCCGCTGGTGGCCACGGCGCTCGAGGGTCTCGATGAGATCGTGCAGGATGCCCGCCATGGCCTCCTCGTCCCGCCGGGGAACGCTCCGGCGCTGGCGCGGGCCATCGTCGTCCTGGCGGAGGACTCCCAACTCCGGGCCCGCTATTCCGCGGCGGCCCTGAAGCGGGTCATGGAGTTCACGGCCGACAGCATGGTCGAGAAGACCGAAAACATCTACGGGTCGATCGGTCAGCCTGCCCGGGAAGGCTTCGCGGGGCCGATCTGATGGGCGCCCTCAAAATCAACACGTACTACATGGACCAGCCCGGAGATTCCGCCTGGGTCCGCGTCAAGAACCGCCTGACGCGGCGCCCGATTCCGGCCTTCCCGCGCACGCTTCAGATCCAGACTTTCACCGGTTGCAACGCCGACTGTATATTCTGCCCCTACGGCCAGACCTATGAGACGCAGCCGAAGGGCAAGATGTCCCCGGAGCTGTTCAAGCGCATCATCGACGAGGCCGCCGAGCACGAAGTGCGCCGCATCAGCCCGTACCTCATGAACGAGCCGTTGATGGACCGCGACCTGTTCGACAAGATCAGCTACATCAACAAGACCATACCCGGCTGCAAGGTCGTCGTCACGTCCAACGGCCACTTCCTGACGCCGCACGTCGTGGACAGCATCCTGGAGATGGGGGACGGCATCCACGAGCTGTATATCTCATTCCAGGGCATGGACAAGGAGTCGTACGAGAAGACGATGCGGGGAAACATGGATTTCGATCGCACCCTCGCCAACGTCGACCACTTCCTGGAGACGCAGCGAGCCCGCGACCTCGAGCGGCCGAAACTCTGGATCACCATGGTGGACACGGCCGTCATCGACGCCCGCAAGGCTGTCGTCTACTGGCGCTCGCGCGGCGTCGCCTCGAAGTACACGACGCTCGAGAACAGGGGCGGCAATATCAAGGACGCCGAGACCTTCAGCCGCACCCGGTCGATGTCGTACTACACGACCTGTGCCCGCCTGTTCAAGCAGGCCTACATCATGTTCAATGGGGACCTGGTCCTGTGCTGCGTCGACTACAGCCGCGAGCAGGTCCTCGGCAACATCACCCACAGCACCATCCACGACGTCTGGAACGGCCCCGTCGCCCGGGAGATCCGGCGCCGTTATCTCGGCCACGAATTCGATGCGCTTCCCCTGTGCGGCCATTGCAAGATCGACGAGGTCCGGGAAGTGAGCATCGACGTGGATGGCACGGAGAGGGTCGGCGAGACTGACGTCGCCGAAGAGGCGAACGGCTAGCGCGGTCCCTGCCTCAGAACAGACGCCCCTGCTTCGGCGTTTTCCCTGCGTGGACCTCCACCGGATCGGCCGCGTCCTTGAGATCGGCGAAGCCCGCGATCAGGCCGGCGGGGGCCCGCACGCGTCGGGAGGCAAGGGCGCTTTTCATCATCACGGCGTTGGCCGGCCCTTTGCCGCGGTAGTGGTTGTTGGCGATGATGAAAACCTCCTCGGCGCGCTCCGCCATTCGCCGGGCACGGTCCACCCAGGGCACAAGCTCCGGCATCGAGTAGAGGTAATCGTAGCGGGCGCTTCCGGCCTCTCGCCCAGCGACGGGCGCCCCCGCCTTCTCCTTCCGGGCAAACCAGGTTCCGGCATTTCGGCCGTGCAGGCGAACGTAGGCGATAAGGGACGTGACGTGTTCGGTCGGAGCCAGAGTGGACCCCAGCGACGGCTGATCGATGTTGCAGAAGCCGACGCCCAGCTCCCTCAGGAAGTCGAGCGCCCCATCGTTGTCCCACGAGCGATGCCGGAACTCCGCCACCAGCGGGAGACCGGGCAAGAGCCCGACCAGGCGGGCCAGGTGGCGCCGGCTGTCGGGCCTGTCGTGGAAGGCGTGCGGGAATTGCATCAGGACGGCACCCAGTCGTCCGGACCTGCGCAGCGGGTCGATGCCAGCGAGATAGATCCGGGCCTCCGCGCGCAGATCCACATCGCCGATCCTTTCGGCGGGAGACGGCGTCCCGGACGTTCCGGCGGCGCCCGTGGACGTCCTGAGCGCCCTCGGCGATGTCCCGCCGTGGGTCAGGGCCTGATACAGCTTCGCCGTGAACAGGAACGAAGGACCGGTTGGCGCACGATCACCCCAGGAAGCCGCCGTCCTTGGATCGACCTGCCGGTAAAAGGTCACATTGATCTCGACGACATCGAAAAAATCGGCCAGAAAAGCGAGGCGATCGAAGCCCCTGGGGAGCGGAGATGGATAGACGATCCCCGCCCAGTCCCGATAATCCCAGCCTGCGACGCCGACGCGTATCACCGCCGTCTCATGGTCATGATTGACCTAAGGCCCAATTTTTGCTAATATTTCTACCACATTTTTCGCCGTGATGGAACCCCGCAGCAACACGACGAACGTCGGTCTGCGCCGCGTCGTCACGAAAAGAGAGGTCGAGGAGGTCTTCGACGTCCTGAAGGACACGAAGATCACGCTGTACGACGACTGGAAGGGGCGCTTCCAGGAGAACTCCGACAAGATGCGGACCGGGTCGATCACCGAAGTGGCCCGCGTGTTCAAGAGTCTCAGCCACCTCGCCCTCCAGAAGAACCTGTCCTACCGTGAGAGGCGTATGCTCGACAAGGCCAAATACCTGATCGTCAGCGAGATCGCAGAGGTGGAGAGGCTTCCGGTGGACCAGGTGGAGGCGAAGATCGACCGCGCCGTGGCCCGCGGCATCAAGCAGGTCCGCGACCGCTAGGGGTTGGGCGGCCTCCCGGGAGGGACGGCCGGCGCAGGCGAGAGTCGGCGGGCGACCGGGATGACCGGTCGCCCCTTTTGTTTACGGCCCTGCCCGGGACCGGATCACGCCCCTTCGAGCGCCATGGACCAGTTCCTGTTGCATGCCGTGGCCGCGGAGGCGTCGCGACGCCTCCTGGAGCAGGAGATCCTGCGTGTCTCGTCCCTGGGGCAATCCCGCTACCTCCTGCGCTTCGCCACCGCGTCCAAAGACAACCTGCTTCTGTCCGTGCGCCCCGACTTGCCGCGTTTCCACCTGCTCGACGCCCGGCGCGTGACGGAAGGTCCTCCCGATCGGTTCGCCGCGCACCTCGACCAGGATCTCACCGGGGCGGTCCTCATCGCGCTCGAGAAGCGGCCCTGGGACCGTGTCATCGAGATGAGATTCCGCCTGCCCCGACGCGAGGACGGCGCCGTGGAACGGCGTTTAGTCCTGGAGCTTCTCGGCCGTTCCGCGAACCTCATCGTGCTCGATCCTCGGGGCGTGGTTCTCGCGTACTGCCACGAGTTGAAGAGCGAGTATCGCGCTCCCGCCCCCGGCGCGCCTTACCAGCCGCCTCCCGGGCGCGAGGCGTTCGTCTCGGTTCCGGTCGGCCCGGAGGCAATGCCCACCATCCGTGAACTGTTCGGCGGGGCGCGGGAGTTCCTTGGCAAAATCAGTCCGCTGCTCGCGCGTGACCTCGACGCCGTTCGGCCCGACGAGGCGACAGCCGAAAGCCGGCTGGCTGCGATCCTCGAGGCGGCACGCTCGGACGCCTGGTCGCCGGTGGTCTATTCCCTCCGCCCTCTCCAGGAAATGACCGAGGGCGAATGGCCCGCCAGGAACGATGTGCTCGTCTCGCCGCTCCCCCTCCTCGCGCCGCCACACGAGCACGACTCCGGAGGCGCAGCCGGGCGACCCTTCACGGCGACGCCGTTCGACAGCCCGTCGCGGGCGGCGGAGGCAGGCTTCGGTCTTCTGGAACGTCTGCGGGACTTCAAGAATCTGAAAGATCACTACGAGGCGCTCGTCCGCAGGGAGATCGAGAGGCTTTCGACGCTGCGCGGCAAGCTGGTCGAAGAGCTGGAAAGGGCGCGTGGAAGCGACACCTACCGGCGCCTCGGCGAAGCGCTCCTGGCCGGACTTTCGGACGCCCGTGTCCAGGGTGAGACTGCCTTCGTCCCCGATCCCTACGACGAGGCGGGAACTCCGATCGCCGTGCCGATCGATCCGGCGCGACCCCTCCAGGAGAGCGCCCGGGTCCTGTTCGAGCGCTACAAGAAAGGAAAGCGGGGCGTCCCCACGATCGAGAAGCGTCTGCAAGCGGCACACACGCGTCTCGTGGAATGGCAGGCGCTCAGCGGGCCCGCGGCCGCCGCGTGCGCGCCCGCCGATCTCGACCGGCTGCGCGAGGCGATGGCGAGCCTCGGCCTGGTGCACGCAAAGCACCCTCCGAAGTCCGCCCTGTCGCGCAGACCCAAGGAGAAGCCGGCGCGCGTCCGGCGTTATGTCAGTCCCGACGGTCTGACGATCCTGGTCGGCAAGAGTGGCGAGGAGAACGACACGCTTACGTTCCGCGTCGCTTCGCCCTGGGATTTCTGGCTGCACGCCGCCGGCAGGCCGGGGGCCCACGTGGTGGTGCGCAATCCGCAGCGGCTCAAGACCCTGCCGGAGAAGAGTCTGCGCGTCGCGGCGGAGACGGCCGCCTATCACAGCGGCGGCCGCCAGGAGGCCAAGGTCGAGGTCCACTTCACCCAGCGAAAGTACGTCCGGAAGAAAAAGGGGATGCCGAGCGGCCAGGTCCTCCTGCGCCGCTTCCGGTCGATCCAGGTGGCGCCACGGCTCCCCTCCTCTTCCGTCGAGGACGTCTGAGCAGGATCAGGGGAGGAAGCCGTGCCGTCCGAGCTCCTCAGGCGAAATCAATCCGTCGTGGAGGGCGGTGGCCAGAAGAGCGCCCGAGAACCCCGCGTCACGCAGGTGGAGGAGGTCGTGGATCGAGGCGATGCCGCCGCCCACCAGCAGATCCAGGCGCGGCGCCGCCCGGCGCAGACGGTGGAGACGGTCGCGCGGCAGGCCGCATGATGTCCCGACGCGATCGAGCAGGAGGAGGATCACGCTGCGGAAGCCGCCGAGCCGCGCCCACCGCAGGACGTCCTCTTCGCGCAGCGACGCGAGGACGGCCGAGCGGCTCACGACGCCGCCGGCGCGGAGGTCGAGACTCAGGACGGCCCGACCTAAGGCGCGGGGGCGATCCGGCGGACGCAGCTCTTCGATCGATTGCAGGGTCTCCGTCCCGATGACGGGCACGATCCGGCCGTCACGCGGGACGCGGGCGATCGACGCGGCATCCGAGAAGCCGCCATCCCAGAGAAAACGCACCTCAGGCGCGGATGCGAGCAGGTCTTCCAGGACAGCGTCGTTATCGTCGCGCCCCGTGATCCGGTCGAGATCGGCGATGTAAACCGTGTCCGGCCGCAGCGCCGCGCGATAGGCCGCCAGAAGAGCGGCGGGATCCGAGAGATCGCCCGCCAGCGGTCCTGCCAGAAGGCTGCCGACGGGGCGATAACGCGCCCGCTCGCCCGAGCGGCCGCGCACGGCTCTCCCGTCGCGCAGATCGATCACGGGTATAATCCGCACTTCGATGTCCTCCCGCCGATCGAGAGGCCTCTCCGCCGCACCGGGACAGGCTCCCGGGGGAGATTCTCCCATGAAGATCGCCGTCCTCGAGCATTTCTCATCGCGTCCGCCCGGAACGCCGGGCGCCGATTTCGTTGCCGAAGGACGTGCCATGCGCGACGCGGTCGTCGCAGACCTCCTGCGCCTTCCGGACATCGCGGTTGTCGTCGTCGAGCGCCGTGGCCGCTTCCGCAAAGCGCTCCGCTCCGCCGACGCCGCGCTGGTCATCGCTCCCGAGGAGGACGGGATTCTCGCGCGCCTGTGCCGGGCCGTCGAGCGGGAGGGTCGCATCCTGCTCGGCCCCTCGTCGTCAGCCGTCCACCTTCTGGCCGACAAGCTCGCGACGGCCCGATGCCTGGCGGTGGCAGGGGTCTCGACACCAAAAACCGAGCCGGTGCCGTTCGCCTCAGCCCGCCGGCGCCTGCTCGCCATGCCTTTGCCCTTGGTCGTGAAGCCGCGGGACGGGTGCGGCGGCCGGGGGGTGACGGTCGTGCGCCGCGCGTCGGAGATCGGTGCGGCCCTGGGTTCGGTGCGCCGGGCGACCCGCCGCGACGACTGTCTCGTACAGGATTACGTCGCGGGCGACCCGGCGAGCGTGTCGATCATCGCGTCCGGCGGCCTGATCGATTTTGGGCTCAATCGTCAGAGGCTCCTGCGAGGTCGGACGCCGACGTATCTCGGGGGCGAGACCTTCTGGCCGCACCCGCGCGCGGAGGAGGCGGTCGCCGCGGCCAGGTCGGCGATCGAGGCGCTGTCGCGCGCCCGGCCCGGGGTGCGTGGTCATCTGGGTGTCGACCTCGTCCTCGGGCGGAGCGGAGCGACGGTGATCGAGGTGAACCCGCGCCTCACGACATCCTACGTGGGGCTCCGTCGATCGATCAGGGAGAACCTCGCGGGGCTGATCCTGGATGCCGCCGCCGGTCGCGGGCTCCCGGAGCACGTGACCCCGACGGGACGCTGCCGCTTCCGCGCCGACGGATCCACCACGATGCTGACGCAGGCTCCGTCCGGCGGGTGCGCGATGGGACCCGGGACCAGGGTCGGGACGCGGAGGGAGGGATGGGCGATTACTTCGGCTGGGACATCGGCGGCGTCCACATCAAGTTCGCGAAACTGACCGCCGCCCAGGCTTCCGCGTCGATCCTGACGCGGGTCGTCCCTTTCGAGATCTGGAAGGACCCGGATGGCCTGGTCCCAAGGCTGCGCTCCCTTCTCGATGATCGGCCCGGGAAGCACGGCGTCACGATGACGGCCGAGCTTTCGGACCTCTATCCGACGCGGGCGGACGGAGTCCGGTCGATCCTGCGCGCATGCGCTCAGGCGCTTCCGGGCCCGCCCCGCATTCTCGACGTGCGAGGAGGCTTCCTCTCCGTGGATGAAGCGCTCGATCGGCCTCTCGAGGTGGCCGCCGCCAACTGGGTGGGCACGGCGCGGCTGGTGGCGCGCGCGCGGCGGGATGCACTCCTGATCGACGTGGGCAGCACCACCACGGACATCGTCCCCATCCGCGCCGGTGAGCCGCGACCTGCCGGCCGCACCGACACCGAGCGCCTGCTCTCGGGGGAGCTGGTCTATTCGGGAGTCCTGAGAACGCCGCCCTCGAGCCTCACGGACGTGGTCCCGCTTCACGGGATGTGGTGCCGGGTGTCTCCAGAGCACTTCACGATCATGGGCGACGTCTACAGGATTCTCGGCACGATCACGGAGCGGGATTACACGGTCCCCACCCCGGACGGGCGCGGGCGAAGCCGGGACGAAGCCATGGCCCGCCTGGCCCGCCTCGTCTGCGCCGATCTCGCGGCGATCGGGCCCGCCGCCGTGGAGACGATCGCCCTCTTCCTGGAAGAACGCCAGATCGAGCAAGTGACGAAGGCGATCCTCCAGGTGCTCTCGAGACAGCCGCAGGTGGTACCGCCCCCGGCCGTTTCGGCGGGCGCCGGCGCCTTCCTCGCCGAGGAAGCGGCGCGCCGCGCCGGCCTCGAGGTGACGGGGCTCGCCCGCCTCGCCACGGGCATCGCCGGGGACGGCTGGCCGAGGGCGGCGCCGGCCGCGGCGATCGCCGTGCTGCTGGCGGAGGAAGCAGGCGTATTCCGTTTCACGCCCTGAGGCCGCGATCCGGGCCGGCCCCGTCTCCTCTTGACAGGGACGTCCCGCCGGCGTACTAAGGCGGGCGAATCGTGAAGCTTCGCCAATCGGACCCGACGGGGAGGGGTCGCCGCTTGCCGAGCACGCCATCGTTCCGCTGGGACCTGCTACTCAAGGTCGGGGGGAGCCTCGGCCGCAGTACCGCGCTGCGACCGCTCTTGCAGCGGATTGCCTTGCTGGCGCACCGCCGCCGTCTGCTGGTCGTGCCGGGCGGAGGAGCGTTCGCCGAACTCGTGCGCGACCAGATGTCGCGCTTGCGGATCGACGAGAAGACGGCCCATCACATGGCGCTTCTGGCCATGGATCAGTACGGTCTGCTTCTGTCCTCACTGAGCAGGCGCTCGACCGGTGTGGACAACCTGCGGGCCGCCGAGCTGGTCGCTGAGGCGGGCCGGGTCCCGATCCTGCTCACCGCGTCGCTCATCCAGCGGGAGCCTGGACTGGAGCGCTCCTTCCGGCTGACCTCCGATTCCATCGCGGCCTTCCTGGCGGGGCGATTGCGGGCGGCGCACCTGATCTTGTTGAAGAGCGTCCGGAAGCCGGCGGAAAGAATTCGGGACCGCGCCTCAGCCGAGGCGCTGGCCCGGCGCGGGATCGTCGATCCCCTGTTTCCCGAAATGCTGCCGCCGAACACGACCGCCTGGGTCCTCTGTGGTCGCCGGCCTCAAGACCTGGACCGGTTCATTCCGGTGGGTCCCAGGGCGGCCGCGAGAGGTCGCGGGGCCGGCTTCCGGAACCGAACTGTCCCGCGGTCGCGCCGAGAAGGGCTGCGCGGAACGACCTGAGACGCCGCGGGTCGAGCCGACCGCTCCGGCCGCCGCCGCAGATTGCCCCGCGCACGCCGACCACGTCCGGACCAAGCTCAACAAGAAGCGGCACGTGCCGCAGACCCAGCGAGCCGGCGACACCGCACAGGAGCCCGCGCCGCCGGCAGTCGGCGATGAAGCGCGCCGTCGCCGGGCCGTCCCGGTGATCGAAGAGGGTGCGCCCGTCCTTGAGCGCCGTATCGATCAGGCATCCCTGCGCCCCCGCGCGCTGCGCGACGCGCGGCAGGGTTTCCGGATCGATCGATCCGATGGCGGCGGCCTCGGCGTAGGCGGCGGCGATGACACTCACCTCCGGGGACGCCTCACGCGCCGCCCTCACCACCGCGGCCAGAAACTCGAGGGACTCGTCCTCGCCGCGCAGCCCGCGCAGTCCGACCTTCAGGTAGTCGACGCCGCAGGCCGCGGCGCCCGCGGCCGCGAGCGCGAAGGTACCGGGCAGATTCGGAGCGTCGCCCAGCGCGGCGCTCACGCGGGTGAGACGCGCCCCGGGACCGGCC
Organism: Acidobacteriota bacterium; assembly: GCA_003223135.1. GTDB lineage: Bacteria > Acidobacteriota > Polarisedimenticolia > Gp22-AA2 > Gp22-AA2 > Gp22-AA3. The sequence continues at coordinate 15,182 of QHXX01000038.1, read as the reverse complement.
GCCCCCCGCGACCGCGCTTCGGCGTCACGCAGGCTCACGACGGCGCGCAGGGTGGCGGGCGGGCAGGCTCCGAGGGATCCTTCGCGCGGGTCCTTCAGATCGAGGACATCGGCCCCCTCGCGCAGGGCCAGCGCGGCCTCCTCGGGGCCGAGGACGCTCGCCAGGAGGAGCGGTGACGAACGGTTCGACGGCAGTTTTGACCTCGGATGTACAGTATGCTAAGAAGGTCCGTCGCTCAGCTTATAGCGTGAAACGAAATGCAACGACCAAATTCGGCCTGGCGTGGCGCCGCGCCTCGGGCGCGGGACGCCGACGTCTGCCATTGTAAGGAGGAAGTCTCATGAAGGACATCTTGATCGGTGAATCGCTGATCGGAGACGGCAATGAAGTCGCACACATCGATCTCTTGATCGGTCCCAAGAACGGCCCGGTCGGCGTCGCCTTCGCCAACGGCCTCGTCAACCAGAATCAGGGGCACACTGCCCTTCTGGCGGTCCTGGAGCCGAACCTGATTCCGAAGCCCGCCACGATGATGATGAACAAGGTCACCATCAAGGGAGCGAGCCAGGCGGTCTTGATGTTCGGCCCGGCACAGGCCGCGGTCGCCAAGGCGGTCGCAGACTCGGTGGCCGACAACATCATCCCGCAGGCCGAGGCGGAGAACCTGGTCGTCGTGGTCGGCGTGTTCATCCACTGGGAAGCCAGCGACAAGAAAAAGATCTATGACTACAACTATCGCGCCACGAAGGAAGCGATCGCCCGCGCGATGAAGGGCGAGCCCAGCGTCAAGAACGTCATCGCGGGGAAGGACAAGGCGAAACACCCGTTCGCCTGAGGCGGGAGGACGGTGGAGAAGAAGCGCCTCCTCTATCTCGTCTCGTCGGATCCGCGCGTCAGTCCTTTCGACATCAACATGGCGTACGACGCCGGCTTCGACGCGGTGATCCCGTACGCGTCCATCGATGTCGGGATGGTACCCGGCCTGGTGCAGGACATCATGTTCTCGCGCGGGGCCAAGGGGGCGCGCTTCTCCTCGCTCTTCGTGTCCGGCTCGAGCGTCGCCGTGGCGGAAGGGATGCTCCGGGCGGCGCGCACGACGCTGTTCCCCCCGTTCCTTCTCGGGCTGATGGTCGACCCGAAGGGTGGCTACACCACCGCCGCCGCGCTTTTGGCCCGCGTGGCGGCGCTGTGCAGGTCGAAGGGGATGGGGGAGCTGGGTCGACTCCGTATTCTGGTGGCCGCCGGCACCGGCGGGGTCGGGAAGGCGGCGGCCGCCCTGGCGGCGCGCGACGGTGCCGCGGTCACGCTCACCTCGAGGAGCCGGGACTCGGCCGAGGCCGCGGCGCGGGAGATCGCGAGCCTGTTCGGCGCGACCGTCGAGCCGCGCGCCGCGGCCGGCGAGACGGATCTGGCGTCCCTGGCCGCGAAGGCGGACGTGGTCCTGGCCACGGGAGCCGCCGGGGCGCAGCTTCTGTCCCGCGCGACCATCCTGTCGCTCAAGGGACCCAAGGTCCTCGCCGACGTCAACGCCGTTCCGCCGCACGGTCTCGAGGGCGTCCGGCCCCAGGATCACGGCGCGGAAATCGCGTCGGGCCTCTTCGTCCTGGGGGCGATGGTGGTGGGAGAACTCAAGTTCAGGATCGAGTCGTCGCTCCTCAAGGACCTTCTGAGCGCCGAATCCCCGCCTGTCATCGACCTGCAGGCGGCGCGCCGCCGGGGCCTCGAGCTCGAGGGGAGTTGATAAGCGCGCCGCGCGGCGACCGTGCCTCGGCGCGCCTCCTCCTGCTCGGCGTCAGCGTCCGCGCGCTGGCGGCGTCGGCCGTTCGCAGTCCGCACGCGTCGCGGCGGTTCCCCGACGGATTCCTGGCGCTGGACTACTTCGGCGACGCCGATCTCCTGTCTCTGGCGTCCGGCCATCCAATCCGCGTCCTGTGCCTGTCGCGCGACCTCGATCGCCCGCGCCGCGTCGAGACGCTCGTCCGCTCCGCCCTCGACCTCGAATGGCAGGCGCTGGTCTATTCCGGCGGCCTCGAGAACCGTCCCGACCTGCTGCGCCGCCTGGAGAACCGCGGCGCCGTGCTGGGGAACGGGCCGGACGTCGTCGAGGCCGTGAGGGATCCGACCGTCTTCTTTCCGTACCTGCGCCGCGCGGGGATCCCGCACCCGCTCACCTTCGCCGGCGGGCGGGACCGCGCTCCCGTGAATGGCCCCCCCTGCCTGTGGAAGCCGATCAGATCCGGTGGCGGGATCCGCGTCCGTCTCGCCCAGCCGCGCCGGCCGCGACCGCGCGGTTTCTACCTGCAGCAGTACCTCCGGGGAACGCCCGGTTCGGCCTCCTTCGTGTCGGCCTCCGGGCGCGCCGTCCTTCTCGGAGTGACCGAGCAGCTCGCCGGCTTCCGCGACCTGGGCGCGAGCGGCTTCCGTTACGGTGGGAACATCGCGGGGCCGCCGCACAGAATCCTGTCGCGGCAGGCCCTCGCCGTCCTGGCGAAAGCCGCCTCGGCGATCACGCGACGCTTCGGCCTCCGCGGCCTCATGGGCCTCGACTTCATCCTCTCCGGCGGCGTGCCGCACATCATCGAGATCAATCCGCGTTACACGGCGTCCATGGAGCTCTTCGAGGACGCGTCGGACAAAGGCCTCCTGGACGTTCACCTCGAGGCGCTCGAGCGCGGTCGCCTGCCTTCCGGACCGTTCCCGGTGCGGCGCTTCCTGGCCAAGGGAATCCTTTATGCCACACGCGCGGTGTGCTGGGCGTCATCGCTGACCCTCGCGGGGCTCGATGTCCGTGATCGCCCCGCCGAAGGCGAGCCGATCGAGATCGGCCATCCGATCTGCACTCTCGTCGTCGGGGGCGCATCGCCCGAGGAGTGCCGGCGGCGCCTCGCCGAGGGAGCCGGCCTCGTGCGCCGTACGCTTCGCGTCGCGACACGCAACGCGCCGCGCGCGCGCCGCCGTCGGACCTTCGCCGCCTCCGCCGGCGCCCGCAGGTCCGTGCTAAGATAGGGCGTAACGCTCATCACCTGCATTTTTCGCGGTGGCCGGAGTGCGCGACCCGGACCGGATCGAAGGAGGTGTCTTCCATGATCGCCACCTGGCAAATCATCGCCGTGGTGCTTCTCGCGGTCCTCGTGGGGGCCTTGGTCCCCGTATTGATCCAGTTCCGCCGGACCCTGCAGAGCGCCGAAAATGTCCTCAACACGACCGGCCCGAGGCTCGATCGGACGCTGGGCGAGGTCAGTGAGGCGGCGTCTCGCATCAATAGTCTCGGAAGGAGCCTGGAGAAAGATGCCGAGGGCTTGCGGGTGTTCACCGACGCGGCGGCCGGCCTCGGCCGCTCGCTCAAGCAGGCCCAGGAATCGGTGCGCGTGATGACGGCCGTCGGAGCGGCCGTCGGACCGGCCATCGCGGCCGGGCTGCGCGCCCTGCTCGCGCCGCGCGTCGATGAGGCAGAGTCGGCCGCCCGCCCGGTGGAAGAGCCCCTGGCGACTGAGGCGCAATCGACCGGCCGGGCCGCCGATGGACGACCCAGAGCCCAGGGAAAGGAGACTCCGATTGGACATGAATGAGATCCACCGAAGCAGTCCCGCCGCGCTGTTCCTGGCCTTCCTGGCCGGCGCCGTGACCGGGGCGGCCGTCGCCCTCCTGACGGCTCCTCAATCCGGACGCGAGACCCGGGACAGGCTGAAGGACCTGGCCAAAGACGCGGCCGGCAAAGCGGCCCGCGTGCCCCCATCGCTTCACGAGGCCTACGCCCGGGCAGCCCAGGCGGCCCGGGAGGCGTTCATTGAAACTCTCGAGGACAGAGCGCCGGAAGGCGGCCCGACCACGGGTCGGGGCGGGCACTGATCCTCCGGCAGGACGCCGGTTCGTGGTAATCTCCGTCTCATCAGCAGAGACGGGACCCACGTGACTTCGACCCGAACGGCCCTGGTGACGGGCAGCACCCGCGGCATCGGCAAAGCGATTGCATTCCGTCTGGCGCGCGACGGGTTCCGGGTGGCGCTGAACTACGCCCACGATCGCAATGACGCCGCCCGGACCGTCGAGGAGAGCCGCGTCTTCGCGTCACCGGCCGTCGCGCTTCAGTCGGACGTGTCGAGGCCGGAGGAGTGTGAACGTCTGGTGCTGGACGCGGTCCGGGTCCTGGGTCGGGTCGACGTCCTGGTGAACAACTTCGGGCCCTTTCTCGAGCGGCCACTTGCCGAGACCACGGACGCGGAATGGCGGCGGATGGTCGACGGCAACCTCGGGAGCGCTTTTTTCTGCGCGCGCGCCGTCCTGCCGTCGATGCGGGAGCGCCGGTCGGGATGCATCGTCAATGTATCGGCCCTCAACGCCGAGGTCTCGCCCGGCATGACGCACGAGGCGCCGGCCTATTTCGTGGCCAAGACCGCGCTCGCCATGCTGACGAAGTCGATGGCGCGCCTGGAAGGACGCCACAGTATCCGGGTCAACGCCGTCAGCCCGGGCTTCATCGAGACGGAGAGCTACGCCGACTGGGACCCCGCCGATTCTGACCGCTGGCGATCCCAGATCCCGCTCGGCCGTTTCGGGCGGCCGGACGAGGTGGCCGAGGCGGTCGCCTTCCTGGTTTCGGACCGGGCGGCGTATATCTCGGGCACGGTGCTGCACGTCCACGGTGGGCTATGGATCTAGCGGGGCGGAGCGGGGCCTCCGATGCGAGACAGCGCCGTGTCTTCGTCACCGGCCAGCTCGCCAAGGACGGCCTCCAGAAGACGCTGGCCGAATGCGGCGACGGCTTCGACTGGACCATCGAGGCGCTCCGGATCAAGGTGGCGGCCCTCATGACGACCGACTACATCGAGTCGACCCTGAGGCTCCCGCCCTGCGACGTCGCGTACCTGCCCGGTCTGTGCCAGGCGAGCACCGAGGCGCTGCGCCTGGCCTTCGGGGTTCCGTTCATGAAGGGACCGAAAGACCTGCGAGACCTGCCGGCCTTCTTCGGCCAGGCGGCCGCCGAGTACCGGCCCGACGGCGAGCATTCCCTGACGCTCCTGGCCGAGATCAATGACATCTTCAGACTCGAGGACGGCGAGATCCTGGCGATCGCGGAGCGTCACCGCCGCTCGGGCGCCGACGTCATCGACCTGGGATGCTCGCCCGAGCATCCCGTGACGAACGTGGGCCGCATCGTCGCCCTCCTGAAGGAGCGGGGCTTCCGGGTCAGCATCGACACCTTCAACGAGGAGGAGGCGCTTTCGGCAGACGCCGCCGGTGCCGAGCTCCTCCTCAGTCTCAACTCGCACAACATCCACCTGGCCTCCAGGTTGCGACAGGCAATACCGGTCGTGATTCCGGACCACGGACAGGGGCTGTCATCCCTGGCCAGGAACCTGGACGAGGCGCGGCGTCGGGGCGCGCGGAGGGTCATCGCCGACCCGGTCCTCGATCCGATCCAGTTCGGCTTTTCGGCTTCCATCCGCCGCTACTGCGAGGCGCGCGAGGCGATGCCCGACGTCGACATGCTCATGGGCGTCGGGAATCTGACCGAGCTGACCGAGGCCGATTCGACCGGGGTCAACGCGCTCTTGCTCGGGGTGATGAGCGAACTGCGCATCGGCTGGGCGCTGACCACGGAGGTGGTCGCCTGGGCGCGCGGGTCGGTGCGCGAGCTCGATTGCGGCCGCCGCATGATGCACCACGCCGCGCGCCGCGGCACGCTTCCGAAGGGCTTCGATGATCGACTGGTGACCACCCGCGACGCGCGCGTCACGCGGCCGACCGAACCGGAGCTGCGGGAGATGCAGGCCCGACTGACCGACCGCAATTTCCGGATCGAGACCGACGGGGAGGCGATCTACGTCTTCAATAGCGAGCGCTTCGTCAAGGACACGAACATCCGCGACATCTTCCCGCGCCTGGGGATTGAGGACGACGCCTCGCACGCGTTCTACCTGGGGCGCGAGCTGATGAAGGCAGACCTGGCGCGCCGCCTCGGGAAAAAGTACATCCAGGGGGAGCCGCTGCGCTGGGGCTACCTGACCTATGCCGAGGAAGAGGGAGGCACGCGCGCGCGCGCGCGGCAGAAGGCCGCGAAGCCGCGCCGGGAAGCGGCGGCGAAGCGCGCCGAGGGACGATGAGGCGCGACGACGCGGTCCCGGGACGTGACGACCGACTGGCGCTGCGCAACATCCTATGCATGTGCCACATCGGGGTGACGGAGGAGGAGCGCCGCGAGCGCCAGAAGCTCGAGGTCGACGTCGAGCTCTTCACCGATCTGGACGGTGCCGGCAGGAGCGGCGACCTTGGGCGGACGATCGATTACCGCGACGTGTGCGAGTCGGTGCGCGGTCATCTGGAGGGCGGCGTCTTCCACCTGGTCGAGGCGGCCGCGCGGAGCATCCTCGACCTGGTGCTGGCGAAATTCCCGGTGAGCCGCGCCGTCGTGCGGGTGCGCAAGTTCGTCCTGCCGCGGGTCGGACACGTCGAGGTCATGATGGAGCGCGGGCGATGATCCTGGAGACGATCGTCTCGACGGTCGACGCGCAGGGGCGTCTGAACTTCGCGCCGATGGGAATCACGATCGAGGAGGAGAGGATCCTGCTGCGGCCATTCCGCAGCGCTTTGACCTGCAAGAACCTGGAGGAGATCGGGGAGGGTGTCATCAATTTTACCGACAACGTCCTCCTGTTCGCGCGCTGCGCCGTGGAGTCGTGCGTGCCGCCGCACCGCGACGCCCGTGAGGTCCGTGGCAAGGTGCTCGAGGACGTGTGCTATTGGAAAGAGTTCGTCGTCACATCGAAGGACCTGAGCGAAGAGCGGGGACGGTTCTGGGGGCGTGTCGTGTTCGAGGAGCGCGCCCGCGACTTCATCGGCTTCAACCGCGCTCGCCACGCGGTCATCGAGGCGACGATCCTGGCGACCCGGCTGCACCTGCTGGGCCGGGGCCGGGTGCTGGAGGAGATCGCGCGGCTGCGCCCTCTGGTCGACAAGACGGCCGGACCCGCGGAGCGCGAAGCGTTCGAGTTCCTCACCGAGTACGCGCGGAGGTGGAACGATGCGCGTTGACGTCAAGGCCCAGGCACGCCTGCACTTCGGCTTTCTCGATCTCTCGGGAGAGAAGGGACGGCGTTTTGGCGGCATGGGCGTGGCGATTTCCCGGCCGCGTCTCGCTCTGCGAATGGAGAAGGCCAGAACACTCACGGTGGAAGGAGAACAGGCGGAGCGGATCGAGATCCTGGCGGCGCGCTTCTTCGACGCCGTCGATCTGCGGCCCGAGGCGCGTATCAAGGTCGTGGAGACCATCACCGAGCACATCGGGCTCGGCTCCGGAACCCAGCTGGCGCTGGCGGTCGCTTCGGGACTGAGCCGCCTGCACCGTCTCGATCTGTCGCCCGAAGAGCTGTGCGCGCTGACGAACCGGGCACGTCGCTCCGGCGTCGGCTATCACCTGTTCCACCGCGGCGGCTTCGTCATCGAGGGCGGGCATGCTCTCGAGGATCACAAATTGGGGGAGGCGCCGCCGCTCCTCCTGCGGCACGAGTTCCCGGAGGACTGGCGCATCGTCGTGGCGGTCCCGAAGCCTTCGGGGACGATCAGCGGCGAAGCCGAGGAGGCCGCCTTCTCCCGGCTCAGCCAGCCGTCGGAGCAGCTGGCCGATCAGATCGCCGGGATCGTCCTGATCCGTCTCCTGCCGGCTCTGGTCGAGCGCGACCTCGACACCTTCGGTGCGGCGCTCACCGAGGCGCAGGAGCTGGTCGGGACCTGTTTCGCGGCCGTGCAGAACGGGCTGTTCCACCCCGATGCGGCTCCGCTCATCGCCCGCCTGAAGGAGGCCGGCGCGCGCGGCGTCGGGCAGTCGTCCTGGGGGCCGGCCGTGTATGCCTTCGGCGCGAACGAGGCGGAGGAGCGGCGCCTCCTGGACGTGGCGCGGCGGGCGAGCCCGGAAGGGTCCGTCTTCGCCGCGCGCGGCTGGAATCGCGGCGCCGCGCTCGAGTCGGCCTGAGCGTCGCGGCGTCGCCCGCTCCGATCGGCCCCGTCCATCCCAGATCCTGGAGCAGCCACACGAACAGCGACGCCACCGTCAGGTCGGCGGTCGCCCCCGGGTTGAGCGGTGGGCGGGCCGTCCGCAGACGGCGGTCCAGCCGCTCCCCGAGGCCGAGGGTCGTCTCGAACGCCGTCGCGTACTCGCGGGCGATGGCATCCCGCCCGGCGGCCAGGCGCATGCATTCGAGAAGCGGCACGGTGGGCGCCGCACGCACGTCCTGCTCTGCCACACGGCCGAGCCCGCCCGGCTCCGCCAGCCTGATGGCGCGGTAGACGTCGCGCGCGTCGCGCAGATCGAGGTCGGCCAGGACGCGCCGCAGCCGGTCGCGGAACTCACCCGCCGGCGCGAGGACGGCGCGCGCCAGCGGCGACAGGAGAAGGATGGTGCCGAGGTTGGTGTTCGTCCCGACGTGTCGTCGCGTGGCGCGCACCGCTTCGAGGACGAGCCGTCCCACCCGGCCGGAGGCGCCACGGCCGAAGGCCGGGCCGATGGCATAAACGCTGAAGACGAAATCGCGGTATGTGAGCCCGGGAAGATCGCGCCCGCGGCTGACGTTGCCCGGCTTCGGCGCCAACACCTCCATGAGACATGCGGTCTGCGCCGCCGCCGCGATCATCCCGGCGCGGCGGCGCGGCGTCGGGCGCATCGGACCGGCCGGGCCTCGGCGCGCCGGGCCGCGATACGCTCCCGGACCAGGTGCGCGACCTCCGACGCGACGTCGACGGACGTCGTGCCCTGTAACGCCCTCCACCCGGGGATCCCGTTCACCTCCACGACGAGCCTGCCGCCACGGTCGCTCTCCAGGATATCGACTCCTGCGTAGTCGGCGCCCACGGCGCGGGCGGCCCGCACCGACAGCTCCTCCTCCTCGGGCGCCGGCCGGTGAAGGCGCATCTCGGCGCCCGCCGCCACGTTCGTCTTCCAGCCGTCCCCCGCGCGCCGGGCCGCCGCCACCACCCGGCCGCCCGCGACCAGGAAGCGCAGGTCGGAACGCCCGTGCGGGACGAACTCCTGGATGTAGAAAACGGATCGCTGCATGTCCAGGGCCCGGAAAACCCGGTAGGCGAGATCTTCGTCCGTGACGCGGACAATACCGCGACCGCCCGAGCCCAAGAGCGGCTTGACCAGCACGTCGCCCATTTCGCAAAAAGCCTCGAGCGCATCGTCGAAGCTCTCGACGGCGACGGTCCTGGGCGTCGGAACGCCGGCCTCGTGCAGCAGGCGGGAGGTCCAGAATTTGTCGACGGTGCGCTCGATCGCGCGCGGCGAATTGACGAGCGGCAGTCCAGCGTCGTGGATGGCGTGCAGGGCGTCGACGCGGAACACGATCTGATCGAGCGAGCCGGGCGGGATGTACCGGACCAGGAGGGCGGCGAGAGATTCGAGATCGACGTCCCCCGCGCGGACCGATCGAGGGCCGCCCCCGGTCGGACGACCTCCCGCGGATCGATACGGATCGACGCGTCCGGAAAGCCGTGCGGCCGGGAGAGGGATCGCCTCGAAGCCCAGCCGCTTAAGCGCCGCCGAGAGCGCCTGGACGTGCCAGCGATCCCCCGTCGCCAGGATGCCGACGCGCGGGCCATCCGTCATCCGTCGATCCCGAAGGATTTCTTGAGCATCACCTCGTCGGTCGAACCGTTCGAGAAGACCCGGCCGGTCGAGACGTTCAACACGCTCACCTGCGCGGGGCTGAAGAGCATCGGGTCGATCTTGTAGAAGTCCCCGCCGTATTCGCGAAACAGGTCGTGGAACAGGCGGCCGTGGTCCTTCGAGGACGAGGACGGAAGACGGTCGATGACCTCGTCGACGTCGCGGTCGTCACAACGGGCCCAGAGAACGACGCGGGCGCCGTAGAGAACGGCGTCGTTGGTGCGGCCGATGGCGCGCAGCGCGTCGGGAGTGCCCGGGGCGATGGGACAGCAGCCGGCCCCCGCCACGATGGACGTCAGATCGAACCCGAGCTCGAGCAGCTTGTGGAGCGCCGTCTCCACCGAGCGCGCGGCGATCTGCGTCGAGCCGACCAGGCTGCCGGTCGATGCGGCGATCAGGGTCACGCTGGCGGGAGCGACGCCGCAGCGGGAGGCGACGTGGTCGGCGACATCGGCGCCCGGCAGGACGCCGGTCTCCAGCAGCAGGACGGCCGTCTCGGAACGCGAGCGGAGGGGATATTTCTCGAATAGCGGCTCGGCGGCCGCGAGCGAGCGCGCCGGCCCCGATCCCATCGCGAAGAACGTCCCGACCTGGATTCTCCAGCCGGCATACTGGGACGCCATGCAGGCCACGAGCGGCTGATCGACGGCGACGCGCGCCTCGAGGATGGTCGCCCGGCCCAGGCGCGCCGCCTCGACGCCGACGCGCCCCAGGCCGCCGAGACAGCACTCCGCGTAAAGCCGTCCCGCCTCGATCGACCCGGTGGCCCGCACTCCGGCGTCGATCAGCCGGGCGCCGTGGGCCAGCCGCGACACCTCGACGCCGAGGGGAGCGGCCTCCGACGCGAGAGTGTCCGCGAGGCGCGCTGCCCCGGCGTGCATCTGTTCCAGAATCGCGCTCACGGCGTGCCTCCCGGCACCAGGATCTCGCCGACCCCACCGCCCGACGCATCGCCGACGTGGCTGAGATAGGCGGCGCGGCGTGCCCGCGGGGGGACCGGGAATCCGGCCGCGACCAACCCCTCGAAGAATATTTCAAGGAAGGGGAGGCGGAACGTGCCGGCCGGCGAAAACGTGGGGAGTGGATCCATCCCGCCGAGAGCCAGGATCGTGCCGCGCTTCATGAGACCCCCCGCTCCGCGGCCCAGCTTCCCGAAGACGAACAGACTTCCCGCCAGCATGCCGCAGGCCGCCCCCTCGCCGAGATCGCCGGCGACCGCCACGAGACCCCGTCGCATGCGCAAGGCGGCCATCCGCCCGGCACTCCCCTCGACCAGGATCGTCCCCCGGTTCATTCCGCGCGGGCTCCCCGGCACGGGCGCCGCGAGATGATCGCCGGCGTCGCCCCGGATCCGCAGCAACCCCCCGGCCAGGCCTTCGGCGGCGTGATCGCCGGCCGCGCCCTCGATCAGGAAGACACCGCCCCGCATCCCCGTTGCCGCCCGCGGACCGACCGCCCCGCGCACGACGAGACTGCCGCGCGTCATCGACGCCCCGACTCTGGCGAACGATGAGAGGTCCCCTTCCACCTCGATCGCCTCTGTGCCGTCGCCCGAGACGTGGAAGAGATCGGCGAGGGGAACGTGCGACCGCCCGACGAGGACCGGCAGGCGCTCGACGTCCCGGCGCGCCCGGCCCGCGAACCGATCGGGGCAAAGGCACGAGCCGTCGATCGGTGCGGCCGGAAACGCGGGCCGTTGTTTCAGCATCAAGACTGTCGACATGCTCGATCTCGTTGTCGTTCGCCGGGTTTTCCGGAGCGGCCGATTCTACTGCGTGATCGGATGTTCCAGGCGACCGGGGCCGCGCCCGGCTCAGCCGGTGGTCCCCTCCAGGAGCGGGCGCAGATGGACGAGGTGCTTGCCGAGCTTGCCGCCGTAGTTGCCTGCGGAGATGCGGGCGATACCGTCACCGCAGGCGGCGCGGATCCCGGCGGCCATGGCGCGCCGCACGTCCTCCAGCGTCAGACCGTCGGCGACGATCTCGAGGACACAGGCGACGTCGTCGGGCAGGGCGGTCTTCACGGAGCCGCGCAGAGTCGGGCAGTAGGGAGAGTTGGTCGAGGCGCTAAGCTTCTTGTACTTCGACCCGACCTTGCTGCCGCTGCGCACGATGCCGCCCGGGAAAGGGAGGATGACTCCGGGGACCTTCCGGATCGCCTCCGCGGCCCGCTCGGCCGCCGAGAGAGTGACCTCGGGGGTCCGCCCGAGGACAAGGAAGTTCCCGCCGGCCACCGCCTTGCGCACTCCGAAGCGGTCTTCGACCAGGAACTCGCCGTCCATCACCGGGATGCGCCAGAAACGGCGCTCCCGCGACGTTGGCGTCGCGCCCCCGCCCGCCGACAGGAGGGCGCCGTCGACGACCTTGCTCACCTGGTGGCCGTCGCCGAAGAAGCGCAGGAGCGAGCCGACGCGCACCGTCTCCTCGGACGGGAGATCGTCGAAGCAGGCGGTGGTCGCGGAGGTCATCACGCACTGTCCGACGCGTCGCATCAGCTGATCCTCGAGGACGTCCGACGAGCGGGCGAACGCCAGGACGCGCACGCCGGGCCGCCCGTCGGGGGTGCGCTCGGGCGCGGGGCCTTCGAGGCCCGCCTCGCACCCGCACCCGATGACGGACGTCGCGAAGCCGGTCATGGAGCGCGCGGCGATCGTCGCCCAGCGCTCGCTCGCGGCCGTAATCACGAGGCGGGCCGCGCGCATCGTGAAGGCCTCGGCGTAGGTGTCCTCGATGAACGTGCCGGAGATCTGCATGTTCGGTTCGCCTCGGTGGCGGCCGTCGCCCCGGCAACAGGCCATCGACCGCCGCAGGCCAGATGATACCCGACGTTCCTGATCGATCGATTCATGGGCGCCGGACCGCTCAGCCGTCGGGGACGGGGAAATCCTCGAAGGGGACGGTCGTCGTGCGCTCGAAGCGGTCTCGGATCGTCTTCTCGAGCGCCGTCCGCGCCCGCCCCTGGCCGCGTGGCGGGACGGCGCGCAGGGTTCGGCCGCGCGTCTCCTGAACGATCTCCCCGTCGCGCGCCACCACGACGCCGTCCTTGAGGACCACCGCGGGGGTCGCGAACATCGCCTCGGCGTCGCCCGACGGATTGTACAGGACGACGTCGGCGTCGGCCCCCGGCGCGAGGTGCCCTTTGCGCTCGAGGCCAAGCGCGCGCGCCGGCCCGGCACGCGTGACGATCGCGATGTCCTCCAGCGTGTACTCCCGGGTCAGGCCCGCGAGGGACGAGCGCTCCTTCACCTTGGGGTGGACGCGCGCCAGGGCCTCCTGGCGGAAGGTGCGATCCATCAGGAGGCGGATGAGCGCCGGGTAAGAGGAGAACGGGCCCCCGTTCGGGTGGTCGGTGGTCAGGAAGACCCTCCACGGGTCGCGGACGAGAAGGAACAGCTCCAACCCGATGGCCCACTGCAGGCCGCTCACAAGGTTGCTCTCGCGGTACAGGTGCGGCACGACGCCGCAGCCGGTCTGACCCTCGATGTCCAGGTTGAGCCACTTGCGGCGGTTGGCGCGGTGCAGCCGGTAGAGCGCCGGGCCGTCGGCCGACACGCCGACCGCCGGACCGAACATCACCTGCCCGACGTCGAGCGTCGCCCTCGGATGGTCGTCGAACCACGCCGCCAGATCGGCCGCCCGGCTGCGGAAGCCCTTCATGGTGCGCCCGCCGTAGGCGTGGAACTGTACGTGTGTGAAATGCGCCGGCAGGTCGCGCAGCGCGTCCATCGTCCGCAGCGACAGGGCTGCGTTTCCCGGAAGGCCGAGGCCGTTCATGTGAAGGTGCAGAGGATGCGGCAGCCCGAGGTCGCGCACCGCCGAGGCGAGCGATGTCACGATCCGCCGCGGGGTCAGGTCCGGGCCGAGCGTCGTGGCGTCGAGATCGACCTCGGCCGGGACGAGAGGCGGACCGGGAGAGAGGCCCGGCGCACCGGATGGAGCGGCGGACGCCTTCCCCGCGTCCGGCGCGTGCGCGCCACACTTCCACGCCTCCACGCCGCCCGGGTTGACGACCTTGAGGGCCCAGGCGCGCGTCGCCTCGATCATCCAGGCGACGTACTCCTTGAGAACGTCGAACCTCCCGTCGCGGATGAATTCCAGCGCGACGGAGTCATTGCCGAGGAGGATGAAGATTCCCTTGTCCACGATCGGGACGTCATCGAGGTCGGCGTGCGCCGACCGCGCCCCCAGCGGCGAGACCGCCGCTTCCATCACCGTCGTGTACCCCAGGCGCGCGTAGCGCCGGCCGACCTCGGGCAGTGTCGGCAGGCAGCGCCCGCCGTCCTCGGGACAGAGAAGACGCGCCGCGCCGACGGCGGGCCCGACGACGTGCGTGTGCACCTCGACCCCGCCCGCCATCACCACGAGGTTGCGCGCCTCCAGGATCGGAGCCGCGGCGGGGAGGGAGGGCACGATGGTCCCGTTCAGGATGCAGACATCACCCGTCTCACCGCGCCTCCCGGTGGTCGGATCGAAGATCCGGCCGCCGCGAATGCGCAAGGCCGATGTCTCGCTGTCGTGCCTGGATTTCCTCCTGCCCGTCACGGCCGGGTTTTTATCACCCGGGAAGCGGACCGTCAATTCGGGGCCTTAGCCCCGAGACTCGGTCGCCGTCAGGGGCAGGGAGACGGGTTCGGCTCGGGCGTGCCGTTCGAATCACGGCCGGGGATCGATTCGCCGCACGCGTCGACGCGCGTCACCAGGTAGAAGAACACGGTGAGCGCCGGTGGATTGCCGGAGTCGGTCGCGCTGGAAGTGCCGATCCGAGGGGCCAGGCAGGTCTGGTTGAAGGACCATGGACTTCCGTCGGTCCTCGTGCCGCGGTAAACGCTGTAGGTACCGGGCGGGTCGGTCCAGGAGATCGTCGTCACGCCCCCGTTATCGGACAACGCGACCGAGTCATTCACTTCCACCGGAGTGCTCACGCTGCCGCCGCCGCAGACGCCGCCGGTGCAGGTCTCGCCTGTCGTGCACGCGTTCCCGTCGTTGCACGCGCCCTGGTTGGCGATGATCGTCGCAGCTGTCGTGCCGGCCGGCGAGATGCACCCTCCGACCGTCGCCCTGACGCTGTACGTTCCGGCGGCGGCGGTCGAAGCGCCGGCGATCGCCGGGTTCTGCTGGCTGGACGTGAAGCCGTTCGGCCCGGTCCAAGAGTAGGTCGCGCCCGGGATGGCCGACGCCGTCAGTTGCAGCGTTCCCCCGGCGCACACGGGACCGTTGTTCGAGGCGGCCGGCTGCGCCGGCCCCGGGTTGACGGTCAGGATTCCCGATCCGATGGCGGCCTGGCCGTCCGGGTTCGTGATGGTCACGTTCTTCGGCCCGGAAGAGGCCGCCGTCGTGTCGAGGGTGAGAGTGAGGTGGGTCGGATCGGTGAAGGTCACCCCTGTCACGGTCACACCGCCCGAAACCGTCGACGTGATGCGTCTGGCGAAGCCGGGGCCGCCGGGATCGGAGCCCGGATCGAAGAACCCCGATCCCGAGGCGGAAGTGCCGGTGATCGCGACGCTGACCGAAGGGAGCCCGGA
>QHXX01000037.1 GCA_003223135.1 Acidobacteriota bacterium | reverse complement strand
GGTGATCTGACGCTTGCTCACGCCACCGGAGCAGCCACTGAGTGCAGACGCTGCGACGATTGCGATGGTGAGGGCGCCGCCGATGGGAATCTGCCTGGCACCACGCGCCTCTCTCGCAGGCTCGATTCGACTCAGTGTCCCTGTCATCAAGGTGATCGCCATACGCTTCTCCTTTCTCTGTGAAGCCGGGCCGACCGGTTACCGATCGCACCGTTTGTGGATGACATGTGCCTTCCCGTGCCTTGGATTGCCAGCGCCCCTGGTTGTCTTTGAGGAGGAGCGAAAACTCGCCCCCTGCCACAGTGCGTGAAGTATAAGCTGGATTTCAGGGATCGATCGCGTCTATTCCGTCAGGCTATTTCTGTTTCTCGTCGAGCGCGGCCCAGCGGGCGTAGAGCCGGTCCACCTCGGCCTGAACATCGGCGAGCTCCGAAAGGCGCTTCTGCAGCGTGCCAGCGTCCGTTCCGATTGAAGGATCCTCCGCGCGCCGCCGGGCCCCGGCCAGCCGCGCCTCGGCATCGAGGACCGCGGCCTCGAGACCGTCCCATTCACGCTGCTCGAGGTAGGAGAGTCGCCGGCCTCCGGGCCGTTTCGCCTCCGGTGGCGATGCGGAGGGCGTGACTTTCTTCGGCGGAACCTGTCTTGTCGGAACCCGCGGCTGCCGGTTCGCCTCCCACTGGTCGTAAGAGGCGTAATGCTGCGCGCCGCCGCGACCGTCGAGCGCCACCACCTGGGTCGACACCCGATCGAGAAGATACCGGTCGTGGCTCACGAGAACGAGAGCGCCGGGGAACTCGAGCAGCGCCTCCTCCAGGACCTCGAGCGCCGGAATATCGAGGTCGTTGGTGGGCTCGTCGAGCACCAGGAGATCGGCCGGCTGGAGCATCATCCTGGCGATGAGGATCCTGGCGCGCTCGCCGCCCGACAGACGCGACACCGGGGTCTCGAGCTGTCCGGGGCGGAAGAGAAAGCGCTTCGCCCACGAGGCCACGTGGAGCGCCCGATCGCGGTAGATCACGCTGTCCCCCTCGGGCGCCAGAGCGCGCTTGAGCGAGAGCCCGGGAGCGAGCACGTCGCGGTTCTGTGCGAAGTAGACGACTCGCAAGGCATCGGCACTCCGGATCGTGCCGGCCGCGGGCGCGATCTCACCCGCGATGGTCCGGAGCAGGGTCGTCTTGCCGGATCCGTTCGGGCCGAGGACGCCCAATCGCATGCCGGGCGTCAGCACCAGGTCGAGGCGATCGACGAGCGTCGTGCCGTCAATAGAGATCCGCAGGCCCTGGCCGGACCACAGGCGCTTCGTCTTTCGCCCGGACGATGTGAAGTCGAATTCCGCGGTCGAGACCGCGCTGCGGGCGCGAAGATCCTCGAGCCGTTCGATGCTGCGCTCGGCCGCCTCGATGCGCGCCTTCGATTTCGACGTGCGCGCCCTGGCTCCGCGACGAAGCCAGGCGACCTCGCGACGAACGAGGCCGGCGAGGGTGTCGCGGTAGGCCGCCTGATCGCTCAACGCCGCGTCGCGCGCCTCGAGGAAATCCGCGTACGTCCCGGTCACCTGAAAGAGGCCCGAGTCATGGAGCCGGCTGATCTCCAGCATGCGCCGCGCGACCCTCTGCAGAAAATAGCGATCGTGACTGATGACGACGAACGCGCTCGTGTCGTTGCGCAGAAGCGACTCGAGCCAGAGAATCGAGTCGATGTCGAGGTGGTTCGTCGGCTCGTCGAGCAGGAGGACGTCGGGCCTGCGGGCGAGCTCGCGCGCGATCGCGAGACGGGCGCGCCAGCCTCCCGAGAGCCTGTCGGTCGGAACGTCCGGGTCGGTGAATCCCGCCTCGACCAGGACCAGCCTGACGCGCTCGTCGCGCTCGTGATCGTCGAGCCGTGAATCGGCCGCGAGCGCTTCCGTGACGACGTCGGCGACCGACCGTCCCGGAGCGAAGGCCGGGCTCTGCGGGACATGGCCGACACGAACGTTCTTGCGCCGCGCACAGCTCCCCGCGTCCGGAGTCTCGACGCCGGCGAGGATCTTGAGCAGCGTCGACTTACCCGCTCCATTGGGACCGACGAGCCCGACGCGGTCTCCCTCGTGCAGGGTGAACGTCAGCCCCTCGAAAAGCGGCGGCCCCCCGAACGACTTCACAACGCCTTCGCAACTGAGGAGGACTGGACGGGTCATCCGTCGATGCGTCCTCGCAGCGCCTTCACCCGGCCGCGCCTGATCTTGCCGCTCAATCGTCTCTCCTTCGAGCCCCGGGTCGCCTTCGTCGGTCGCCGCGCCCGCGGCACGACGGCCGCCGCGGCGATCATCGCGCGCAGGCGCGCCAGGGCGTCCTCGCGGTTCTTCTCGAGGCTGCGATGGCTCTGCGCCTTGATCACCACGACGCCGTCCGCGCTGATCCGATGGTCCTTCATCTTGAGCAACCGCTCCTTGAGGGTGTCGGGCAGGGACGACGCACGGATGCTGAAGCGCAGGTGGACGGCGTTAGAGACCTTGTTGACGTTCTGGCCGCCCGCTCCCTGCGCGCGGATGGCGTCGATCTCGACCTCGCTCTCGCGCAGCGTGACTGTGGCTGCCTCCGGTTTCATCGGAGCCCTCCCGCGGCCCGGGCGGTGGGGTTCTCCGCCACCCGACCTGCTCTATTGTCTTACCGATCGAGTCCCCGCACGTGGCCAGACTTGGCTGGCATCCTCGATGGCCGGGTCTGAGCCGTTCCCTGTGCGTGGCGAGTGCGGGGCGTCGGAAACCATAGATGAGCCTGGCAGTGAATCGTGCCACAATGGGACCGGCGGGCCAGGTCAGCCCGACCGGAAGGAGGAGGCCATGATCATGAGCCCCGGGATGTCGAAAGCCGCTTTCTGGGTTCTCTCCGTCTCGCTGCTGCTGATTCCTGTCCATGCCTACGGACAGGGGGAGCAGTGCGTCCAGCCTCCGTCCGGCCTGATCAGCTGGTGGCCGGGGGAAGGTGATGCCGGCGATGTCGCGGACAACAACGTCGGGTTCCCGCTGAACGGGACGGCCTTCGAAGCCGCCGTCGTGCAACAGGGATTCTCGTTCGACGGTGTGGACGACCTCGTGAGCGTGCCGGCGGCGCCCAATCTGGATCTCCGGGACGCGCTGACCCTGGAGGCCTGGGTCCGGCCGGCCGAGACGACGGCGTCGTCGTTCCGGCTCATCCTCGGCAAGCCCTTCGGTTATCAACTGGTCATCCTGCCCGATGGCAGACTGCGCTTCGCATTCCCGATCGGCGGCGGCGGCGTGGTCAATCGGAGCGTGGACTCGACGAGTCTCCTCCCGGGGGGAGTGTTCACGCACGTGGCGGCCACGTTCGACTCCGCGACCGGCCTGGCGAAAGTCTATGTGAACGGTGCGCTCGAAAACAGCACCGCGGAGCAGGGGCCGATCGACAGCGTCGACACGCCGGTCCAGATGGGGGGGTTCATGGTTCCGGACTTCGCCGGGTCGTTCCTGCCCGGGGTCGTGGACGAGGCCACCATCTACAGCCGGGCGCTCTCGGATTCGGAGATTCAATCGATCGCACTCGCCGGCCCTGCGGGGAAGTGCAGAGCCCCGCGGGCCGACGCGGGTCCGGACCAGGTCGTGAATGAGGGGGACGTGGTTCTGCTGGACGGCTCGTCCAGCAGCGACCCGCTTGACCGGACCCTGACCTTTCTCTGGACGCAGATCGCCGGTCCGGTGGTCGCCCTGGACCTGGCGGATCCGGCTCGGCCCATGTTCCAGGCACCCTTCGTACCCGCCGGCGGCGCCACCCTCTCCTTCCAGCTCGTCGTGAACAACGGCCTGGCCGACAGCGCGCCGGACGAGATGGACGTTCACGTCAAGAACGTCAACCATCCCCCGGTCGCCGACGCCGGCAACGACCAGGTGGTGGGAGAGGGGACGCAGGTGACGCTGGACGGCGCGTCGAGCTACGACGAGGACGGCGAGCCTCTCGGGTTCGCCTGGACGCAGACGGCCGGCCCGACCGTCATCCTGTCCGATTCGACGAGCCCGTCACCGACGTTCACGGCGCCGATGGTAGGCCCCGGCGGCGAGACGCTGACCTTCGAGCTCGGCGTGAGCGACGGCATCGACACGTCCACGGACACCGTCAACGTCATCGTCGAGAACGTCAACCACGCCCCCGTGGCCAACGCGGGGAACGACCAGACGGCCGATGAGAGGACGATCGTGCTTCTCGACGGGTCGGCGAGCAGCGATCCGGACGAGGATCCGCTGACGTACACCTGGACCCAGGTGGGCGGGTCGCCCGTCGTGCTGTCGGATCCCGCGAGCCCCACGCCGGCCTTCACGGCGCCGGACGTGGCGCAGGGCGGTGACACGCTCACCTTCCAGCTTCTGGTCAACGACGGGTTCCTGGACAGCGCGCCGGACGAGGTGGTGATTTCGGTGCTGGACTCCAACGACCTGCCGGCCTGCGATCTCGCTCGCGCGGTGCCAGACGTCCTCTGGCCCCCGGACCACAAGCTGCAGGAGGTGTCGGTAGAGGGTGTCTCCGACCCGGAAGGGGACCCGGTGACGATCCGCGTGACTCGGGTCACTCAGGACGAGCCGGTCAGCGGCACAAGCGGCGGCGACTCTGGCCCGGACGCCGTGCTGCGGGACCAGGGCGGCCTCCTGCTCAGGGCCGAGCGTGCGGGGGGAGGGGGCAATGGGCGCGTCTACGTGGTCCATTTCACGGCCACCGATCCCCGCGGAGCGACGTGCAGCGGGACTGTGAGGGTCATCGTTCCGGACAGCGGGTCGGGCGATGCCGTGGATGACGGGCAGTTGTACGACTCGACGATTCTTTGACCTGAATCCGGCGCACTTCGAGGCGGCGGGAGGCCACAGAGCATGCGTTGCCCCGCACCTCCCTGAAGGAGGTTCTTAAAGAAGAATCGTTCGAATGTTGATCTCCGAGGTGAGCGTCCGATGCACCGGACACTTGTCGGCGATCTCGAGCACCTTCGTGCGCTGCTCCTTCGTCAGCTCGCCGGCCACGGAAATCTCCCGCTCGATGCGATCGAGCAAGGCTCGCTTGGTCTCGCACTCGGCGCAGTCCTCAGCATGGATCCTCGAATGCCGGAGGCGAACCGTCACGCCTGTCAGCGGCCAGCCCTTCCGTCGCGCATACAGCGCGATCGTCATCGACGTTCAGGCGCCGAGGGCTGCCAGCAGCAACTCGTAAGGCCCGGGCCCCAGGTCCGCCCCCCCGGCGGACACAGGTTCGTCTGCGATCAGACGATGACGCCCGGCCGTAATCTCCTGGGCCAACCCCTCGGCGCCCCCGCGCACGACCACGACGCCTTGCTCGTTCGAATCGACCATAAGCGGCCTCCTTCCTTCGGAAAGGGTCCCCTCAGTCCCGCGGCGCCCCGTCGGCGCCTCCCGCGGTCGCCTGCTGGAGCCTCTGGATCACCTCGTCGTAGTAGGGACGGTCCTTGAGGCTGGCGTATTCCCCCGGAAAGCAGATGGTGGTCAGATCGGCGGACTGGGCGGTGAAGGCGCTCAGCGTGACGGCGCACCGGAGTCCGTTCGCGAGGCGCGTATTGTCGATCATCGGGAAGTCGAAGTAACCGACGTCGAACACGGCGCGGGTGTCGGTCCGATCTGCGGAGGTCTCCGGGGCCTTGACCTCGAGGCGCAGGCGGAGCTGCTGCTGCCGGCGATTGACGTCGAGCACGCGCAGGCTCACGTCGCAGCGCCGGCCCTCGACGTCGATCGACTCGTCGTCCAGGGGCACCCCGAAGCGCCCGGTCCGGTCGCATTCGTCGAGCAGGAGAGTCCGGCGGAAGCTCTGGCCGTGCCCCTCCAGGGCGAACAGCTGCTTGGAAGTGATTTCGCCAGCCACCCGGTTGATGCGCTTCAGGTAGGCGTCGCGGTCCGGATCGTTCGAGGTGGCAAGGCGACGCTGGAGGTCGAGGAAGAGCGGCTTGAGGTTGAGCGAGTCGTGGAAGTTGACGGCCAGCAGTTCGAGGTTCAGCACGCGCGAGTCCAGATCGCCAGGCCGCGGCTGCAGGAACGGCTGGATGATGGACACGAACATGTCCTTGCGCAGGCTGCTTTCCGCCTCTTCTCTCCGGCTCATCAGCTCGGAGTAGAGGCGGGCGTTGGTGTCGGCCGCCTGGCGGCGCTCCAGGACCTGCGATCCCATGACGCCGACGGTCGCGACGGCCAAGGCGGTCAGCAACCCGCCGAGCGGCTGTAGCACAACGGCCACCTTGTCCCAGAAGTCCTTCGGTTCGGGGGACACGCGGGGCGCTCCGTCGCCTACTTGCGGCGTGCGGCGAGCTTGCCGTCCTTCATCTCGAGATCGATGTCGTACTGCACCGCATCCTCATTCGACACCATGTCGAGGGCGGCGGAAGCGCCCCTGTAGGTGACCATGAGCGAGCACTTCCCCGACTCCCCGACCACGAGATGGTACCTGCCGGATTTATCGGTGGGCTCCGCCGCGTAGGCCCTCTCGCCGCACTTCGCGGCGACCGTGGCGGCGGCGCCGACCGAAGCGCCTCCCATCGTGACCTTGCCGTACACCTCGCCGGCGAGTGCGGGCGCCGATCCCGCCACGAGCAGCGCGCCGACGACGGCCAGTCGAAACACGGGGGATCGTGTCACCGTGGCACCTCCTTGCGACGTCCGATGAGCCCCGCCGTTGCCGGGGCTGTGCAGGACGGCCGCCGACCGATCTTCGAGGCTAAGGAGGTTACCGCAAATGCCGATCGATGGCTAGATTGCGACTCCCGCGTGCGACTCCGGCGGACCGTGGTCATCGTGCTGAATGGCGGGCGGACCGCCCGACTCAGCACAGGTGCGCGGCGTCCATCGATTCTGCTGATTTCCTGATGATGGTGATTGTGTCGTTCGAGGTTTCCAGGATCAGGTGCGGCAGCTGAGCGTACCAGACGTTCGATTTCGGACACGCGAAGAAGAGATAGCTCTGGCCGAGGCCGGGAGTGCGGAAGGTCACCTCGTAGACGCCTTCGTCGACGGGCTCGGCCCACCCCTGCTTCTGCCTCCTGCCGGAAGACCCGAACAGCAGGTACAGTAAAGGCCCGAGATCGGGCATCAGGCGGGCTTTTTCGGCATCGAACAGACCGACGCGAAGCCGCAGCTGGTTTTCGATTTGTTGTCTTCTTTCGCTCTTCACCGGGACCACGTCGATGTTCATCGCTCCCTCCTTCCTGGCTGTCATCGTTCCGGGGTACCGAGCAAGACCGATGCCACGTGATTCCGGCGCAAATCGGGATCGTCCGTCCAGGCCGGTGAGCACAGTGTCCTCCCCAGGAGATACACGACGTCGAGCACGGAATGGTGTCGGTTCGAGATAACATCATGCCGATGAACCGCACGCACGCTCGACGATCCACAATGCTGTCGCGCCTTGCGGCCGTCCCGCTCCTCGTGGCGGCGCTTCCTGCCGCCGTCGCGCTGGCGGGATCGCGCCAGGCCGACACGGTCATGCTGAATGGCGCGATCCTCGTCTTTCAAGGAATCGAGCGAAACGGCGGCGCGAAGCAGCCGAAGTTCGCGCAGGCGGTCGCGATCGCCGACGGCCGGATCATGTTCATCGGTCAAACTCGAAAGGCGAAGAAATACGTCGGGCCCGCGACCAGGGTCATCGACCTCGAAGGGCGCATGGTGATGCCCGGGATCGTCGACGGACACTTCCACGGGACGCGGCTCACCGACTGCGAGATGGAATATGAGGGCGGGACGGTGGCGCAGGTCCTGGCGAAACTCCAGGCCTGCCTCGATCGGCCCGACCAGGCCGCGTTCAAAGGGACCAACGTCCGGATGGCGGCGACCCACATCTTCGGCGAGGCGATCATGCCGCCGGGTACGGCCCTGACCCGCGACGACCTCGATCGTCTCGACACGACGCGGCCCGTCATGGTCGAGAACGCCGACGGACACAAGTTCTGGATGAACGGCAGGGCGATCGAAAACGCCCGGATCGACGAGAAGACGCCGGTGCCGCCGGGCGGCCAGATCGGCCGCGACGCGAGCGGCAGGCCGAACGGCTTCTTCGCGGATCTCGACGTCGGCGACTGGGGTCAGAAGGCGCCGGTCACGGAAGACTCCCTCGTCGACGTGGTGCGGCGGACGAACGCGGACGCCAACCGGATGGGCATCACCTCGGTCTTCGTGCCGGGCGGCGGGGAGGACGAGATCGCCCGCTGGGCGAAGATCCAGGACGAAGGAAAGATGACTCTCCGCGGCAATCTCGGGCTGTCGGCTTCGTTCGTCCACGGTGATACCGATGTCGCCGAGCTGCGAGCGAAGATCGCCGCGCTGGATGCCTACAAGCGGTACGCGCGCGGTCTCATCGAGGTGACGAGCGTCAAGGTCTATTGCGACGGCGTCATGGAGTACCCCGCCCAGACGGGCGCCATGCTGAAGCCGTACAACGTCAACGCCGGAACGCTCGAGGGGCCGATCTGGCGGACCGGGACCGCGACAGGGCCGGTCCCGTCCTGCTCCGACGCGAGGCAGGGGTTCGTCGAGCTCGACAAGGCCGGGTGGCAGATTCACGTCCACGCGATCGGCGATCGCGCCACCCGGGAGGCGCTGGACGATTTCCAGGCGGCGCTCGAGCAGAACGGCGCGCGCGATCTGCGCCACACCATCACCCACCTCGAGGCGATCGACGCGACGGACGTGCCCCGCTTCGCCCGGCTCGGGGTGATCGCCAGCATGTCACTGCAGTGGGCCAGGCGCGATGCGTACACGGTGAACGGCACGAAGGGATACATCGACGACTCCCTTTACGAGCGACTCTTTCCGGCCGCCGAGCTCTGGCGCGCCGGGGGCCTCATCGCGGGCGGCAGCGACTACCCCGTCGATCCGCTCCTCCCGTTCGTGCAGATCGAGACCGCCGTCGACCACACGGGCGAGGCCGTCCCCGGCGTCTTCCCCGGAGCGCTCAGCCCCAGGGAGGCGATCCCCGATCTGCTCGCCGTGATCAAGATGCACACGATCAACAGCGCCTACCAGCTGCACCAGGAGCGCAACCTTGGATCGATCGAAGTCGGCAAGCTGGCGGATCTGATCGTCCTGAGTCAAAACCTCTTCGACGTTCCCACCGAGAAAATCTCGGACACGAAGGTCCTGCTCACGATGCTGGGCGGGAAGGTCGTGTACAGCAGCGCCGACGCCGGTCTCCGGTGATCCTGCTCACTGAATCCGCTCCCGCGCGTCTAGACCCGGAGCGGCCGTTGCCGGAACCTGCGCGCGACGGGTGTTGAGCCGGCATTGCCTCCGTCGAGATGCTCGGCCATAATTCACGATCCGACCACAGCGCCGATGACACGATGCCGCAGCCCATTTTGATTCGCCCCGGAACGCGTGTGCGCCTGCGTGACTTCGACCCGGACGACACCAGCCTGTGCGGCGAGAAGGGCGCGGCCCACAGGAAGGTCGAGCGGCATGTCCGGCGCATGGCGGATCTGCAGCACCTTCTGTTCGCCGATGCCGGGCACGCTCTTCTGATCGTCCTGCAGGGGATGGACGCGAGCGGCAAGGACGGCACGATCAGGCACGTGATGTCGGGGCTGAACCCGCTGGGCTGCCGCGCGATGAGCTTCAAGGCGCCGACGCCCGAAGAGCGTGCCCACGACTTCCTGTGGCGGGTGCACCGCGAGGTCCCGCCGCTCGGCTGGATCGGCATCTTCAACCGGTCGCACTACGAGGACGTCGTGGCGGCGCGCGTCCGCGGGCTCGTCCCCCGGCCGGTCTGGCGCGGACGCTACGAGCCCATCAACGATTTCGAGAAGCTCCTGGCCAAAAGCGGCGTGACCCTTCTCAAGTTCTTCCTGCACATCTCGAAACAGGAGCAGAAGAAGCGCCTGGAGGAGCGCCTGAAGGACCCGCGCCACGCCTGGAAGGTCGACCCGGTGGATTGGGAGGACCGCAAGCGTTGGAAGGAGTTCATGGCCGCTTACGAGGACGCCATCACCCGGTGCGGCACCGCGTGGGCGCCGTGGCACGTCATCCCCGCCGACCACAAGTGGTACCGCGACCTGCTGGTGTCCGAAAGGATTGTCCTGGCGCTCGAGGGGATGAAACTGAAATTTCCGCGGCCGGCCGTCGGGAAGCCGCTGCGATCCTGACACATCAGAGGCAAATGACTCCGCCCCTCGACTCCCCGATCATCGAGCTGCGTGATGTCGTGAAGCGCTACGGCGCCGTCGAGGCCTTGAAGGCGACGACGCTGTCGCTGGGCGTCGGCGTCAATGTCCTGCTCGGTCCCAGCGGCTCCGGCAAGTCGACGCTCCTGCGCCTGCTGACCGGCCTCTCCCGGCCGAGCGCGGGCGAGGTGCTGCTGTGGGGACAAGTCCTCGCTCCGCGAACGATCGGGCCGCTGCGGCGGCGCCTGGGATACGTGATCCAGGAGGGCGGACTCTTTCCGCACCTGACGGCGGGCGCCAACGTCACGCTCGCCGCGCGGTACTTCGGCTGGGACGCGCGGCGCATCGAGAATCGGCTCGAGGAACTGTGCGCTCTGACACACTTTCCGCGCGACGGGGTGGCTCGCTTTCCCGTGCAGCTCTCGGGCGGGCAGCGCCAGCGTGTCAGCCTGATGCGGGCGCTGATGCTCGGACCCGAGCTGCTCCTCCTCGACGAGCCGCTCGGCGCGCTCGATCCGATGATTCGAGCGGAGCTGCGAGCAGATCTTAAAGCGATCTTCAGGGTGCTCGGACAGACGGTCGTTCTCGTCACGCACGATCTCGCGGAGGCCGAGTTCTTCTCTGACCGGGTCGTCCTCCTGCGGGACGGAGGTGTCGTCCAGCAGGGTCGCCTGCGCGATCTCGTCGAGCGCCCCGCCGATCCGTTCGTGACCCGGTTCATCAGCGCCCAAAGCCGGCCCGGTGCACCGGGATGACGGGCCTGCGCCGCGGATTACTCCTGTCGCTGCTCGCGGGGCTGGTGAGCGTGTCCTGCCGCGCGGTGCCGGGCGAGGTGCGCGTCGGCTCCAAGAAGTTCACCGAATCGGTCGTGCTTGGCGAGATCGTGACCCAGATGGTGCGCAGCACCGGCGCGCGTGCCGAGCATCGCGCGCAGCTCGGCGGCACCCAGGTACTCTGGCACGCGCTCCTGGCGGGAGAGATCGACCTTTACCCGGAGTATACTGGGACGATCCGTGAGGACATCGTGCAGGGGGTGCCGGCGGACGGAAGCGACGACTCCCTTCGCGCCGTGCTCGCCCGACAGGGTGTAGGAATGACCGGCTCACTGGGCTTCGAGGACAGCTACGCCCTGGGGATGAGAGAGGACGATGCCGTCAGGTTGAACGTGACGCGGATCTCCGATCTGCGCGCCCACCCGATGCTGCGGCTCGGCTTCAGCGAAGAGTTCCTGCATCGCGGCGACGGCTGGCCGAGTCTGAAGAGGAGGTACCGCCTTCCTCAGACCGACGTGAGACAGCTCGATCACGACCTGGCCTACCGCGCCCTGGCGGCCGGCGACATCGACGCCACGGACCTTTACACGACGGACGCCGAAATCCGCCATTACCATCTCATGGTCCTCGCCGATGACCTGGGGTATTTCCCCAGCTATCGCGCCGTGCTGCTCTATCGATCGGACCTCCTGCAGCGTTCGCCGTCGGCGGTGGCCGCGCTCCGTGCTCTCCAGGGGCGCATCTCGATGGACGACATGCGGCGGCTCAACGAGCGCGTCAAGCTGGAACGCGTCTCCGAGCGCGACGTGGCGTCCGACTTTCTCGCCACGACACTCCGCGTCGAAGGGGAAGCGAACCCGGAGGGGCGGAGCCGGAGAGTCGGCCGTTACGTCGTCGAACACCTGGCGCTTGTGGCAGCGTCCTTGAGCGCCGCCATCGTGGTCGCGATACCTCTCGGGATCGCGGCGGCGCGCCGCAGGCGTCTGGGCGCGGCCATCCTTGCCGTGGCCGGGGTCGTCCAGACCATTCCTTCGCTGGCGCTCCTGGTTTTCATGATTCCGCTTCTCGGCATCGGCACCGCCCCGGCGGTGGCCGCGCTTTTCCTCTACAGCGTTCTCCCGATCGTCAGGAACACCGTGTCCGGCCTGGCGGGCATACCCGGATCGCTTCTCGAATCGGCGGATGTGCTGGGTCTGTCATCCATGGCGCGACTGTGGAAGGTGGAGCTTCCGCTCGCCTCGCCTTCGATCCTCGCCGGCATCCAGACCTCGGCCGTCATCAACGTGGGCACCGCGACCCTCGGCGCCCTGATTGGCGCGGGAGGGCTGGGTCAGCCGATCCTGACCGGCATCCGCCTCGACGACCTGAGCCTGATTCTCGAAGGTGCGATCCCCGCGGCGCTCCTCGCGCTCATGGTCCAGGCGCTGTTCGAGCGTCTGGGCCAAGTGCTGATTCCGAAAGGGCTTCGGCTGCGGCCCGATTCGTAACGCCCGGAGCGACCCGGAAGGCCCCACCGGCCGCAAAGTTCACCCTTCCCTGCACCTCCGCTCGATGATACCCTTCTAACGTCACCAAGCGACCTGTTGCCATGAACCGCGAACCGCCCGCGGGAGGGTTTGCCCGATGCTGCGTCGGATGGAAGCGGAGCGCGCGCTCCGGCCGGAGATATCGAGCTCGATCGACCGGGCGGCTCTCATTGCCTGGTACCGCCGCAATCGAGAGCGATCCAGCGCCCTGTTCGACCTCCTGATCGACGAGGGTGCCTACTACAGTCACCCGATCCCGCTCCGGCACCCCGTCGTCTTCTACGAAGGCCACGTGCCCGCGTTCAGCTTCAATACGCTGGTGAAGACCGCCCTGGGAGCGGCCAGCATCGAACCGGAGCTCGAGGCGCTATTCGCGCGCGGCATCGACCCTCCCACGGAACAGTCGCCGGCGCCCGATCCTGAGCCAAACCGCGAGCGCTGGCCGAGCCGGGCTGTCGTCCAGCAGTTCGCGCGGGCGGCCGATGCGCGGGTGATCGACGCCCTGACCCATGGCGACATCGACCGGCCCGGTCATCCGCTGCTCGACAGGGCCGAGGCCGTCTTCGTGATCCTCGAGCATGAAGCCATGCACCAGGAAACGCTGCACTACATGCTGCATCGATTGCCCTGGGATCAGAAGCGACGCCCTCCCGGCTACCGGCCTCGCATCGAGGGCGCGGCACCACGATCCACCTGGATCGAGATCGCTCCGGGCCGCGCCACGCTGGGGGTCGATCGCAGGTCAGCGCGCTTCGCCTGGGACAACGAGTGTCCGCACTTTTCCGAGCACGTACGCGCCTTCGCGATGGAGCGCCACAACGTGACCAATGCGGCCTTCATGGAATTCATCGACGCCGGCGGCTATCGGGAGCGGCGCTTCTGGCATCCGGACGACTGGAACTGGGTGCAGCGGGAGGGCATCCGGCACCCGCTGTTCTGGGAGCGTGACGCGGGAGGCTGGTCCTGGCGCGGCATGTTCGAACCGATCGCTCTTCCGCCCGCGTGGCCGGTCTACGTCAGTCACGCGGAGGCGCAAGCCTACGCGCGCTGGCGCGGCGCGAGGCTTGCGACCGAGGCGGAGTTTCAACGTGCGGCGTACGGCACACCCGAGGGTGACGAGCGCCCGTTCCCCTGGGGCGACGCGCCTCCGGACGCTCGCCACGGCGTGCTCGACTTCACGAGCTGGGATCCAGCGCCCGCCGGCAGCCATCCCGAGGGACGCAGTGCCTGGGGGGTCGAAGACCTCGTGGGCAATGGGTGGGAATGGACGAGCACGCCCTTCGGCCCATTCCCAGGGTTCCGCGCGATGGCCGCGTATCCGGAGTACTCTGTCGACTTTTTCGACGGGGATCACTTCGTCATGAAGGGCGGCTCGCCGGCGACGGCGCGGGAGCTGCTGCGTCCCACGTTCCGCAACTGGTTCCGGGCGCGGTATCCGTACGCCTACGCAACGTTCAGGTGCGTGAAGGATCTCGCATGATGTCGACGATCCGGCCGGGACATGCGATCGCCACGCCCGGGTCGAGGAATCGGTTTGCGGTCGACGTCCGCGACTTTCTGACGCAGCACCCGCGACAGCTCCCGTCGCGCTACCTCTATGACGAGCTGGGCTCCGCGCTCTTCGAGGCCATCTGCCGGCTGCCGTGGTACCCCCTGACGCGCGCCGAGCTGCGCCTCCTCGAAGCGCACGCCCGCGAAATCTTGAACGTCGGCGTCACGACGGCCATCGAGCTGGGGTCGGGAAGCGGCGCCAAGTTGTCCGCGTTGATCGCGGCGGCCGGATCCGGTCGCGGCCGTCTGGATGTACATCTCGTCGACGTGTCGGAGAGCGCCCTCGCTCAGGCCCGTGGTGCGCTCGAAAGCTTCGAGAACGTCCGCATCCTGACCCACGAAACGACGTACGAGATCGGGCTTCTGGAGTCCGTCCTCGCGAGACCCTTCCCGGGACGCAGGCTGGTGCTGTTCCTCGGATCGAACATCGGCAATTTCGATCCGCCTGGACGCGACGCGTTCCTCGGGTCCGTGCGGGCGGCGCTCGACGCGGGCGACGGCTTCCTTCTCGGTGCCGACCTGATCAAGCCCGAGCGGAAACTGCTGCTGGCCTATGACGATCCCCTCGGCGTCACGGCGGCGTTCAATTTGAATCTACTGTCGCGGATCAATCGCGAGCTGCAGGGGAATCTCGATCTCGACGGCTTCGCCCACCACGCGCTGTGGAACGAAGCGCGCTCCCGCATCGAGATGCACCTGCGCAGCAATCGAAGGCAGCGCATCGACATCCGCGGGGCCGATCTGGACTTCGTGATGGCCGAGGGCGAGATGATCTGGACGGAGAGCTCCTACAAGTACGATCCGCCCGAAATCGTCTCGATGGTGGAGCGCTCCGGCTTCAGCGTCCGGGCGCAATGGATCGACGCCGTCGGTCGCTTCGCGCTCACGCTGGCCGAGGCCGTCTAGGCAGGCTATCGGGTGCCGCGCGGACCGGCGCCTCCCGGGGCCCCGCCCGGAGGCTTGCTTCTCTCGAGAGCGGCCTGGTCCCAGCCGCCCAGCCGCGCCGCGGTCTCGTAGGTGCTGACGAGGAAGTCGAGCAGGAGCGCGTCAGGGGAAGACGCCCGGAGCACCGCCGCGTAAGGGAGAATCCACTCGCGCATCACCGGATGGTAGGATGCCTCCGCCGGCCGGATCACGGCCTGGGGACAACCCGGCGGCTCCGGATAGGCGTAGGCGTAGAACGCCGGCTCGCGCACCGGCCCGCCGCCGTTTCCCGGCCAAAAGCCCGCGCTGATGCACTCGTGCGAGTAGGCTTCGCGCGTCACCCAGTCGGGCAGGTTCGGCAGGCCCCCGGGGTGAAGCGGCGCCGCCCGTCCGGAGAACCGGGTGCACGCCAGATCGAAGCTCCCCCACCAGAAATGGACCGGACTGCACTTGCCGAGGAACCGTCCGCGGAATTCCTTCAGCACCCGATCGGCTTGAACGAGGGCTCGCCAGAACCGCCGCGCCGCGTCGGGGTCGTAGGAACGGTGCACGTCGTCTTTGTCGAACGGCAGCGGGTTCGGGACCTCGTTCGGGATCGGACGGATCTTCAGTCCAATGCCGAGCGATCGCAGCAGGTCCAGGTAGCGGCCGTAGAAGTCCGCCACGGTTTGCGGCACGAGCGGGAGCGTTTCCCTCTTGCCGTCGCTGGTGCGGACGAGCAGGCGATGATCGACAAAATCGAAGTCGACCTCGAACGTGCGTTCAGCGTGAGGAATGGGCGAGGTCCCGAGCCCGCGCGCCGTGACGTACAGGACGACCTGCCACCAGTGGTTCTGCATCGGCGCGAGCGCGAGCCGCGTCTTGCCGACGATCTGCGTCCAGAGCTGCAGGGTGTTGCAGGTCTCCTCCCACTGCTCCAGCGGGAGGAGAGGCCACACTTCAGCGGGTCCGGACCGCACTCTGTCGCCTGTCATACCCTTCGTCCGATGGGCATCCCGCGCGCGCCCTACCGCTCGCCGGGGGCCGGCTCCATCATGAGCTCATCGACGTAGCACCAGCCCCAGTCTTCACCCGGCTCGAAGCTGCGGATGATCGGATGGTGGACTTTCCTGAAGTGCTTGGTGGCGTGCTTGTTGGGCGAGTTGTCGCAGCAGCCGACGTGACCGCACGACAGGCACAGCCGAAGGTGAACCCAATCACTCCCCGTCGCCAGACATTCCTCGCAGCCGTCGGGGGTCCGTGGGGCCACGTTCTGAATCTGATTCAGGTGCGTACATTGTTTCGGCATCGGGTCCGTCCTTTTCAACGAGACGATGGCACGCCTCGACGATAGCACGTCCGTCAAGGGGGAACACGAGCCTTCGCCTAGGCCGCCGACTCGGCGAGCACCTTGTGCACGAGCTGGACGCAGACCGAGCCCTCGCCGACCGCGGCGGCGACGCGCTTGACGCTGCTGGCGCGGACGTCGCCGATCGCGAACACGCCGGGCCGGCTGGTCTCGAAAAGCAGCGGCAGGCGCGCGAAGGGCCAGCGCGCGGCCGCCAGGGCGGCCGCATCGAGATCGGACCCCGTCCTCACGAATCCCTTCTCGTCGAGGGCGACGCAGTCCATAAGCCACGCCGTGTTCGGGTTGGCGCCGGTCATGAGGAAGACGTGCCCGATGTCCGCCGTCGTCGCGACCCCGTGCCTGTCATGCCACGTGACCCGCTCCAGCCGCGAATCGCCCTCCAGCGCAACGATGCGGGTTTCCGTGAGCAGAGTGATGTTGGGCGTCTCCTGGATGCGGCGGATGAGATAGCGCGACATGCTCTCGGCGAGCCCGGTACGGCGGACCATCATGGTGACATGGCGGCCCGCCTCCGAGAGGAAGACCGCGGCCTGGCCCGCGGAGTTGCCGCCTCCGACGACGATGACGTCCTCGCCGCGGCAGAAGCGCGCCTCGACCTGCGTCGCGCCGTAATAGACGCCGACCCCCTCGAACCGCGCCAGGTTCGGCAGATCCGGCTTGCGGTACCTGACTCCGGTCGCGATGACGACGGCGCGAGCCTGGACCGAGGCGCCCGCACCGAGCACCACGCGGTAGGGACGCTCGCACTCGAGCCGCGACACGGTGCGGGCCACCGCGAGCTCCGCCCCGAATTTCTCGGCCTGGACGAGGGCGTTGCTGGCGAGGAGCTGACCCGAGATCCCGGTCGGGAAGCCCAGGTAGTTCTCGATCCGCGAGCTCGAGCCGGCCTGTCCGCCCGGCGAGCCGGCCTCGATCACCAGCACGTCGAGCCCCTCGGACGCCGCGTAGACGGCGGTCGACAGACCCGCCGGCCCCGCGCCGACGACCACGAGGTCGCGCACGACCGTCTCGTTGAGGTCGTTCAGCCCGAGGCAGTCGGCCACGTCCTCGATCGTCGGCTTGTGCAGCACCCGGGTGCCCCGGCAGATGAGGACCGGAATGTCTTCGACCCCGACTCCGAACCTGTCGAGCGTGTCCTGGACCGCCTCGTCCCGTTCCACGTCGATATACCCGTACGGCTGGCTGTTACGGGTCAGGAACTCCTGAAGCGCGAGCGTGCCCGCGGAATGGCGCGAGCCGATGAGGACGACATTACCCCCGCCCTGTGCCATCAGCGCCACGCGGCGCAGCATGAACGCCCGGAGGAAGACCTCGCTCAGCTCCGCGTCGGTCTGGACCAGCGACCGCAGGCGGGCCGAAGGCAGCTCGAGGACGCGCACGGCGCCTCGAGCGCGCGCGCGCACGACCACCGGCCGGCCGGACAGCAGATCGACGTCACCCGTAAATGCGCCGGCCTTGTGCACGGTCACCACGTGATCGGCGCCCGACAGGATCTCGACCTCGCCCCGGACGATCACGAACAGCGGCCTGTTGCGATCGCCCGCCTCCCACAGGCTTTCGTCGTCGGCGAGATCGCGCTCGCGAGCGAAAGGAGCGATCCGCGCGATCTGCTGCGCGGTCAGCGTGGGGAACGCCTCCTCCTCGGCGGGGGTCATCGGAGACATGTGCGTTGAACCGGTCGCCATAACCAGAGTACCGGGTTCCCGAGACGACGGTTGCGGCGCGGTCGTCGGGGTGACGGCGTGCGGCCATTCGAGTGTTGACGGGCGCCTGGGAAATTCAAGGCGTGATTGTAGGCCCGGTGAGGGCCATTCCGTCAACCTCGGGTTCGACATTGGGTGGGGGAACCGGGCGGGGGACCGGGTGGGGGGTGGATCAGAATGTCCCGAACGGTCCCGCGTAGAGCCGAACGATCCGGTCGGCGAGGACGGCGAGATCGACATCGGAGCGATTGGCGAGAAGGACGACGGTGAAGCGGTCGTCGGGGTAGCGGACGATGAACGCCTGGTACCCGAGCCAGCTCCCCGGATGCTCGAGGCGCCGGTGCCAGAGATCCCGCTTGAGAAACCACCCGAACGCGTAAGCGCTCAGTGTGCCGTCCCCGAGGCGCATCGGCCGCAAGGCATCGTCGAGCGTCGCGCGACGCACGAGTCGGTCCGCCGCGAGAGCCTGATCGCAGCGGTCAAGGTCGTCGAGCGTCGTATTGACGGCGCCGCTCCCGACCAGGCAGTCGAGGGGGTGGTCGGGGCTCGGGGCGAAGCCCTGGCCAAGCGGCGCGTAGCCGCGGGCGCGGTTTGGCACCGGGACGTCCGGGCGATCCCGCAGGCGCGTGTCCCTCATCCCCAGGGGCTCGAAGATCCGCCGGCGCAGAAGATCTCCGAACGGCTCCCCGGCGGCCTTCTCGAGGACGAGCGCGAGCATCTCGTACCCGACGTCGCTGTACTGGAAGCGCTCGCCCGGCGGGAAGACCGCGTCCCCCTGCCGCGCCAGGTAGGCGAGCGCGTCGTGGTTGGAGACAAAGCCGCGCGGGCCGCCGGCCCGCGCCAGCGCGTCGTAGTAATCCGGCAATCCCGACGTGTGGGTCAGCAGGTGGCGTACCGTCATCGTCTCGCCGAACCGGGAGAGATCCGGCAGGAAGCGGGCGACCGGAGTGTCGTAGTCGAGACGGTCCTCCTGGCGCAGGATCATCGCCAGCATGGCGGTGAACTGCTTCGAGACGGAAGCGATGTCGAACGCCGTCCGTGGGCCGATCGGGATCCCTCGCTCGACGTCGGCGAGGCCCAGGCCGGCGGAGTAGACGACAGCGCCGTCCCGGATCACCATCACCGCCACTCCCGGGGCGCGGTCGCTTCGCAGCGGGGCAAGGAGCGCGTCGAGGCGCTCGCGGAGGTCCCCGGTGCACGACACGAGCAGGAACGATGCCGCCAGGGCCGACAGGCGGGCCGTCCCAGGCGCGAAGCGCGATCGCGCGGATCTCTGCCCCTTGGGATCGACCGAGATGCTCCGGCCCCTCTCAGGACTCCTGCCTTGATCGTCGCGTGGTTCCGGCATCGGATCGATCTCGGATCGACGGGATGGAGGAAATCCGGCCCCTGTCCGAATCAGTCGCGGCGCGGCGACCGCATCGTTCTTCTTCAAGGCCTCCGCCCAATAGTTGTCGACCTAGCTCTCGAGCGCCCGCAGCATCTCGGACGTCCCCTCGAAATGCCGCCTGATCCGGATGATAGCGAGCCACGCCCTCCTACGGCACGCAATATCGACCCGCCGGGGGCGAAATTCAAGAGACGTCCGTCACCCGGCGGAACGATGCGGGTCATCGCGTTCATCCTCGCCCCGGCGGTGATCCGGAAGATCCGGCAGGACCGGCCGCGGCCCGAGCCGCGCGCCCAGTCTCCACCGCCCGGTTGAGATCGCCGGCTCGCAACGCAGTGCCCTGGCGGCTGCGCGGGCGCCGACGATGGGGCCGCCCGGTCGCGACCACAACCCACGGCGGGCCTGCGCCATCCGCGGATCGGAGTCCCGCGCGACCGCGGGATCGCCGGGGGGGCAAACCCCTAGCCTCCCCCGAGACTTCTCTCCTCGCCGTCCCCGGAATTCTCCCGGCTGCATTTAGAGATTTGACCATATGGTGCCGAAGGCCGCATCGCTGTAGTGTTTCCTGGCGATGAGCATTTCATCGTGCAGGCTGCGGAGAGGGGGAAGGAGGGATGGCCACTCAAACGACAAGCGACCGGCTCGGCGCCGCCGCGGCGACACCGGGATCTCGAGAAGTTAAAACATGCATTCAACCGTGTCACGCAGAATGGAGGTCAGTATGAGTCAGAGAATCAGGCACATTCGCGCACTGGCAGCCTTCGCCTTGGCGGGGGCGGCTCTGCTGGCATGGCCCGCCGTCGCGGCGGCCCAGACCGTCAGCGGCGCCGCCAGCGCGGTCCAGGCGACGGTGTTCGGAACGAGCACGGTTCTCGCGGGCACCGGTCCGCTGGTCGATGCGCTGGATGCCCGTGAAGCGTCCGACATGGCGTCCAGCATCCTGTGGCTGGGCGGCGCCGACGTCCTGCACGCCACCGCGATCAGCTCGGTCGATGAGGTCGCCTCGGAGGCATCCCTGGCCGATCTCGGAGTGGGGGTGGCGGGCAACTACGTTTCCGCCGCGTTCGTGATGGCCAGCGCGCTCGCTCCGATCGACGGCTCTCCCGCCGGCATGTCCGAGATCGACGGTCTGGCGATCAACGGCGTGCCGGTCTATGTGACCGGCGAGCCGAACCAGACGGTGTGGCTGCTCGGCGGACGCGTGATCATCAACGAGCAGACACCCACCTCGACCGGCACCACCGTCAACGCTCTGCACGTCATCGCCGACGGCATCGCCGACCTGGTGTTCGGGTCCGCGAGCGCCGGGGTGAGTTCCGGCGGCTCGACCACACCGCCGCCGCTTCCGCCGCCCCCGCCACTTCCGGGGCTGTTCTAGAGGAGGGCGGCTCAACCATGACTCTGATGAGGACGACCATGCGGAAAGGCGTTTTGTTGAGTCTCGTAGCGAGTCTGGTACTTCTCGGCGGCGGGCGGATCTTCGGCTGGGGCGGGGGAGGTGAGCAGCCGCCGCGCGATTTCGTGACCGGCGGAGGCTGGATCGTCGGGACCCCGTCGGGCGCGATGGCCAACTTCGGTGTGGGCGGAGGGGTGAAGAACGGCGCTTTCTGGGGGCACCTGAATTACCTCGACCACGGCAACGGCCTGCACGTCAAGGCGACCAGCATCACGGGGTACGTGTTCGTGGACGACCGGACCCGCGACATCTGCGGGACGTACAGCACCAACACCGGTGACAGCGGCTACTTCCGCGTCCGGGTGACCGACAACGGCGAGCCCGGCCGCGATGACTTCTTCGGGATCAGGCTCCAGAGCGGCTATCTGGCCATGGGCGATCTGGGCGGCCCCGGTCCCGGGGGCGGCAACATCCAGCTCCACAAGGGGAACGCCTCCAACACGCCGCCCACGACGGGCTCTTTCTGCCCGGTGTAAGGGGCGCGCCCTTTCGGGTGCCCATTGAATCCGAGGCCTCCCGGTCCGCCGGGAGGCCTTTTTTTGTCGAGGAGGACCCCTTCGGGGTTCCTACGGGTTGAAGTACTCCTGCGACTCCCACCCACCGGGACGTTCGCCAGCTCCCCGTGTCGGGCACCGACACCGGCCACGACTTCTCGTTCCCTCTTGACAGAGACCAATATTTATAGTCATATGACCAATTATGTTGGTCTCACGTTCCTCTCCTTTCGGGGGTCAGACCCGGACCCTCGTGCTGCTGGCTCTCAGTCTTCTCGAAGAAAGCTTTCCACGGGAGCTCGCTCGCCTGCTCGAAGTGTCGCTGAACGGCGTCCAGCAAGCCCTCCGGGGGCTGGAGCGCGACGGTCTCGTTGCCGCGCGATTGGCGGGGAGAACTCGCCTCTATAGGCTGAACCCCGCCTACTTTGCGCGCGAGGAGTTTCAGGACTATCTCAAACGTCTGGCAGAAGCGGAGACTCAGCTCATGGAGCGTACCGCACGGCTGAGAAAGCGACCACGCCGCGCCGGGAAGCCACTGTGAGCCTCACCGCCCGGTCCAGTCTCGCTCAGGTGGCTGCATGTGTCGCGAACGCACTGGCGCGGTCGAAGATTCGGGCTGTCCTGACGGGTGGAGCATGTGCCACGCTCTACAGCAAAGGAGAGTATCAGTCCTCAGACCTCGACTTCATTCTGCAATCGGCTGTCACATCTAAGGAGTTGGATGGGGTCATGAACGCTATCGGCTTCCGTCGAACCGGCAACCGTTACGCGCATCCTCGGACCGCCTTCTTCGTCGAGTTTCCCGCCGGGCCTCTTGGCATCGGAACAGACATTGACGTTCGACCGGTCGTCCACAGGATTGGAAGAATCGGCGTGAGGGTGCTCTCCGCGACGGATTCGTGCCGCGATCGCCTTGCAGCCTTTTATCATTGGAACGACCGCCAGAGCTTGATCACCGCAGTCCAAATCGCCAGTCACCGCAAGGTCGACCTGAATGCGATCCGAACCTGGAGTGAGCGAGAGGATGCCTCTGAAAAGTTCTCGGAGTTTCTCGGAATCCTGCGCCCGGGGAAGCCGGCATCCTCTCCCCGAAAGCGGTCCAGAGGCACCTGATGTGCTTCTGTCCCACGGGTCGGGAACGTCGCGGTATAATGGCACGACACTTTTCCTCAGGAGCGACCATGGCCCAAAAGCTGGCAGGAATACTGTTGAAGGCCGCCGCAGTCGTGCTGCTCGCCACGCCGGCGCTGGCGCAGGGGGGGAAGGAGCCCCCCCAGATGACCCCCGAGCAGAAGGCCGAGATGGAGGCGTACGTGAAGGCCGGCACGCCAGGCGCCCCGCACCAGTGGTTGGCGTCGATGGCCGGCGACTACGACCTCAAGATCAGGAGTTGGCACGAGGCGAGCGCGCCGGCGATGGAGGATACCGGCACCGCGACGCGCAAGATGCTGCTCGAGGGTCGCGTGCTCATCGAGGACGTGAATTCCTCGATGATGGGCACGCCCTTCACGGGTCACGGCATGATGGGCTACGACAACGTGACCGGCAAGTACTGGTCGACCTGGACCGACAGCATGTCCACCGGCCTCATGGTGAGCCAGGGTTCCTGTGACGCCCAGAAGGTCTGCACCTTCACCGGCGGCTGGAACGATCCGATCAAGAAGACTCCGGTCAAGGCGCGGATGAAGACCCGCTGGACGAGCCCGACGACCGAGGTCTTCGAGATGTACGGGCCGGGCAAGGACGGCAAAGAAATGAAGATGATGGAGATCACCTACATCAAGAAGTAGCCCGGAGGCGACGGTCGCCGCTGCCGTCCAAAGCGGCAGGCTCCTGAGCAGGTATCGGGCGGTTTTCACCTGCGCTTCATCGCCGTATATTGGGCGCAGAACCCATTCGAACCAGATGAGGAGGACGCGCCGAAGATCGAAATCCCCTTCGGGTTCCTGATGCCCGACACGTCGTGCCCCGGCGCAACTCACGTGCTGCTCCACCCCTGTCCTCCGAATTCACCCGAGGCCTATCTGGTCTTCCCGCAGGGCAAGAACGTTGACCGCTTCCTGGGCCGGAACGTCACGGTCCGCGGGACGATCGATACAACGGCGAGCTGCTCCCGTCCGCTCGTAGGATCGCTGAGACATCGAACGTTCCCCCTTGCCCGCCGCCGGAGTGCCAGCCAGGGGATCCTCCGCCCTGTCCGCAGTCGTAGGCCGGCGGCGGGCTCGCGACAGTCGCCGCCGCGCGACGCCGTCAAAGGTTCCCTGGTAAGATCCAATGGCGCAGCGACCATCTTGCGCCGCAGCGACGTGGAGGTGGCGGGAATCGAACCCGCGTCCGATAAGGTTCACCCCGCCGCCGACCATCTCCAAATTATCTCGAAAACTTGTGAACATTCTTGGCCTGTATCTGACTTCGGTCCTCATCTGGGGATCCACCTGGCTGGCGATCACCTTCCAGTTCGGAGCAGTCCCTCCCGCTGTGTCGGTGGTGTACCGATTCGCCCTGGCAGGCCTGATCCTCCTCGCCTGGGCCCGCACGAAGGGTCTCCCCCTCCGGTTCTCACTGGGCGAGCATCTCTGGATGGCGCTGCAAGGTTTCCTCCTCTTCGGCATCAATTACCTGTGCGTCTACCTCGCCGAGACCGAGATTACCTCGGGGCTCGTGGCGGTGGTCTTCTCGCTCCTGGTCATTCTGAACATCGCCGGGGCCCGGCTCTTCTTCGGCACCCCCCTGAAACCATTCACCATGCTCGGCGCCGCACTGGGGATCGGCGGAGTCGTGCTGGTGTTCCTGCCGGAAATAGGCCGCGGCACCGGCAGGGGGGACCCCACGCTGGGCATCGCCTTCGCGCTGGGTGGAGCGCTGACCGCCTCTCTTGGGAATATCGTGGCGTACCGGAACCACGGCCGCGGCCTGCCGGTGGTTCAAATGAATACCTTCGGGATGATCTACGGCGCCCTGTTCGTGGCCGTGTTTGCGCTCGTCACCCGCCAACCATTCCTGTTCGACTGGTCACCGCGCTATCTGATCTCCCTTGTCTACCTTGCCGTGTTCGGTTCCATCCTGGCGTTCGGAGCCTTTCTCGCGCTTCTCGGTCGCATCGGGGCCGATCGGGCGGGTTACGTCACGGTGGCCATCCCGATCGTCGCCTTGTTGTTTTCAGGCTTGTTCGAGGGGCTGCGCTGGCACATGTCTTTGGTGCTCGGGATTCTGCTCTGTCTGGCAGGGAACGTCGCGGTTCTCTGGGGAAGAGGCACCCCTCAGCGGTAGTTGACGGCGTGATCCGCAGCGGACCACGCACCGGCGTGCGGGACGATCACGGTGTGGGAAGGTTCGCGCACCGACGATCGAAATTGCAGTTGACAAGCTGGACGACCTCACCCGTGTTTTCCACCTCGAGAATGGTGCCGATGCCGCGGGCGTAATACTTTCGCGCGAACAGCCCGGGCTCCAAAAGCGAGTAGTTCTTGGTGACGACGCAGTTTCCGGCGCAGAAGCGCTGTGCCAGCACTCCGGGAACACCCTCGTCGAGCACCGGGTCGTGACCGTAGGAGTACGTCGTGGACAGGATTTCGGTCACGTCCTCGGCGTTGCCCAGCGAAAACTCCTCGAGGTAGACATCACCCACCTTCGGTGACGCCAGGGCGATGATGCCCGGTTTGTCGCCGTCGCGGCCTGCCTTGAAGGAGCCATCGATGCTGACGAGCTCGGGTCTCAACGGGTTGTCGCCCTTGAAGGTCTCGAAATCCTTGACCTCCTCGCCGAAATACCAGACGCTGCCGTCCTTGGCCGGAACATACCAGTCATCCGTGGCCTCATGGATCAGACCATCCTCGAAGACCAGATCCCGGAACACGATGCAGTCGACGCCCGCGATCCGTTTCGTCTCGTTCACGACATCCACCGTGTTCACCTGCGTGGCGCTGCGGTATTCCCAGTGCTTTCCGATCCCCAGGGGGAAATAAGGGTTCGGGTTCGACGGACGCCTGGGGTTGTCGAAGCGGGCCGGTCTGAAATCGGGGTCGTAGCGACCTTCCCCGAGCACCCCGCAGGCGGCAAGACGGGTATCATGCTGACCCTCGCAGAGCCGCTTGGCCTCATCCTGGGAGTCCGCGAGATCGTCGAGGCAGGTGGTTCGAGCCTTCGGCTCGGTGATGTTGATGCAGACGGCCTTCCCGACCGCAGCATCGTCCAGGATGCCCGCCTTGCATGCATCGAGCAGCGTGTCCGCCGTCTGCGTGCAGTAGGCGCCGGTCTGGGCGCCGCTCCATCCTATGAACGCGCCACACATGACGACCACGAAGCCGAGCCCCAGTCGTGCGAGAATTCGTCCCTTGGTCATCGTTCCTCCCTTCGATTGTCTCTCGCGATGGTGCAACCGCTTTCATGTGTTAGAGGCGCGAGCCCTCCCCAATCCTTCGGCTCACAGGCACTTTTTTTGCGCGCCGCAAGACCCCCAGGGGCCCCACCGCGGCCCACGCCGGTCGGAAGATGCGGGGAAGGAGCCTAGAGCATGATTCGACATCGCGAGAGGTGGTCCTGGCGTCGTTCTCAACCGGTTCGAATGGCATTTCGGGGCAAACGAAGTGGTCGAAAATCCAGTAGTTACGGCAATAGGCGACGCCGGCGCCTCGGCAGGAAGTCGTCGAGTATCGGCCGGGCTCTCGCCGGGCAGCCAACAAGGGCCGCCATCCTGGACAGTTGCGAGCTCACGTGATCTCCATCGTCAAAGTTTCGGGTGAGTTGGGACCGCGAAGAATGACTGGGATTTTTCGCGCGTGATCCGCTGTCATGTCAAAACGTCTCCGACGCGCCAGGAGTGGTCCGGGTTCGAGAGCTTCGAGCGGCTCCCCGCGCAAAAGAACGCTGTATCGCTCGTTGGGTCAGAGAGCGTATTCGATCATGTGGTTGGCAGGCATTCTGCAGCCATCCAGATCAGGCTGAACGGCCCGCCCGGGGAGGACTTCGACGTTGGGGCGGGCCTGCGAGGAGATGAGAACTCTCCCTCCGCAGAGGCTCGAGTGAATCACTGCTTCAAGGCCGCCGGCCAGTTCACGACCAGAGTGATCACTGTCGCCGGCGCCCCCGCTTCGTACGCAACAATGAATCGCTGACCGTCGGCAGTCACATCGAACTTCCCGAAGACTCCGTACGGCCGGGTCTCGAAGAGCGTGCGGATGGCCCCGACTTCAAAACTGGACGCATGCGCTCTCACTTCGGCGGCCGTAATCCAGTTGTCCGAAGAGAGATAGAAAATCTCCCGGCCGTCGCAAGTCGACGTTGTAGAGGTGGCAGATATGGGGGTGGCTCAGCGAGGAAATGGCCCGTGCCTCCCGCTCGAAGCGTTCCTTCGCCGCGGGCTTGTCAGAGAGGCGGGCGGGGAGGATCTTGATGGCGACGGTCCGTTCCAGTCGCGTGTCTCGAGCGCGGTAGACCTCTCCCATGCCACCAGCGCCGAGTGGCGCGAGGATCTCGTACGGGCCGAGGCGGGATCCTGGCGAAAGAGTCATGTCCTGGCGCAACATCCCCCTCGGAATCGCCGCGTCCGGCTCGACAGCATGGGTTGAAAGGTGTCCACGAGTTTGCGAAGGTGAAGACCCTGCTTGACGCGAGAATC
The DNA here is from genome assembly GCA_003223135.1 of Acidobacteriota bacterium. Taxonomy (GTDB): domain Bacteria; phylum Acidobacteriota; class Polarisedimenticolia; order Gp22-AA2; family Gp22-AA2; genus Gp22-AA3. The sequence continues at coordinate 2,944 of QHXX01000037.1, read as the reverse complement.
ATGCCTCGCCGAGGTCCTTTGCGGAACAGGGAGGACCGCAAGGCACTTCATAATAAGGATAACGAATGCTCAATGAGGGGACCGGTCGTCAGGTAGTTACGACGAAAAGTCGCGCGCCATCAACCGGTTAGGGTAGGGGCGGGTCCGGTTCGACTCCCGCCTCCTCCAGGACCTTTGCCAGGAATCTATTCGAAGCTGAAGGCGGCAGATGGATCCCACCGGTGAGTGAAGGTTCGCGGGCATATAGGCGTCGCCAGGGGCCGAGCGGTTTCGATTTCGAGTTGCGGCATCTCCGGAATGGCGGTAGGTTTCCGTCACCGGTAACACGCACCTTCAAATGGGGGACGCCATGAAAAAGACGATCCAGGTGTTTGTCCTGGCGCTCGCGCCGATGCTCGCGTTCGCGCCGTCACCCGGTAAGGTCAGAATGTGACGATGCACGCCAGCGTGGTTCAGACGTCCTGCGCGCTCCCTTTGCTCGAGGCCACCAAAGTCTCGCTGGCGGCCGTCCTTCCGGACTGCCCGCCGTAACGGGCCCTCTACTGGAAACGCCCAGGTGGCGGGGCGAGGAGCTCTCGCCCGGTCGCCGGCCGGAATCGCCGCAGGTTCTGGCGGCATCGCAGAGCAACATTCACGATGGAGGGATCGCCCGCGGAGCGGCCCCGGCGCGAAATCCGGCGGCGCGGCCGAGGCGCGATGACGGCTCACGGTGGGCGAGAGCCGAAGCGCGTATCGATCGACAGAGTCCAATACCCCTTCCCGCCTTCCTGGCACGCCAAAGTCCTTTCGTGGGACTTGACACCGACCGAGTACGCCTCATGCGGATGGACGATGGTTCGCCCCACACTGTCAAGGTTTCGGCCTCGCGTGACTCTCGAGAGCATTCCGTACCATCCCGCGATCAGCGTGTGACCAAGCGATGAGACGGAGTCCAGCCGATACGTCCATGCTAGAAACGGCGGCTCGAACGTGAGGAGGACTTCTTGATCCGGGTCGATCCAGAAGGACGTGGGTCGCAATGTCAGTGGATTCGGAAAAACGGGCGTGCCCGATTCGATGCCCTGCTGCAGGCTGGTGACAAGCCTGTCAACCCGCTTGTGCCAACGATAGTAGACAAGCTGATCGACGAGCAATGCGAGGGCACACAACGAACCGAGGACGAGAACGAAGCGCAGCAATTTCCTTTGCCGACAGGCGACGGCGCCACACGCCAGGAAGGCGGCCAGGGTCGCGGTGAGCCGGAAGATGCTCCGACCCTCGCCAGCCGCGACGCAGATCGAGAAATAGGCAAATAGGCTCGCCAGACCGCCGAGCAGGATTGTGAAGAAGGCAGTCCTGAGCAGATCGCTCCCCAAGATGATGCTCACGCTCTCGTGATGCCCCGGCACGGATGCAACGGGGGCCCGGGAGCGCAAGACGGATTCGAGCCAACTATAATCTTGCGCCTGCAACGACTCACCGAGCGATCGTTGCTCCGTCTTCATGTGAGCCTCGTCACGCTGATCGTCATCCGTGCGGTCCACTCCTTTGACCGGACCCACTCACAGCACGAAACTTCCGAGCTGGCCTCGAAGCAAGCGAGATGCCACTCTGCCCTTGCAACCCGTAACCCCCGAGTCACGGCAAATTTGCGGGAAAATCAAAACGGAAAAGATGCGTCGTGAGCAAGGCACAAAGTGTCCCCTTGGGGCGGCAGAGGACATTCCGAGGTTCGCGGTAGCGGCGGCCCCGATGGTGCGACATCTGCGCAAGCTGCATCTCCTCCGAGGGAGGTGACGGTCAGGGAATTTCCTCTTCCCGATTCCGCCGGGACGGGGTGAGATTCCTGGGCTTTGCCATTGAATTGAACGGCTCCCTCAGCACCACCTTAACGCCGGCGATCGTGCCGGTCAGGGCGTTGCGCACCGTCTCGCCGGCCTCGAATCCGATCTCGCCGGCGGCGTTCAGGGCCCCCTGTGCGGCAGCCGACGCGGCTTTCGTGACGTCCAAGCCGAGCTCTTTGGCACCCTGGATCGCTCCTTCGACAAGCCCCTTCGCCGCCGTGCCCAGGTCGCCGGACATGCGCGCGGTCGTTTTGATCACCGACTCGGCCGTCTGACCGATCGTCTGGAGATTGGCGGCACCAGCCTCTTTGGCGCCACGCAGCACGCCGACGACGATGCTCTTCGCGGCTGTACCCAGATCGCCGCCCACAGCCATCACCGCCTGGATGGTGCCCTGAACCACATCTGCGATGGTGTGCACCAGCGAGGTGGCGATGCCGCCGAGGCCCTCGATCGCCCTCGCCACGGTCTTGCTGACGGCGTTGACCATGGCACCCGTCACATCCCCTGTCCCTTCGATGGCGTGAACGATACGGTCCTTCACGGACTCGAGCAAACCGACGTCCTGCTGTTTTTCCACCGGTCACCTCCTGTTCTTGATTTCAGCACACGTTGCGACTCCTTTCGTGAGACACCATCCGATGACGCCCAGCAGGCAGCAAATCCGGTGCCAGAGGAGCGTTCGAGTTCCGGGCCGACGGAAGACGGCGGTTATTCAACTGCTTACGGCGCACATTCCAATCGCCTTCGAGCCCGGTCACGAGTTGACGAGCGCCACGATCTGTCCACAGTTGTGGACTCTGCGGGTTCGCCGGCGCGGTTGCGGACGTGGGATTGGCGCCCGCTTATCGTCTACACTCTTGCCATTGTGGATGAGAATGGAAACCTCGAGTCGCTTGCGAGGCGCACGGGGGGCTCATCCGAGCTGGATCGAAATGCTCGACCGTCTCGCCGACGAGCTGGCGAAGGCCCGGGAAGCTCTTGAAAACACAAACGTTCGGCTCGGGGGTCGTTCCGCTCTATGACGCACAAAAAGTTACCTCGACGTGTCGATCTCGCGAACCCTTCCTCGACGTTAGAGTAGAGCCAGGGTTCACACCCGGTCGAGGCCGCCCGGGGGC
>QHXX01000066.1 GCA_003223135.1 Acidobacteriota bacterium | reverse complement strand
ATCGCGCAGCACGCCCGAGACGTTCGGGTAGATGTTGGCCTCGACGTAGTTCTCATTGAATGCGAGGCCGCAGCGCTCGGCCTTGTTCTTCATCCACAGGAAGGCGATGTCCGACAGGCCGCTGTCGGCATAGCCGCCCCCGACGTTGGAGTGGGCGCCGGCGAACCAGGCCTGCTCGAGGACCTGGTCCACGGCGTTCGCCTGTGCCTCCCAGATCGCCGGGACGAAGAACTTCCGCTTCTCATCGATCGCGAGAGCCTGGAAGGCGTTCTCCACGTAGCTGCTCAGCTTGACATCGTGGAACTCCACTCTCCGATTGAAGACGCGCAGGATGCCGTAAGGGATGCCGAGGGCGCCGACGGTGTCCCACACGCCGATGAACTTGATGCGGATCTCGTGCGAGTACATCCGCCGGAAGTTCTGGGCCTCGGCGCCCGTGGGGTGCGAGGTGTCGTCTCTTCTCCGGTAGAAGGCGTACGCCTCGTCGATCCGTGAGGCGTGCTCGCGCCTCAGAAGCCCGCAATTGCGGATGAGACCGGCGGTGCTTCGGGCCGTGTAGGCTCCCCTGCTGAATCCGAACAGAAAGATTTCGTCCCCAGGCTGGTAGTGGCGCACCAGGTACCGGTAGGCCTGCCTGATGTTGGCGGAGAGACCGTAGCCGAAGGCGCCGCCCCTGAGGTGATCGAACCAGCGCGTCCCCACGCCCTCAATGTAGTAGACGAGCTGTCGGAACCCGCCCGAATCGCGGTCCGCGACCGTGCGGGCCGTCTTCACGACGTTTGTCGGACTGGGCTTGCCGTTGTCCTGCTCGTCCGGGGTGTTCCACGTACCGTCGCAGCAGACTACGATGCGCTTCTTCACGGCGCGAGAGGCCTACGCCCGTCCCTTTGCTTCCTTGACGGCCTTGGTGAGGGCGGGGACGATCTCGAAGAGATCGCCGACGACGCCGACGTCGGCGACGCTGAAGATCGGGGCGTCGGGGTCCTTGTTGATGGCGATGATATAGCCCGCGCCTTTCATGCCGACGATGTGCTGGATGGCGCCGGAAATACCGCACGCGATGTACAGCTTGGGGTTGACCGTGACGCCGCTGCTTCCGACCTGGTGCTCGTGCGGCAGCCACCCCATGTCGGTGACCGGGCGCGAGGCGCCGACCTGGCCTCCCAGGGCCTGGGCGAGCTCGCGGATGACGCCGAACTTCTCGGGCGCGCCGACGCCGCGGCCGCCGGACACGATGACGGCGGCCTGGGTCAGGTCCACAGCGCCGCCCTCGCCTTTCTTGATGCCGACGAACCTGGCGCGCAGCTGGTCGGCGCCGACACCTGCGGGGACGGTGCGCACGGCGCCCTGCGTCGTGCCGGTGTAGGCGGGGGCGGCTCCCTTCTGGATCGTGGCGATCTTCGGCCTGGCGTCTCCCATGTCGACGACCTGGATGAACTTGCCGTTGAACGCCTTCCGGGTGAACAGCGGCCGGCCGCTCTCCAGGGCGACCTGCGAGCACTCGGTGGCGATCGGCACGCCCAATCCGGCGGCCACCATCGGCGCCGTGTCCCAGCCGTTCGGCGTGTGACCGATGAGCACGATCTCGGGCGACTCGGCCTTGATCACCGACTCGAGGACGCGCGTATAGCCGTCGCAGGTGTAATCCTTGACGGCCTCGCCTTCGACGCAGATCACTTCGGCGGCCCCCCTGGCGGCGGCGCTTCCGGCCAGGTCACCGAGTCCCTGACCGATCAGGACCGCTTTGATCCCGGACGGCGGCCATCCGGCGTCGCCGGCGAGGCGGTGTGCCATGCCCAGGAGCTCGAAGGTCGTCTCGCGGAGCGCTCCGTCCTCGTGCTCGGCCAGAATCAGGATCCTGCAGGGCATCTCAGATGACCCCCGTCTTCTCCTTGATCCGCTTCACCAGCTCCTTCGCGATCGCGTCGGCGGGGCCCGCCAGCATCTCGGCGCCCTTCCCCTTCGGAGGAGTCGCCAGGTGGACGGTTCTGAAGCGGCCCGCCGAGGCGGCGATCTCGGAGGCGCTCAGCTTCAGGTCGGCGAGCGCCAGCACCTTGATCTCTTTTTTCTTGGCCGCCATGATCCCCTTCAGGCTGGCGTAACGCGGCTCGTTGATCCCGGTCTGCACGGTGACCACGGACGGCAATGTCAAATCGACAATCTGCAGCCGGTTGTTCTCGAGCTCGCGCTCGACGCGCATCGTGCCCTCCCGGAGCTCGAGACTCATGGCGGCGGTGGCGCACGGCCGATCGAGAAGACGCGCCACGAACGGGCCGATCTGCATGTAGTTGTCGTCGTCGGCCTGCAGCCCGCAGAGGATGAGCGAAAACCCTTCGTCCTTGATGGCCGCGACGATGACGCGCGCGACCGACAGGGGATCGGCCGCGGCGAGCGCATCGTCCTTGATGTGCACGGCCCGATCGGCGCCGGTCGCCAGGCAGGTCCTGAGCGCCGACGCGGCGCGCTCGGGGCCGACGGTCAGGGCCACGACCTCCGTGGCTTTCCCGGCGTCTTTCAGCCGCAGCGTCTCCTCCAGCGCGTACCGGTCGTAGTTGTTCAGGCCGTAGGTGAGATTGCTCTCGTCCACCCACGTCCCGGCGCTGTTGATCCGGAACGGCGAGTCGGTGTTCGGCACCTGCTTGACGAGCACGAGGGTCTTCATTCATCCACCTGGAGGCGTCCGCCGCGCCGAGCGCGGCGCCTATCATAGCCGACGGAAGGCCGGCGTCAATCGCCGGGAGGCCTGGGGACTTGTTCCTCGCGGGGTGGGCGGCAGACGGATGCCTCCGGCGCCGGGTGTCGCTGGCCGGGCGCCGGAGGCCGGGAGGCCCCGGAAGACGGGGCGCTTGGGCCGTCTCTGGGCGTGAAGGCGGGTCAGGGCTCGGGTTCGCCCGGCGGGTGAGGGTCCTCCCTTCGATCGTGTCTGGCGGGACGCCTGCGGAACTTCGTGGGCGGAGCGACGTAGTCGCGCGGGCCGTCGTACAGGAGCCGGTAGCGGCCGTACGTCACCCGCTCGACGAGGACCTGGCTCGCGGCCAGGTTCCCCATGCAATAGCGGACGAGGAAACTGTGAACGCGCTGCTGCGGCCAGTCCGGATTGCGGAGCGCCTTCGCGGCCTCGCCGGCGCTGAACGGCTCGCGCAGCCGTCCCGCCGCAATCGCCTCACGGATGAGATCGGGCAGATCCATGCTTCGGCCCTGCCTTTCCTGCGGCGCGGGTCACGCGAAATCCTGTTCAGGTACTCGGCGGCGATTCCGTGCGGCGAGTCGGCGGCAAATTCATGCGGGACGCTGAGGCACTGCGACTGAGGGGGGTCTCTGCGGCTGAGTCCCCGGCCCTTCTCCTCGGTCGGGCTGACGGGAATGTACCGCGAAGCACACTGGCGTGCAATTGCTATTTCGGCATTTTCGCCGCGATCGATATTCCGCACCTGAGATAGAATCGGCCATCGCCGATCACCGGGATGGCCGGCGCCGCTCCCTCTTGAGACCCGTAAGCGGCCAGAGTTCTACGGGCACCCTCCCTCGCACGAGGTCGGTTCGCGCGACGCGCGAGCACACGCACCGCTCCGACGCATGGCACGACGCGGTGCAGAGGAAATATTCGAAGTCGGCGACCTGCGCTCGCCGTGCTCGTCGAGGAGGGAAGCTTCCGGGCCATCATCCCCGAAACCTTACCGCGCGTGCCTGAACGCGCCATGGCATTTCGGAAGTTAGAGCCGCTTGTGCTCGCCGCCCCCGCCGCCACCCGTCAGACCGTCTTCCTCGCCGGGACACCCACCTTCGCACGACAGAGGCTCGAGCGGCAGCGGCACGGATTCCGTGCCGTAACCGCTCCCGCCGTGGGCGTCGCGGTACTGCACCAGATAGAAAAAGGCTCGGCCGGCGGGCGGGATCGCGCCCGCGGACGATGACGCGTCCCCCTCCACGAACGAGGCGGCCGTGATCAGCCGCGCCGGCACGCGCACGGTGCCCAGCGTGACGCGATTGCCGTCTGCTTTCAGATTGGCGACGTCACCCGAGATCACGTCATAGGCCTGCGCGCCGGCGACCGCGTTCCAGTACACGCGCGCCATCCCCGGCGCCCCGCCCGGCTCGAGCCGCAGGCTCAATGGCTCTGGCCCATCGCCCAGATCGTGCGGCACGGTCACGACCGCGAGCGCGGAGGTCGCGTTGCCCGACGCATCGGTGGCCGCGTAGGTCAGCTCGTACGTCCTCCCCGGCCCGTTGCCCACGCGTTCCACGCGCAGGAGGACCTCGGCGTCCGGCGAGCCGGCATCGGCGCCGGCGATGTCCCCGGTGGTCTGGCCGTCCCCTTCCCCCGGCGCGTCGTCCGGCTCGCTGCTCGTCGCCGAGACCAGCCGCGCGGTCGCCACCGGGTCGCAGCGATCGCTCACCTGCCAGCTCACACCCACCGGCACGAGGCGGTGGTTGGGTGGCCACAGGACGGAGGGACCGGCTGTTAGCGCCAACGACGGCGGCGTCGTGTCGCGCACCACGACGAGTGCCGCACCGGTGGTGGCGGCCCCCCGGGAATCGGTGACGCGCAGACTTATCGCGTGCGTCCCCAAAGGCAATGTCACGCTCAGTCGCTCGCCGGTCCCCAGGAGCTGCTGCGCCGGTTGACCGAGGTCTCGGTACCATTCGAACGACACGATGTCGTCGTTCGTGCCGGGCGTCGAGTCGGGATCGCTCGACGCGGATCCATCCAGGACGGCGACGCCGCCGGGGGGGCCGGCGCACTCAACGGCCTCCGGAGCCGCGATAGAGGCGCGCGGCGGCGTGTTCGAGGCGACGAAGACCATTGCCCGCTCTCCCCGGTGCGTGAATTGCAGCTCGGCCTGAACCGGCAGGGTGTTTCCGTCCGTGAGGTTGATGACGAGCAAGTACGGCAATCCCGGCTCAAGCGAGGAGATGTCAATACGCGGCGGCAACCCGGAAGCGAACGGCACGCTGAGCGCCAGGTGGCTGTCCGGAACACCCAGCTGCATGGCATCGGCGCTGAAGGAGACCACAATCAGGTCCAGGCCGCCCGACTCATCCCCAAGGACACGCGCGCAGACCGTGGCGGGGAGCGTCAGCGAGGCGAGGGACAAGATTCCGCTGAAGCCCGTCTGCGGTTGGCTGCACGAGCCGGCCGCGAGCTGGAAGTCGGGCATGCCATCGCCGTGACAATACAGGTTGGATTCCAGATCGAACAGCTCCGGCTGCCCGACGGATCCGAACGCAAAACCGATGCCCTCTCCCGCCACTCCACCAGGCAGGTAGCCACCGTCGCACTCCTGGGTGGCTCCGATGTCGGGCAGCGTGATGACCCCCTCCTGGGCCAGGATATCGATCTGCCCCCGCAGCGGGTCGCCCTGAGGATCGGTCGCCCGCACGTTCACTTCGATGGTGTCCCCCCCATCCTGCCTGATTTCGGAGATCACGAGCACTGGCTGGCAGGCGTCTCCTGACCCGTCGGCATTGGCGTCCGCCTGGTCGGGATTGACCGTGGCCGGGCAGTTGTCGCAAGCGTCGCCGACGCCGTCCCTATCCCGGTCGACCTGGGACGGGTCGGCGACGAACGGGCAATCGTCCGCGGGGCACGTGTTGGCCACGAAGTCCGGATCTCCGAAGCCGTCGCCGTCGGAGTCCGTGCAGCCGTCACGCTCGTCCGGAACTCCGTCCTCGTCCGCGTCACCGGGGGGAGGTTGTGTGTTGAAGAGAAGCAGCGTCGCTCCAGCCTGGTTGTCAAAATCGGCCGCGTCCGACACGGGAGGCGTCACGCCGTTCGTCACAGTGATGCTCAGTCGGTGCGGTCCTAAAGGCGTCAGGGAGGAGATGTCGACGGCGGACGGCGGCTGGCCGTTGAACGGCTCGTGAATCGTCGCCGCGAAAGTCGCGTTGAAGGTGATGGAATCGGGGCCGAACGAGTAGATGGTGAGGTCGAACCTCTGACCCGGATCATTGATCCCGGTCACGCACACGGAAGCCGGGAGGGCGATCCCCTCCAGGAAAACAGCCAGATCTCCGGAACCTCCGGGCTGGTCGCACCGTCCCAGCCGCAAAGAGTTATGAGGATATCCGTTGCCGCAATTCAGACCGAGCACATAGGTCCCGTAGGAAAAGTCGAACAGGGCCGGAAGGCCGATTGAGCCGTTGGCAAAGCCGATCCCGTCCGGCGGCGCATTGGGGAAGAAACCGTCGTAGCAACTCCTGGTGGCCGCCACATCGGGCAGACTGACCAGGCGGTCGCTGCTCCCCGTAACGTCCACCGACCCGCTCAGGGGACCATGACCGGGGTTCCTCAGTTGGACCGTCGCCTGCAGGGTCGAGTCTGAGCCCGGACCAACATCCAGGATTGCGACGGACGGCTGGCAGGCATCCCCCGCGCCATCGCCGTTCGAATCGGTCTGGTCCGGATTGGACCGGGCCGGACAGTTGTCGCACGCGTCGCCGAGCCCGTCCCCGTCGGTGTTGCGCTGTTCGGGATTTCCCACTCCGGGACAATTGTCGACATCGCCGCAGATGCTGTCTCGATCGGCGTCGTTCGCCGCGTCGGCCGGACAAGGGTCGCAGGCATCGCCCATGCCGTCGCCGTCCCCGTCCTCCTGGTCGGGATTCAGGACCAACTGGCAGTTGTCCGGGGCGCATGTGTTCGCGGGCTGGAAGGGATCGCCGAAACCATCGCCATCCGAATCGGTGCAGGGGTCGTCCTGGTCCGGAACGCCGTCGTGGTCCGTGTCGGGCGACGGGCCCTCGTTCAGGAGGATGGACACGGCTCCGTCGATCGGAACGGCGAGATCCACCCTCCGGTCGCCATCGATGAACCCGGTGGCGACGAACAGAGTGCCCGTCCCGGTCGCGAAGCGACTCTCGGCCCCGAACCTTCCATCCGCAGTCCCCAGGAAGACGGACACGTCGGCGGACCCGTTGTTCGCAGTCACCAGATCCGGCCGCCCGTCGGCATTGAGATCGTCGATGGCGATTGCGATCGGCGAAAACCCGGTGCGGAAGCGAGTCTGGGGCGCGAAGGTTCCGTCGGCCCGGCCGAGGAGCAGGGAGACGTCGTTGGATCCGCCGTTGGCCACCGCCAGGTCCGCTGCCCCGTCCGCGTTGAGGTCCCCGATCGCCACCGAGAACGGGTTCCTACCGGCCCCGACATGCACGGCGGGATCGAAGTCTCCATCCCCTCGACCCATGAAGATCGAGAGGTCGCCGAGGGTTCGAGGGAAGTCCTTGCCGGCGTTGGCGACGACCAGATCGGCTCGACCGTCGTTGTTCAGATCTCCGAGCGCGATCCAGTACGGCGAGTCCCCGGAGGCATGACTCACGGCGTCGGAGAACGACCCGCGGCCGTCACCGAGGTGAATCGTGAGATCCCCCGACTCGACGTTCGCCACCGCGAGGTCGGCCTTGCCGTCGCCGTTGAGATCGCCGACGGACAGCGCGAAGGGGCGATTCCCCGATCGAAAGCCCGCGCTCAGGCTGAATGCCCCATCCCCGTGGCCGAGCAGGATCGAAACACCGCCCCTGTCGGCGTACGGGTTGAGGTCCGCGTACCCGGCGTGGGCGATCGCGAGATCGCGCCTCGAGTCGCCATTGAAGTCGCCCGTCGCGACGAAAATCGCCCCGTAGTAGGGCAGGGGGATGCGGGACTCCTCTCCATAGGTCCCGTCACCGTTCCCGAGGAGGATCGAGAGTCCGTCGGTGTAATTCACCACCGCCATGTCGCTGTGCCCATCACCATTGAAATCGTCGAGTGCGACGGCCGTCGGGTCGGGACGGCTCAGGCGCCTGGGCGGGCGCCCGAAGGTGGCGTCGCCGTTTCCAAAGAGCACGAAGACGTTATTGGAACCATTATGGGCGACGATGACGTCCGCCTTCGTGTCCCCGTTGAAATCACCGAGGAGGAAGGAGCGTGGATCGTAGGCCACGCCGATCGTCCGCCGCGGCGCGAAGCTACCGTCTCCCTGGCCGAGGTAGATCAGCACCGAGGCACGGTAACGGTCGGTGGTGATGAGGTCTTGGTGCCCGTCGGAGTTGAAGTCGGCCACGCCGAGACCGAGGAGTGCCGGCTGGACGGCACCACTGAGATTGAAGTGCTTCGTCTCGAAAGTCCCCCCGCCCAGCCCGAGGAGGATTGACAGTTCTTCCAGGGGACAGGGGTACTGATCGCATTGGTGGACAACGGCGAGATCCTTTTTGCCGTCGGCATTGAAGTCACCCAGCGCGATCGCCCTGGGAAGATCGCCCATGGGGAAGCGGGCCTCGTGAGCGAACGTCCCGTTGCCCCGCCCCATCAACACGGAGACGCTTCCGGCGGGATAAGAGACATCGACGAGATTCACCACGGCCAGGTCGGTAACACCATCTTCGTCGAGGTCACCGGCGACGAGGTTCACCGGCACTAAGCCGACCCCGTATCGTGAGCCGACCGTGAACGTCCCGTCGCCGCCTCCGAGCATCACCGTGATGCCGGTGTCCGCACTGGTCTGGCCGATCCGGACCAGCGCCAGATCCGTCCTCCCGTCGCGGTTGAAGTCTGCCAGGGCGCCGCTCACGATCGAGCCACCGCCCGCGGAGGACCGAATCTCGCGGCCGAAGGTGAAGTCCCCGTGGCCGAGGAACGCGGAGACCTCCCCGCCAAACCCGTTCGCCACGATGAGGTCGACCCGTCCGTCTCGGTCGAGATCATCGGCGGCGAGCGCGGTGGGATCGAACTGGTACGGACTGAAGGCGAGACCAAGCCGGCCATGGGGCGAGAAGGTGCCGTCCCCGTTGCCTGCAAGGAACGAGATCGTGCCGGGCCCGCAATCGCGCAGGACGTTGCAATTGTCGAGGACCGCCACATCGAGCCTGCCATCGCCGTCAAGGTCCGCGTACGCCATGGCCTGGGGTCCATCCCCGGCGTCGTAGGCAGGATTCTGGAACAGGGCCGTGGCGGAGAACGCTTCGCAAGCGTCGCCGACGTGATCGTGATCCGAATCGGCCTGATCGCCGTTGGAGATCGTCGGACAATCGTCACACGCATCGCCCACCCCGTCTCCATCCGCGTCGCTCTGGTCGGCGTTGGCAATCAGCGGACAATTGTCCGCGTCGCCACAATGACCGTCGCGATCGACGTCGTTACGCGCATCCAACGGACACTGGTCGCAGGTGTCACCGAATCCGTCAGCGTCTCGGTCTTCCTGTGACGGGTTGTCGACGTAGGGACAGTTGTCGGCAGCGCACGTGTTCGAGGGGTATCCGGGATTGCCGTAGCCGTCCCGATCGAGATCCGTGCACATGTCGCAGGCGTCGCCCATGCCGTCTGCGTCGTTGTCAGTCTGCAGCGGGTCAGCCACACTCGGGCAGTCATCGCAGGCATCACCCCACCCATCGAGGTCGATGTCGGCCTGAGACGTGTTCGGCACAAGAGGACAGTTGTCCGTGGGACACGTCGTTGCCGGAAGGCCGGGGGTGCCGAAACCATCCTCGTCGGGATCGGTGCACGTGTCCAGAAAATCGGGAACTCCATCCAAGTCACTGTCGGCGACCAGGGTCTGGTTCAACAGGATGGCGACCTCATTGTCGGAGAGGTCCGCCACGACGAGATCGGGAGCGCCGTCGGA
>QHXX01000036.1 GCA_003223135.1 Acidobacteriota bacterium | reverse complement strand
GTTCCCTTGCCGTGGACGATGCGCACCTGGAGGATGCCGCGCTCCCGGCAGGCGGCCAGGTAGTCGGGCACGAGCGTGCCAATCTCGCGGGGCAGGAAGGCGTGCAGATCCAGCGTGCCGTCGATGGGCAGGGCCACGGGGATATCGTCATGATCCATCGCGCCTAACACTACCATTGCCGGTCGCGGACTGTTACCGAAGCGTGTCCCGCGCCCCGGGACGGTCAGAGCAAGGAGACCGTCCTCTGTTATTCTTGGGCGCTCCTGCCAGGAGAGCCGATGCGCGTCGACCTGTTCCGGATGGAACGGACGCAGTGCCTGTACGAGGACGAGGTCGAGTACAACCTGTCGGAGAGCGGTGTTCTGCCGATGCGGGTCGACGAGCTCCTCGAGGGATCTCCCGATCCGGAGTGGCTGCGGCAGGCGCGTCTGAAGTATCCCCCGTCGAGGGGATCGGAGACGCTGCGAGACCGGATCGCGCTGTTTTACGGCCGGGACGCCACACGCGATCACGTCATGGTCACGAACGGCGGGTCGGAGGCGAACTACGTCGTCTTGTGGGGGCTCCTCGAGAGAGGGGACCGCGCCGCCATCATGATCCCCAATTACATGCAGGGTTGGGGACTGGCGCGGGCCTACGCCGGAAAGGCCGATCCGTTCCGGCTGGTCGAGCGGCGGGATGACGGTCGCCGGCGGTGGGCGCTCGACCTGGATGGTCTCGAGCGCTCGGTCACGCGGCGGACGAAAGTGATCCTGGTCACCAATCCGAACAACCCAACCGGCGCGGTCCTGACCGACGAGGAAATGGACGCGGTGACGCGCGCCGCTCGCCGCGCCGGCGCCTGGATCGTGGCCGACGAGGTGTACCGCGGCGCCGAAGTGTCCGGGACGACGACGCCCACCTTCTGGGGCCGTCACGACAAGGTGCTGATCACCGCCGGCCTCTCGAAGGCGTTTGGGCTCCCAGGTCTGCGCACCGGCTGGATCGTCGGACCGCCGAAGACGATCGCCCGACTGTGCTCCTACCACGACTATCTGACGCTGACGCCGACGTATCTCTCGAACTATTTCGCCGAGATCGTCATGGAGCCGAAGAGGCGTGAGGCGATCCTCGAGCGCACGCGCGGCATCATCCGCCGGAACCTGCCGCGGCTCGAACGCTGGATTCACACGCATGACGACATCTTCACCTACATTCCTCCCCGCGCCGGCGCCATCGCGCTGGTGCGTTACGGTTTGCCCATTGGATCGGTGGCCCTGTTCGACAGGCTCCGGCGCGACCAGTCGGTCCTGATCACCCCCGGGGCGCACTTCGGCATCAGGCGCTACATGAGGATCGGTTACGGCGGCGTCGCCGATCGTCTGAAGGCGAGCCTGGCGCGCATCGATACGACGCTTCTCGAGCTGCAGCGCCGCCCCGCGTCACGCGGCCGCTCCGCACACGCAACGTCATCCTGGTCACCATCGACGGCCTGCGTATTCAGGAGCTGTTCACCGGCATGGATCCGATCGTCGCACAGAAAGAAAAGCGTTCGGGGATCTACGACCTCGAAAGGACGCGAAAGAGGTTCTGGCGCGACACGCCCGAAGAACGGCGCGCAGCGCTTCTGCCTTTCTTCTGGAGCAACCTCGCGCTCCAGGGGATCGTCCTCGGCAACAAGTGGAAGGGAAGCAGCGTCCACCCGAAAAACCCGCACCTGTTCTCCGCCCCAGGTTACGCGGAGATCCTGACGGGGCAGTACCAGCCGGATGTTCTGAGCAACGATGTGAAGCGCTATCCCCACCCCACCGTGCTCGAGTTCGTCCGCCGCCAGCTCGGGCTCGGCAAGCGCCAGGTCGCCACCTTCGGATCCTGGGAGGGTTTCGCCACGCTCTCCTCCAGCGAGGAAGGGGCGTTCTTCACCAACGCCGGCTACGAGAGGGTGCCGTCCGAGATCGAGACGGCGCGCATGGCCTACCTCGGCGACCTGCAGTTCGAGATCATGGCGCTGTGGGAGGAAGGGCGCAGCGACGCCGTGACCTTCAATCTGGCCCTCGAATATCTGCGAGCGCAACGCCCGCGGCTCCTCTACATCGCGCTCGACGAATCGGACGACTGGGCGCACGCGCGCCGCTACGACCGCCTGCTCGACTACATCAATGTCTTCGACGCCTATCTGAAGACGCTCTGGGAGACCGTGCAATCCCTCGACGGCTACAGCGGCCGGACCACTCTCATCGTGACCACCGACCACGGCCGGGGGATCACACCCACCGACTGGGTCGAGCACGACGAAGGGATCGAAGGCTCCGCGGACATCTGGATCGCCGTCATCGGCCCCGACACCCCCGACCGGGGCGAGGTCGCGCCCTATCCCACCGTGCACCAGGCCGATGTCGCGGCCACCCTCCTGCGCTTCTTTGGATTGGACCCGGGGGCATTCAACCCCGAGGCGGGGCCGCCGATCCCCGCGGCCCTCCAAGCCGACAGCGCCCCGTGAGGTTACCGCCGAATCGGCGGCTAGGATCGATGCGATCGGGTCCCGGGCTTGCGCGGTGCGATCGTGCAGACCTTGAGCTCGTTCTTGACCTTCACCTTGATCAGCCGCTTCGCCAGCTCTTTCGCCTTCTTCGCCTGTTCGCGCGATTCGACGCAGCCGCGGAGCGTGACGACGCAGTCGCTCGTGGTCACGTCGATCCTGAACTGGCCGATCTCCCGGTCGGCGGCCAGGCGGGCTTCGACGATCCTGGTGATCAGGGCATCCTTGCACGGTGGAGCTCCCGACTGGGCCGGCGCCGTCCCCGGCATCAGCAGGAGCGCGACCCCGGCGGCCAGGAGAGCGCCAGTCCGGCGCGCGCTCATCCGCCCTCGAGGCGGCGCGCGACGCGCGTCTTGGTCAGGATGAGCATGGCCGGCAGCGTCGTCAGGGCGGTCACGAGGCAGGTCGCGGAGCCGATGGCCGCGACGATCCCCATGGAACGGAGCCCGGGGTAATTGCAGAAACCGATGGTGCCGAAGCCGGCCACGTTGGTGAGCGCGGCCATGACGACCGCCTTGCCGGTCTCCATCAGCCCCTCGAAGTTGCTCAGGCCCTCCTGCGAGATGCGGTGGATGATATGGATGCCGTAGTCGATGCCGACGCCGAGGATCATCGTCGTCACGAAGGCGTTCACGAAGTTCATCTTGATACCCAGGAGTCGCATGCAGCCGAGCATCCAGACGACGCCGAGGAGGAGCTGGATGTTGGCGAGCGTGGTCAGCCACAGGCTCCGGAAGTCGAGCCACAGGAGGATCGTCACGAGGATGATGCCGAGGATGACGGCGCGCCAGGCATCGCGGCCGAAGATGCGCTTCAGCTCGGCGCTGGCGATGTTCACGCCCGTGATCTCGACGCCTTCCTCCGGGTGGTCGAGCGCCTCGACGAGCGCCGGCGGGGCGGTGCGCTTTGACTCCGGGTTGGTGGGGAAGAGGTAGGTCACCGATTTGTACGAGCCGTCCTCCCCCTTCTTGATGTAGCGGCTGATGAAGCGCTCGAGCCCCGCCGTCTGCAGATCGTCGATCGTGATCGGTTTCTCCGGGCGCAGGATGGCGGGCAGGGCCCGCAGATACGCATCATAGGTCTCCTCGCGGAAGCCGTTGTCGCGCAGGGCCGCGCGGAAGGTGCGCTCGATGCGCGTGATGTCGAAGGCGCCGTCCTGCCCGTCGCGCAGCGCGCGGATGACCTGCTCCTGGTCCTGACGCGGCGGCAGGTAGTTGAAAATCGACTCGTAGCCGCGCAGAGTGCCGTCCTTGACGAAGCCGTCCAGGGTGCGGTTCGCCCGGCGGTTCCTCTCCATGACGGTGTCGAGGTCGCCGCCACGGCAGAGGACCATCATCGGCGAGAACGAGGCCTCGAACTTTCGGGCGATGACCTCCTGCATGAGGATGCCGCGGTTGTTCGGCGAGCGCAGCTCGCGCACGTCGCTCGTGAACTCGACGTTCCAGGCGTAGTAGCCGAGGCCGATCGTCAGGAGCACCGAGGCGGCGATGACCGGCCCGGTGTGGCGCGTGGACCAGGCCATGACCTCCTCGATGCCGAACGAGTGCAGGTAGAGCTTCTTGGTGATATCCGTGCGACGCGCGCGCCCTTCGTTCCAGGCGATCATCGCCGGCAGGAGAAAGAGGATCGCCACGAGGCAGAACAGGATCCCGGTCCCCACCAGGAAGCCGAAGTCCCGGAGACCCTTGTACTCGGTGACGCACATCGCATAAAAAGTGCCGGCCGACGTGATGGCGCCCGTGAACACCCCGAAGGCCGACACGCCCATCATCAGGCGCAGCGCCTCCTCGAGGCTCTTGCCGCGGGTGCGCTCCTCGACATAACGCGCGTACATGACGATGGTGAAATCGGTGCCGAGTCCCATGAGCATCGCCGAGAAGCCGGTGGTCGCCGAGTTCAGGTTGCGCAGGAGCAGGTACGCCGCCGCGAGGGTCAGGATCTGCCCGACCAGGAGCGGCACGGACGAGTACAGGATGGCGCCGAATCGACGGTAGCAGAAGTAGTAGAGCCCCAGGATGACGATGAACGACACCGTGCCGTTCCACAGCATGTCGTTCATGATCAGGGTGCTGTCCTCGAGCGCGATGATGTAGCCGCCGCCGAACGACACCTCGGGCGCTCGCGCGCCGGCCGGCGCGGCGGTTGCGCCGCCGGTTCCTGCGTCCGCGGCGTTCTCGCCTCTCTGCTCCTTCAGGTCGGCCTCGAACTTCGCCGAAGCCGCGGCGACCGCCCCGCGGACCTCGTCCATGAGCCTCTTGTCGAAGGCGATGTCCTGCGCAGGCCGCACCGGCTTGGCGATGATCAAGAGCGCGCCGCCGTCTTTCGACAGGTAATAGCCGCTCGACAAATCAACTTTGAGGGGCCCCTTGCTGCGCAGCACTTCCTTGAAGACCAGCGACGACACCTGGAACGGGTCCTGCTCGAGAAGCTGCTTGACCAGGAAGGACGACGGTCCCGTGAGCTGCCGGTAGTTCTCCCTGACCTGCTCGTGGATGGCGTGGTCGCTGAACCTGGCGGCCAGCTCGGGGAGCTTCGACGGCGGCAGGAACAGGATCTGGTTGGTCCGGAAGAATGAAAAGAACGGGCCGGAGGTGTCGATCTTGTGCTCGACGTACTGGATCGAGGGCGTGGTCGCGAGCCGCGCGGCCAGGATGTCCGCGTAGTCCTGCAATTCCTCGACCGTCTGTTGCGGCCGGGCCTCGACCAGGAGCAGCAGGTAGTCGAGACTGCCGAAGTCCGCGAGCGCCTCGCGGAACGTGCTGATGACGCGGTTATTGCGCGGGACCAGATTCAGCACGTCGCCGTCGAGCGACAGACGCGATCCCAGATACAGCGACACGAGGACCAGGACGACCGCGACCAGGAACACGAGGCGGTAGTGGGTGCGCGAGAACTCCTCGATTCGGAGGAACAGCCCCTGCTTGAGGCCGCCGCGGCCCGGCATCAAATCTCCCGGCGACCTTCGAGCGCCTTGCCGACCGTCACCTCGTCGGCGTACTCCAGCTCGCTGCCGACGGGAAGCCCCAGCGCGATGCGCGTCGCGCGCACGCCGAGCGGCTTGAGCAGGCGCGACAGATAGACCGCGGTCGCCTCACCCTCGACGTTCGGGTTGGTCGCCAGGATGACCTCCTTGACCGATCCGTCGCGCAGGCGCTCCAGGAGTGGCGCGATCTTCAGATCGTCGGGACCCATACCGCGCAGGGGGGCAATCGATCCGTGCAGCACGTGGTACAGCCCGCGGAAGCCGGATTTCTCGATGGCGATCAGGTTGTGCGGCTCCTCCACCACGCACACCTGGCTTCTGTCCCGATTGGCATCGGCGCAGATCAGGCAGGGGTCGATGTCGGTGACGTTGAAACAGAGGGTGCAGAGTCGAAGGGTGTCCTTGACTTCCAGGAGGGCGGTGGCGAGGGCCCGGGCGTCGTCCCGGCTGCCGCGCAGGACGTGGAAGGCGAGACGCTGAGCCGACTTGGCGCCGATGCCGGGGAGCTTGCGGAGAGCTTCGATCAGCCGCTCGAGCGGCGCGGCGAGCCGCATCACCTCACAGCCCGGGGACGCGGAGGGAGCCGACCTTCTCGGCCATCGCCTCCTCGATCTTGCGCCTGGCCTCGTTCACCGCGGCCCGGACCAGGTCCTCCAGCATCTCCACGTCCTGCGACTTGACGACCTCGGGCGCGATGCGTACGGAGAGAAGCTCGTGGGTGCCGCTCATGGCCACGCTCACCATGCCGCCGCCGGCCGAGGCCTCGACCTTCATCTCGGCGATCTCCTTCTGCAGCTTCTCCTGCATTTTCTGCGCCTGCTTCATCAACGCCTTGATATCCATGTCTTCTCGCCTTGTCCGTTCAGGCCTGGTCGACGTCCACGATCTGGCCGCCAAAGGCGCTGAGGAGCGCGCGCACGATGGGCGCCTTCTCGGCCGCCTCCCGCAGGCGCTGCCTGCGCCTCTCCTCGGCCTCGTCGGGAGACACACTGCGGCTCTCGATGGCGCCGGGCGTCGCGACGGTCACCTGGATCGCCAGGTCGCGACCGGCGGTCTCGCGAGCCACCCGCTTCAGGTACTCGAGGCTGTCCCGCCCCTCGACCTTCTCCCGGAAGAACCCGTGCTTCTCGCTGAAGGCGATCTGAAGCGCGTCGCCCCTGATCTCGATCCAGGAGGCCTCCTCCAGGAACCCGCCCAGAGCACCACGTTCCTCGTGCACGCGCTTCAGGAACGTCTCGACCGCGGCCACATCGCCGGCTTCCGCCTGCGGGCGGATGGGCGTGGCCACTTCGGCCGCCGCCGCGGCGCCCGCACTCGTCGCCGGCCGCGACACGGCGGCGTGCGACGGCGAACCGCCCGGATCGGCGCGCCGGTCGGGCGCGGACGTGGTCTTCTTCACCGGCGAGTGCGTGCCGACCGGGCGCGCCGGCCCGGCCTCGTCCTCTTCGCCGGGTGGACGCCCGGAGGCCTGGCGATCGACCCGTGCCATCAGTTCCTCGATCGGTTTGAGATCCGACAGACGGGCCAGCTTGATCGCCAGCGCCTCCAGGAGGAAGCGCGGGTGGGTGGAATTCTTGATCCGCTGCTCCTCGCGCGTCATCAGCTCGAGGATTCGCAGGAGCTCGTCCTCGCTGAATTGCGACGCCTGCACGCGCAGCGCCTGGATCTCCTCCGCCCCGCCTGCGACGTGGCGTTGGGGATCCGCCAGGACGCTGACCAGCAGCAGATCCCGTCCATAGGCCATCAGGTCTTCCAGGAATTGCACCGGCTGGTGCCCCTTCTCGAACAGGGTCTCCACGATGTCCACCAGCCGGCCGTAGTCGCGCCCCCGCACCGCGGCGTAGAAGTCCAGGATGAGGTCGCGGTCGATGACGCCCAGGATGGTGCGCGCCTGCTCCTCGGTCACCGCCGGCCCCGAGAAGGCGATGACCTGGTCCAGGGCGCTCTGCGCGTCGCGCAGCGATCCCTCCGCCGTGCGGGTGATCAGCTCGACGACGGCGGGCGGCACCTCGACCTTCTCGCCGAGGGCGATGCGCTGGAGGCGCGCCGCCATGTCGGCCGGCGCGATTTTCTTGAACTCGAAGTGCTGGCAGCGCGACAGGATGGTCAGCGGCAGCTTGCGGTAGTCGGTCGTGGCGAACAGGAAGACGACGTGTGCCGGCGGCTCCTCGAGCGTCTTGAGGAGCGCGTTCCAGGCCTCGGTCGTCAGCATGTGCACTTCGTCGATGATGGTGACCTTGTAGCGGTCGCGCGCCGGCGCGTAGCGCACCGTCTCGCGCAGCTCGCGCACCGAGTCGATACCGCGGTTGCTGGCCCCGTCGATCTCCAGCACGTCCATCGATCGCGTTTGGGCGATCTCCTGGCAGGACGCGCAGGCGTTGCACGGCTCCGGGGTCGGGCCCTTGACGCAATTGAGTGATTTGGCCATGAGCCGCGCGACCGTCGTCTTGCCGACGCCGCGCAGCCCGGAGAACAGGTAGGCGTGGTGGATGCGCCTGTTGGCGACGGCGTTCTGAAGGGTGGTGACGATCGGTTTCTGGCCGACCACTTCTTCGAACGTCTGCGGCCGGTACTTGCGGGCAAGGACCTGGTAGCTCACGGAAGGACCTGCCTCACGGGAACACGTGGCGCTTCAAGGGGTGCACGGCCTTCCTCTGGGACGAGGCCGGCCTGAGGGCCGGTTCAAGTGGACCCGCGGCGCCTGCGAGGTCCTCCTGACGGCTGCTCCCTTCCGGGCCTGACCGGGTTTGGCGGTTCGCATCGCGCGGGGCTCGAACCGGCCGTCACGCCGGCCTGCCGCGCAACTCCGCGTCGGAAACTCGTGGCAGCGACCGGGCGATGCTAATGCATTGCCCGGGGACTGTCAACGCGCGCGGCCGGGGGCGGGGAGCGGGGAGCCGGCGTGCCCGCTCCCCGTCGAGGGTCAAGTGCGCTGCCTGGCCCCGGGCGAACGTCTCAGCGCGAGACGTGCAATGGGGGCGGCGTGATGTTACATTGGCGCTGCTGTCCGGGCGCCCGGGGCTGCTTCGTGGAACAGGCGTCCCGGAGGTCGAGGTCGCGATGCTCGATGTTCCGGTGATGACCACGCTCGCGGTCGGGTTGGTGCTCGGGCTGCGGCACGCCCTGGATGCCGACCATATCGCCGCGGTCGCCGCACTGGGCGGGCCGGGGGGCGATCTGCGGCGCGCCCTCGCCAACGGATTGTCCTGGGGGTTCGGCCACGCCCTGACGATCGGTGTGGCGGGCTTCGTTGCGATCGCCCTGCGCTCCGCCGTCCCCGAGCGGCTGGCGCTGGCCTTCGAGTTCGCGGCCGGTCTCATGCTCATCGTCCTGGGACTGATGGCCCTCCGCCGCGCCCTTCGCGACCGGCTGCACGTGCACGAACACCGGCACGACGACGTGCCGCACGTCCATCTGCATTTCCACGCCACGCCGCATCCTGACGGTGCCGCGGCGGCGCACCGCCACCCGCACCCGATCCGCTTCGCTCTCCGGCCGTTTCTCGTGGGAAGCGTGCACGGCCTGGCCGGCAGCGCCTCCCTGGCGCTCCTGGTCCTGACGACCGTGCCGAGCGTTTTGGCGGGCGGTCTGTATCTCCTGGTCTTCGGTGCCGGCACGACCGCGGGGATGGCGCTGATGAGCCTCGTGCTGGGCGCGCCGTTCGTCATCGCGCGCCGCCGCGCGCTCTGGCTGTCGGGCGCGCTGCAATCGGCGGCCGGGCTCGGCAGCCTCGGCATCGGTCTCATGCTCGCCTTCAGGACGGGTCTCGCGGCCGGCCTCTTCGGATAGATTCCCGCGCGGGACGTCTCAGGCGGAAACACCCTCCTCATCGTCGATGTTCCCATCCAGGTTGTAGATGGCGCGCGCGATCTTCCACGATCCGTCCGCCTGCCTCTGCAGGATCCAGAGATACTTCACGTCCGCGTGTCGGTTCTCCTGCTTGCCGCCGGGCAGCGTGACGGTCACCTGGATGCGCTCGAACGCCCAGTCGCCGGCCACGCGCGTCTCGACGGGCTCCAGGGTGATCTCGGAAGGGTTCTGGTCGAAGAATTCCTCGTAGTGCTCCTTGATCGCCTGCCTGCCCACGATCGCCGGCTCGTCCATCGGCATGAGGACGGCGTCGTCCGTCCACAGCGCCATCAACCTGTCGGCGTCGGAGGCGTTATGCGCCGCGACGTATTCCTGGTGGATCCGGCCGATCGCCGCGAGGTCGGCGGCGCTCGCGCCGTGCGTCGCGGCGGCGGGCGGCTCGGTCTCGGACGGGCGGGACGAGCAGGCGGCGAGACCCGCCGCGACGAGACAGGCGGCGAGCCGGCGGACCGTCGGAAACGAGCGGCGTGTCGGGATCATGGCGGCTCCGGCAGGCGCAGCGGCACCGGAGAGCCCAGGTCGCTGACCTCGAGAAGATGAACAACGATGAGGGCCGACAGGCCCCAGAGCGTCTCCCCTTCGTGCAGGAAATAATAGATCCGCAGGCTCCTCCCGCCGCGCGTCTCGTCGCGCCACGTCCAGCGGTCGGCCCGCACGAGCTCGGCCACGGGGATGTCGAAGATGCGGGCCACCTCGGCAGCCCGGGCGCGCAGGAGCGGAAGTCGGCGCAGCACTCCCACGACCGGCGTCACCGCCACCGCGTCGGTCCGGGTGGGGAAGTCATCGAGCAGGCCCAGCACCTCGACCGCGTCCGCCGGCATGCCGATCTCCTCCTCCGCCTCGCGCAGGGCGGTCCTCACCGGTTCGTCCTCGCCCGGCTCCATCAGGCCGCCGGGAAAGGCGACCTGGCCGGCGTGCGTCGGCAGGTCCTCCGTGCGGCGGGTCAGAAGAAGGCGGAGCGCTCCACCATCGTCGACGATCGGCACCAGGACCGCGGCTCGCTGCGGCCGTTCGAGGACGCGTCTGCAGCGGCCCGGCAGGCGGTCGCGCAAAGAGGCGATCATCGCGGTAAGTCCTTCGCGATGAAGTGAGACACCACGGGCGGCCCCGGTCCCCGGTGATGGCGCCGGGCGCGCTCTTCGACCTCGCGGTCCGAGACGGTGACCCGCTCGTGCTGGCGCAGGTGCTCGACCCACGACTCGACCATGAACGACTCGACGTAGCGGCCCGGATCCGCAGGATCGCTCAGAAGGTCCCAGCGGAAGGCGCCGTCCCGAAGCCGCGTCCGCCGCACGTCGCGCATGGCGCGCGCGAAGTCCGCGTCCGCCGCCGGGTCGATGCGGTACTCGACCGTGATCAGCACCGGCCCCCGATCGCCCTCGGGCTCCTCGACGACCATCGGCGCCGCCCAGTGACGCGACGGCGCCAGGTCGGGCCCCTCGCCGCGCAGCAGCCGGTAGCGCGACGTGAGGACGATGCCCATGAGAAGGCCCAGACCGGCGCACAGGAGCGCCGGACGCAGACCGGCGTGCTCGGCGACGGCCCCCCACAGGGCGCTGCCGCCCGCCATGCCGCCGTAGAGGACCAGCAGGTACACCGCCAGGCCGCGCCCGCGCACCCACGGCGCGAGGGCCGCCTGGGCGCCGGCGTGAAAGATGGTCAGCATCACGATCCACGCCGCGCCCGCCAGCCCCATCCCGGCGCATAAAAACGGGATGCTCGGCACGAACGCCAGGAGCGCGAGCACCAGCCCGAAGAGGATGCCGGCGGCGCGCACCAGTCCGTCGATCGAGAGCGCCTCACGCAGGCGCGGCAGGGCCAGGGCCCCGAGGACCGCGCCGGCGCCGAAGAAGGCGAGGACCAGGCCGTAGTCCACCGCTCCGCCCAGGAGGGCGAATCGCACGATCACCGGCAGGAGCGCCAGAAGGGCGCTGCCGAAGACGATGAAGGCGCTGGAGCGCCAGAGGACCGAGTGCAGATCGGGCGCGTGCCGCACGTAGCGCAACCCCGCGAACAGGGCGCCCACGATGTTTTCGGCCGGCAGCAGGCTCTGGCGCGGCGGCCGCTGCCAGCGGTACAGGACGACGATCACTCCGAGAAACGACGCGGCGTTCAGGAGGAAGGTCGCGCCCGGGCCGGCCGCCGCGACCAGGAACCCTCCCGCCGCCGGTCCGAGGGCGCGCGCCATGTTGATGGCGATGCCGTTCAGCGCCAGCGCCGAAGGAAGCTCGCGGCGGCCGACCAGCTCCGGGATGATCGCCTGCCAGGCCGGGGCGTTCAGCGCCGCGCCGAGTCCGAGAAGGAAGGTGAACGCGAGGAGCAGCCCGGCCGAAGTGAGGCCCAGAAGGGTCAGGACTCCGAGGGCCCCGCTCGCCAGGACCATCCAGATCTGCGTGACCAGGAGGAGCCGCCGCCGATCCACCACGTCGGCGAGCGCCCCGGCCACAAGCGCCAGGAGAAAGATCGGAAGCGTGGTAGCGGCCTGCACCAGTGCTATCAGGATCGGCGACGAGGTGAGCGAGGTCATCAGCCAGGTGGCGCCGACGTCCTGCATCCAGGTGCCGACGTAGGACGCCAGCGACGCGATCCAGAGGGCACGGAACAGCGCCTGGCGCAGGGGGGCCCACGCCGAGGCGGCGGCCTGCCTCGCCGCCGTCCTCGATCCAGGGGCGCCGGTCGTGGTCTGCGACTGCGTTTCGGTCATCAGGGCCTGACGAGCCCGGGGTCGCTCCGGGCGCCCCATGATAGCCCCAGGCCGCGGGTGTTCCTCACAGTATCGTCTTGATCGCGGCCCCGTCACCACTCCGCGACCGACATTGAGACCTCCATCCGGTACATTCCCCCCCGGAACAACGGAACACGCTGGAAGGCGAAAGCGGGCCTCATCCGCGGTGAAGCGCCGGGCGCGGGCGCACCCCTCTCCGGGGTGGCTGGCCCGGCCTCCGGCCGGTGACAGCGGTGCGGCTCGCGTGTCACCTCCCTGGAACCAGGGATCCCGTCCAGCGGGCAGCTCCCTGGTGTCGTGAGGCCATGTCGATCGTCCTGGACCAGCTGCTGAAGCGCTACGAAGGCCATCCGGTCGTGAACAACATGTCGCTGGAAGTGGCCGACGGGGAGTTCTTCGTCCTCCTGGGGCCGAGCGGCAGCGGCAAGAGCACTCTTCTGCGGATGATCGCCGGCCTGGTGGACACCGACGGCGGACGCATCGTCCTGCACGGGCGGGAGGTGACGCACCTGCCGCCGCAGGCGCGCGGCATCGGCCTGGTGTTCCAGAACTACGCCCTGTTCCGCCACATGTCGGTGGCGGAGAACATCGAGTTTCCCCTGCGGATCCGCACCGTGCCGGCGGCCGAGCGTCGGCGGCGGCGCGACGAGCTTCTGGAGCTGGTGGGTCTCGCGGGCCTGGGCAGCCGCTTCCCCACGCAGCTCTCGGGAGGGCAGCAGCAGCGCGTCGCCCTGGCGCGCGCCCTGGCGCACCGCCCGGAGGTGTTGCTTTTGGACGAGCCGTTCGGGGCGCTCGATGCGCGCATCCGCACGGAGCTGCGCCGCACGGTCCACAGCATCCAGCGCGAGCTCAGGATCACCACCATCTTCGTCACGCACGATCAGGAGGAGGCCTTCGAGCTGGCGGACCGCATGGGCGTGATGAATTTCGGCCGGCTCTTGGAGGTCGGCCCCCCGAACGAGCTGTACCTGCGCCCGCAGACCGAGTTCGTGGCCACCTTTCTCGGGACGGCCAACCTGATGGTCGGCGAGGTGACGCGCGACGGGGTGCGGCTCGGGCCGGTGCACTTTCCCCTGAGCACGCGGCCGGCGGCGGTAGGCGAGGCGCGGCGCGTCCAGGTCCTGTTCCGGCCGGAGGACGTCGCGGTGAAGACGTCGGCGGAGGCGCTCGGCTGGCCGCTCCTCGGCCAGGCGCTTGTCGAGGAGAGCGGCTTCAACGGGTCGTTCGAGCGCCTGCGGCTCCGCCTCCCGAAGCTGCAGGGAGTCCGGCCGATCTCGCCTCCCGCGCCCTTCGGCGGCGATTTCGTTCTCGTGGAAGCGTGGCGCTCGCAGCACCAGGCGCGCCGCTTCCCGCTGCGCCCGGGCGACGCCGCCTGGGTGGGCGTGAGGCGCGTCCACGCACTGACCCACCCCGGCCTGAGCTTCCTGATGGTCGCCGACGGTTCGCCCGGGGCGCGCGCCGCCCTGGAAATGGGCGCGCAGGTGGCGCGCCTGTCGCACGCGCGGGTCACGGTGCTCGGCCACGGCGCAGCCGGAGGTCAGACCGAGGGCGAGCTGCAGCGGGTCCGGGAGTGGATCGGCAGCGGCCTGGCGGCGGTCGAGACGGTGGCCTCTCCCGATCCGCCGGCCGAGGCGGTCGCCGTGGAAGCGTCACGTCAGCATTACGACCTGGTCGTGCAGGGGATGCCGGCGCGGGGCCGGGTGGAGCTGTCGGAGCGGCTCCTGCGGGCCGGCGATCACAATCTCCTGCTGGTGCCCGGCTCCGGGCCGGTGCCGACGCGCGCCCTGATCTGCGTCACGGTGGGCGAGCCCGCCAAGGAGGACGTCCTGTTCGCTGGGCGGCTGGTGCGGCACCTGGGGGCCGAGGCCACCATCCTGACCGTGTTGCCGGACAAGGGCGACGCGCACGCCGTCCGCCAGGCCGAGCGCTTCCTGGCCGCGGGGGCGCGCACCTTGTCGCTCCTCGGTGTCGTGGCGACAAGCAGCATCCGCTACGGAATGGTGCGCCACGAGATCCTGTCGGAGATGCGTGACAAGGAGCACGGCCTCCTCGTCCTGGGCGCGCCCCTTCTCGGCCGCCGGGGCCGGGTCAGCCTCAACGGAGTGATCGGCAGCCTGCTCGACGATGTGAACGACCGCCCCGTCCTGATCGTGCGGCCGCATTACGAAGAGTGGTGGCACTGACACCTGGAGGTCTTCCCATGAAGTTCAGACGCTTGGTTCTCACGGCGGCCCTGCTGCCCGTGCTCGGCCGCGGGATCGCGGCCCAGGACGCGCCCCCGGGCGATCAGGGAACGCCGCCGAAGCAGGACGAAGGCCGGGGCGACGAAGACAACGGCGATCTCCGCAAGCGCCTGGAGGAGCTCGAGCAGAAGCTGAAGATCCTCGAGCGGCAGAAGGAGGTCGAGCAGGAAGTCAGCGCCGGCAAGGCGAAGGACGCCGCCACGGTCGTCGCCGGCAAGGACGGCTTCGTCATCAAGTCGGCCGACGGCGCCCATCAGCTGAAGATACGCGCCCTGCTGCAGACGGACGGACGTTTCTGGGGCGACGACCAGGTGAAGCCGGCGACCGACACCTTCGAGCTCCGCCGCGCCCGGCCGATCATCGAAGGGACCGTCAGCAAGTTCTTCGACTTCCGGATCGTGCCGGACTTCGGCGAGGGGAAGACGGTCCTGCAGGACGCCTACGTCGACTGGCGATTCACGCCATGGATGAGGCTGCGGGCGGGGAAATTCAAGTCTCCCGTCGGTCTGGAGCGGCTGCAGTCGGCCGGCGACATCGTCTTCGTCGAGCGCGCCCTGCCGGCCAATCTGGTGCCGAACCGCGACGTCGGACTCCAGCTCTACGGCGACGTTCTCGAGGGCGTCTTTTCCTACGCGCTCGGCGTGTTCAACGGCGTGCCGGACGCCGGCAACGTCGATCTTGACACCAACGACAGCAAGGAGACGGCCGCGCGGATCTTCCTCCAGCCGTTCAAGAGGTCCTCCGTGCAGTCGCTGCAGAGCCTCGGGTTCGGCGTGGCGGCGACCTACGGTCACAGCCTGGGGACGACCACCGCCACCGGTCTGCCGTCGTACAAGACATCCGGGCAGCAGACCTTCTTCTCGTACCGGTCGGACGGAACAGTCCCCAACACGGCGATCGCCGACGGGCGGCGTTACCGCGTGTCTCCGCAGGCCTACTGGTACGCCGGGCGGTTCGGCGCCCTCGCCGAATACGTCGAGTCGTACCAGGAGGTCGGCAGGACGACGAGCCGGGACGATCTCAAGAACCGGGCCTGGCAGGTGACGGCGATCTTTGCCTTGAGCGACGATCGGCCGACCTACAAGGGGATCGCGCCGAAGCGGCCGTTCGACCCGGCGGGCCATGCCTGGGGCGCCTTCGAGATCGTCGCCCGCGCCTCTGCGCTGAAGGTCGACGACAAGGCCTTCACGGTCTACGCCGACCCGGCGACGGCCGCGAGCGAAGCGCGGGAGCGCGGCGTCGGATTCAACTGGTACGCGAGTCGCAACGTCAAGCTGATGCTCGACTACATCCAGACCCGGTTCAGCGGCGGTGACGCGGCGGGCGACCGGGAGGACGAGAAGGTCCTCCTCGACCGGTTCCAAATCTCGTTCTGAGCGGGCACCGGTCATGATCGCACCCAAGGAGGATTCGACGATATCCAGGAAAGCGCTTGGCCGGACTCTGACCGTGCTGTCGGTCGCCGCGGGACTCCTCCTCACGTGGCCGGCGCGGGCGGACGGCACACTGCTCAACGTCTCCTACGATCCGACGCGAGAGCTGTACCAGGACTTCAACGCCGCCTTCGCGAAGTACTGGAAGGGGAAGAGCGGGGAAAACATCGCGATCAACCAGTCACACGGCGGCTCCGGCAAGCAGGCGCGCGCCGTGATCGACGGGCTCGAGGCCGACGTGGTGACGCTGGCCCTGGCGTACGACATCGACGCCATCGCCCAGTCGGGTCTCATGCCGCGCAACTGGCAGACGCGACTGCCGAACAACAGCGCCCCCTACACCTCGACCATCGTGCTCCTGGTGCGCAAGGGAAACCCGAAGGGTATCAAGGACTGGGACGACCTCGTGAAGCCGGGCATCTCGGTGGTCAGCCCCAACCCGAAGACCTCGGGCGGGGCTCGCTGGAACTACCTGGCCGCCTGGGGCTACGCCCGGAAGCGGTACGGAGGCGACGAGGCCAAGGCGAAGGATTTCGTCACACGCCTGTACAGGAACGTGCCGGTCCTCGACACCGGCGCGCGCGGCGCGACCGTGACCTTCGTCGAGCGGGGCATCGGCGACGTGCTCATCGCCTGGGAGAACGAGGCGATCCTGGCGTCGCGGGAGCTGGGGAAGGGGAGGTTCGAGATCGTGGCCCCCTCCGTCAGCATCCTGGCCGAGCCGCCGGTCGCCGTGGTCGACCGGGTTGCCGCGAAGCACAAGACCAGGGCAGTCGCCCAGGCTTACCTCGAATACCTGTACACGACCGAGGGGCAGGAGATCGCGGCCCGGCACTACTACCGCCCGCGTCTCGAGGCGATGGCGGCGAAATACGCCGACCAGTTCCCTAAACTGACGCTGTTCACGATCGACGAGGCCGCCGGCGGCTGGTCCCAGGCGCAGAAGACGCACTTCGCCGACGGCGGTGTCTTCGACCAGATCTATCAGCCGGGGAGGTGAGGCGATGGCGGAAGGTGGAACGCGGCGCGGCAGCGTCCTGCCGGGGTTCGGACTGTCGATGGGGTTCACGCTGACGTATCTGGGTCTCATCGTCCTGATCCCCCTGTCGACGATCCTGCTCAAGACCGCCACTCTGACCTGGGGACAGTTCTGGGATACGGTCACGGCACCCCGCACGCTGGCCGCCTATCGCCTCAGCTTCTACGCCTCCTTCATGGCGGCGCTGATCAACGCCGTGTTCGGCCTTTTGGTCGCCTGGGTCCTCGAACGGTACGACTTTCCCGGGAAGAGGCTGGTCGACGGGCTGGTCGACCTGCCCTTCGCCTTGCCGACGGCCGTGGCGGGGATCGTCCTCACGACCTTTTACGCGGGGAACGGCTGGATCGGACAGTATCTGGAGCCTCGCGGGATCAAGGTCGCCTACACGCCGCTCGGCATCGTCGTCGCCCTGACCTTCATCGGTCTGCCGTTCGTCGTGCGGACCGTGCAGCCGGTGCTGCGCGATCTCGACATCCAGGTGGAGGGAGCCGCCGCCAGCCTGGGCGCCTCCCGCCTGCAGACCTTCCTGCGGGTCATCCTGCCGGAGATCCTGCCGGCGACCCTGACGGGGTTCACCCTGGCCTTCGCCCGGGCGCTGGGGGAGTACGGCTCGGTGATCTTCATCGCCGGCAACATGCCGATGCGCTCAGAGATCACGCCGCTTCTGATCATGACCAAGCTGGAACAGTTCGATTACGCAGGGGCGACGGCGATCGCACTGGTGTTCCTCCTCGCCTCGTTCGGCCTCCTGCTGGTGATCAACGCCATGGCGCTGCGGCAGCGGGCGAGCCAGCCGGCGGCCTGAAGGAGAGCACGAGCCGATGCGTCCACGCTACCTCACCGAACCGCGCGCCGTGCGCTGGACCCTGACCGGCGCGGCGCTCGCCTTCCTGGTGCTCTTCCTGTTCCTGCCGCTCGTGGTGGTGTTCGTCGAGGCACTGAGGAAGGGGATCGGGGGCTACCTCGCCGCGGTGGGGGAGCCGGTGGCGCTGGCCGCGATCCGGCTGACCCTGATCACCGCCGCCATCGTCGTGCCGCTCAACGCGGCGTTCGGCGTGGCGGCGGCCTGGGCGATCGCCAAATTTGATTTCAAGGGGAAGAATCTTCTGACGACCCTGATCGACCTGCCGTTCAGCGTCTCGCCGGTCATCTCGGGGATGATCTTCGTCCTGCTCTTCGGCGCGCACGGGCTCGTCGGACCCACCCTGATGGCGCGCGGCATCCGGGTCATCTTCGCGCTGCCGGGGATCGTGCTCGCCACGATCTTCGTCACGTTCCCGCTCGTCGCCCGCGAGCTGATCCCCCTGATGCAGTCGCAGGGAAACGACGAGGAGGAGGCGGCCCTGACGCTGGGATCCGGCGGGTGGCAGACGTTCTTCCGGATCAGCCTGCCTAAGATCAAGTGGGGACTCCTGTACGGCGTCGTCCTGTGCGCCGCGCGCGCCATGGGAGAGTTCGGCGCCGTGTCCGTCGTCTCCGGGCACATTCGCGGCGTCACCAACACTATCCCGCTGCACGTCGAGATCCTTTACAACGAATACCAGTTCGCGGCCTCGTTCGCGGTCGCCTCCCTCCTGACGCTCCTGGCCCTGGCGACTCTCGTCATCAAGGGGCTGGTCGAGTGGCGGTCGGGACGGCGCGTCGTGCTGGCTGCGCCAGGCGCGAGGCTGGCGCCCGCGGATCAGGAGCGGGGAGGAGAGTGATACGGGCCCTACCTAGTATCATGAGGCATGCGCAATCACGACCGCGCCGCCGCGAACCGTGAGCCGACGCGCCGCCTGAGCCTGGGGACCGTCCTGACCGCGGTCAACGTCGGCCTGGTGGCCGCGGCCGTCCTCTGCCTGGTGGCGGCGGCCGCCGGCCTCCTGCGGCGGCTCACCGACGAGCAGGCGCTCGCCCGCGTGAGCCTCGCGTCTTCGAACGCGCTGCGAGCCATCGAGCGCGCCGGCGAGGAGCTGCGGGTCTCCGCCCGTCTCCTGGCCCAGAGCCCGATCCTCGGAAGACTCGTGCAGGAGCGCGACACGGCGGGTCTTCAAGACCTGTTCGCGCGGTTCAGGCGGACGAACAACCTGTCGGGTTGCGCCGTGCTCCTCGAAGGCGATCCGCTGGCGCGCGACGGCGGTGCCGTCCCCTGGGGCGCCATCGCGCGGCTGCCGCGCGGCGCGGATGATCGGTTCGTCCTGCGCCCGGCCGGCGACGGGCCGCTCGTCCTCGGCGCCCGGGCCGCGGTGCCGTCGGCGCCGCAGACCACGGTGGTCACGGCCCTGGTCCTCGACGAGACCTTCGTGCGCGCCACGTCCCGGCAGGCCGGGCTGCCGGTGACCATCCTGGATCGCCAGCAGGCGTTCCTGGAGGCACCGCAGGGGTCGCTGCGGGCGCGGGCGCTCGACACGGAGGAGCCGGTCGCCGAGCGGCTCGACGACGCCGGGCTGTACCTCGCCGTCCAGCCGCTGCGCGGTCCGAGCGGCGAGGTCGTCGGCCTGGTCGAAACCGGGCTGCCGACCGCAGGGCTTCTGCCGGCGCAGCGCCGCTTCAATCGGTCCCTCCTGCTGATCGCCCTTCTGGTCGGGGGCCTGGCGGCCCTGTTCAGCGTCCTGGTGGGGCGGCGGCTGGTCCGGCCGCTCGAGGCCTTGACCTCTGCCTCGGCGCGCATCGGCTGGGGCGACCTGTCGACCCCGATACCGCGCGTCCCCGGCGCCGAGATCGGCGCCCTGGCCTCGACGATGGAAGAGATGCGCGGCCACCTCCTGCAACTGACGGCCGAGCTGCGCCGTCGGCAGCGGGAGGCGGAGGCGATCGTCACCGGAATCGTGGAAGGGGTCTTCTCGGTGGACCGCGAGCGGCGCATACGGTATCTGAACCCGCAGGCCGCGGCGATCGTCGGCCTGCGGCCTGAGGAGGCGATCGGCCGGTTCTGCGGCGACGTCCTGAACCCGCAGGGTCCGGAAGGGGTGCGCCCCTGCGAGGACCGCTGCCCGATCGTGCACGCCCGTTTCCGCGGCAGCGCCCGCGCCACGGAGGACCTGCTGCTGCTCTCGGGCGAGCGCCGCAGTGTCGTCATCACCAGCGCCCCGGCCGACATGGAAAGGGACGGCGACGTCGCGGGCGCGGGCGCCCCGGTCGAAGGCGCGCGGCAGTTCCAGGTGATCCGCGACGAGACCGAGGTCGAGGCGACCCGCCGTCTGCGCGATACCGTGCTCGCGAACATCACGCACGAGTTCAGGACACCGCTCACGGCCCAGCTCGCGTCCATCGAGCTTCTGCGCGACCGGCTCGGCGAGCTGAAGCCGGAGGAGGCGCGCGATCTCGTCCTGTCGCTCGAGCGCGGCACCTTGCGCCTCACCCAGCTCATCGACAACCTCCTGGAGAGCGTCCGGATCGACGCCGGGCACGACTCGATCCGGCGACGGCCGGTGGCGATCGACGAGGTGGTCGACGAGGCCGTCGATCTGGCGGCCCCGCTCCTGGCCCTGCGTGATCAGAAACTGAGCGTCGATCTGCCGTACCCACTGCCGGCCGTGAGCGGCGACGCGCCGCGGCTGGTGCAGGTTCTGGTCAACCTCCTGGCCAACGCCAACAAGTTTGCGCCGGCCGGCTCCACCATCGGCATCGGCGGTGAAGTGCGGGACGCCGACCTCGTCCTGTGGGTCGAGGACGAGGGACCGGGTCTGCCGCCGGAGGCCGGCGACCGCCTGTTCGAGCGGTTCATGCGCTCCCCGGGAGAGGAGCCGCGGGAGAGCGGCATGGGTCTCGGATTGTTCATCGTGAAGTCGATCGTCGAGAGGCATGGCGGGCGCGTGGCGGCCCGGGACCGCGATGGCGCCGCGGGCACCCGCATGTGCGTGATCCTTCCGGCTGGAGCGGAGCGATGAAGATCCTCGTGGTCGACGACGACCTGGAGCTCCTCCGTCTTATCGCCTTCGCCCTGCGCCAGGCCGGCTACCTGATCGTCGAGGCCCAGGATGGTCCGTCGGCCCTCGAGGCCTTCGATCGCGAGAGACCCGATCTCGCGATCCTCGACGTGAACATGCCGCGCCTGAACGGTTTCGATGTCCTGAAGCGGATCCGCGCCGGCGGGTCCACGTCACCGGTCATGATGCTCACCGTGCGCTCGGCCGAGGAGGACCAGGTCCGGGGTCTGGACCTCGGGGCCGACGACTACCTGGCCAAGCCGTTCAGCCCGCGCACGCTCCTGGCGC
Organism: Acidobacteriota bacterium; assembly: GCA_003223135.1. Classification (GTDB taxonomy): domain Bacteria; phylum Acidobacteriota; class Polarisedimenticolia; order Gp22-AA2; family Gp22-AA2; genus Gp22-AA3. Next base: position 16,710 of record QHXX01000036.1, on the reverse strand, counting down.
GGGTGCGGGCCCTGCTGCGTCGCGCCGGGGTCGAGCGGCCGGCGCCGCTGGCGTCGGGCGACCTCGTACTCGACCTCGAGAAGCAGTCGGTGCGGGTGCGTGGCAAAGCACCGGCGCGCCTGACCAATCTCGAGGCCCGCCTCCTGCAGCTCCTGCTGGCGAACGGCGGCCACACCCTGCCGCTCGACAGGCTGACGTCGCACGTCTGGGGCAACCGCGGCCTGGGCGATCGCCAGCTCCTGAAGCAGCTCGTTCATCGCCTGCGCCGGAAAATCGAGGAGGATCCGGCCAGCCCGCGCTACCTCGTCACCGTCAGCGGCGTGGGGTACGCCCTTTACCCATCACCCGAGAAGGCCTGAACCGGTCCGCCCGGCGCTGTCGCCTGTGGCGTGTGCGGCTGCAGAGGGAACTGTCTCTCCCGCCAGCCGTTCAGGCCGCCAAGAAGCGGCCGGACGCGGGTAATGCCGCGCCGGTGCAGGAGGAGCGCCGCCCGGGCGCTCGTCGCCTCGTTCGGTCAGGTGCAGTAGAGGACGATGTCGCGGTCCCGAGGGATCTCATGGTGCCGCGCGTCCAGATCGTCGGGAGACAGGTGAAGGGCGCCGGGGATGTGGTGCGGCTCGGCCTCGACATCGAGGGGGTGCCGGAGGTCGACGATGACGATCTCCTCCCCGCCGTCGAGCCGCTCCTTCAGCTCCTCGGGTGTGATGCGGGACGTTCTCAGGACATGCAGGAAGCGCTGGCGCTGCCACACCTTCACCAGGAGGTAGGCGGCGAGGGCCGAGGCGAGGAGCACGACCAGCCACTCGCCGAGCCGGAGCGCGCCCTCGGCCATCATTTCGAGCTGCGCGCTGAACAGGTACCCCAGGCCGGCGAACGTGCCCGCGTAGAGGAGCGCCCCCAGGCCCGCGAACAGCAGGAAGCGCGGCAGACGCATGCCGAAGATCCCGGCCAGTGGCGGCGCCGCCGTGCTCAGCCCCGGGACGAACTTCGACACCACGAGCGAGCGCACGCCGTAGCGCCCGAAGAGAAGCTCGGTGCGACGCACGCACGAGTCCGGCTCGAGCGACACGCGGCAGAGGAACTGAAGCACCCGCACGCCCTTCCGCCGTCCCATCTCGTACCACAACGCGTCGGCCAGGAGCGACGCGACGACCGACACGAGAAGGACGAGAGCCAGGCTCAGGCGACCGGCTCCGGCCAGGGCGCCCGCGGCGAGAAGCAGGGGGATCGCAGGGATCGGCAGGCCGAGCTGCTCGACGGCCATCCAGACGAACAGGACCGAATAGCCGTGGCGGACGATGAACTCGAGGGTCTCGCTCACGCCAGGTCGAAGACCAGAATGTCGGCGTACGGGTAGGCGGCGGCTTCGGCGGATCGACCGAGCACCGCCGTTTTCGGCGGGGCGGCGCCGGCGATCGTCAGGCGCTTCTCGTCGCTCACGGCGGCGCCGTCGCCGGCGACGAGGGGCTTGCCGTTGAGCGTGGCGGCGCCGCGCGCCACGTGCACCCAGGTGTTGTGCCCCGGCGCGGGGGCGTGGACGACCGACTGGCCGGGATCCAGGCGCGCGCCAAAGAGCGCCGCGTCCTGGCGGATGAGGACCGAGCCCTCGCGGCCGTCGCGCGACGCCAGAAGAACGAGGCGGCCGCGCCGCGTCTCTTCCGGAATGCTTCTCTGCTCGTATCCGGGCTTCAGGCCGGGCGTCTCGGGGATGATCCAGATCTGCAAGAAGTGGGCCTCCTCGGTCTTCGAATGATTCCACTCGCTGTGGGTGATGCCGGTGCCGGCGCTCATCCTCTGCACGTCGCCCGGTCGGATGACCGACGAAGTCCCGGTGCTGTCCTTGTGCTCCAGTGCCCCTTCCAGCACGAGCGTAATGATCTCCATGTCGCGGTGCGAGTGCGAGCCGAAGCCTTTGCCCGGCTCGACGTAATCGTCGTTGATGACCCGCAGCGACCGGAATCCCATGTGCTCCGGGTCGCGGTAGTCGCCGAACGAGAAGGTGTGGCTGCTGTCCAGCCAGTCCAGCTTCGTCTTGCCCCGCTCGTCATGCGATCGAACTCTGATCATGCTGTCCTCCCCTCGAAAGGCAGGCCGGCCTCGGCCCACTCCTGCTTGCCGCCGCCGTAGTGTCTCACCCGCGTGTACCCCAGCGCCGCCAGCTCACGGGCGACGTTCGCCGAGGCGTGTCACGTGGGACCGGCGCAATAAACGACGATCTCCGCGTCTTTCTCGGGCAGGAGCCGCGGCGCCAGCTCGGCCACCCTGTTTGGCGGCAGGTTCAAGGCGCCGGGCAGATGAGCGTCCTCGTACATCATCGGCGACTGCGTCTCCACCAGGAAGAAGACCTCCCTGCGATCCATCTTCTGTTTCAGCTGCTCGCGCGTGATCTCGAAATCCACGTGAAGTCCTCCTTTCGGGTCCTCGAGCGCTTCCTCCGGCCCCGCCTACGCCCGATCAAGATGCAGTCAGGAGCCGCCAGGTTTCGCGGCGCAGGGAGGCGCCTCCTCATGCTCACGGGGGCCCCGCCAATCGACGAGCTTCAGATCCAGGACACAGATGGCGTAGAGGACGGGGACCATCAGGAGCGTGACGACGGTCGCCAGGGTCAGCCCGCCGATCTGGGTGTAGCAGAGCGGCTCCCAGAGCGGGCCGCCGTGGGCCGCCAGCGGGAACAACCCGAACACCGTGGCTCCGACGGTGATCAGGACCGGGCGCAGCCGGATGATGCCGGCATCGAGGAGCGCCTCCCGCAGCGGCTCCCCCTCGGCGTGCTTTTCCTCGATGAAGTCGAACAGGACGATGACATGGCTGACGATCACGCCGACCAGACTGGCGATCCCGAGGAAGGCCATGAAGCCGAAGGGAGTTCCCGTCAGGTACAGCGCCGCGAACGCCCCGACCATGCCGTAGGGGATGGCGGCGAAGACGATGAACGGCTTCACCGCGTTCTTGAACTGGATCACGAGCGCCAGGAAGATCAGGGTGACGGAGATCGTCATCGCGATGGCGATGTTCTTGAACCCCTTGCGCTGCTCCTCCTCCTCGCCGCCGACTTCCATCTTGTAGCCGATCGGCAACGACCGCTGCAGCTCGAGAAGCCGCGGCCGCGCGGTCGCCATGATCTCCGAGGGCAGGACGCCCGCGGCCGGGAAGCAGGACACGGTGATCGTCCGGAAGTGGTTCCGCCGGCGCAAATTGGCCGTCTCCAGTTCGTAGGCGATCGTCGAGACCTGTCGGAGCGGCACCTTCTGCGTGCCCTGCGAGGAGTACACGTAAAGGCTCTGGACGTCGGAGAGCCGCGCGCGCTCTTCCAGGCGCAGTCGCGCGACCACCGGGATCTGCTTGTCGCCCTCGCGCAGTTTCGTGAGCTCATAGCCGTTCATGCCCACGACCGAGGCGGAAGCGATGTCCTGGTTGGAGACGCCCGCGAGATTCGCCCGGTCCGGATCGACCTGGAGCTTGACGACGAAATTCTCCGCCCCCCAGTCGTCCCGGATCCGCTCGGAGTCGGGGATCGACCGGAAGATCTCCTTGACCCTCTCGGCGTAGTGGCGCAGGAGCGAAATGTCCTGTCCCGACAGGCGAATCGAGACCGGGATGCCGACCGCGGCGCCGGTCTCGAGCTCGCGGGCATCGACGCGCGCCCCCGGGATCGCGGCCGACAGCGCCGCCTGCAGGACCGGCACGAGGTGCTGCGTGTCGTGCTTGTCGCGCGCCTCCAGGATGATCTGCGCGTAGTTGAGTTGCTGCAGCTCGGGCGAGATGGAGGACCAGAACCTGGGCCCGCCTCCCCCGACGAAGGTGGTGAGCGATCGCAGGACCTCGCGCGGCGCGCCGTCCTCGCCCGGGTGCACGCGGCCGAACTCGGCGGTCACCTCGCGGCTGATCCCGTCGGCCAGCCTCGCCGCGGCCTCGGATGCCGACAGCGGCGCGTCCTCGGGGAGCCAGACATCGAGGTAGGACAGGTACGAGAGATCCTTCGGGAAGAAACTCTGCTTGAGGCGGGAGGCGAGGACGCCCCCGAGCAGGAGGAACAGGATCGAAGCGCCGAGCACGGCCCAGCGGTGATCCAGGGCCCAGCCGCCCACGCGGTAATAGAACCGCGCGAAGCCCTTCCGCCGGCGCTCTGCGATCGACGGCTCCTTCGTACGGCCCGGCCGGAGCAGGTAGTAGCCGAGCAGCGGAATAAAGGTCATCGAGACGATGCGCGAGGCGATGAGCGAGCAGGCGAGCACGATCGGCAGGCTGTAGAGGAAGCGGCCGGTGTCGCCGCTGATGGTCAGAAGCGGCAGGTAGGCCACGATATTCGTGATGGTCGCGAACATGATGGCGGTCGCCAGCTTCTCGGGTCCGAGCCAGGCGGCGATGAGAGGAGGGTGACCGGCGGCCAGCTCGCGTTTGATGGCATCCCCCGCCACCACCGGGTCGTCGACCAGGAGGCCGAGGGCAATGATGAGAGAGGCGATCGACACTTGCTGCAAATCGATCCCGAGCGTGTCCATCATCCCGAAGGTCATCGCCAGGGTCAGAGGGATGGATAGCGCCATCAAAAGCGCCGTGCGCCATTCCCAGAAGCCGACAAGCGCCACGAGCACCACCAGGACGATCGCCTCGTAAAGGCTCTTCATGAACAGATCGACGCTCTCGGTGACCTGAAGCGGCTGGTCGGAGGTGCGGGCGATGACCAGGTCCTCGGGAAGCCTCGGCCTGAGATCGTCGAGCGCCTGGTCCACGCCGGCGCCGAACTGCGCGATCTGCTGCCCGGGGCGCATCTGCACCGCCAGGGTGATCGCCCGGTTGCGCTGCCAGCGCCCGCCCGCGTCCTTGTAAGTGTAGAAGTTGAGGAAGCGCGGCGGGCTATCGTAGGCGCGCGTGACCTCGACGAGATCGCGCAGATACACGGGGACGCCCCCGCCGGTCGTGGTGATCAGGACGTCGCCGATCTCCTTCTCGCTCTTGAACTCCCCCGACGGATCGATGGACAGGTTCTTGCCGCCGACCTCCAGCACGCCGCCGGGCGTCGTGATGTTCCGCGCCGCGAGAATCTGGCTGAGCCTCGACGTCTGTACGCCGTACGACGCCAGCCGCTCCTGGGAATAATCGAGGTAGACCTTCTCGTTCAGGACACCCGACCTGTCGATCTTGGAGACCTGTGCCACGGTCTGCAGCGTGTGCTTGATGAGATCGGTGAAATCGTCCAGCTCGCGGTAGGAGTACTTCTCTCCCGCGACCGCCGCCAGGCGGGCCCGGGTATCGCGCGGGTCGCGGATGACGGCCGGGGACCACACGTCCGGGTGGAACTCGGACGAGTGGAGCCGCTCCTGCACGAAGCGGCCGATGAAGGCGAGGATCGCCGCGTCATCGTGCTCGACGACCGCGTCGATGCCGATGAAACCGGTGCCCAGGATCGGCCGGACGTCGCGCGCGAACCCCGTGTCGGTGGCCTCTTTGACCAGAAGACCGATGGGGCGCGCCAGGGCCTCCGGGCCGATCGACTGCGGCACGCAGGCGATGACGCTGACGCGCGGCGCCGCCGCGTCCCCGCCCCTCGGCGGTGGCCGCCGCCTAATCGTTTCGATGGCGCGCTCGACGTCCCGCGCCCGGAGCGCGATCTCCACATCGCCCACCCTGGGACTGGCGACGGTGAGCATCAGGGCCGCGGTGTCGCCGAAGTCCTTCATGAAGTTGATCGGCCCCGCCCCTTCGGGCAGGTCGGTGATGGAGTCGATCTTGATCTTGATGTCGTCGAGTTGCTTGCCGGGCTCCCGGACGCGCTCCTCGAGCTGCACGTACACCACGGCCAGCCCCGCGCGGGAGACCGACGTGACCCTCTCGACGTAGGCGTTCTGCGCCATCGCGTCCTCGATCCGGCGGGCCACCAGCTCCTCGACCTTCTCGGCACCGGCCCCTGGCCAGGAGCAGAGAGCCACAGCGATGCGCACCGGGACGTCCGGGTCCTTGCGCTGCGGCATCTTCAAGTAACCGTAGATACCCCACACGACCGTGCCGATGAGGAGAACCCATGAGATGTGGCGAGTCTCGGTGAAGTAGCGGGCGGTATTCCGGCTGTGGGCGATCAGGTCGGCGTCGGATCGGTGGGCCACGGTGGCGTCTCCGCGTCGCTCCGGGGGGTCAGGGGACGATGCGCACCGGCTCGCCGTCGGTGAGAAGCGTGGCGCCGGTCACGATGACCCGCTCGCCGACCTTGAGCCCGGAGACGACGGCGATCGAGTTTCCCAGCGCCTCCCCGAGGGCGACCTTGCGGACGCGGGCCACGGGGCGGCCGCCCTCCTCGCCGACCACGAACACGGCATAGCCCTCCGTCTCCCCGGGTGGCCGGACGATTGCGCTCAGGCGCACCGCCGGGAGCGCCTCCCTGGACGCGAGTGCCTTGGCCTCCTCGCCAACCTGCAATGCCGCGATCATCCCGGGCTTCAGCCGCTCGCCGGGGTTCGGAATCGTCACTTCCACCTCGAAGACCCGGCTCTTCGGGTCGGCGGCTGGCGCGATCCGGGTGATCCGGCCGTGCAGCTCGGAGCCCGGCATCGACTGCGTGCTCATCGACAGGGTTCGCCCCAGCTTCAGCTCCTCGAGCATGACGTCGGAGACGCCGAAGATCGCCTTCACCGAGGTCAGGTCGTCCAGGACGAACCCGGCCGTCTGGGGGGAAACGAGCTGGCCGACCTGCAGGGCCGCGGTGGTGACGACACCGTCGAAGGGAGCCTTGAGGGCGCAGTCGTCGAGCGACGTCCTGGCCACCTGGTACTGGGCCTGCGCACCCTCCAGGCGCGCCTCCGACACGTCGAGCTGGGTCCTGGCCTGGTCGTAGTCGGGCTCTGTGAGGCTCCGCGCCTTGTACAACGCGTCGGCGCGCTCGAAGTCCTGGCGGGCGCGTCGCAGCGTCGCTTCCGCCTCCACGACCTGCGAGCGCGCCTGGCGGAGCGTCTCTTCGAACTCCGTCTCGCGCAACCGCGCCAGCACCGTATCTTTCTTGACATGGTCCCCTTCGTGCAGGTCGCGCGGCCGCCCGTCGACGCCGCTCACCTGCAGGATCTCGCGCACGTAGCCCGTCTGCTTGAAGGCCAGCGACACCTGCTCTTTCGCCGCGATGTTTGCCGAGTAGCGCAGGCCTCCGCCCAGGGGCGAGGCCTCGGCCGGCTGCAGCCGGACCGGCAGCGGTGGTTTCTCGATGGTCTCGTGGCCGCCGCAGGCGGCGAGAAGCGTCGCGCCGAATCCCATGACGAACGTCGCACGAATGCTTGGCCTCATTCAGTCCTCGCCCAGGGCTCTTTCGAGATCGGCCCGCGCGGTCCAGACCGAGAGCAGCGCTTCATCCCGCTGGCGGTCCGCCGACGCCAGCTTCTCCTGGCCTTCCAGGACGTCCTTCAGGAGCACCGCCTTCTGCCGGTATCTCTCCGTCGTCACCTTCAAGACCTCGCGCGCCGCCTCCTGCGCCAGCCGGGCCGCCTCGAGGAGGGAACGCGCCTCCTGCAGACTGCGGAATTTCACGCCGACGTCGATCGCGGCCTGGCTCTCGGCCTGCTGCACCAGGTTGTCGCTCTGCTCGGCCGACTTTCTCGCCTCCGCCAGGGCGTGCCGGCGGCGCCCCCAGTCGAAGGGCTCCCAGGACAGCATGAGACCCACCGTCGTGAAGCTTTTCGGGAGCAATTCGACGCTCGGGAGGGCCAGGTACGAGTAGGTGAGACTCACCTCGGGGACGAAGTCCCACCTCTTGAGCCTTCGATCGATCTCGGCCTGCCGCTGCCGCAGACGCGCCTCCTTCAGGTCCGCACGGTTCGCGAGCGCGATGGCGCGCGTCGCTTCGAGATCCGCCTCGTACGGAGCGATCTCCGGCACGGTGTCGACGCTGAACGGGACATCGATCGGGCGCCCCACCAAATCGTTGAGCTGCTCGCGCCCCGACAGGAGACTATTGCGCAGCGACAGCGCGTCGTACTCCGCCCGGGCCAACCGGGCCTTCACCTCAAGGCCCCCGGCCAGAAGCTCGACCTTCTGCTCCACGCGCGCCTCGACCACGCGGTCCAGCTCGCGCAGGGCGGCCAGCGAATCCTCGGCCGCCGCGAGACCGCTCTGGCTCCGGAGCAGGCCGTAGTAGACGCGCCTGACGTCGTTGGCGACGTCCTTACGCCTGGCCCGAAGCTGCTCGCGGCTGATCTCGAAATTGGCCCTCTTGAGACGGGTCCCCAGGCTGACCTTCCTCAGCTGGGTGAGCGGTTGCGCGACTTCTCCGAGAAAGAGAGTCTGGCGCCCCGCCGGTGTCGTGACCTCGGTGTCGGTAGCCGGGATCGGCCCGGTGGCGGGGAAGTCGCCGAAGGCCCCGGCGGGGACCCGCACCTTGATATCGTCGAGCGTCTGGGTGCTGAGGGCGTAGACGTTGAACTGCGGGAGGGCCTGCGTCCGGAAGGAGCGCAGCTCGTCCTCCGCCTTCGCCACCTCCAGGGCCGCGTTACGGACATCGCGGTTTCCCTGGAAGGCCAGCGTCAGCGCCTGCTCGAGCGTGAGAATGCCCGGACGCGGCGCCGTCGCCGCCGGCTGCGACGGGTCGGGCGGTGCGGCCCAGGCCAAGGAGGCGGCGGCGAATGCCAGCGCCAGGGCCAGAGCTCCCGCCGCGCTCCGGTTCGTCACGCTGGAGTGGCGCAAGGCATGCCTTTCCCCCGGCCTGGTATCCGGTCGTGATTCCGCATCGACTTGAACGGGACTGCGGGTGCGGCGATTCTATAACAGATCCGCCGCGTTCCCGGGCGTGCCCCGGGCTCAGTAGTGGCCGAACCCGAAGCGCCGCTGGCCGCCCAGCGAGCGGCCCATCGAGAGATAGAGGGCGTCGTGGCCGCCGTCGGCGTGGCCATAGGCGAGGAAGAGCGGCCCGAAGAAGGTATCCACGCCGAGCGCCAGCGTGGAGGCGTAGCGCAGGTCGCCCAGGCCCGCGTCGCGGCTCGACGCCCAGGCATTGCCCGCCTCCAGCCAGCCACCGACGTAGATGCCGCGGCCAAACATTCCGGACAGCTTTCCCGAACGCCGGTAGTAGCCCGCGCGCGCGACGCCGAAGAGCTGCCCCCGGAGTTGTGCCTGCTTGAAGCCGGAGAGAGAAAAGAGTCCGCCCACGGGGAACTCGTCGTAAAACGGGATGTCGCTGCCGAGATTCGTTCCACCCTCGGTGCCCATGAAGAAGTGGTGACGCCCCCTGCTGAAGACCTGGACGATCGAACCCAATATCCAGTCGTACGAAACGTCCGAGCCGAGACCGCGCCGCGCCAGGTAAGCCTGCAGGATGGCCGCCCGCCCCCGGTTCGGGAAATTCGGATCGTCGAGCCGGTCGAACGCAATCCGGGCGGCGTAGGCGGCGACCGGGACGCTGACGACCGGCAGGGTGGACGCGCCGACTCTCGGCCGGCCGCGCACGCGCCCGCGGATCATACCGATCCGTGCCTCCCCGTAATGGCCGAGCTCGGCCCCGAGGGCGAGCGACGCCGACTCCGCCCGCGTCTGGTATTCGGCGGTCCGGTCGTCGCCGTCGAAAATGCCCACGACCGCGTTGGCGTAGTCGACGCTGGGCGAGACGAAGAAGACGCCGGAGAAATCGAGCGGCTGGTAGAGTTCGGAGGAGACCCGCCGCGTCTCGCCGATCTCGACGTCGCTGCGCCACTCGGCTCCCAGGGGATTCAGGCGGGTCATCGTCAGCCGCGAGATGACGCCGAAGTCGGTGTCCCCCTCGAAGTCGTTCCGCACGTTCACTCCGAAACGGATGTAGTTCGGCCCCCACTCCTTCTCGCGAGCGCGGATGACGAGCTTCGTCGTGCCGCTCTCGCCCGCGAGCGCGTAGTCCACCCGCTCAAAATCACCCAGCTCGTAGATGCGCGCCAGGTCGGTCTTCAGGGTCGCGAGATCGAGCGGTGCGCCCACCCGCGTCTTCAGGCGTCTCTCGATGATGCGCGGATCGACCCGGGTAATGCCCTCGACCGTCACGGCGTCGATGTGCGGCGGCCCGGGAAGAGAGGTCCGGACGCGTGCGAGACGCTCTTTGAACTCGTCCTCGGGAATGGCGTAGCGGGCCAGGGCGTCCCGGTGCGCCCGCGCCGCCTCTTGCCCGATCGCAAGAACATGCTCGGCCTGTGCGTAGTCGTTGCCCGTCACCGACCTCAAGTCGGGAACGATCGCGAGGTCGGCGTTCTTGATCTGATCCTCGACGTTCTCTCGTGTGAGCATGCCCGTGATCTGCGACGTGATGTCGGGAAGCGAGCGCAGCGCCTCCGGAGACAGGAGCGGCGTGCTCACGTCGACCGCGAGCACCACGTCGGCCCCCATGGCGCGCGCGACGTCCACCGGCAGGTTGCGCACCAGCCCGCCGTCACCCAGGAGGCGCCCGTCCATCTCGAAAGGAGCCACCACCCCCGGGATGCTCATGCTGGCCCGCAGGGCATCGGCCAGATGGCCGTGATCGAGGACCACCATCTCGCCGCTCCCCAGGTCCGTGGCCACGGCCCGGAACGGGATCGGCAGGCGGTCGAAGTCGCGCACGCCCGCGGCCTGAAGAGTGATCGATTCGAGGGCGAAGGCGATCTTCTGGCCCGCGACCAGCCCGCGCGGCAGGAGCAGGCGCCCGTCCTTGAGACCCATCTCCAGATTGATCAGGTCGCTGGCGTCGTCCTCCTTCCGGCGGTAGCACATGTCGCGGCGCGGCGGACGGTCGTTGAACAGATCGTTCCAGTCGAGATTCAAGAGGGCGCTGCGCATCTGCGCCGGGGACAGGCCCGAGGCGTACAGCCCGCCGACGATCGATCCCATGCTGGTGCCGGCGATGAAGTCGATCGGGACCCGCAGCTCCTCGAGGACCTCGAGGACGCCGACGTGCGCGATGCCGCGCGCGCCTCCGCCGCTCAGGGCGAGGCCGATCCGGGGCCGGTGGGAGGGCATCGGGCTTCTTGCGCTGGCACGAGTTGCGCCCGATGATCGAGCCGAAGCCGCCGCCGTCGCGGATGGCGCGCACTTCCTCGAGGATCTTCTCGTCGGACTCGGCGGGGCCTCCTGAGAAGATGACGATGCGCCGGCCGTTGAAGGCGGCCTGCGTGACGTGCCGCACGCGGTCGGCCAGTGTCGTGATGGGGACCTTCTCCTTCTCGTAGACCTTGCGGGCCGCTTCGTTCTCGAGGTGGGCCGAGGGCAGCTTGACCTTGACCACGTGCGCGCCGAGCTGGGAGGCGATGTGCGCCGCGTAGGCGGTCACGTCGATGGCGGTCTCGCCCTCCTTGCTGAGGCCGGAGCCGCGCGGGTAGGACCAGACGACGACGGCCAGGCCGCAGCGCTTCGCCTCCTCGGCGTAGGCGCGGATCCGCCCGTACATCTCGAGGCGGTGCGCCGAACCCGGGTAGATGGTATAGCCGATGGCGGCGCAGCCGAGACGCAGGGCGTCCGCCACGGCCCCGGTCATCGCCTGGTCGGGATCCCTCTCGTCCCCGAACAGGTCGTGGTTGTTCACCTTGAGGATCAGCGGGATCTGACCCGCGAATTCGCGGGCGCCCGCCTCCATGAAGCCGAGCGGCGCGGCGTAGGCGTTGCAGCCGGCGTCGATGGCGAGCTGGAAGTGGTAGCGCGGGTCGTAGGCCGGCGGGTTCATCGCGAAGCTGCGGCCGGGCCCGTGCTCGAAGCCCTGATCGACCGGCAGGATCACCATGCGCCCCGTGCCGCCGAGCCTGCCGTGGTTGAGCATGCGGGCGAGGTTGGTCAGAGTACCCGGGTTGTCGCTCCCGTACCAGCTCAGGATCTCTCGCACTCGTTCCGTCACGGCTCTCTCCTCATGAACGTTTCGTAGAGTTCCACGTCGAGCGCGCTGCCGATGACGAGCGGCACGCGCTGGTGGATCGACTCGGCACGAACCTCGAGGATCCGCTGCGCTCCGGTGCTGGCGCGCCCTCCCGCCTGCTCGACGACGAAGGCGAGGGGGGCGCACTCGTAGAGCAGACGCAGCTTGCCGTTCGCGTGCCCCTCGTCCGCGGGATAGAAGTACAGCCCTCCCTCGATGAGTCCGCGGTGCAGGTCGGCGACCAGCGCCCCGACGTAGCGCAGCGAGTAAGGCCGGCCCGTCGAGGGATCGCGCTCGGTCAGGTGCTCGACGAATTTCCGGATGCCCGGGCGCCACTCCTTCAGATGTCCCAGGTTGGCGCTGTAGTAGTGGCCGCGCGAGGGGCAGCGGATCCGGTCGTGCGTCAGGACGAACGTGCCCGCGTCCTCGTCCAGGGTGAAGCCGAACACCCCGTCGCCGGCGGTGTAGACCAGGACGGTGGCCGGTCCGTACATCACGTACCCCGCGGCGATCTGTTCCGAGCCCCGGCGCAGAAGGTCGCGCACCTCGTCCACGGGGCCGTCCGCCGCGCGCGGGTAGATGCCGAAAATCGTGCCGACCGCGCCATTGATGTCGGTGTTGGACGAGCCGTCGAGCGGGTCGGTGCAGAGGATGTAGCGGGCCTCCCCCTGATCCGCCAGGGCCTTCGCGCCCTTCAGCTCCTCCGAGACGACCGCGGCCACGAGGCCCGTCGAGGCGACCGCTTCGAGAACCGTCTCGTTCGCGATCACGTCGAGCTTCTTCTGGGAGTCACCCGTCACATTGACGCCGCCCGAGTAGCCGAGGCTCCCCGACAGCGCCGCCCGGCGCACCTGCCGCGCCAGGATCTTGGAGGCGCCGGCCAGAGCGCTCAAAAGCGCCGCCAGTCCCTCGGGCAGGTCCCGGCCCTGCCCATCCGCCTCGCGCAGGTGCCGGTCGAGCGTGATCGCGGCCCCCTTCACGGCCCGGTGCCCCCGATGTCGCCCGCCAGGATCATCCTCGATCTCGCCCGCCATGGATTGAATGTCGCAAGGATATCATCGCTGGCACCCTGCGAAACCTCATGGCTGCGCCGGGGGCTGCGCTTTGGCGGTCAGGGTGATCACCTTGCCACCGCGCAAGACCGTCACGTCGATCGGGTCATTCGGTTGCGCGTCGGTGATCTTCTGGCGGATCACGGTCAGAGCACTCGGCTGGGACAGGGAGATCCCCAGGACGGCCAGGATGATGTCGCCGCCGACGACCAGGTCCTCGTCGCCGATGCTGGCCCGTGTGGTCCCCGCCTTCAAGCCGAGGCGTTCGGCGGGGGAGCCGGCCGCGACCCGCTGCACCAGGAGGCCGACACCGGGCGGGGGGAGATTGAACACCTGCGCCATATCGCCCGAGAGCATGAAGCCACCCAGACCGCTCCAGAACGATTTCTGCTCCAGGAGCTGGCGCGCTACCTTGGAGGTGACGGCGAAGCCCAGCCCCTCCGAGCCGCCCGAGTGGGACAGGATGTGGCTGACGATTCCAATGACTTCGCCCTGCATGTTGAACAGCGGACCGCCCGAGTTGCCCTGGTTGATCGCCGCATCGGTCTGGAAGAACTCCGCCCGCGACATGCCGCTCAAGGTGGCGTTCGGCTTGCGGCGGGCGCTGATGTACCCCACGGTGAGGGTGTGGCTGGCGCCCAGGGGCGCCCCGACGACGAACACCGGCGCGCCGATCTCGACGGCGTCCGAGTCGCCGATCTTGGCGACGAACGGCGCTCGGGGCGCCTTCTCGAGCTGCAGGAGCGCCACGTCGGCCGAAGGCTCGGACGACAGGACCCTGGCCCTGAGCGTCTCTCCGGTCAGGAATTCGACCTCGATCGCGTCGGCCGTCTGCACGACGTGGGCGGCGGTCAGGATCTTGCCGTCCGGCGAGATGAGCACCCCCGAGCCCAGGCCGCCCACGCTGACCGGTTGGCCCATCGGCACCACCGGCAGGTCGATCTCCTTCGTATGGATCTCCACGACCGCGGGGTCCACGCGCTTGAAGACCTCCGCCAGGGTCTGGGTCGTCTGGGCCTGTGCCTGCAGCCGGGCGGTGCAGATCAATATGATGGCGATTGGGGCGAATGAGCGTGGCGTCATTCCGGGGGCCTCCTCGGGCTCAGGCGGGGAGCGTGGCGGAGAGGGTGGGATTCGAACCCACGGTGAGGTTTCCCCCACACACGCTTTCCAAGCGTGCTCCTTCAGCCACTCGGACACCTCTCCGCGGGAAGCGTGTGTTCTGGCTGACGGAATCGGCGGCGATGATAGACCGCCGCGTGGATGGAGTCAACGCGGCGCAGGGCGGGCGACGTCGGGCCGCGGTCAGATCACGACGAAGTCCATGCTCTTCATCCCCCGGTAGCCGTGGCAGACTTCGTATCCCTCACGACCGCCGTCGTCGTTGGTGTTCCCCTCGATCGTTTCGAGCACCTGCTCACGTGTCTTGAGGACGATCCCGGTGTGCGACCAGTCGGCCTCGGTGAGGCGGTGGAGGAAGAGCGAGCCGGGCGTGATGCGGGCGGGCTCGGACGCCCGGGCGCCGGGGAGGAAGGTGCCGCGTTCCCGGGCGCTGGCGGCCAGGGTGTCGCAGGACACCGAGAAGGTCAACGGCGGGTCGACGCCCAGGGTGTCGCACGCCTGCCGGAGGATGTGACTGACGAATCCGGCGCACCAGGGCGAGTCTTCGCCCTCCCGGCCGTCCATGTAGAGCCGGACCCAGGGACCCTTGTTCCGTCCGCCGATCTCGCGCGGCGCGCTCTTGAGATGCCGGCGGGCATACCGGCAGACGAGGTCGCCGAGACCGCGGCCGGCAGGGGCGATCGGTTCGAGGGCCTTCGTCATCGGGCGGATGAGGGCCTCGAAGGTCTTCGGACCGACGGTGCCGTCCCCACGCAGGCGGGCGCCTTTCTGGAACTGCCGGACGGCGAATTCGGTCGCCGGGCCGAACGATCCGTCGATGAGCACACGGTACCCGTTGAGGCACAACCATTCCTGAACCAGGACGACTTTCGGTCCGCGGTCGCCTCTCCGGTAGTCACGGTCGAGCTCGAGGTCGCTCATGAGTTTCTCCCGGCCTTGAATCTGCATGGCCGTGTGTCGCATCATTATGGGCTGCAAAGACTCGAGGGTACAGCCAGCATGACAGTCCTGAACTCGTGCCGGATCGGGGGCGTGGTCTTTCTGGCCCTTGCCCTGTCCGGCTGCATGGCCGGCGCAGGCACCGAGGGGGCGGGCGCCGCCCCCGCGCCCGCGAAAGAAGGAGGGGACATGAAGGCGTACACCAAGCCTTCCGACGAGGACATCAAGAAGCGACTGACGCCGCTGCAGTACCAGGTCACCCAGCGCGAGGGGACCGAGCCGGCCTACAAGAACGAGTACTGGGACAACCATCGGCACGGCATCTACGTCGACGTCGTCTCCGGTGAGCCGTTGTTTTCGTCCCTGGACAAGTTCGACTCCGGCACCGGCTGGCCGAGCTTCACCAAGCCGCTCGAGCCGGACAACGTCAGCACCCGCGACGACCGCACTTTCTTCATGAAGCGCACCGAGGTGCGATCGAAGCACGCCGGCTCGCACCTGGGTCACGTGTTCGACGACGGGCCGCGCCCCACCGGCCAGCGCTATTGCATGAACTCGGCGGCGCTGCGCTTCGTGCCGGTCGAGAAGCTCGAGGAGGAAGGATACGGACAATACCTGTCCCTGTTCGAGAAGGCCGGTGTCGCGGCGGCGAAGGCTTCCGGCTCGCCCGTCGCCAAGAGTGGACCGGCCAGGCTCGAGGTCGCCGTGCTCGCCGGCGGTTGCTTCTGGGGGATGGAGGAGATCCTTAGAGAAATCCCCGGCGTGGTCGAGACGGTGGTGGGCTACGCCGGCGGCACGACGTCCGACGCCACCTACGATGAAGTGAAGACCGGCCGAACCGGTCACGCCGAATCCGTGCGGATCGTCTTCGACCCCGATCGGCTGTCGTACGAGGACCTGCTCGGCTACTTCTTCCGCATGCACGATCCCACGACGATGAACCGACAGGGGAACGACGAGGGGACCCAGTACCGCTCGGCCATCTTCTATGAGAGCGAGGAGCAGAGGCGGGTCGCCGAGAAGGTCAAGGCCGGCGTCGAGGCCTCGGGCAAGTGGAAGCGCCCGATCGTCACCCAGATCGTCCCCGCCACCAAGTTCTGGCCCGCGGAGGAGTACCACCAGAACTATCTCCAGAAGCATCCCGGCGGCTACACCTGTCACTACTTGCGGGACTGAGTGCCCGCCCCCGTCGCCCGGCGAGACGGAAAAAAGATTTTTTGGCGCCCGGAGGGCGCATCCGTCAAGTGGTTTCGCGCCGCTCCTCTCGACGTTCGCCGCCGAACGCTCGCCGGGTCGCGGCTTGACGCGCGCGGCCCGGCCGTGCACACGATTTCCACAATTGGCCCCACAGACTAAGTGCTTTGATCCTCATCATCTTGTGTAAGGGCTGTGAGTCTCCACAACATTTTGTGTTCGCCCCTTGACACTCGCAAGCGGTGTGAATACCCTGTGAACAGTGCGGTCGGGACAGCTTTCTCCACTCCAAGCGTGCGGGAGACGGCGCTCCGACCGATGGTCGCGCGACCCCATCCACGAGACGGAGGCCGTGCCAATCCCCGAGTCGAAGAGGCTTCGGGGGAGGGACAAGCGCCGCCGTTTTTTCCGCCGGATGGGGTCGTCCGGAGGGTATTGGAGTCGTAAGTCCCCAACCTTCGCGGCGCGCCGGGATGGCCGGAACCTCCCAGGGTGCACCGCCATCTGCGAGGGGTGAGATGAAGAAAGAATCCGAGCTCAAGGCTGGCAGAGCCGATACGGCTTCACGCGAGAACCGCAAGGCCC
>QHXX01000065.1 GCA_003223135.1 Acidobacteriota bacterium | reverse complement strand
TCGCGATGCGGGCACCTTGGTCGGGGGAGGGACGGAGATGATGAAGAGCATCGGGGCGATCGTGCTGTCGCTCATGGCGGCGGTCGTCTGGTGTCTCTGGCTGGCCGCCGTCGGCGCGCGGGCGCGGCGCGTGGCGCGCCTGCCGATCGCACCGGATCTGCGCCTGCCGGTCGATTTTCTCCTCGGCAGCTTTGCGCTCTCATCGGCCTACGTGATCGCGGGGATGCTGGGCGCGTTCCGGCCGGGAGCGCTTCTACCCTTGGCCTGCATCCTGGCGGTCGTCGGGCGGTACCGCGGTCTCGCGCGGCAGGCACGGCGGCTCGCTCCATTCGCGGCCGCGACTTTGATTCTCCTGCCGGTCGCCGCCGCACCGCCGTTCTTCCACGACGCCCTGGTCTACCACCTCGGCCTACCCTGGCAGGCGCTCCAGGAGGGACGACTCGCCTCCCACCCGGAAGACCTCTTCTCCTCCTTCCCGCCTCTCTTCCAGATGATGGCGGCCGGACCTCTCGCCGCCGGCCTCGAAAGGCTTCCGGCTCTCCTGCATCTGGCGAGCTTCGTCCTGGCGGGCCAGGCGCTCGCGGCCCTGTCGCGCCGGATCGGGGCCCCGCCGTCGCTCGCGGCTCTGTCCGGCGCAACGCTGCCGCTTCTACCCTCGGGAGCCCTGGTGCCGGCGCTGCCCGCGGCCGAAGGGTTTTTGGCGGCGCCCCTTCTCGCGGCACTCGCCCTGGCGCTCGCGGGACGGAACGGCCGCGGAGGCCCGCTTTTGGCGGGGCTCCTCGCCGGGATCGGCGTCGCCTCACGGCTCCAGGGGATCCCCTGGGCGGCCGTGGTGATCGCGATCATCGTGCTGCGTGCCCGCCCGGTGCCCCAAGGGCTTCCGATGGAGCGCCGGTTTGGTCCGGGTTCGGTGCTGCGTCAGGCGGGGATCGCCGGGCTCGGAGTCATGGCCGGGAGTCTCCCCTGGTGGCTGAAGAATCTCGTCCTGCTCGGCGATCCCCTCGCGCCGCTCGGATGGCGGCGGGAAGGAGTCGAGACCCTCTGGCGCGACGCCTCCAGCACCATGCACCTCTGGTCGGGCGCCGCGGGGTGGCTCGTCGGTCTGCGCGCCGCGCTCACGCCTCATCTTTCCTATCTGGCGCCGCTCATCCTGGCCTCAATCCTGTCCCTCGTCGCCGCCCGCGGAAGCGGACGAAGGGCGATCGCCTGCGCCGCGATCCTTGGTCTTCTCGTCTGGTCGCTGACCGGAAGCCTCCCCCGCTTCCTGACACCCACGCTGGCGGTCCTTCTCGCGCTCGCGGCGTCGTCGGGCGGTGCCGGACGGATCGGTGTTCTGACCGCTTCTCTTTCGCTGGGCGTGACGGCCGCGCTCGGTCTTGCCTTCACGGCGGGAGAGATCGATCGCCTCGGCGGCCCTCGCCTCGCCATCGCCGACCCGCTCGCCTGGCCACCCGCCCTGGTCGTCCACAATCCGGCCCCGGCGTTCGCAGCGGCCCGATGGCTGCCCGGCGACGCGCGCGTCCTGTTCATAGGAGAAACGCGGGGATTCGGCTTTCCCCGCAGGTTCGTGGTGCCCTCGCAGCACGACGTCTCACCGCTGCGGGAGCCTCTCGAGACCCTGCCTTCGGCCGAGGCGGCCCGCGACTGGCTCCTCGGCGCCGGGTTCACGCACCTTCTGGTGAATCGGGGAGAGCTCAATCGCCTTGCGGCCACGCACCCGGTTGCGCCCTGGAGGAGCGAGGCGGGGCGGAAAAGGTTCCAGGATCTTCTCGGCCTCTGCACCCCTCCTCAAATCCTCGAGGGTGAGGTGGGGATTTTCGCGCTCCGCCCAAGTCAGGCCCATTCCCTTTCTCCGCCAGGAAGTGAAGATGGCCGGCGAAGCGCAATGGAAACTTCCGGAAATAGGCACCGATCTGCCGTCTCTGGGACGACGCGCGCCCGTAGCGCAAAAGGATGAACCCTGTGCCGAAAAGCCGCAGCATCCAGAGCAGCGGACGTATCGTCATCCTGGCGATGACGGGCGAAAGCTGGGGGCCGCCGCCGTCGACGAGGTGGTGCAGGATGACCAGGAATGCGTTCGCGCCCGGCTCGATGCGGCGTGGAACCAGGCCCGACCTGCGCAGGATCGATTCCAGGCCCCAGTGGGTGTAGTTGAAATAGGAATGATGGAAGGGCTCCAGGGCCGCCACTCCGCCGCAGAACATTCCGCCCGGCTTCAGCACGCGAAAGACCTCCGCCGCCGCGTCCCAGGGCCGGGACAGGTGCTCGAACACCTGAAGCGAGTAAACGACATCGAAGACATCGTCCTTGAACGGAAGCCGATGCGCGTCCGCGACGATCGACGCGCCGCCCTCCCTCCGGACGTCCATCCCGACCCACGAGTATCCCTTCTCCTCGAGGGCGCGGCGCCCCCCGCCGTCGCCGCACCCCAGATCCAGCGCCCGCCCCCGACCCGGTGGAAGCATGCGAAGCGGGACGGTCCATTCGTTGACGGTCCTTCCATCGCCATAGGCGATTCCCTCGCTGAAGAACGGAGCCTCTGCGTGCGAGCTGTGCTGCCCGCTCTCCCTCATGGTGTCTCCCCTGGCCGATCGAGGTCGCCGCATTCTATCAGGCGGCGCGTCGCGGGGTGGCGGCATGGACACCTGCCCCGCCCCTTCGCTATCCTGAAACCGATCATGCGAGATGTGGAGGACGCCGCTCCCACGAACGGGTCGTCGCCGGACCTGGCGCGACGTCTGGGGCTCTTCGATGCCACGATGATCGTGATGGGAGGCATCGTCGGCTCCGGCATTTTCATGAATCCCTACGTCGTGGCGCGTCAGGTCCATACACCCTTCCTGATCCTGGCGGCCTGGTCGGCGGGCGGAGTAATCGCACTTCTCGGAGCCTTCATCTACGCGGAGCTTGCCGAGCGGCGACCCCGGGTTGGCGGCCAGTATGCCTATATCCGCGAGGCCTTTCACCCGCTTTTGGCCTTCATCTATGCCTGGGGGCTGCTCCTGGTCACCCAGACGGGCGGGATGGCGGCCGTGGCCGTCACGTTCGCCCGCTATTTCCGGGAGCTGACCAGAGCACCCCTGGCCGATGGGGCTGTCGCCGTGCTGGCGCTCGGTGTGCTGACCGCGATCAACTGCCTGGGAGTGAGGGCGGGCAGCGGCGTCCAGAGCGTGCTCATGCTGCTGAAGATCCTCGCCATCGTCGCTCTGATCGCGTGCGGTCTCCTGCTGGCGGACGAGGCGACTCCGGCCGATGCCGGGGCCGCCACGGGCCGACTGCTCGATCGCCCGGTCTCCTTCGATCTTCTGACCGCCCTCGGGGCGGCCCTCGTTCCGGTCCTGTTCGCCTACGGTGGCTGGCAGACGGCCTCCTTCATCGCAGGCGAAGTGCGCGAGCCGCGCAGAAATCTGCCACGGGGACTGATCTTCGGTGTCGTGGGCGTCGTGGCGCTTTACCTTTCGGTCAACTACGTCTGCATCCGGGTGCTCGGCACGGCGGGACTGGCGGCGACGGCCACGCCGGCATCCGACGTGATGAAGTCGGCGCTCGGCGGAACCGGCGCCCGGTTGATCGCCGCCGGGATCGCCATCTCGACCCTGGGATTCCTGAGCCAGAGCATGCTGACCGCTCCCCGCGTCTATTACGCCATGGCGAAGGATGGCTTGTTCTTCAAGAGCGTGGCGTGGCTGCATCCGCGGACGCGCGTGCCGGTCGTGGCCATCGTGCTGCAGGGGATCTGGGCCGCCTTGATCGCGCTCTCGGGGAGGTACGAGCAGATCCTGAACTACGTCGTCTCGGTCGACTGGATCTTCTTCGGCCTGGCCGCCAGCTGCGTCTTCGTGCTGCGGCGCCGGGACCGGGGCAAAAGGGACGGCGCCGCGACGGCGCACAGGATGCCCGGCCATCCGGTGACGACCGCATTGTTCGTGGCGGTCAGCGTCCTGGTCGTCCTGAATACGGTCTACACGTACCCAGCCCACAGCGCGATCGGTCTGGGGATCCTGGTCGCCGGAATTCCTGTTTACGGCGCATGGAGATGGAAGGACACCACATGGGCGAACCGCAAAGAGTCCTGAGCTCCGAGTACATGGAGTGGGCGAAGACGCGCGCGCACGCGCGCTTCAATCTCGCGACGAGCGGGGTGACTCCCTATCCGATGCGGGAGTTGGGCGTCACTCTTGACGACATCGATCTCAGCGGCTCGAGCCTCTACGGCTACGAGCCGCTCCAGCGCGCGCTGGCGGCCAAGTGCGGCGTGTCTGTGGACAGCGTCGTCGCCGCTGTGGGCACGTCGCTGGCGAACCATCTGGCGATGGCGGCGGTGCTTGAGCCGGGCGATCAGGTCGTGATGGAGCATCCGGTCTACGAGCCCCTTCTGTCCCTGGCGCGCTATCTGGGGGCCGAGGTGACGCGGTTCGAACGGCGTCCGGAGGCGGGATTCCGGATCGAGCCGCGGGAGGTCGCGCGGGTCGTTTCGTCGCGGACGCGCCTGATCGTGATCAGCAACCTGCACAATCCGAGCGGCGCCTTGACCGACGAGCCGACGCTTTTGGCGCTGCGTGACATCGCGCGAGACGCCCGTGCCCGGGTCCAGGTGGACGAGGTCTACCTCGAGACGCTCTGGGCGTACCCCACCCGCTCGGCCTTTCACCTCGGAGGCGAATTCATCGTCACCGGCAGCCTGACCAAGGCCTACGGGCTGAGCGGACTCCGGTGCGGCTGGATCCTGGCCGAGCCGGAGCTGGCCAGGAAGATCTGGCGGCTGAGCGATCTGTTTACCGTGATCCCGGCGCACGCCGCGGAACGCCTGAGTGTCGTGGCCCTCGGGCAGCTCGGCCGGATCAGCGAAGGGGCGAGGACTCTGGTGGAGCGAAACCGCGCCCTCCTCGCCCGGTTCCTCGACTCCCGGCCGGACCTGCAGGTGATGCGCCCCGGGTTCGGGACGGTCGTGTTTCCGCGCTGGGCCGGGGGGGACACGGGGCGGCTCTGCGACTTGCTGCGGACGAAGTACGAGACCACGGTCGTGCCGGGCCGGTTCTTCGGGCTGACGGATCACTTCCGGATCGGCATCGGCGGCGAGACGGACATGCTGAGCGCGGGCCTGGAGCGACTGGCGGCCGCCCTGGATGACCCGGCCGCGAGATGAGTCATCCCCCGGACGAGAACCGGCGGCGCATCGGCGGCACGGCGACCGCCGCCGCCTGCCTCCTCCTGCTCGCGGGTTTTGCGGCGCTCTCCTGGAGCGCGGCCCGCACGAAGTGCCCGACCTTCGACGAGCCGTTGAACACCGTCGGGGCCTGGATGATCCTGCACGAGGGTGATTGGCGGGTCCACCCCGACCACCCGGCACTCTGGCAGTACTGGTCCGCGCTTCCGAACGGCCCCTCGGCTCTTCGTCCCGAGCACCGCATTCCGGCCTGGGACCAGATGCTCCAAAACCTGTGGGTCCGTTACCTTTGGGCCGCGGAGATGCTCTTCGAGCAGCCGGGCGTGGACGCCGAGCGCGTGGTGGAGCGATCCCGGTTCATGATGCTGCTCGTCGCCGTGGCGCTGGGGTGCCTCATGGCGCGCTGGGCCTGGGAGCTGGCCGGCCCGATCGCTTCGATGGTGGCTCTCGCGTTCTTCGCCCTCGATCCGAACTTTCTGGGCCACGCGTCCCTGGTCAAGAACGACGTGGCCCTGGCGTTTTCCGCACTTCTCCTGATGCACGCTCTCTGGCGGCTCGGCCGCGAGGTGACTCCGGGCCGCGCGCTCGTCGCGGCCCTGGTGTTCGCCGCCGGCTTCGGCGTGAAGTTCTCCGCCCTCCTGTTCCTTCCGCTCGCGGCCCTGATCCTGATCGCGCGCGCCATCCTGCCGGTCCCGTGGATCTTCTTCGGCAGGAATCTCGCCCGGCGGGGACCCAGGCTCCTGGCGGGGGCGCTGCTTCTCGTCGTCTTCCTGGGAGCGGCCTGGGGAGTCATCTGGGCCGCCTACCGCTTCCGGTTTGCGCCGACGCGCGACCCGGAGGTCCGGCTCGACACCGGCTACCTTCTCGACAGGATGCGCAGAAACCACCTCGAGATCGAGCGTCTCGCCGGGGCCGGAACGCGACCCGCGGACCAGGCCGAAATCGCCGCGTGGCGGCCGGAGCCCCTGCTGCGATCCGTGCTGTGGGCGGAGCGAAACCGGATCCTGCCCCAGGCCTGGCTCTATGGCGTGGTTTATTCCTGCGAGGGTCTGCAGCGCCGCGAAGGCTTCCTTCTCGGTGAGCACCGTCTCACCGGGTGGTGGTACTACCTGCCGATGGCCTGCCTCTTCAAGACGCCTCTCGCCACGCTCGCGGCCGGTCTGGCCGCCGCCATCGCGGGCCTCCTCGTGCTGCGCCGCTCCTGGCGATCCTGGAGGCCCGGCGAGGAGTGGTGGTCGGTCACATGCCTTGTCCTGCCGTTCGTCGTCTTTTGGACGTCCCTCATGATCTCTCACGTGAGCCTGGGTCTGCGTCACGCGCTCACGGTTTACCCGTACGCCTTCATCGCTCTCGGCGTGGTCGCGGCGGGCACGCGGGCCCTCCAGAGCCGGCCCGGCCGGACGATCCTGGCGGTCGTGCTCGCCGGCCTCCTGATCGAAACGCTCGCTGCATTCCCCGACTACATCGCCTTCTTCAACGCGGTGTTCCGTCCGAGCCGGATAGCACTGCTCGGAGACTCCAACCTCGACTGGGGACAGGATCTAAAGCCTCTGGCCGCATGGCAGCGCCGCAACCACGATCGCCTTCTGTACCTCGCCTATTTCGGGCAGGCCGATCCAGCCTATTACGGAATCACCTACAGGAAACTCCCGACGGCCTCGACGGGTGAGCCGGGCACAGAGATGCCCACGCGTAGAGAGCCCGCCGTGATCGCCGTCAGCGCCACGCATCTACAGGCGATCTACATCCACGACCCTCGCCTGGCGGCGTTCTACGGAGATCTCCTTCGGCGGCGGCCTCTGGCCGTTTTCGGCGGGACGATCTATGTGTTCGACAACGACGCCGTCGCGGCTGCCGGCGGCGCTACGGCTGGACGACCTTGAAAGGCGCGGAGGTGGCCGCCGACCGATAACCGTCGTCGAGAAGCAGGCGAACCTCGTAGTTTCCAGGCTGCAGCGGCCAGGTGCTATATCCCACGAAAGAGTCCGCGTTGAACGTGGTCGTTCCCTCGATCGCGGTGCGCGTGTAGGCGTAGAGCCGGTAGTGTCCGTTGCCTCCGTACCCCGAGTTGCGGGTCGTGGCGAGTTTGCTATTACCGGACTCTCCCGGCGAGTAGATCCCGAGCCAGTCCCACCGCATCCCCGGCGCATGGGTCCACGAGACCTCGATCGGCTCCCCGATCGCATAGACGCTCTGCGAGGTGGCGACGGTTGCCGGAGCGCCGGCCGCGTAGAGCCAGAACGGACTGCGGGACAGGACGGTGTCCGAGGCGTCCAGAAGCACGGCTTCGTACGCGTCCGGCGCGAGAGAGGTGGTCGAGAAGACGATCGTCCCGTCCGTCGGCGAGCCGGCCCCGGTGGGGCGTACCGCCACGGCGCTTGCGGCCGTTCCGCCGGCGGGAACGACGGCCACCCGCTCGCCGCGCCTGCCCGTGGCGTGGAAGACGACCGGGAGGTCGTCTCCCACGGAGAGGCTCCTCTTCCCGACCGCCACCATGACCGGCGACACGCCCGGAGTGACGTCGAACGTCGAGACGACGCCGCGGTGGTCGGTCGGCCACGGGTTGAACGGAATTTCCACATCGGGGCCGCCCGCCTCGCCGACGACCCGACTGTCCCGCGCCGTAGCGGGACCCGCGGTCAGCACCCAGTCGATCCGGTCGTGCACCTCGTTTTTCACCGCCTCGGGGCTGCCGGGCGTCCACGTGAAGCCGGGCACGGCGACCGGGTCCGGATGGACCCGGCGGTACGAGTCGCGGAATCCCGCGTTCGCGAGAGCGACGCTGACGGGCCAGGCAAACGGGTAGCGCACGACGTCGCGGACCGCCACGACCGCCTCGGTCCAGTCCAGGTGCGACGGCGAGTTGAAGTCGCCCGTCAGGAACACCGGGGTGCCCCGGGCCGCGAGCGCGGGCAACACGCGGAGCTGATCGCGGATCGCCGGCAGGCGCAGCGACTCCTCGAGCTCCCTGACGGCCTCCGCCGGCGCGCCGTCGCGCACGAGATACGGTCCGTACGGATCGGCCGGAAGATGCACGTTCGCGAGCGCCGCGACCCTGCCGGGCGCGAGCTGCACGAAGATGTAGATGCCGTCACCGCCCGGCGGATCGATGAGCGGATAGCGGGAGACGATCTGCATCCGCTCGCTCGCGTACCAGCCCAGAGCCCCGGCGATCGCGGCCGTGTTGCGCTCCCCCTCCTCCAGACCCACGATGTCCGGGTTCGCCGCCCGGATCGCTTCGATAACCTCGGCGAGCGTCTCGGGACAGCCGTCGGGGCGGAGGCAGAACTGGCCGTTCGTCAGGTTGAGCTCGTCCCCCCCGTAGAAGATGTTGAGGGTCATGACGCGCAGCTCGATCGCCACCGCGGGGCGAGCGCCCGCCCCCGCGGCCTGCGGCCGGTCCGTGGCCCCGGAGGCCAGGAACAGTAGAAGGAAGATCAAGGTGGCGCGGATCGTGTCTCGTATCATGGGACATCCCCCCGTCCTCAAGAAGTGCGGTGTGGCGCCATCGTACCTCAGCGGCCCCTTTCGGGGATTGCGATCCTTGACGACGGGGGTTTTGCCGGCATAGCCTCCGGAATTCCCGTGGCTGCTGGAGGTGGTGCGTGAGCGGTGCTGTCGATGTCATCGTCCTTGGAGCCGGGCACAACGGCCTGGTCGCGGCGGCGTACCTGGCGCGCGCCGGGGTCAAGACGCTCGTCGTGGAGCGCCGGCCGATCGTCGGCGGCGCCTGCGTCACCGAAGAGCTTTTGCCTGGATATCGTTTCTCGACCGCGTCCTATGTCCTGTCGCTTCTCCGTCCGGAAATCATCCGCGATCTGCGCCTGCGCGAGCACGGTCTCGAGATCCTGCCCTGTCGCGCTTCGTTCACCCCGTTTCCGGACGGGCGCTCGCTTCTTCTCGGGCTCGGCGATCGGGAGGACGCGCGGCAGATCGCCCGGTTCTCCGGCCGGGACGCCGAGGCTTATCCCCGGTTCAACACCGCCATCGCCCGCGCGGCCGATTTCGTCCGGCCGACCCTCGCGATGACCCCGCCGCGCCTTCCCTCGCCCGGCATCGGCGACTTCGTCTTTTTGCACTATTACCTCGGTGAAGCAAACGGGTCCCCCGGCTCGTGGGGGTTCGTCAAGGGAGGGATGGGTGGTGTCGCCGAATCCCTGGCGGCCGCGGTCCGATCCCACGGCGCCGCGATCAGGGTCGGGGCGGCGGTGGAGCGGATCCTGGTGAAGGACGGCGTGGCCCGGGGCGTCATCCTGGAGGGAGGCGAGGAGATCCGGAGCCGCATCGTCGTCTCCAACGCCGATCCGAAGCGCACCTTCCTCCGCATGGTGGAGCGGTCCCAGATCCCCGCGGAGTTCGTCCGGGGCATCGAGAACCTCCGCTGCACGGGGAACTCGGCCAAGATCAACCTGGCCCTCTCGGAGCTCCCCGATTTCACGGCCCTTCCGGGAGACGGCCCCCATCTGCGCGGCTCGATCCAGGTGTGCGGAGCGCACCCCGATTATCTGGAAGACGCCTTCGAGGACTACCGGTCCGGACGGCCGTCGCGCCGGCCGTATCTCGACATCGTGATTCCATCGACGGTCGACACCACACTGGCGCCCTCCGGCCATCACGTCATGTCGATCTCCGTGAAGTTCGTCCCTTACCACCTGGCCGAGGGGGACTGGAAGACACGCAAGGAGACCCTGGGCGATCTCACCGTCGAGACACTCGCCGCCTACGCCCCGAACGTGCGCCGGGCGATCCTCTACCGGCAGGTCCTGACACCGCTCTGCCTCGAAGAGGTCTACGGTTTGACCGGCGGCAACATCTGCCACGGAGACATGGCGCTGGATCAGCTCTTCGCCATGAGGCCTCTTCTTGGTTGGGCCCGCTACCGGACTCCAATCGACAACCTCTACCTGTGCGGCTCCGGCACCCATCCGGGCGGCGGCGTGATGGGAGCGCCGGGGCGCAACGCCGCCCGTGTGATTCTCAAGGACCTACGCCGCGCCCGGCTTCGTACCTTCTAACCCGGGAGGCGGCCGGCGAAGGCCGCCGACCGCCCATCGGCCGCGCCCTCAACCCGAGTGATGCGGACCGCAGGCGACCTTGCGCGGCCAGAGGAGATCCTTTCGGGAGACAGCCAGCTCGCGCAGCGTCGAGGACAGGAGGACCCCCGCGACAACCAGCGCCAGAAGCGGATCGAACAGGTAAAGGCGCGTCACGACGATGAGGAGCCCCGCTGCGACAGGGGCCATGGCGACGAGAGCATCACCAAGGTTGTGAACGTAGGCCAGCCGTATGGCGGGATCGCTCGTGGCGGCTTTCCGCAGGACGGCTGCCACTCCGTAGTTCCCCACTGCGGCGATCAGCCCCGCGACGATTGGAATGATCCCGAGGACCGGCTCCGCGTGCAGGAGCCTTGCTGCGGCCTGGCACACAAGGAACCCGCCCAGCGCCAGAATGCCGAGCGAGTTGAGAAAGCTCGCGGACCAGATCAGGGTTCCCGACAGACCGGAGGGCATCACGTAGGCCAGGAAGAGCAGCAGGATCGCCACCTCGTCCGAAAGATTGTGCGCCGCGTCCATCATCAGGCTGAGGCTGTTGGCCTTCAAACCCGCCACGGATTCCACGATGAAGACAACCGTGTTCGGGATGACGTGCGTCCCTCCGAAGACCGACTCGATGTTGTAGACGCCCTCCTTGTCGAAGGCGTTCAACAGATCGACCTGAAGGGTCAGCGGCGCGTGGTAGCGGTCCAGGTCGAAGCCGGCCGAGAAGTCGTAGATCGTCCGGGCCTTGATGCGGTTCGGATCGAAGCGCTCACCGCTGTGGATGCTGACGAAAGGCGCCGCGAAGAAGTTGTCCGGATCGGCCGCCAGGGTGGCCGGGTCGGCGTCGGTCACCAGGCCCGAGTCGTAGCGAACATTCGTCCCTACCCAGAAGCCGCTCTTGTGGAAGTCGTAGGTCCAGCCGGTCTGGATCTGAAGATTCTGGTCGTGGTCGATCAGGAACTCGCCGGCGGTGAGATCGCCGATCGCCGCCTGGTCGAGGAAGAGACCGCCCACCGGCGGGGCCCCGTAGATCGCCCGAGTATGGCCGGCGGAAATGAACCCCTTCACGCCCGCTGTCTCGGCCATGTCGAGCCTGATGTTCCAGCCGTGGAAGCGGCCGTGCGAAAAGGCGAGCGGAAAGACGATCCCCGTGTTGAGGAACTGATCCTGGTCGCCGGCGAAATGTGACTGGCGCTGCCAGAAGTCGATATCGAGTCTGAGCCGGGATCCGATCGCCTGCTGGAACCCGGCGTCGTAGGCGTTCTGCCGCTCCGAGCGGACGGCAAGGACGCCGCCGCCGAGGGCCTGCGACGCCTGGATGACGGGAGGGACGAGCGCCGCCGCCGCCGCCGAGGAGCTGAACAAGATGTTCTCGTACTCGGGCGTGAAGAGGACCCGATTGTAGGAGACCCTGAAGACGGTCTTGTCTCCCGGCAGCGTCCAGGCGAGGCCGATGCGGGGCTCGAGCTGCGAGTCATTGACCGGCAGGTTGTTGTGGTCGTAGCGCAGCCCCAGGTTCGCCGTCAGGCGCTTCAGCCGGATGTCATCCTGAACGTACCCGGCGTAGTAGGTACCGGTGCGGCTTTCGTGGAACTGGAACAGCGACCCATTACAGGAGGTCACCCTGGCCCCGCCGCAGGGCGTCAGATCGTAAGGGTCGAGATTCGTGTTGGAATCCGGAGAGGAGGGGTCGTTGAGATTCGGGTCGGTGATTCCGAAAGAGAAGCGCTCGTCAATCGGAATGCGCTTCACGACGCCGCCGATCTTGAATTCGTGGACCCCAGCGATCCAGGTCATCGACGGGTTGATGCCGTAATTGTCGAGCGAGCGATCCGAAAGGGCCGTGACAGGAGCGTCGTTGGCCGATGGATCGAGACGGAAGGTCGAGAAACGGCCGAAGACATCCACGTCGAGAAAGCTCTTCGCCGAGTGGACGTGCTGCCAGCCGAAGTTGAGGTTCTGGTCCTTCGTCGTCACCCGCTGGTCCTGGCCGGCCTGCTCCTGCGTGAAGGTGTTCGGCACGCCGCGCCGCGTCTGGCCGGCGAGGACAGTCCAGCGGAACTTGTTGTTGGCGCTCGGGGCCCAGTCGAAGCGCAGGAAGCCCCGTCCGGTGTCACCGTTGTTGTTCAGGTTCGCCGGATTGACGGGATCGAGGAAGCGATCGGATTTCGACCCGTTGATCGAGGCGAACAGCCCGAAATTCTCGTTGCCGTAGGTGGTCGAGACGCCCCCCTCGTACGTGCCGAACCGCGAAGTACCCGCGAGGACGTCGCCCTTGAGCGGACCGGCGCCGAGGCCGGACTTGGTCGCGAGGTTGATCACGGCCCCGATTTTCTCGCCGTACTCCGCGGGGACGTTCCCGTAGATCACCTCGATTCCCTGCGCGATGCCCGGATCGATGGAGTTCGAGAAGGTCATTCCCGTCTGGTCCGAGATGGTCTGGCCGTCGACGACGTACTCGTTCTGGCTGTGCGCTCCCTGAAAATGGAACCGTCCGTTCTCGTCCTTGGCGAACCCCGGCGTCGAGGTGACGATCTGCTCCATGGCGCGCGTCGCGATGGGCGCCGGCGCCTTGGCGATGAACGACTTGTCGATGTCGACGTGGCTCACCGAGGTGTCGGTCTCGAGCTGGGCCGCGTCCTTGTCCGCCGTCACCGTGACCTTCTCGGTCAGCGAGGGAGTCAAATCGATCTTCAATTCCAGGGGAATGGGAGAGCGGACCTCCAGTTGCTTATAGATGGTCTGGAACCCGGTGACCTCGATCTGAAGAAGGTACGGATTGAACGGAACGTTGCGGAATGCAAAGCGTCCCTCGGGGCCGGTCGTCGCTTCGGCGAGGAAACCGGTGAGGGAATTGCGCAGGTGCACCACGACGCCCGACTTGCCCTGTCCGTCCGGGCCGGCGAGGCGTCCGTTGATCGAGCCGACATCGCCAGCCGCTCCCGGCGGGGGAGCGAACTGGGCGAAAAGCAGTATCCATCCGAACAACCAGGAATAAATGACTCGCTTGCCATACGGGGACATGAAGAAACCTCCGTGACCCGCTCGGGTCATACTGAAAATGAGTCTCTATGCGTGAATGCACGCCCGCGCCGGAACGATGCTCTATGCACCAGTCGGAGGTGCCGATCGGCCGATGAGCAGAGTCTGAGCGCAGCGATACCGTGCGTTCGTGCCCGGCTAGGAATCCGTGCTTACAGGACCGATGAGGAAGGAGGCGCGCGAGAGGAGCGAGTGCTGAAGAAATCGAGACTGACCGGCTGAACCTGCCCGACCGACACGAGGGCCGCCGCCACGAGGGGAGCGGAGAAGACCATCGGCGCTCCAGGAACGTGGAACGGGACGTGCGAAGCCAGGCAGGCGGCGCACGCCCCCACCTGCATCGTCCCCGCACCGGGCTGGGTCAAAGCTGCCGTCTTGGAGATGGCTCCGAACGGGCCGTGGTTATGGACCGCCGCGATGACGGAAAAGACCGCCATCCAGGCCGCGAGGAGAGTCACCACCAAGCGAAAAGAGGGGCGAGACGTTCCATCACGAATCATCGTCGTCCTCCTTGGTGTGGAGAGAGTATACGGGGATGCCTCGATGCTGGCAAGCGCCCCTTCAGCTCGCCGTCTCGCTCGGATCATCCGAACTGCACCGACCGGCGCGTGAGCGAGCCCATATCGAAGCCCACGATC
The DNA here is from genome assembly GCA_003223135.1 of Acidobacteriota bacterium. Classification (GTDB taxonomy): domain Bacteria; phylum Acidobacteriota; class Polarisedimenticolia; order Gp22-AA2; family Gp22-AA2; genus Gp22-AA3. The sequence continues at coordinate 850 of QHXX01000065.1, read as the reverse complement.
GGGAACTTCACCCTCGCCGGCTCCTCGACCGCGGCCCCCGTCGCGACGACCACGGGGACGAAGTGCTCGTGGGTCGGAAGCGCCTGACGCACTCCGGGGGCCCGGCTCCGGTAGTCGAGGAGTGCGTCCACATCCTTGCGGGCCAGCACATCGGCGGCCCAGGCATCGAAGTCTGCCGCCCACGACGGTGTTCCGGCATCCGGCCGCGGATCCATGGCGCGCAGGTTGTGGGTCAGGAATCCGCTGCCCACGATGAGCACGCCCTCGCGCCGGAGCGGTGCTATGGCGCGCCCGAGGGCGAGGAGCACGGCGGGATCCATCGTGGGAAGTGAAATCTGTAGGGTCGGAACATCGGCGCCGGGGTACATGGCGACGAGCGGCACGTAGGCACCGTGGTCGAGCCCTCTCTCGGTCGCTTCAGCCAGAGGCTGCGTCCTTGCGAGCAGCTCGCGGACCCGCGCCGCGAGCTCCGGAGCGCCCGGCGCCGGATACTTCACCTCGTAGTACTTTGCGGGGAATCCGTAGAAATCGTAGACGAGCGGCACGGTCCGCGTCGCGGCGAGGGTGATCGGCCTCTGCTCCCAGTGAGCCGAGAGCATGAGAATCGACTTCGGGCGCGGCATCCGCTGCGCCCATCCCCTCAATTCCTCGACCCACCCCGCGTCGTCGAGCAGGAGGGGCGAGCCGTGCGCGACGAAGATGACCGGCATGCGCCCGGGGCTCTGATCGTGCGCTTCCTTGTCCTGCGTCACGTCTTCCCTCTCCTTCGGACGACCGGGGGCGTTCATGCCCGCGACGAATGCCTTCGATCATCTCACGAAAGACCGGCCCAATCCCGGCCGTGAATCCG
>QHXX01000064.1 GCA_003223135.1 Acidobacteriota bacterium | reverse complement strand
GGTCAAGGTCGTCCTGACCTTCGCCGACGACGGCCCCGGCATCTCGGTGGCGCATGCCCGCCGCGTGTTCGATCCGTTCTTCACCACCAAGGCGGTCGGGCAGGGGACGGGCCTGGGACTGTCGGTCTGCTTCGCCATCGTGCGCGATCACGGCGGGGTGCTGCGCGTCGTCGGAAAGCCCGGCGAGGGCGCCGTCTTCACCGTCGAGCTGCCGATGGCGCCGCCCGAGACCGTCGCCCTGAGCGAAGCCGGGCCTGCCCCGGCGCGACCGTCCGGGTCCAGGCGATCCGGAATGCGATCGGGAAAGGCGGAGGCGGTGACCGCCGGGACCAAGGGCGCGGGGAAATCCGCGGATGCTTCCAGCCGCCGCCCCTCCGGACCGCGCATCCTGATCGCCGAGTCGGAGCCCGACGTGCAGAGTGTTCTGGTGGACCTGCTCGAGACGCTGGGATACAGGGCCGACACGGCCGACAGCGGCGAGGCCGCGCTCGCCAAGATCCGCAGCCAGGAGTACGAGGCGATGATCGCGGACTACGACATGCCGCAGCTCGACGGCCGGAAGCTCCTGGAGGCGCTGGGCTCCGCGAAGCCGAGGCTCGTCCGCCGGGTCATCTTCCTGGCGAGCGACACGGCGCGCCCGCACCTGATCGAGTTCACCTCGACCTCCGGGACCCAACTCATGGGGAAGCCGTTCCGCCTGGACGCCATGCGCGACGCGCTGCACCGGCTGTTCCCCGCCTCAGGGCCGGACACAGAAGCAGTTCACTGACGGCGGCCCTTTATGGGGCGCCGGCCGGCTCAGCGCGCGCGGCGCGCGCCGGCCTCCCGCCTGCCGGGCTGCGGTAGATCGGGATAGAAGCGGGTGAGCACCTCCTCCTCCACGGAGTCGCCCTCGAGCGGGGGGGAGAAGAAGTGGCCCTGGCCCAGCGTGCAGCGGAGCCTGCGCAGCTCCTTGAGCTGCGCGTCGGTTTCGATCCCTTCCGCGATGACCTCGTGGCCGAGTGCTTTCGCCAGTCCGACGATCGTGGCCACGATCTGGCGCGCCTTGTCCGTCTCGCCCATCCGGGCGACGAAGACCTGATCGATCTTCAGCAGGTCCACCGGAAGGCTCTGGAGTGCGGCCAGAGACGAATAGCCGGTCCCGAAGTCGTCGATCGCCACCTTGAAGCCGCGCCTCTTCAGACGAAGGAGCACCTTGGTCACCTGGTTGGGATGTTCGATGAGGGTGTTCTCCGTGATCTCGAAATGCAGGAGCGTCGGGTCCAGACCTGCCTCGTCCACGAGCGCGACGATCTCCTCCTCGAGATCCGCGCTGTAGATCTGCCGGAGCGACAGATTCATCGCCAGCGTCAGTTCCCGGAACCGCGGGTCGAGGTCATGCCAGTGCCGCAGCCGCCGGCACGCCTCGGTGAAGATCCAGTTCCCGAGAGGCACGATGAGACCGGTCTCCTCGGCCAGGGGAATGAACTTCGTCGGCGGGATCAACCCTCTCTCGGGATGCCGCCACCGCAGCAGGGCCTCGAAACCCCTGAGCCGGTCGGTGTCCAGCTCGATGATCGGCTGGTAGACGACGTGAAACTCCTCGCGCTCCATGGCCTGGTGGAGATCGGTCTCGAGCCGCAGCTGCTCCTGCGCCCGCGCCAGCATCTTCTCGTCGAAAATCTCGCAGCGCGCGCGGCCATGGGCCTTGGCCCTGTACATGGCCGTGTCGGCGTCCCTGAGCAGATCCTCGGGACGCTCGTATTTTCCCGGGCCCAGGACGATCCCCGTGCTCAGCGTCACGTACAGCTCGCGCCCCTCGATCTTCATGGGCTTCCGGAAGTCCTCCTCGATCTCACGGACCGCCTGCGTCGCCTCGCGCAGCGACCCGATCTCTTGAAGGAGAACGGTGAACTCGTCGCCGCCCATCCTGGCCACCGTCCAGTCCATGCTGCGGCGACCGTACCGTCCCGGCCCCTCCTCCTCGTCCTCCCCCCCCGAGCCGAACACGCGCTCGATACAGGCGCGGAAGCGACTCGCAACCTGCTGCAGCACCCGATCGCCTATCAGGTGACCCAGGCTGTCGTTGATGTTCTTGAACCGGTCGATGTCCACGAAGATGATCGCCAGGCTCTCGTCCTTCCGGCGTTTGCGGGCCCGACTGAAGGAATGAGCCAGGCGGTCGAAGAACAGGGTGCGGTTCGGGAGATCGGTGAGAGGATCGTGAAGCGCCAGGTGCATCAGCTGCTCTTCCATCTTCTTCCGTTCGTCCACGTCGGTCTGGGAGCCCGCGAAGCGGTACGGTGTCCCCGTTGTCTCGTCACGCACCGCGATGCCTCGCGACAGCATCCAGCGGTAAGACCCGTCGGCGTGGCGGACCCGGTATTCGGCCACGAGATGCGCCGTGCCGCCGGCGAGGTGGCTCTTGATCCGCGCCTCGAGACCGGGACGATCCTCCGGATGGACGCGATCGAGCCACGCCGCGGGCGCGTCCTCCACGCCCGAATCCTCGTGGCCGATCGCCTGTTTCCAGCGCGGGGAGTAGTAGATCGTGTCGGCGACGAGATCCCAGTCCCACAACCCGTCGTTGGATCCGCGGGCCGCGAGCTCGTACCGCTCCTGACTGCGTCGCAGGGCCTCCGTGCGCGCCGCGACGATCTCTTCGAGATGGTTCGAATGGTACCTGAGCCTGTCATGGAGACGGCCCGCCAGAGCCCCCACGGCCGCCAGGATCGGAGCGAATCCATCCGTGAAGAAATGCACCGGCGTGACCCGATGCAGGCCCTGGATCATGCGGAGGCCGAATGCTTGCGGCAGGGTCTTGTAGAGGGCGTAGTAATCGACCAGGTAGCCGACGACCGTCAGGCTCAGGCCGAAGGCGAAGCCCAGCCCGCAGTACACGACCATCCTTGAGCGCAGGAAGGGGCCGGCGGAGGCCGCCAAGCCGGACCAGCCCCAAAGATCAGACGGCCTTCGAGTCGACATCCGTCCTGTGGACCTTGGCCGGGCCGATCGCGACCTTCCTGCCGGCCGAGCTCTGCAGCGATGCCAGCCGCCGTCCCCGCTCAACCGCGAGCCACCCCAGAACACCGGTGGCGAGAGCCAGCGCGCCGATGAGCACGAGGGACGCCGGGCCGGCGGCCGAGAGGGCCGTGAAGCCCCTGCCGTCGACGGGGAGCCCGTCCACGGCTTTTGACAGGGCCTCGATCTTTCCTTTCTGGTCCTGTCCGAGGCCGGCCGCGTGCAGCACCTCGTTGTACCGCCTGTAACGATCCAGGTTCGCCCGGAGCACGTCGAGCTCGGAGGGCGTCGCGTAGCTCCGGCGCCGCAGCGCCGCCATCTCGCCGTCCAGGAAACGCGCGAACAGTTCGGCCACGTTCACGGGTCGCCGGCCTCCCTCATGGGCCTTGAGGGAAGAGTCATCCGTCACCACGGCGGCCAGCACGCCCAGGACGGCCTCGTTGTGGTCGTGTGACTTCTTCACGTCCGTTTCGAGCTGGTCCCGCTCTGCCACGATCTGCATGAGATCCCGCTTGAGCTGGCGGAAGCGGGTCAGAACCGACTCGAGCTCGGGGTCGCCGGCGAGCAGCCCCAGGATATCGTCGCCGGCCGTGTCGGCCATTCTCTTCAGCACGTCGACCTCGAGGAGCCGCTCGGTCCGCTCGTAGCTTTCCGTGTGGGTCAGGAAGGCCCGTTCCTCGGCATCAGCGAGCTCGGCGCCGATGATTTGATCCCGTTCGCCCCGCAGGCGCTCGATGACGGAGGTGGCCCACTCCGTGTAGTCGCGCACGGTCGAGATGTCCTTCTTGATGTCGGGGGGCTGCAGGTCCTGGAGGGCCTCGACGGTGAAGTCGTCGAGCTTGCGGGCGACGTGCTGGAGTCGATTCAGCCTGGCTTGGAGCGGTGGCAGGAGCTCGTTGGTGAAGACCCCCTCCGGATCCCAGTCCGGACGCTTTGCGATGAGGGTGCGCAGCCGGGACAGCGCCGAGCCCGCCGCACGCAGCTCGCCGTCGGCCAGGTATTCCCGCGCCCTCTCACACAGCTCGTGGGGATCCGCCTCGACCTGCGATGCGGCCCTCAGGCAGGTCACGCCCAGAAGGAGCGCGCCCGTGAGGACGGCCGTCCTACGGACAATCATCCCGGGCGTCTCCGCTGGAGGTGATGAAGACCGGGCCCCCTCCCGCGCGATCGAGGCGGAGACAGGACGATCGCGCCGATCCGTAACGGGAGAGCCGGACGTCCTTCATAGGCTCCTGACCTATGTCCCGAACCACCGGGATCGGCCGGTACGATGCCGTGGTTGTCCCTGGCTGCGGGGTGATCTCCCAGATGGCGCGAAAGGCGTCCGCCACGACATAGAGCCGGCCGTAATGCATCATCAGTTGAACGGTGGCCCTCGTTCCCGCCCCGGGCTGCGCGCCTTCCGCCTTCAAGATGGGAGACAGATCGATTCGGCCGACCAGGGGCGGACGCTCCGCGAGCATCACCGTCCCGTCCTCCTCGAGCGTGAGCGGTATCCGCAGGGAATGCTGCTCGAGCGTCAACGTCGGCCCGACAGACTGGGTCGCGCACGAGGAGCCGGCCGCTCCCAGAAGGAGAAGCAGCGATATCCGCATCACGCATCGCCTGCCACGCACGGTTCGAATCCCCACGCCCCGAATCGGCCGAGCGGGACGCCTGCAAATCCTCGTCGTCATGTCAAGCCGGGACGCCGTCCGGGTGGCGTCGCCCGCGGGCGACGCGCACGAATCCAATCTAGGTAATTGTGGGATTGTTGCAAGCGGAGGCGGGCTGGTTACGAATTCGTGACGAGAGCCGGCACCGCGTACCCTCCGCCACCCGGGGTCTCGACGATCAGCCGGTCGCCCGGCGCCACCTCGCAGCTGTCGATCGGGCCGAGCTCCACGACCTCGCCGCCGGTGCGGACGACGCGCTGTCTCCCGGGCCGGCCCGGCGCGCCCCCTTCGAGACCGTAGGGCGGGACGACGCGGTGCTGGCTGAGGATCGACAGCGACACGGGCGCGAGAAACGTCAGCTCGCGGACGGCGCCGTCGCCCCCCCGGAAGCGCCCCGCCCCCCCCGAGCCGCGGCGGACCGCGAAGCGCTCCACGCGCACCGGAAACCGGTGCTCGAGGATCTCCGCGTCGGTCATGCGCGTGTTGGTCATGTGACTGTGCACGGCGCTCGCGCCGTGGAAGCCGGGGCCGGCGCCGCAGCCGCCGCAGATCGTCTCGTAGTAGCCGAACCGCCCGTCGCCGAACAGGACGTTGTTCATCGTCCCCTGGCTGCAGGCCGCGAGGCCGAGCGCCTTGAGGAGCGTGTCCACGAGCCTCTGGCTGGTCTCGATGTTGCCCCCGACGATGGCCGGGGCGAGCGCCGGCTCCACGTCGAAGTCGGGGTTCAGGAGTCCGCGCGGGATCGTGAGGTCCACGGCGCGCATCAGCCCCTCGTTCAACGGCAGCGGTGTCGTCAGGAGAAGTCGGAGGACGTACATGACGACGCTGCGCACGACGGCGGGGGTGGCGTTGAGGTTTCCGGGATGCTCGGCGGCCGATCCGGTGAAGTCGATGGCGGCGCGGTCTCCCGCGAGCGTGATCACCACGCGCAGGGGCGAGCCGTCGTCGAGCCTCTCGACCGCCTCGTAGCGTCCCGAAGGGACCCGGCGCAGCGCCTCGCGGATGCGCTCGGAGGCGAGCTCCTTCAGAGCCTCCATCTGGCGCGCGACCGTCGAGGCGCCATGATCACGCGCCAGGGCGCGCAGCGCCTCGGCCCCGGCGTGGTTGGCGGCCACCGCGGCGCGCAGGTCGGCGAGGTTGTCCTCGACTGCCCGGGACGGGTAGGGAGGCTGTCCGAGCAGGCGACGGACGGCGTCCCAGAGCGCCTCCTGGTCGCGGACCAGGTACATCGGGGGGATCACCACGCCCTCCTCCACGAGGCGGGTCGCCGTGGGCGGCATCGAGCCGGGGCGGCGGCCGCCGATCTCGGCGTGGTGCGCGCGGCTGGCGACGTACCCGAGGAGAACGGGCGCGCCCTCTTCGGTGAAGACGGGTGTGACGACCGTGACGTCGGGCAGATGCGATCCGCCGCAGGCCGGATGGTTGGTGACCGCCACATCGCCCGGCCGCAGCGTCAGCATGTCGCGCAGGCGGCGGACGCACAGACCCATCGCGCCCAGGTGCACGGGGATGTGCGGGGCGTTGACGACCAGCTCTCCGGAAGCGTCCAGGATGGCGCAGGAGAAGTCGAGGCGCTCCTTGATGTTCGTCGAGACGGCGGTGCGGCGCAGCCGCTCCCCCATGTCGGTCGCGATCGAGCGGAACCGGTTGGTGAACAGCTCGAGCCGGATGGCTTCCGGGCGCGCCGCCTCGGTGGATGAGCGGATCTGTCCGTCTCCCGCCTCCCGCCGCCGGCGCAGGACGAGGGCGGACGCTTTGTCCACCTCCGCGCTCCAGCCGGCCGCCACGACGGTCGCGGCGTGCGGCTCGAACACGAGGGCGGGCCCCTGGAAGCGCGCTCCCGGCGCCAGCCGGCCGCGATCGAAGACAGGCGCCTCGATGAATCGCCCGGCGAGATAGGCGCGCCGGGTGCCGGCCGGAACCGCCTCGACGGCGACCGGGGCCCCACGGCTGTCCTCCGGGATACTGTGCCGGGACGAAGCGACGACGCGGATCGATTCGATCTCGATCGGGCGCCCCTCGGGCCTATGGCCGAAGAGATCGGCGTAGCGATCCTCGAAGGTCTTCCGGAGAGACGCGCCCTCCCTGTACGGAACCTCGACCACCGAGTCCTGCCCCGCGAAGCGAAGATGGACGAAGCGACGGCGCACCTCGATCTCGCCCCGGGGCACCCCCTCGGACTCGACCATCCCGCACGCCTGCGCCGACAGCTGCTCGACGAGGGCCGCGACGCGCGGCAGGGCACGCTCGAGCGGCTCGAGGACTTGCCGCTCGGCGAAGCGCTCGAGGACCGCGTGCTTGAGGCCGAGGGCGCTCAGAAGCCCCGCGTCGGCCGGCACCACGACGTTGCGGATGCCCAGGCGCTCCGCGACGGCGCAGGCATGCTGGCCTCCGGCGCCGCCGAAGGCGACCAGCGCGTAATCCACCGGATCGTAGCCGCGGCGCAGAGAGACCGTCCGGATGGCGTCCGCCATCCGCTCGTCGGCGATGTCAAGAAGGCCCGAGAGCACCGCCTCCGGCGGAGACGGGTCCGGGGTCTGCTCCGCCAGCGTCTTCTGGAGATCGGCGGCCGCGCGGGCCGCCGCCTCCTGCGAGATCGGAATGCCGAAGCGCCCGGGATCGAGGCGCCCGAGGAGGAGGTTGAACCCGGTGCTCGAAGGTGTAGTCGTAATCGCCGTCGAAGCGGGCGACGTCGGTGCTCGTGCCTCCCATGTCGAAGGCGATGAGTTTCGGGAAACCGGACCTCCGGCCGGCGAGCGCCGCGCCGACCACGCCGCCCGCGGGACCGCTCAGGAGCATGTCCTTCGGCCGGACGGTTTCGACCGCGACCAGGCCGCCGGCGCTGGTCATGACGTGCAGCCGGCCCCCGGACGCGCTCGTACGGACGCGATCCAGGTACGAGCGGACGACCGGAGCCAGGTACGCATCGACCACCGCGGTCTCGGCGCGTGGCAGGATCTTGATGAACGGCGAAAGGCGCGAGGAGCACGACACGTGCCTTAAGCCGCGGCGCTCGAGGATCTCCTGCACGCGCTCCTCGTGGCGCGGGTTCCTATAGCTGTGCAGGAGCGCCACCGCGGCCGAGTCGATGCCGCGGGCGACCAGGCGGGTCGCGGCTGCCTCGACGTCGCCCTCGTGAAGCTCCTCCAGGACCGAACCGTCGGCCGCGATCCTCCCGCCCACCTCCACCACGTCTTCATAGAGCGGCTCTCTTCGGCGGATGTCGAGCGCGAAGAGATCGGGACGCTGCTGCGTGCCGATGAACAGAAGGTCGGCGAAGCCGCGGGTCACGAACAGGGCCGTCGGCACGCCGCGCCGCTCGAGGAGGGCGTTCGTCCCGAGGGTCGTCGCCAGGCGCAGGCCGCCCACGGGCAGCGGCCGCCCCGGCGGGGTGAGCGTCAGGATGCGCGCGGCGAGGACGGGGGATTCTTCCTTCGAGACCACTTCGAATGGCTCTCCCTGAAGGAGCGCCCGCGGCCATGCCGAAGACAATTCGATGACCGACGCCGCGGCGTCGTAGCGGACGACATCGCGAGACGGGGCGTCTGGCTCGAGCGTGCGAAAGCGGAAGCCGCTCAGGAAGTCGTCCGGCAACGACCAATCGGCGCGGACTCGCAGGCGGACGGGGCCCTCCGAACGCTCGATCGCTCCTCGCAGGGCGCTGCTGCTCAGGATCTTCGTCCGGCGCACGCCGCCCGCGGCGTCGACCGCCACGGCGTCGGTAAACGTGCCGCCGGTGTCGATGAAGACCTGCCAGCCGGCCGCAGCGCTCACGCGCTCCTCCGCCCATGCCGGGTCGTCACCAAATCGACGCCCAGCCGGCCGAGGTAATCGACGAGAACGCCCGCCTCGGCGTGGCGGTCGTGCGGGACCAGGCCGGTCGCGGTGAAGCGCCCCTGCGCCAGGGCGCGCGTGGCCAGGATTGCCGGCGCGACCGCGACCAGGTAGCTGCCGCGGGGAGCGAGCAGAGCGACCGTGACGATGGCGCCGTTCGATCCTTCGATCTCGTAAAGCATTCCGCCGCTTCTCGAACCGAAAAGACGGCAGAGCGCGATGCCGAGCGGCCGAAGGGCGGCGATGGCGCGGCGGACCGGCTCCGATCGCGTCGCCAGGGACAGCGCCAGGTTCAGCCCCGGCGCTCTGGCGTCGACGTAGAAATCGACGCGCCGCAAGGAAGGACAGAGAGGGGGGAGGTGAAGAGCGTCGGCGCTCTCGCACGGGTAGGCGCGGATGCGCCTCCCCCTGGCCGGCCAGCGGAAGTTGCGGGGTTCACGCCAGCCGCGACGCTCGACCAGGCGCCGGTCACGCAGGACCCGGATCGGCCGGCCCACCGATTCGAGGAGCGATGCCGCGGTCGCGCCGTGGGCCGTGGCGCGCGTCGCCGGCAGAAGAACCAGGCTCAGCCGCCCGGGTTCCTCGAGACCGCTCAGGCGGAGGGCCGTGGCGCTGACGGCCGAGATCGAGCTGCACGACGTCAGGACCCGGATGCCGGCCGCGTCGATGCGCAGGCGCAGGTCGGCCACCCGCTCGGCGTAACGCAGACTGTCGGACAGGTCGACGACGTCGAAGCCCGTCTCGAGCGCCGCCTCGATGACGGCCGTCGTCCTCTTCTGGAAGGGACCGGCCGCGTCGAGGACCACGTCGCCCTGCCGCAGCGCCGACTTCAGCGAGGCGCGGTTCTCGACGTCCACCCGCAGATCGAAGCCGGATCGGCGCGAGGCGACGAGAGGGCGCAGGCCCTCGGCGCGCAGCCTTTCGGTGGCGGCGCTGCCGAAGAATCCCCGGCCTCCCAGGACCACGATCCGTCTCACCGGAGTCTCCGACCCATGCACCACGCCCACGGACAGAAGAGGGTCATCAGCACGGTCGTCGAGACGACCATCCCGGTGGCGCTGCCCGCGAGGGTCGTCGCCGTCAGAGCGCCTCCGGCCGCCCACACCGCCCAGGTCCAGGCCAGGATCGGGCCGCGCAGGGTCTTGGTCTTGAGGGTCAGCATGATGCCGGCCATGGTGTACAGACCGTTCGCCGCGCCACCGGTCAGGATCGTTCCCGCCCGCTGCAGCTCTTCGATGCGCTCCGGGAGCCAGCCGATGAACAGCGACTCGGCCGAAAGATCACAGCCCGCGCCCAGGGCGGCCACCAGGAAGGCGGCGAGGGCCCACGGCCTCCGCGGCAGGCCAGAGCCCCACCACGCGTAGAAGGCGAGGAGGCTCAGCGCGGCGGCGATCCAGAGGCCCCATCCCGCCCGCCACAAGACAGGATGAGAGGTGATGTACGCCATGCGCCCGGCCACGTCCGGCGCGACTTCGGTTCCCGGCCGCAACACGACGATCATCGCCAGGGCCGCGAGAGCATTGAGAGCGGCGCAGGCCGGCCCCGCCGCGGCGCGCAGTCTCGCGCCGGACTGTGTCCCGTCGATCAGGAAGAGCGCGAACGGCAGCCACCACACGATGTCGTTGAACAGAACCAGGGGAAAGGTACGCACCGGCCATTCGCCGGAACGCACGGTGAGCACCCATCCGATCGGTCCCAGGACCTTGCCGATGAGACCGATGACGATGAACGGCGCGGCGCGCTCCAGGCGCAGGGCGGCGTAGGCGTATCCGAGACCGTACGTCCCGACCACCATTCCGAGACAGCTCCAGATCGCCGGGTAGAGGGGTTGCCTGAGATGGAACAGATCGAAGAAAGCGTCGGGGGCGAGGCCGGTCCACAGACCGAAGGCGAGGTTGTACAGAGCCGCCAGGCCGAAGACCATCCGGTAGTAGGGCGCGCGATTCCCCACCCGACCTCCGTCACCGGGCGCGGCCCGGACCTAGGAGGCCCGCGTCAGAGCGCGGGCCGCGGCAGCGCCTTAGTAATATAGATGATGTGCGCGGTCGAATGGACAGGCCGACCGCTCCCGTGGCAACATCAGGCGTCTCGGGGCGGGCGCTGCGAAAGTGGCGGAACTGGCAGACGCGCCGGACTTAGGATCCGGTGGGGCAACCCATGAGGGTTCGAATCCCTCCTTTCGCACCAGCCCTTCTCTCCGCTCGTCGATCCAGTGACACGACGCCTCAGGCGATGCGCGGGGCGAGGACCGCCGCCACGCGCTCCACGAGAGATCGCTCCTCGTCGTCGAAGGCTTCCTTCCGGTCGCTCTCGGCCGTGATGACCCCGACGACCTTCCCGGAGGCGCGGATGGGCACGACAATCTCTCCGCCCGTCGCCTTCGTTTCGTCCTGACGCCGAGAAATTTCGACCCGGGCGTACCGCCGTCCCTCCTTCAGGATTCCGGCCACCCGGTCGCAGAGATCAGACAACGGGATCGCCGACCCGGCCGCCGCCTCCTCGATGCGGCGCACCAGGATGTCGGGATCCATGAGGGTGATCTCGACATGCAGGGCGTTATTGAACCGGTTGAAGTAGTTGAACAGTCCGACGACGCAGGCGATCTCGACGATCTGCGGCTCGTTGAAATGCCGCCGCAGCTCGCCGAAGACCGGATCGGGGACCTGTCCCGGACCATTCGTCATCGCGTCGGCGAACTGCAGGGCGGCCTTCTGGTCGGGAGGGAAGGGATGGCTCGCGGGGTCGTGCAGCCCGGCGAGGGCATCGTCACCGACTCCGAACTGCTTTGCCAAAGCAGTGTGCGAGGCCAGTCAGTAGTCGCAACTGTTGATGCGCGACACCCGGACCGCGAGCATCTCCTTCAGCGCCACGGGAACGGTGCCCGGGCCCATGACGGACCGGAAGTGGGCCAGCATGGTGTTCAGGATTTCGGGACGGTGCGCCGCCGTCCGGAACATGTTCGGGATGTTGCCGCGTTCCTTGAGAAAGGTCTCGAAGAGCGACCGGATGTCCGCCCCGACCTGGTCGGGGCGCAGCCGATTCAATCGACCCAAGGCTCCTCCTTCCTCCGCCCCCTCAGAGTATCAGATACGCCCGCTCAGGAGGTCCCTGAGCCGGGCGCGCGCCGGCGGGGGTGGCGGGAAGAACTGCACGCCCAGCAGGTTCTGGTCTCTTTCCCTCGACGGCTCGACCCGCAGAACCACGGCACGCAGCTCCAGCGCCTCCAGGTCGTCCGGATAGACCCGAAGGACCAGGCGCCGGCCCGCTCCGGGCTTCAGGATGCTCTCGATGAGCGCCCCGCCCTCGCTGAGGTCGCGGGTATGGCCGAGAAACTCGCGGAGGATCCGGCCGTGCGACACGGGGACGACCAGCGGCCGGCGGGGGTGAACCCGGAAGCGAATGCCGAGGTAGGAGGACAGGCGGGTCAGGAGCGCGCCAGGCTCGACAGGGGAGAAGAGGTATTCGTCGCAGCCTGCCAGGCTGCAACGGAGGGCGGCCTCCGGCGGGCTAGCAGGACCGACGACCAGGACCGCGGGAGGCGGGTCGAGGGTCCGCTTCAGGCGGCGGCAGATCTCGTCACCGGAGACGTCCTTCAGGTCGTAGCCGAGGACGGCGGCGACCGGTCTTTCGCGGGCCGCCAGGTCGAGGATGTCACGGCCGCTCCCGCCCGCCATCAGCACGAACCCGGAGCGGGACAGGTAGCTCTCGCCGCGAAGCAGGAAGCGACCGACATTCTCGGAGAGTATGATGACCTTGCGGGACGGCCGGTCCATGGCCTCACCCCGGGTTCTGGACCAAAAGCCGAATGCCGCAGTCTCGATTCAGCAAAAAGCGTACCGTTACCATGTCGACGACCAGAAGGATCGAGGAGAACCCGCGAGTTGCGAGGCCAATGCGCCGTGCGTCCCCTCCGCCCCCGCCATGGGCAGGAGTCGTCGGGGGAAACGGATGAGACCTTCGCCCTTCGCCATCCTCGTCGAACCCGCCGGAAGAGTTGAAGTTGGGTCGGGTCTCACCCAGGGAGTCTCACGAGCAAGCTTGAGACGTCTCTGACGGCCGGCAGACGGGGACCCTTCTTGTGTCGAAGGAATGTTCCTGATATTATTTGAATCCTAAACGAAGAGGATCGAGTCTTAAGCACGCAGGGTTCCAACCCCGGGTCGATTCCCCAACAAGCCAAGGGTTCCTTCGATACGAGGTCATTCGAATTGATGAAAGTGGTCGTCAACGAACTGGAAGGCTGCAGGCGGGCCCTCGAGGTCGAGATCCCGAGCGATCAGGTGATGCAGGAGTTCGAGCGATCGTTCACGGAGTACTCACGCCGCGCCAGCATCCCCGGCTTCCGACAGGGAAAGATCCCGCTCGACATCGTGCGCCGGCGCTTCGGGAAAGAGGTCCGCGACGAAGTGATCGGCCGCATGGTTCGCGAGTACTCGCTGCGGGCCATCGAGGACAAGAAGCTCGAGCCGGTGGACGACCCCGTGCTCGACGAAGTCAAATATGAGGACGGCCGTCCGCTGACCTTCAAGGCGACTTTCGAGGTGAGGCCGATCCTGACCGTGTCGGACTACCACGGGGTCCCGGTCGAGGTGGCCAGGCGCCGAATCACGGACGAAATGATCGACGCCTCCGTGCGCGACCTGGCCGATCGCGCCGCGAAGCTCGAGCTGGTGACGGACCGGCCGGTGCAGAAGGGGGACTTCATCGTCGGCACCCTGTCCTGCCGTTTCGTGAAGGGCAAGGGGAAGAACCTCCAGGACGAGCCGCTCTTCCTGGAGGCGGGGGCGGAGAACAACCATCCCGACTTCAACGCCGCGATTCTGGGGACGCAGGCGGGCGAGACGCGGACGTTCGAGACGGCGTATCCCGACGAGGAGCGCGCCGGAACGCTGCGCGGCTGCACGGTCGCCTACACCCTTTTCATCAGGGAAATCAAGAAGAAAGTCGTCCCGAATATCGACGACGGGCTGGCCAAAGAGCTGGGCAATTTCCAGGATCTGGCCGAGCTCAAGGAGCGCGTGCGAGGCGAGCTCGAGAAGCGCGCGAAGGCCTCGGAGGAGGCGGAGGCCCGGGACAAGATCCTGTCCTACCTCGTGGAACGACAGGCTGTCGAGGTTCCATCGGCCCTGGTGGAGGCCGAGGTCGATCGTCGTCTGGAGGCGATCGTCCGGCAGATGGTCGCGGAGGGCAAGGACCCCACGAAGGCGAAAATCGACTGGCGGGAAGAGCGTGCCCAGATGATCCCTGCGGCGACCCGGGCGGTCCGGGCCATGCTGATCCTGGAGGCGATCGCCGCCCAGGAAGGGATCGAGGCGTCGGAAGAGGACGTCAACAACTGGCTCAGAGACGAGGCGAAGCGGCATAACATAACTGTCAGCGCTCTGAAGGATCGTCTCGCGCAAAATGCGCGTCTGGCAGGGCTTAGGCGCCAGATCGTCAGGGAAAAGTCGCTTGACTTTGTGATGAATGGTGCTAATATTAGGCACGAGGTGAAGTAACTCCCCATGCCACTCGTTCCGATGGTGGTCGAGCAGACCAACCGGGGGGAGCGTGCATACGACATCTACTCCCGGCTTCTTAAAGACAACATCGTCTTCATCGGGAGCGGGATTGACGACACGCTCAGCAACCTGGTGATCGCGCAGCTCCTGTACCTCGAAGCCGAAGATCCCGAGAAAGACATTTCGATCTACATCAACAGTCCGGGGGGATCCGTCACCGCGGGTCTGGCGATTTACGACACGATCCAGTTCATCCGGCCCGACGTTTCGACCATCTGCATCGGCCAGGCCGCGAGCATGGCCGCCGTCCTCCTGTCCGCGGGCTCACCGAAGAAGCGGTTCGCGCTGCCGAATTCACGAATCATTCTGCACCAGCCAATGGGCGAT
Source organism: Acidobacteriota bacterium (assembly GCA_003223135.1). Classification (GTDB taxonomy): domain Bacteria; phylum Acidobacteriota; class Polarisedimenticolia; order Gp22-AA2; family Gp22-AA2; genus Gp22-AA3. The sequence goes on along the minus strand of QHXX01000064.1, from coordinate 2,533 downwards.
TTTTCCGGGCAGGCGACCGACGTCGATATTCACGCGAAGGAGATCCTGCGGATCCGGGAGCGGCTGAACAGTATCCTGGCGCACCACACCAATCAGCAGCTCGAGCGCATTCAGCGCGACACCGACCGCGATTTCATCATGACCGCGAGCGCCTCCAAGGAGTACGGCATCATCGATCAGGTCATCTCCAAGCGCGAATAGCACGGAATCCCAGGCAACATTCGAGGGTCTCACCCAGGAGATCGGCAATGGCCGGCAAGCGTGGCGACGGCGAATCATTGAGATGCAGTTTCTGCAACAAGGACCAGCGCGACGTCAAGAAATTGATCGCCGGACCCACGGTCTACATCTGCGACGAGTGCGTGGACATCTGCCTGGACATCATCGCCGAGGAGCGCGAGCCGGACGAGCCCAAGGCCAAGGTGAAGCTGCCCAAGCCGGTCGAGATTCGCGAATTTCTCGACGAGTACGTCATCGGCCAGGACAAGGCCAAGAAGAAGCTGGCGGTCGCGGTCTACAACCACTACAAGAGGAACGAGCTGAGCAAGCGTCGCTCCGAGGTGGAGGTCCAGAAGAGCAACATCCTGCTCATCGGGCCGACGGGGACCGGCAAGACCCTTCTGGCGCAGACGCTCGCGAAGCTCCTGAGCGTGCCGTTCGCCATCGTCGACGCGACGACGCTGACCGAGGCCGGGTACGTGGGCGAGGACGTCGAGAACATCCTGCTGCGACTCCTGCAGGCGGCCGGAAATGATTTGGAGAAGGCCAAGCGCGGCATCATCTATATCGATGAGGTCGACAAGATCAGCCGCAAGAGCGACTCCCCGTCGATCACGCGCGACGTGTCGGGCGAGGGCGTGCAGCAGGCCCTGCTGAAGATCCTCGAGGGTACGGTCGCCAACGTGCCGCCGCAAGGCGGGCGCAAGCACCCGCACCAGGACTTCATCCCGATGGACACGACGAACATCCTGTTCGTTTGCGGCGGCGCCTTCGTCGGACTGGACGGCATCATCGAGCAGCGCATCGGCAAGAAGGCCATGGGCTTCAAGGCGGAGGTCAAGACCAAATCGCAGAAGAACGTGCAGGAGGTCCTCGAGCAGGTGCAGCCCGGCGACCTGATCAAGTACGGGCTCATCCCCGAGTTCGTCGGCCGGCTCCCCGTGATCGGCGTGCTCGGCGATCTCGACAAGGACGCGCTGGTCAAGATCCTGACCGAGCCGCGCAATGCCCTGATCAAGCAGTACCAGAAGATCTTCGAATACGAGAACGTCACCTTGACGTTCACCAAGGACGCGCTCGAGGCGATCGCCGAGCAGAGTCTGCTGCGCAAGATCGGCGCCCGCGGCCTGCGGCTGATTCTGGAAGACCTGATGCTGGACCTGATGTACCAGCTCCCGTCGCGGTCGGACATCACCGAGTGCGTGATCACCAAGGAAGTCGTCGAGAACAAGACGGCGCCCATCATCCTGATGGAGAAGGCGGGGTAGATGATCAACGCGTTCGAGAACCGGGGTCAGAAGGTCGATTTTTTACCGCTCGTTCCCCTGCGGGACGTCGTGGTCTTCCCGTACACGATGATCCCGTTCGTGGTGGGGCGGAAGTCCTCGCTCGTCGCCGTGGAGAAGGCGCTCCTGGGCGACAAGCGGATCTTCCTGGCCACCCAGCGCGACGCCAAGATCGACGACCCGAAGCCCGACGAGATCAACTTCATCGGCACCATCGCCAACATCGTCCAGAGCCTGAAGCTGCCGAACGGCAACATCAAGCTCCTGGTCGAGGGGGCCACGCGCGGCAAGGTCGTCGAGATCCGCGAGGACGACGGTTTCCTCGTGGCCACGCTCGAGCCGATCGAGGGGAAGGTCGAGCTGACCCCCGACATCGAGACCGAGATGGGCAAGGTGGTGTCGCTGTTCGAGAAGTACGTCAAGCTCTCGCCCAACCTTCCGTACGAGACGATGATCTCGACCATCCGCGTGTCCGAGCCGGGGAGGCTGACCGACACCATCGCGGCCCACGTGCAGGTCGGCATGGAGGACAAGCAGAACCTCCTCGAGACCTTCAACCCGGCCGAGCGGCTGACCATCCTGGCGAACCTGCTCGACGCCGAGATCGAGAAGCTGCGGGTCGATCGCCGCATCCACCAGCGCGTCAAGAAGCAGATGGAGAAGGCGCAGAAGGAGTACTACCTCAACGAGAAGATGAAGGCGATCCAGCAGGAGCTGGGCCGCAAGGACGACAAGCTGAACGAGGTCGAGGAGCTGAAGGAGAAGATCGCCGCCGCCAAGATGCCCAAGGAGGCGCTCGAGAAGGCGATGCAGGAGCTGAAGCGGCTCGAGGTCATGCCGCCGGTCAGCGCCGAGGCGACGGTGTCGCGCAACTACCTCGACTGGCTGATCTCGGTTCCGTGGCACAAGCGCAGCAAGGAGATCCGCGATCTCGACTTCGCCGAGAAGGTCCTGAACGAGGATCACTACGGCCTCGAGAAGATCAAGGAGCGCATCGTCGAGTTCCTGGCGGTGCGGCGCCTGGTGAA
>QHXX01000157.1 GCA_003223135.1 Acidobacteriota bacterium | reverse complement strand
GGCAGAGGGTCACCTCGAAGCGGGCCGCGCGATACGGATCGACGATGCGATCCACTTCGCCCCAGTCGTAAGTCCCCGCCCGCGCTTCCAGCAGGCTCCACGGCGCGCGGATGCGAACGTAAAGAGGATGGTCGGGCGCGATGGAGGGGTCCTGGATCCCATCGGGCAGGAGGAACTCCTCCCGCTCGCCGCTCAGGTCGTACTCGTATCCGAGCCCGAGCACCGGCAGCCGCGGGCCTCCCTCCCCCGCCAGAGCCGGAAACGCCAAGGCAAGAGGCAACAGGACGGCGGCAAGCGGACGACTCATGGGCGGGCGGACGTTACCAGACAGTCCGCGGACAGTCAATCAGATGAGCGGTCGGGGCGCGGACGATCCCTGCCTCGAAGAGACGTCGTGAGGGACGGCCGACCCGCAGATCAGTGCCGGCCCGCACCGCGGCCGGCGCGCCTTTCGGAGGGCCGGGACGAGGACTCTTCGTCGGCCGCCACGACGATGTCCGGTATCGATCGCCGGGCACGCGCCACGATGACCGTCTGGAACGAGAACGGACCCGGCAGGAGTGTCGCCAGGACGCTCCAGAGTCGCGTCATCGAGCGGCCAACCCGGTTGTCCCCTAGGACGAGTTGGAACGGGGCGGGCGTGCCGTGGCTTCTTTCAATCACGAATCCCGTCTCACGGATGAGTCTCTTGAACGAGGTCCGCGTCATCAGGCGCCGGTGCGTGATGTCCAGAATACCCCGATCTCCGTATTCGAAACGTCCGACCAGAAGGCCCAGCCGGATCGAAAGGAAGGCGACGTTGGCGGTCGAGAACACGAAAAGCGTGTCCTCACGCCCCTTGCGGGACTCGCGCAGACGCAGCAGAAAGGTCTCCGGCTCGCTGAGATGCTCCAGGACGTCGAGGCAGAGAACCACGTCGTAGTCGAACGGGCTTACGGGCGGCAGGCCGCGGTCGAGGTCGCAGGACCAGTAATTGTCGCACGCGGCGGGACGGAGCGGCACCCGATCCGCCCCATCGTAACGGACGTCAGGGATGTGGACCTTCAATCGCGCGCCCACGAAGCCCTGACCGCAGCCCAGATCCAGTACCGACCGCGGCCGCGCTTGCACGACGGACCGGACCGCCAGATCGTGGGCCGAACCTTCGAGCTGCGTCTTGTCGACGTACAGAGTCCGCCGGCCCTGCAGATCGCGGAAACGCAGCGAGCAGCCCATGCCGTGCGCCTGCAGCCAGAAGTCGAGGGTGCTTCTCAGAATGCCCATGGCGTAGCGCAGTCCGGGGACTCGGCAGATCTCCCCCGCGTAGCGCGTGGGGATCTTGATTTCGTTGGCGCGGGCGTCCAGGTAAAACGCCTGGAGAAGGATCTCCGTGTCGAAATCGAAGCCGTCGGAATTCAATTCGAAGGGGACCCGCGCGAGAAAATCGGTGGAGTAGAGTCGCATCCCCGTGTGATATTCCTTCAGACGCCTGCCGGTCAGCCGGTTCTGGATCCACGTCAGCACCCGGTTGCCGACGGTCTTGTAGAGCGGCATCCCTCCCTGGCGGGCCGACCGCACGCTCCACATCCGCGAGGCCAGCACCACGTCCGCGCCGACCTTCAACGCCTCGTCCAGCATGACGGGCAGGGCCTCCGGCGGATACTGGCAATCCCACGCGCGCCAGGCGGCCGATCAACTCGGGCAGGTGCGACTCGGCCTCGTAGGCCACGATGATCACCAGCGGATGGGCGGCCTGTGCTCCCTGCTCCTCGGCATGCGGAGCGTTCATGGCGAGCCCGGCGCGGCCGGACGCGATGGCGGCCGTGTCACCCGTGTCGTTTCCGCGAACCGGGCGTAAGGAAGTCGTGTGGCGTGCGACCACTCGATCCAGAGCCGGGGATCACCCAGGAGAAGGCCGGTCGGGCCCCACGTTCCCAGGATGCTGCCGGGAGCGTAACGCCAGCCCGCGTCGAACGAGTAGGGGATGTACGGCTGTCTCCAGCAACTCGCGTCCGCCCTCGACGTGCCCGGACTGCCGCCACCCGGCCCCTCGGCGGGGAGGCCGAACACGTCCCACTCATCCCCGGCCGCGTCCGTGGCGATTTCAACCCGCCTGAGACCGCGCCTCGCGACCACGTCCGAGAAGAGGTTCTCCTCGGACGGCCGGATCACGAGGTAGTCGATCCGTCCCGGCCAGGCTTCGAAGATCCGCGCCAGGTCGGCCGCACCGGTGTCGTTTTGCGTCAGGATGCGGCGGCCGCTGTAGAGGATGCCGACCTCTTCCTCGATGGTGGAGGCGATCACCGTGTCGACCGGCAGGGTCGCCAGCCTTCCTCCCAGTGCGGCCCACGTCTCGCCCGCCGCGGCACGGCTCGCCGAACGGGCCGCGCCGCGGGCCGAAACGAGCATCAGGACGAGACACGCCACGCACGCCATCCGGCCCGGCAGGATCCACTTCGCATCCGGCCCGGCCTCCGACCACAGCCGGGCGGCGATCACGCCGGTCGCCAGAAGGACAAGCTGCAGCCCGTGCTGGAGGTACTCGCCGAACACAGTGGCGTCGGGCGGCACAAGCAGCAGCGAGACCGTGTAAGCCAGAGCCACGGGCGCGAGACAGAGGTCACGCCGACGGCGCACCGATGCCGCGGCGTAGAGAGCCGCCATCCCCACGGCCAAGACGCCTCCGGTTCCGAGGAGCGAAGCCGCCGTTCGGAACGTCACCGTACCGGGTCCCCCTCCCAGTGGGGAGTGCGTCGGACGCGTCACCAGGGCCGCGACGCGCCCCAGGAGGTGAATCAACGTGCAGTCGTAGACCGTCGCCCTTGTGGCCCACCGCAGGCCGATCAGGCAGACCATCCCGGCGATCGCCAGGGATGTTCCGATGGCGTATGGCGCGAGGGCTCTGGCGAAGACACGCCGGTCAGGAACCGGCAGGACGAGCCAGAGGTACGCCGGGAAGGCGAGCCACATCAAGGGCGCCATGTTGTCCGCGAACGGATACAGGAAGCCCACGAGTCCGAGAACGATGGCGCTGGCGACGCGACCGGGACACAACGCCCGCCAAGCCCCTGCCGTCAACAGAAGCAACGAGAACAACGCGGCGGTGCCAAGCTGGTTGAACTGGGTGTACATCCTCACGTGGGGAACACTCGCCGCGACGAACCCGCAGGCCATGACGGCACCCCAGCGACCGCGCAAGAGGTGGCCGAGGACGGCCGCCAGGAATATCGAGGCCACGGCGACCGCCGACCAGAACCGGTAGAGACATCCGGCTCGAAACTCGCACGATTCGGGAGACGGGCCGCACAGCCACAGACCGATTTTGAGGAGGACGACGTGCAGACCGCCCCAGGGAAGTGCGGCGACACGCACGAGCGTGTTCCATTCCGGCTGGGCGTCCCAGGGCGACGTTTGATCCAGGGAGATCGCCTCGACAATGTAAAGAGCCGAATCGCTGTCGTGGATGCCCGATGGCATGGAGGGCCGCGTCAGGGCGAAGCAAAGGGCCGCGGAGCAACACACTGCGAGCAGGGCCGAATAGGCCCCGAGGCTCGAACGATCGACGCCCCTCCAGGGGAGCATACCTGCGGCCTCCCGATCCGGGACCCGATCCTGCCGGCGCTCACGCCCGTACCATGCCGGTTCGTCCGGGACTGAAAGGCGCGCCGGATCGTTGCGCGCCGTGGGGGTTTTGTCTCTGCGCGTGCATCGTAGCAGGGCCCGCGAGGGAGCGTCAAGAATGACGTGGCGGCGCCAGAAAGGGTCAACCGTGCTATCGTATGGACCCCTTAAGTACTCGGTGGTCAAGGGATTCGGGAGAATGTCCAGCGGAGTCGAGATCGTCATCGCCGGCGCCGTCCGCACCCCCCTGGGAAAGTTCGGAGGCTCCTTGTCATCGCTGAGCGTCCCGGATTTGGGCGCCGTGGCTGCGCGCCAGGCGATCGCGCGCGCCGGCCTCACGCCCTCCGACATCGAAGAGTCGATCATGGGCAACGCGCGCCCCGCGGGGGTCGGCCCCAACCCTGCCCGGCAGATTGCCCATCGCGCCGGAATCCCGGACGCGGCGCCCGCGTACACCGTCAACATGGCGTGCGGCTCGTCCCTGCGCGCCATCCTGAGCGCCTGCCAGGGCATCGCTGCAGGCGATCGCGAAGTAGTCCTCGCGGGTGGCGCCGAGGCGATGAGCCGTGTCCCGTTCCTGCTCGAAGGCGTACGCTTCGGCTACAAAATGGGACACCAGCGCGT
>QHXX01000035.1 GCA_003223135.1 Acidobacteriota bacterium | reverse complement strand
ACCCACCGGCGTCTTGCGTCCCGGCGCCTGAGCGGTCAGAATCCCTCCCGTGCCGCCCATCGACCAGTCATTCGACCTGTTAGTCATCGGCACCGGCCCGGCGGGCCAGCGCGCCGCCGTGCAGGCGGCCAAGCTGGGCAAACGCGTCGGCATCTGCGAGCGGCGCGAGGTGGTCGGGGGCGTCTGCATCAACACGGGGACCATTCCCTCGAAGACCTTCCGCGAGGCCGTCCTCTACCTGACCGGCTTCCAGATGCGCGGGCTGTACGGCGCCTCGTCCGCGATCAAGGAACGGATCACGATGGAGGACCTCCTCTTCCGCTGCGAACACGTCATCAAGCGGGAGATCGACGTGATCCGCGACCAGATGCGTCGCAACGGCATCACGCTGATCGGAGGCGCGGCCCGCTTCCTGGATCCGCACACCCTCGAGATCTCGGGGGTGCAGGGAACCGTCCGGATCACGGCCGAGAAGATCGTGATCGCGACCGGCACCGTGGCCACGCGGCCGCAGGGGGTCCCGGTCGACGGCCAGTCGATCCTCACCTCCGACGACATTCTCGGACTGAAGGAAGTGCCGCGCACCATGACCGTCGTGGGCGCCGGAGTCGTCGGCACCGAATACGCATCGATCTTCGCGGCGCTCGGAGTCGAGACGACCCTGATCGACAGGCGCCCGCGCCTCCTGGAGTTCGTCGACGCCGAGATCATCGAGTCGCTGACCTACCAGATGCGCAACATGAATTGCACCTTCCGCCTGCACGAAGAAGTTGCCTCGGTCCGGCTCGAAGGAGCCCGGCGCGCGGTGACCGTACTGAAGTCGGGCAAGCTGATCATCTCGGAGGTGATCCTGTACTCCGTCGGTCGTATCGGGGCGACCGCGGACCTCGACCTGGCGGCCGCAGGGCTGCAGGCGGACGAGCGCGGCCGTCTTCGGGTCAATGAGGTCTTCCAGACCGCCCAGCCGCACATCTACGCGGCGGGGGACGTCATCGGCTTCCCGGCCCTGGCCTCGACTTCGATGGAGCAGGGGCGCCTGGCAGCGTGCCACGCCTTCGGTATCTCGTGTGCCTCGCTGCCGCACCTCTTTCCGTACGGCATCTACTCGGTGCCGGAGATCTCCACGGTCGGCAAGAACGAGGAGGAGCTGACGGCGCAGGGCGTCCCCTACGAGGTGGGCGTGGCGCGTTACAGAGAGATCGCGCGCGGCGCCATCCTGGGAGACGACTCGGGGCTCTTCAAGATCCTGTTCCACCGCGAGACGCGCAAACTGCTCGGCGTCCACATCATCGGAACGAGCGCCACGGAGCTCGTGCACATCGGCCAGGCGGTGCTGGCGCACGGCGGTACGATCGATGACATCGTCAATACCGTGTTCAACTACCCGACCTTCGCCGAATGCTACAAGGTCGCCGCTCTCGACGGCTACAACAAGGTCGGCCCGCCCCCATGAAGCCGCGCGCCGTCGTTTGTTTGTGCCTGCTCGCGGCCGGCGGAGCCATGGCTCGACCCGCCCCGTCGGCGGCGGAACAGCCGGAGTCCGGCGGGCTTCCCCTCGGGTACACCCCCGCGGCCTGGGATCAGGGGCTCCTGATCGAGGAGCAATACGCCTCGCTTCTCGACCGGGCACGGATCTCCCGCACCCACGAGGTGCTCACGCGCGAGCCGCACCGGGCCGGCACCGAGGGCGCGCGCCGCGTGGCGGCTTACATCAAGCAGGAGGCTGACAGGGCCGGCTTCCACGCCGAAATTGTGCCGTACCTCTTCTACAACTCTCACCCCGGCCCGCGATCGATCGAGCTGACCGCCCCGCTCCAGGCGCGCCTGTCGCTGGTCGAGGACCGGATCCCGGGCGATCCGTTCACCGAACACGCCGCCGACCACCAGGCGTTCTGCGCCTACAGCGGCTCCGGCGCCGTCGAGGCCGAGGTGGTCTATGTCGGGCAGGGGACGGTGCGCGACTTCAAGACCCTCGAGGACAATGGCATTTCGCTCAAGGGACGCGTTGCCCTGATGCGCTACTTCGGGGAATGGGAGGGGCGCAAGGTCCTGCGCGCCCAGGAGCGCGGCGCCGCCGGTGCGATCCTGTACGCCGACCCGCAGGAGGACGGTTTCATCCAGGGTCCGGTCTACCCGCGGGGCGCCTGGCGTCCGCCCGGATCGATCATGCGGCGCACGCTGGCCGACACGCCGTACGAAGGCGATCCATTGAGCCCGGGCTGGGCCGCCGTCCCGGGCGCGAGGCGTCTCGATCCGCAGAAGGTCGCGGGGCTGCCCAAGATCCCGGTGCTGCCGATCTCGTACCGCGACGCCGCGGTCATCCTGTCGCACCTGGAGGGGCCCGCGGCGCCCGAGGCGATGCAGGGCGGCCTGAGGCGGAACGCAACGGGGCCGAAGGGGCGCAACCTTCCGAAAGGGACTTTCGCCGTGCCCGCCGATGTCGGTCTCGTCGACGCGTACCATCTCGGCCCCGGGCCGGCGCGGATCAAGATGTCCGTCCAGATGAGCGCGCGCACAGACACAATCAGGAATGTCCTCGTACGGATCCCCGGAAAGGAGGAGCCGGACTCCTGGGTGATCCTGGGCAACCACCACGACGCCTGGATCTACGGCGCCGGCGACCCCTCGAGCGGCACAGCGGCGCTTCTCGAGACGCTGCGCGCCTTCGGGCGGATGAAAACACTCGGCTGGCAGCCGCGCCGGACGATCCTCGTGGCCTTCTGGGACGCGGAGGAGATGAACCTGGGCGGCTCCACCGAGTGGGCCGAGGACAACGCCGACCTTCTGCGGCGCAAGGCAGCCGCCGTCATCAATATGGACTCGGCCGTGTTCAACGGTGAAAGGCCTCTGTACGTAGGAGCCAGCCCCTCCCTGCACCGGGTGTTCAAGGAGGTGGCGGCCGCCGTCCCCGGCCCGAAAGAGAAGGAGAGCCTGTCGGTCACCTGGGTGAGATTGCAGAACGAGACGCGCGGGCTCGGTTCGGTGGACGCGTTCCAGATCGGCCCTGACGCGTCGCGGCCCCTCACCGAGCCGCGGATCGACGACGAGCCGCTGGGCGACGACCAGACGCCTTTCGTCGAGTTTCTGGCCATCCCGGGAAGCGACATGTACTACGGCGCCGACTACGGCATGTACCACTCGCTGTACGAGGATCGTCACTGGATGACCACGGTCGTCGATCCGGAGTTCCGCCTGCACCGGGTCATGGCGGAGTTCCACGGGCGGATCGCGCTGCGCCTGGCGATGGCGCCGCTGCTGCCGCTCGACCCGGCGGGGACAGCGGCCGCCTGGGACCGGGCGTTCAGCGACCTTCAGTCCCGCGCCAGCGAGCGCGGCGCGTCACCCAAGCTGCTTCGCCCTGTGGCCCGCGCGCTCAAGCGTTACGAGGAGGCGGCGAAGACCTTCGCCCGGGATCGAGACGGGAGGCTGGCCGGGGAGTCCTGGCCGCTGCGTCCGATCCCGGAGCGTCTGCCCGTGATCAGCCGCGAGATCGCCGAGGCCGAGAAGGCGTTCTTCAACGAAGGTGGACTGCCCGGGAGCACCTGGTACCGCGGGCTGTGGGTGGCGCCGCCCCGCCCCGTCCCCGGGCTCACCGACACGCGTCTCCCCGGCCTGCGCTGGCCCCTGGAGCTCAACGAAGAGGGGGTCCTTCTGAACCAGGTCACCCTCTACACGCAGGCTCTCGACGAGGCGACCTCCCACCTGCACCGGGCGGAGGGGCTTCTGTCGGTCGTAGGCCGGCCGGCGCAGCCCTAGCATGACAGACGTTTCAGCGGAACATCGGCGCGATCCGCTCGAACGCACCGAGGTGGGTCTCGATGTCCTCCCGGGTGTGGACGATCGACACCGTCCACACGTCGCCGCCGTAATGGTGCGCCGGCATCACCCCGCGATTCATCATCGCGAACCAGTAGAGGCGGAAGGCCTCTTCGTCGGCCGTCATGAACTCGCGGTAGCTCTTGAGCGGCCGGTCGGTGAAGGTGATGATGCCGTTCGGGCCGACGCCGTTGACCTGCGCCCGCAGGCGGTGCTCGCGGACGATCGCCCTGTAGCCGTCCACGAGCATCCGGTTCAGCTCGAAGACGCGCCGGTACGCCTCCGGCGTGAGAAGGTCGCGCAGGACCACGTTGGCGACCGACAGCACCAGCGGGTTGGCCCCGAACGTTCCGACCTGGATGACGCTGCCATTGCCGACGATCTCCATGATCTCCTCGTCCGCCCCGATAGCACCGAGCGGCAGACCGCCGGCGAGCGCCTTGGCGACGCAGACGATGTCCGGCTTGATCCCGTAGTGCTCGGTGGCTCCGCCCGGCGCCAACTTGCAGCCGGTTTTCACCTCGTCGAAGATGAGGAGCGCGCCGTTCTCGTGGCACAGATCGCGCAGCGCTTCGAAGAAACCGGGCTCCGCCTCGATGCAGCCGCAGTCCATCATCACCGGCTCGCAGATGACCGCGGCGATCTGCCCCGGACGCTCGTTGAACAGCGCCTTCACCGATTCGAGGTTGTTGAACACCGCCACCAGCGTCAGGGCGTAGGTCTCTTCCGGGATCCCCTGCGACGCCGGCACCTTCACGCCGCGGTCGCCCCTCCCGAGCTGCCGCAAGAGGGCGCTCGTGGTCACGAGCGTCTGGTCGTTGTGCCCGTGGTAGTGCCCTTCGAACTTCACGATGTACTTCTTGCCGGTGTAGCCGCGGGCGATGCGCAGGGCAGTCATCGTCGCCTCGGTCCCGCTGTTGACGAAGCGCCACATCGCCTGCCCGAAGCGCGCCGCGAGCTGCGCCGCGACCTCCTGCTCGAAGACATGCGGGATGCAGTACAGCGTCCCCCTCTCCGAGGCCTGCTCGGTGATCGCCTTCACCACGGCCGGGTGGGAGTGACCGACCAGGAGACTTCCCATGCTGAGCATGAAGTCGATGAACTCGTTGCCGTCCAGGTCGAAGATGCGGCTCCCCCGGGCGCGGGAGACGAACATCGGATACGGCTCCATGAACCGGAAGTTGCTCCCCACCCCTCCCGGGACGTTCGTGCACGCCTTTCTGTAGGCCTCCGCGCTCCTAGGAGTCCTCGCCACCCACTCGTCGACTTCATTCTGAAGATGGGAATTCATGAATGGTTCCTCAAAAGCGAGACGACGGGTACACGTCGAGCGTCGGCGTCCGGGTCCACGGACCCCGGCGCATGACTAGGTATCGTCGTGTAAGTGTTTGATCTTGCGCGGGTAGGTGGTCAGATTGGGGCACTCGTTCGAGTGCGGCACGCCAAACGTGGCCGCCCGCCCCTGCGCGCTCCGGGTTTGCCTGACCATGGGGTCCCCTTAGAGTCGGGACCCATCCTAGCCTTCAAAAGGGGGAGGCTGTCAAGGAGCGCCGATGGAGCGCTTCAAAAAGGCCAGAACCTTCTCGGCGAAATCTTCCACGCCCTTCTCTTCCGACCCGCCGGCCCACCCGGCGACCTTCCGATCGGTGATCATCTCTTTCGCGACGACCTCGCCGGTGGTCTTATTCTTGAGGACGCACTCGACCTCGATCTTCTGCTGGCCGGCGCCGAACCCGGCGAAGTAGCGGGCGGCCCGATTGCCCGGCTTGAAGTCGACGATCCGCCCGCCAAGAATGAGGACCGGGCTTCCTGCTTCGGCGCTCTCGGCCGGCTTCCGGACCGCGGGGAAGAGCGAAGATCGGGTCATCTCCCCGAGCAGCGCGCGCTGGATTCCATCCAGGAACTCGTCGGAGATCTTCCCGGCGCGCTCGGCCTCTTTCGAGGAGTAGTCCTCCCGGTTGACGTCGAAACGCGCGATCTCCAGCGCGCTGTAGGCGACCTTCGCGGTCTTGGGCTCTTCGGCCCGCGCCAGGGCCGGCGCAGCCAGACAGGCCACGACGGTCAGGACGAGTCGGAAATTGGTTTTCATGGGAATCCTCCCGGGGCTTCCATGGCCACGTGCTGTCATGAGGCTTTACTGAAAGTCTACCACAGCGCGGCCTGCTGCCCCGTGCTACTCTTCCGGAAGCCGATCGCTCATGAGTCCAAGACGCGCGTTTCTTTCGTGCATCATCCTGCTCGCAGCGCTGGCCTCTGCGGCGGTCGCCGATCCACGACCGCCGGGAACACCGCGGCCGCTGGAGATAAGGCTCGCGGGCGGGACGATAAGGCCCTCGGAAGGACAGCCGCTGAAATCGGACGACCTGGCGCCCGGCTGGTACCGCGTCGCCGCGGTGGCGCCCCTGGAGGCGAGCGCGCGCGGCTTCAAATACCTGGCGGCCGTCGCGCGCGGTCCGCTCTCGCCCGAGGAGCGCCTCAGGCTCGAAGCCGCGGGCGCCCAGGTCCTGGACTATCTCCCGGTCCACGCCTACCGGCTTCGCGTGCAACTCGGGGCCGAAGCGAACGTCCGATCCCTGCCGTTCGTCGCCTGGCTGGGCGACCTGCCGCGGCACCTCAAGATCGAGCCACAACTGGCCCGCCTGGCATCCGGCCAGAACGAAGACGCCGACGTGCGCCTGATCCTCGCGGCGGGCGAGCTGCCCGGCCGGGCTCTGGAAACGCTGGGGGGCCTGACGGTCCAGGCGGCGCCTTCCGGCAAGGACGGCGCGTGGCGGGTGTCGGCTCGCGTGCCGGCGTCGCGGCTGCGGCAGGTCCTGGCACGTCTGGTGGCCCTCCCGGAGATCGAGGCGATCGAACCCGCGCGCCGGCTGCGCCTGTTCAACCAGGACGCCGTCTGGGTCCATCAATCGTTCGTCGGTCCTTCGCCCCAAGAGACGCCGGTCTTCGATCGTGGACTTTTCGGCTGCGGGCAGGTCGTCGGGATCGCCGACACGGGGCAGGACTACGACCTGTGCTTCTTCCGGGACACGGTCAACGGGCCGCCGCCCTTCGCCGCCTGCGCCCAGGCCCCGTGTCCGGCGGCGGCGCCCGCCCCGGGCCGACGCAAGGACATTCTGTACTACAACTGGTCGGGGACGCCGACCGGCGATGACGACACATGCCCGTCTCTCCTCCTGAGTGGAAGCGGGCACGGAACGCACACTTCGGGATCCATCGCCGGTGACGCCCTGAGCTACGCCGACTGCGCGACCTACACGACATCCGGTCGCAACGGCGGCGACGGCCTGGCACCGGGCGCGAAGCTCGTCGTGCAGGAGATGGGGGACGGCCTCGAATACCTGAACGCTCGGGGTGGCAGCCTCTGGAACCTGGCGGACGTGGCGTATCGCAGCGGCGCCCGCATACATTCAGATTCCTGGGGCGGGGCCTGCTACGACGCGCTCGGCAACTGCATCCCCGGCTGTACTATGCCGTACGACTCTTTCGCGCGCGACGCCGATCTGGCGATGTGGACGTACCCCGATCTTCTGTTGGTCCTGGCCGCGGGAAACGCCGGGGAGTTCTGTCCGCCGCCTCTCGCCGTCGGCACGCCCGCGAACGCCAAGAGCCCGCTCGCGGTCGGCTCGGTCGGCCACGGCACCGGCGCCGGGACGCCGTCGTCGTTTTCGAGCCCCGGCCCGGTGTTCGATGGCCGGCTGAAGCCGACGCTCGCCGCCCAGGGCGAGTCGACCGTCTCGGCCGCATCGGACGCCGACCCGACCAGCAACAACTGCGACACCTGCACGCTCGACGGCACCTCGATGGCGGCGCCGACGACCGCCGGCCTCGCGGCCCTGGTGCGCGAGTACTACACTGCCGGGTTCAACACCTCGGGGACGCGCGACCCGTCACACAGCCTCGTGCCGTCGGCCGCCCTCGTGAAGGCGACCCTCATCGACGGTGCCGTCGCGCTCGGAAACGCCGCCCCGTCGCCCGATTTCGTCAGCGGCTACGGGCGGGCGCTCCTCGCAGGCAGCCTGGCGTTTACCTCGAGCCCCTTCAAGCTCCGTGTGGACGACCAGCGGCAGGGCCTCACGACCGGCGGCGTCACAACGCACGCCTACGACGTCGCGGCGGGCACGCCGTTTCGAGCGACGCTCGTCTGGACCGACTATCCCGCGGCCCTCAACGCCGCGACCGCGCGCGTCAACGAGCTGAAGCTCGAGGTGATCGATCCCTCCGGCAATGTCTGGTTCCAGACGCTCGATCCCGCGACCGGCTCGCCGAGGCAGAGCGCGAACCCGACCGACCCGCACGACAGCGTGAACGTGGAGGAGCGTCTGGTGTTCGACGCTCCCGCGCCCGGAAGGTGGGTCGTCCGCGTCGTCGCTGTGGACGTTCCCTGGGCCCCGCAGCCGTTCGCCCTCGTCGTGCGCGGCGCCCTGACCGACTGCCCGGCTCCGGCCTCACCGGGGCCGCCGTCGCTCTCGACCCCGGCGGAGCATCAGGTATTGATTTCCTGGAACTCAGTCGCCGGGGCGGTCGCCTACAACGTGTATCGCAGCCTCGGATCATGCCCGGGAGGCCCCTGGGTCCCTGTCGCCACCGGCGCGGCCGGCCCCCCGGTGACTGATAGCGGCCTGTCAGGAGGCACGCCGTACAGCTACTACGTCGCTTCGACCTCCGACGCCGCGGCGCGCTGCGAGTCGGCACCGTCGCCGTGCGCCTCGGTCGTGCCGACGGGCGACTGCACGCTGGCCAGCCGCTTCGCCGGGATCACCGGAGCGACCAGTCCCGGAACGGGCGGCTGCGCCGTCGTTCTTTCCTGGAATCCGGCTGTACCCTACTGTGGCTCGGATGTGCGTTACAACGTCTATCGCGCCACCGACCCGGACTTCACTCCCGGCCCGGCCAACCGGATCGCCCGCTGCGTCATCGGCACGACATGGACCGATTCGGTCGACCTGTCGAGCGGGGCAACCTATTACTATGCCGTCCGGTCCGAGGACGCCACGATCGCCCACGGCGGTTCCTGCCGGGGAGGGAACGAGGACGCCAACCTGGTCCGCCTGGCCGCCGTTCCGGTCGGGCCCCCATCACCCGGCACGCTACGGGACGACGCCGGAGACACCGGCGCCGCCCGCTTCGAGACGGAGGCACCCTGGACGGACGCCCCGACCGGCGGCCGCCTCGGTCCAAGGGTATACACAGCCGCCAGCTCGGAAGGAGTCTGCGCCGATCTCACCAGCCCGATCCTCACCCTGCTCGATCCCGGGGCCGGACCGCTCCTGACCTTCGCGACCCGCCACACGCTCGAGTACGACCCGTTCGGATTCTTCGGCGCCGAGGGATCGCTCGGGCAGGCCGAGATCGCGACCGGACCCTCGTTCTCGAATTGGACCCGCCTGCCGCTCACGCCGACTTATCCTGCGTCGGTCGACTTCCCGCTCAACGATTGCCCGACCACAGCGGACAGCACGACCTACTTCAGCGGCACCAGCGCGAATTACACGACCTACAGCGCCTCGCTCGCCAACTGGGGCGGCTCGGACATGCGGGTGCGCTTCCACCTGTCGGGCGATTATCTTTACCCTTCCGGGTCCTGGTGGATCGACGACGTCGAGGTGAGCGGAGTCATGATTCCGGGAGCCTGCACGACCACCTCGACAGGCCCGCCTCCGATCCCGGACGGCGGCCCGGTCCCCGGCGTCCCGCTGCAGGTATTCCGGTCCGGCGCGCAGACAACGGTCACCTGGGACGCCACGCAATGCCCGGCCGTCAGGGTCAACCTCTACTGGGGAAACCTGGGTGACGGCACGCGCTTCACCGGTGCCGCCTGCGATCTTCCGCCAACCGGTGCTGTGACCCTGAGCCTGCCCGACAACGTCTGGCTCCTGGCCGCCGCCACCGACGGCCTGACGACCGACGGCAGCTACTCCCGCGACCTGTCAGGCGCGGAGTTGTCGTACACGGGCGCAGGTCTCGTCTGCCCCGCCATCACGAAGCACCTCACGAACAACGGATGCCCCTAAGGCGACCGATCTTCCACGAGTCCGTCGGGTGGGCCGGGGTCCGATCGTCACCCTCCCGCCACGGCCGGAATGATGGTGACCTCGTCGCCATCGGCCACCGGGGTGGTGGAGCCGTCGAGCAGGCGGACGTCGTTGTCGTTGACGTAGATGTTGACGAAGCGGCGGATCTCGCCGCGCGGGCCGCGCAGCTTGCCGCGCAGACCTTCGTAGCGCGACTCCAGGCCGTCGAGGAGCTCGCCCAGAGTCTTCGCTTCGAGCGCGACCGATTCGGCGCCGTCGGTCTGGCGGCGGAGGACTGAAGGAATCCTGACCTGGATCGGCATGATCGCCACCCGTCGTGGCCTTCGCGCTAAAGCGCCCGGCCGGATGAAAGGGGCGCCGCGGGGGCGGAGCGCCCGGATGAGAGGAGCACATCTTCGCGGATGCGCCCGGATGATGGGGGAACGCCGGGGGAGACGCGCCCTGTGCACTCGATGGCGCGCTCGAAAGCATCCAATCGCGGCTCGATGACCGGGTAGACCGGAGCGGTCGAGGCCAGCGCGTCGGTGGTCTTGAGTCCGTTGCCGGTGATCACGAGAACGGTCGTCTGGTCGCGCGGGATGCGCCCGGACGCGATGAGCTTTCGGGCCGCGGCGACGGTCACCCCGCCCGCGGTCTCGGTGAAGATCCCTTCGGTCTCGGCCAGCAGGCGGATCCCATCGACCATCTCGGCGTCGGTGACGTCCTCGGCCCACCCGCCGCTCTCCTTGATGGCGCGGGCGGCGTAATGACCGTCGGCCGGGTTGCCGATGGCGAGGCTCCTGGCGATGGTGCGCGCCTTGACGGGACGGATCTCGCCGGTGCCGTCCTTGACGGCGGTCACGATCGGGTTGCAGCCGGTCGCCTGGGCGCCGTACAGCTTCGTCTTCGGACCCTCGATCCAGCCGAGGAGCGCCAGCTCGTCGAACGCCTTGCCGATCTTGGTGAGCAGCGACCCGCCCGCCATGCAGCACACCAGGTTGGCCGGCCGCTTCCAGCCGGATTGTTCGGCGATTTCAAAGCCCACGGTCTTGGATCCCTCGCCGTAGAACGGACGCAGATTGACATTGACGATCCCCCAGCCGAAGCGGTCGGCGATCTGGCTGCACAGGCGGTTGACCTGGTCGTAGTCGCCCCGCACGCCGACCAGGCGCGCGCCGTACACCGTCGTGCCGACGATTTTCGCGGCCTCCAGGTCCTCCGGGACGAGAACACAGGTGTCGAAACCGTGGCGCACCCCCTGGGCGGCGACGGCGTTCGCCAGGTTGCCGGTCGAGGCGCAGCCGACGGTCGTCATGCCGAATTCACGCGCCTTGGTGAGGGCGACCGAGACGACCCGGTCCTTGAACGACAGGGTGGGAAAGTTGACCGCGTCGTTCTTGATGAACAGGTTGTCGACGCCCAAACGCTCCGCCAGCCGGGTGGCGCGGACCAGGGGCGTGTACCCGACCTCGAGACCGAGGATCTCCGCACCCTCGACCGGCAACAGCTCGCGGTAGCGCCACATCGAGCGGCCGCGCGCCACGATCGAGCCCGGGCCCGACTCCCGGCGCAGCGCCTCGTAGTCGTAGGTCACCTCGAGCGGGCCGAAGCACTCCTCGCAGATGGCGCGCGGCGACACGGGGTAGGCGGCCCGGCACTCCCTGCACTGCAGGCCCCTCACGTAGTTCATACCTTCCTTGGTCCTCACTCCGCCGCGATCTCGTCGATGGCGGCGGCCGCGCGGCGCATCTCGTCCGCCGTCGTCAGGATCCCCACGCTCAGCCGCACCGTGCCCTGCGGGAACGTGCCGAGGTGCTCGTGGGCGTAGGGGGCGCAGTGCAGCCCCGGGCGCACCGCGATGTCGAACTGCTCGTCCAGGATGGCGCCGACTTCGGACGGAGCGAAGCCCGGGACGTTGACCCCCACCAGACCCACGCGCCCAACGCCTTGGCTTTCGGCGATGACGGTATCGGCTCCGTACCATTGCAGACGATCGCGACGCGCGAGCGCCGTCACGAAGGTCTTGATGAGGGCGCGCTCGTGCTCGAGGACCGACTCGACCCCCCGCTCGAGGAGCAGGCGCACGCCCTCGCGCAGCCCCGCGATCCCGAAGATGTTCGGCGTGCCCCCCTCCAGGCGATGCGGGAACTCCTCCGGCTGCACCGGGCGCGTCGAATCGCCACCCGTGCCGCCCTCGCGCCACGGGCGCACCTCGGCTCGTTCGCCGACGACGAGGCCGCCGGTCCCGGTCGGGCCCAGAAGCGCTTTGTGTCCCGTGAACGCCAGGAGATCGATGCAATCGTTCTCGATGTCGATCGGCACGACGCCGGCGCTCTGCGCCGCATCGACCAGGAACAGGACGCCGCGCCCGCGCGCGATCCGGCCGATGGCGCCGATGGGCTGGATCGTTCCCGTGACATTGGAGGCGTGCGTGAGCGCCACCAGGCGCGTATTCGGCCGGAAGGCGCGCGCCACTTGGTCGGGGTCGATCAAGTGCTCCGCCGTGGCCGGCAGACGGTCGAGGGTGATGACTCCTTCCTTCTCGAGCTGGTTGAGCGGCCGCGACACCGAGTTGTGCTCCAGCACCGAGGTGATGGCGTGATCGCCCGGGCGCAGCACCCCCTTGATCGCCATGTTCAGGCCGTCCGTGGCGTTGTGTCCGAAGACGATCCGCTCCGGGCGGGGAGCATGGAAGAGACGCGCCAGGAGACGACGCGTATCGTTGATCATCGCCTCCGCTTCGACCGCCCGCCTGTGCCCGCCGCGGCCGGGGTTGGCGCCGCTCGCGCGCACGAAGGCCTCGATCCCCCTGTAGACCTCTTCCGGCTTGGGATACGACGTGGCGGCGTTGTCGAGATAGATCGCCATGACGCTTTTCAGGTCCCCACGTACCGTGAATAGATCGATTTGGCGACCGCAGGATCCTGCGTGCCGGAGATGATGGCGCGCCCGTCGGCGAAGACGGTCAGACGGTACTGGTCGATGTCGGCGCGCACCAGGAAGCGGTTCTTCTCGGTCGCGCCAAGCGGGCCGAGACGGCTCGCCACCTCGTCGAGGTCGAGACGGAGGCCGTCGCGCCTGCGGATCTGCACGGCGTTGCGGCCGCACATTGTCGCGGTGTCCGAGCCAAGCGTCCCTTCGAGATAGGAGAACTCCCGCCGGAAGCAGCACGGGCAGGCGGGGTCGCGCGGCGGCTGGTCGATGAGATCCAGCCGTCCTTCCCACACATCCATGACCGCCATGCGGCGCGTCACGCGCTCGCGCCTCCCGGTGAGGATCTTCAGCGCCTCCGCCGCCTGCAGCGAGGCGACGATGCCGACGATGGGTCCCAGGACGCCGGCCGTGTCGCAGGTGGGGGAGAGGCCGGGCGGCGGAGCGCTCTCGAACACGCAGCGCAGGCAGGCGGTCTCGCCCGGCAGGATCGGGAACGTCAGACCGTACGATCCGACGCAGGCGCCGTAGATCCACGGGGTCCCGGTCTTCACCGCGTAATCGTTCAGAAGGAAGCGGGCGTCGAAGTTATCGGTGGCGTCGAGGATCAGGTCGAAGCCATCGAGCAGCCGAGCGACGGTCGAAGCGTTGAGGTCCTCGACGACCCCCTCGACCCGCACCAGCGAGTTGGTGGCGCGCAGCTTTTTCTCCGCGGCGACCGCCTTGGGAAGGAGGGCCCGGACGTCCTCCTCGTCGAACAGGATCTGGCGCTGGAGGTTGCTCTCTTCCACGAAGTCTCGGTCGATGATCCGGAGCGTTCCGACGCCGGCGCGCACCAGGAAGGAGGCCTGCACCGTACCAAGGGCGCCGCAGCCTACCAGGACCGCCTTCGAGGCCATGAGGCGGGCCTGTCCTTCGCTCCCGATCTCCTCGAACAGGATCTGCCGGGAATAGCGCGCCGGAATCTCCGGTCTCCCGGCGGCGGGAGCCGGCGTTGCGGCCGCACCCTTCCTTCCCTTCGCTTCCTTCGCCTTGGCCGTCACCGGCCGCCTCCTTGCCGCCACAAATAAAAAACCTCTTCGAGACGACGTCGAAGAGGTTCGGGGGAACGACTCCTTCGCCTTCCGTCTCTCATCTGCCGAGGCTCGAAAGCCCCGCAGGAGTTGGCACCGACCCTCCCGTCTGACCCGGGATCGGTTGCCGTGGGATCATCGGGCCTGTCCCTCCCCCACTCTGGATAAGATGGAAGTGATCGATTGCCTTTGTTAGGGTGCGGGTCCCTCCTCTGACGGTAACCACGGAAAATTACCACGCGGCTCGAGCCCTGTCAACCGCGGTCGCGCCCCGTGGTACGGGTCGACCCTCCCTTGTTGCGCAATGTGAATCAAGGATCGTCACAGGCTCGCCTCCGGAGCCGACTTTCCGACCGGGGCCTCGGACAACATCACGGTGCAGCCGCGCGGCGAGGGACGGCTGCCGATCGTCGTTCTCAACGAAGTCGACCCGGGTCGTTCGGAGATCGGAGCGTGAGGGCCATTGAATCTCGGCCACTGAGACTGTGGTTGCGGTCCGGCGCAATCTCTCGAAGCGAATCCACGGGAATCGGCGGGATCCTGCCGGCCTATAATCTGCGGGAGAACTCGTGAGGTGACTCATGCCCAAGGTGCCCGGCTGGTACAAGGAGCAGAAACGGAACTATCCGGAGGTCTTCCGGGCCTACGAGGATCTGGGAGAGGTCTGCCGCAAGGCCGGCCCGCTGGACGGCAAGACGGCGACCCTCGTGAAGCTGGGGATCGCCGTCGGCACGCGCCACGAGGGGGCCGTGCACTCGCACACTCGTCGCTCGCTCGAGGCGGCCGTCGGTGTCAGGGGCCGCAGACTCTCTCGGGCAGAGCCATGCAGATTCCGCAGGGGTACTGCGGGGACGGCATCCCCTCGAGGCCAGCACATTGCTGCCCGGCATTCTGCCCCCGATCCAGGCTCAGAAGGAGACAGCAACCGCACGCATCACCCGAGCACTCCAGTGCATTGATCCCCGTCGTGACGCGGATGGGCGCCGGCCACAGCGAGACGTTCCCTAGGCGGTCGGTCGCCTTCAGGAAGACTTCCAGGTTCGACGCTTGGGGGAAGAAGAGGACATTCTGGCCGCTCGAAGACATGGTGCAATCGGCGAAAAGACGTGACTGTTCCAGGTTGAGGAGCGAGTCCCGGTGCGTGTAGACCGAGTCGCGGACGATGTCTCCAGATGTGGTCGGGTAGCGCGCCTCCAGGCAGACGCATGCCCCCGTGTACGGATCATCGAAGCAATTCTCGGCGAAATTAAATTCTCGTTGGGGCTGGAGATTGGTCGTCGACGAGCCATCGTCCAGAAGCGGGATCGGCAACGGAAACGGCGTCCCCGGCTGCAGAATCTCCGCCTCGACCGCCACGATATCGCTCCTGTCGGGCGTGCTGTCGGCATCGATCACGCGCGCCTCGAGCGAGAGGGCGTCGACGGAGCCGCTTAGAATGACGGGCAGAGTCGCCTGGGCCCCCACAATTCCGAACGTGCACACGACGTCTTGGATCAAGCGCGTGTAATCGCAGGTGAAGGTAGTCCCCCCGATCTGCGCCGAGTAAGCCTGGATGATGGGCGGCGCCCCGTAGGCGCCGTCATCACACGCATGGCTCCGGGCGCTCGTATCGGCCACCGTCAAGCTGGTCGGCGAGGCCACCACGGTGAGGGTCTGCGCCTGCAGAGGCTGTGTGATGAAGATGGAGACCCTGGGACCCGCCTGAAACGCCCCTGTATCCACTCCACACCCTTGGGACACTTCAAGGTCGGCGTTCGTCTTCACCACCACGAGATTGGATGGAGGACGGTCCAGAGGGCAGACACTGCAACTGTTGTCCTGACCTCCCGAGATCACGAATCCTCCGTCGCGGGTAGGGCGCAGGCTCCTCACCTCATCGAACGCCCCTCGTCCGTCGAACGCCCGCTGCCGGACAATCTGGCCGGCGGCATCGACCCGCAGCACCCAGAGATCCGGATGATCGTTGTGTACTGAGAATGTGCGGCCCGCCAGGGCGTAACCGCCGTCGGGCATCGGAACCATGCGGGTCCCTGTCTCCTGTCCGAACGTCGAGTAGATGCTCTCTCGCTCGAGAGTGCCATCGGCCCGAAGCTTGAGAAGCCAGAGACCCTGCAGGCGAGCGCTGGAGACATCTGTTCCGCCGACGATTGCGAAGCCGCCGTCCGAGGTCGCCACGATATCTCCGGGCTCGTCGTCCGCCCCGGTCACGCTTGCGCTCAGCCGCGACCAGACTTGCTGACCGGTCGAGTCCAGGCGGAACACCAGGAGATCGGACCCGCCGAATGTCCCCGGGAAGACTCTGCAGGCCACGACGTATCCGCCGTCGGCCGTCTCGGCGACGGAGACAGCGTCGGTGTTGGGAGGTCCCGCTGCGGCCGCCTGGAACGCCTTCGCCCACTGCACGCCACCAGCGGCGTCGAGCTTGATGACGGTTGCCCGGCGCGCGCCAGCGAGTGTGCCACCGACCATCACGTAGCCGCCATCCGACGTGGCACGCAAGTCGTTCCCCCAATCGGTGCCGCTGGAGACGTAGATCTGCTGCCACTGGATCTGCTCGGCGGTCGCATCGAATTTGACGAGCATGGGGGAGTGGCTGCCCGGGCCGAATGATCCGGAACGGGCCAGGGCGAGGGTGCCCCCGTCCGCCGTCGGCAGCAGGCGGCGGATTTCCTCCACGCCCGGGCCACCGTACGCGCGCTGAGAAAGGATGCGCCCCTCGGAGTCCAGCCTGACCAGCCACATGTCGGATGCCCCGGTGCCGCCGATGTTGGCCGCCCGGGTCCAGCCGCCCACGAGATATCCCTCGGGCGTTTCCACGACGTCGCCTGGGCCCTCCTCTCCACCGTCGAGCAGCTCCGCCCAGTCGGAGGGATTGCGCAGCAGGTGAGCCGGATCCTCCCAGCGTTCGGGGAAGGCGGGCAGGGGCGATGGCTTGCCGAAGCACGGAGCGCACCCCGTCGTCCCCGGAGGCGGCAGGATGCCGCGGTAGAAATCGGGATCGGCGGGGTCGAAAGCCGCGCGCCGAACGCCGAAGTGGAGGAATTCACCCCGGATGGCGGACGTGCGCGCGATCACCTGGCCCTGCCTGACGATCTCGCCAGGGAGGACCAGAGGATCCACGTGCTCGTAGATGGTCACGAGGATGTCGTCCCGGGTTCCCGGATCGCCGTCGATGTCGTGTTCGAGCAGGACGACGCCACCGCCCTCGCCGGGTCGACCGGGATCGAAGGAGGAGAAGGAGTTGCGGGACGAGACCACCCGCCCGGCGGCGCTGGCCCGGACAGTTTTATCGGCGGCGGGCGCGGCATCGAATCCAGCGTGCAGAAAAGATCTGGGACCGGCGGGGTCGCAGTCGTTCGTGGGTGGGTGGTTCGTGCTGCACAGCGGCCGGCCGTCATCGCCAACGGCCTCGTCGCCCCAACCGAGACCGGACTGTATCCAGGGGTCGATGGGTGGCAAGAAGCGGGTGATTGGGTCCAGACGCGGCGCAGGGCCTATGGCATCCGGCGGCCCCTCGTCTCGTCGCACCGGCGGTGCCTCCCCATTCCGTGACGGAACGGTCTGGGCGTGAGGCGATCGCTCGGAGCGATCGGGCAGGTCGCCCTGCATCGAGCCGGAGGTTCTCATCACGCTGAGAAGACTGAACAGGACGAACGCAATCAGGGACGGGGCGGCGGATCGCATGCCATGGGCTCCAAGGGC
This sequence comes from Acidobacteriota bacterium, assembly GCA_003223135.1. Taxonomy (GTDB): domain Bacteria; phylum Acidobacteriota; class Polarisedimenticolia; order Gp22-AA2; family Gp22-AA2; genus Gp22-AA3. The sequence continues at coordinate 30,045 of QHXX01000035.1, read as the reverse complement.
GGACTGCCTTCCCGAGCGCGCAAGGATTCCCTGTAAAACTACCCCGCGAATACGCCCTGTCAATGCCTTTCTGGGCGGCCGCTACGGCTTCTTCAGCCAGCGGTCGAGCCAGTCGATCACCGTGTCGTGCCACAGAATGCTGTTCTTCGCCTTCAGGACCCAGTGATTCTCGTCGGGGAAGTAAAGCAACTTCGAGGGGATGCCGCGACGCTGCAGGGCGGTGAAGACGGAGAATCCCTCGGTCTCCGGAAGACGGAAGTCCCGGGCGCCATGAATGACGAGCATCGGCGTCTTCCAGTTCGCGACGGAGAGGGCCGGGGACCAGCGCTCGTACGTGGTGCCCGGGTCCCACGGCGTCCCGCCGTTCTCCCACTCGGGGAACCACAGCTCCTCGGTCGTGTAGAAGGAGGTGCGCATGTCGAACTCGCCGTCGTGGCTCACCAGGCATTTGAATCGATCGGTGTGGCCCGCGATCCAGTTGATCATGGCGGTAGTGGAAGTGGTCCTCCCACGATCCCTGCGGTCCGCCGTGCACCAGGAACGCGACCGGATACTTGCGTCCCTCCTGGAAGCCAATCGGCTTCAGGATCCACCCGTGGACGCGGTCGTCGCCCGCGCCCTTGAACCAGAACTCCTCGGGGCGGCTCATCTCCGCCGCCTGAAGCCGCGCCGCGTTGACGCGCGTCAGCGCCCGCGCATCCGTGCCGTCGAGTCGGCAGGAGACGATCTCGGCGGGGGCGACGAGCGAGTCCTGCGCGTACACCAGCCGCCCGCGCGATGTGACCGCGACCTCCGTGTTGTAGTGGTCTCCGACCAGGATGCCCACCTTGCCGCCCGCCGCGTCGACCGCGAAGATCTTCTTGCGCGCCGATTCCTCCGCGGTGACGAACAGGCGCTTCCCGTCGGCCGACCAGGCGACCGACTCGGCGGAGCGGTCCCAGGTCTCCGTCAGCGCGCGGCTCTTGCCCGATGGCAGGTCGTACGTCATCAGCCGCTGCCGATCGGCCTCGAACCCCGGCCGCGTCATCGCCATGTAGGCGATCGTCCTGCCGTCGGGCGAGAAGGCCGGCTGCGTGTCGGTCGCCTCGTTGGCGCAGGTCAGACAACGGTAGCCCGAGCCGTCCGCCGCGGCGAGATAGATATTGTTGTCGGTCGACCAGGCCTCGTTCTTCGTCATTTTGGAGGTGAACGCGATCGACTTTCCGTCCGGCGACCAGGCGAACTCCTCCTGGCCGCCGAAGGGCTTCGTGGGACTGTCAGCGTCCGCTCCTTTCATGACGTCGATCGGGTTCCCTCCCTTCACCGGCCAGACGAAGATGTGGTTGCGCTTTCCCTCGTACCAGGCGTCCCAGTGCCTGATCATCAGCCGGTCGAAGACACGCGCCTTCACCGGGTTGTCGCTCTTCTCCTTGTCCCGCTTCGCCGTGCATGACAGGTCGGGACAGTCCGGATAGACCTCCGCCGAGAACACCAGCCGGGCCCCGTCCGGCGACCACTGCACGTTATCCACATCCACGGGAAAGTCGGTCACCTGCCGCGCCTCGCCCCCGGCCGTGTCGATCGTCCACACCTGGGACGAGCCGCCGCGGTCGGAGACGAACGCGATCGTCCTCCCGTCCGGCGACCAGCGCGGGGCCGTGTCGGAGGCGCGCGCGCTGGTCAGCCGGCGCGGCTCGCCCCCGTCGATCGGCACGATCCAGAGGTTCGTGAAGTTCTTGTTCGCCTCCGCGTCGTACACGCGGCGCGTGAACACCACCCGGCCGCCGTCGGGAGAAGGTTGCGGCGACGCCAGCCGCTCCATCGCGATCATGTCGCGGACCGAGAAGGGATGTCTGGCCTCGTCGGCGCGCGCGGGCACGGCAGCGCAGGTGAAGACGCAAGCCAGCAAGATGGGAACGGGCGTTCTCATGGCGGTCCTCCTCCTCGAGTCGAATCCGTGTGTCGAAGCGGGGTCTTTCTATCGCCGGCCAGAAGTCGTGTCAAGCTCTCCCATGCGTCCGCCCCCGGCCCGGGTTCCCACGTACAATGAATCCGCCCCACGACGATGAGAGGGCGATCGAATCATGATCCACGGGTCGTACCGCGTCAGGGATGCGGTTGCCTCGGACCTCCCGGCCATCCTCTCGATCAACGCGGAAGGCGTCCCCGGGGTGAGCGCCCTCGCGCCGCGGGACGCCGCGGCCCTCCTCGTGGCGGCGACGCTCCTCCGCGTCGCCGAACAGGGCGACGAGGCCGTCGCGTACGTCATCGTCTTCGCCTCCCACACCTCGTACGACGGCGAGGAGTTCCAGTGGTTTCGCCGCCGGACCGGAGCGTTCCTGTACGTCGACCAGGTGGCGGTCGCCCGGCTGGCGCGCGGGCGCGGCGTGGCCTCGGCCCTTTACATGGATGTCGAAGCCGCGGCCGGTAGACGCGGCCTTCCGGCGATCACGCTCGAGGTGAACCTGCGCCCCGAAAATCCGGCCTCGCTGCGCTTCCACCACCGCCGCGGATTCGTCGAGGTGGGTCGCCTCGAGACTCGCGACGGGCGGCTTGTCTCCCTCATGGAGAAAAGGCTTCACGCCGCCCGGCCGCCATCATCGCCGGCTGGAGGTATCGCGATTGAGGAGTGAGTCGATGTCGCCGGTGATCAGACGGGCGCCGCTCTCGTAGCGTAGGTAGAGCCAGGCCCACTGCAGAATCACCAGCATGCGGTTGCGGAAACCGATCAGGAAGTAGATGTGGATGACGAGCCACGCCAGCCAGGCTGGCAGCCCCCACAGCTTGACGCGGCCGAATTCCGCCACCGCCGCAGCCCGTCCGATCGTGGCGAGGGAGCCGGCGTCGCGGTAATGGAAGGATAGGTACGGAAGGCCGCGCACCGCCCGCAGGATGTTGCGGGCGGCGTGACGTCCCATCTGCTTCGCGGCGGGGGCCACGCCCGGAACGGGCCGGCCGTCCTGCCGCAGCGCCGCCAGGTCGCCGATCACGAACACTTCGGGGTGGCCCGGCAGCGTCAAGTCGGGCGTGACCGCGACGCGTCCGGCCCGGTCGAGAGGGACGCCGAGCGATCGGGCGAGAGGAGAGGCGGCGACGCCCGCGGCCCACAGGACGAGACGCGCCGGGATGCGCCGGTCGCCGATCGAGACACCCGTCGCGTCGATGGCGCTGACCGGCGCACCCGTGAGGACCTCCACACCCAGGCCCCTCAGCGCCTGCGCCGCCCTCTGCGCCAGGGCCTCATCGAAGGCCTGCAGGACGCGCGGCGCGGCCTCGACCAGGAAGACGCTGGCCGATCCGGGGTCGATGTGGCGGAAGTCCTCCCGCAGGATGCGGCGCGCGATCTCGGCCACGGCCCCCGCCAGCTCGACGCCGGTCGGGCCGCCGCCGACGATCACGAAGGTCAGCCACGCGGCGCGCCGGTCGGGGTCGATCTCGCGCTCGGCCGCCTCGAAGGCGAGCAGGATGCGCCGGCGGATGTCGAGGGCGTCCTCGATCGTCTTGAGCCCCGGCGCGAACCGCGCCCAGTCGTCGTGGCCGAAGTACGAATGCGCCGCCCCCGTGGCGACGATCAGATAGTCGTACGGCACCTCGCCGTCCGCCAGGATCACCTTGCGGGCGCCCACGTCGACTGCGCTTGCCTCCCCGAGGATCACCTCCGCGTTCGCCTGCCGCCTCAGGATGTGACGGATCGGCACGGCGATGTCGCTGGGGTTCAGCGCGGCGGTCGCCACCTGGTACAGGAGAGGCTGAAAGACGTGATGATTACGCCGGTCGACGAGCGTCACGCGCACCGGAGCGCGCCGGAGCGCCCGCGCCGCGTACAGTCCACCGAAGCCTCCGCCGAGGATGACGACGCGTGGCGCTCCTCCGGCGGGTCTCATGACGCGGGCCGACGGCGCTTTACCGGGGCGACCGCGGAACGACGGCGAGGGGGAACGCGGCGACGCTCAGGGAGAAGAGGACGACGCTCCCGGTCCACAGACCCAGCGAAAGCAGGTGGAGGAGCCTTAACGACGCGGTCATGCGCTGTCGCCGGCGGGACGGCTCACTTGCTGAACACGAACTTGTTCGGCGTCCCCTCCAGCACCGAGCCCCTGGGCGGCCGCCAGAGAACCTGCGTCTCGATCTCCCTGGCCAGGGCAAAGTCCCTCTCGGTGATGCCGCCACTGGCGTGTGTTTTCAGCTTGACCCACAGCTTGCCCCAGGTGACCTCGAGATCGGGGTGGTGATAGGCCGCCTCACTGATGAAACCGATGGCGTTGATCAGCATCAACGTGGTCGGCCAGCCGTCCGTGCTGTACTTGCGGCGCAGCCAGCCGTCCTCGAGCTTCCACCCGGGGAGCTCCTTCTCGAGGCGCGCGACGACTTCGTTGTCCGGGATGACCGGAGGCTTGTCGGGCATGAGACACCTCCCGTTCCTGCGTTAGTCGAGAACCCACTTCTTCTTGTCGCGGTTGAAGTACATGTGGCGCGGCATCGAGCGGTCCTCCTTCAAGAGGTCCTGCACGGAGGGCTTGCCCTTGAGCGCCTTCTGGATCGCCTCCTTCATGGCGGTCCGGTTGTTGCGGTACAGCTCGTTGAAATCGGCGTCCTTCATGTCCGCGAGGCGCGGATCGACCCACACCAGGGAAATAATGCACAGACTCTCGACCTTGTTCTTCGGGATGATTCCGGCCTCCACGGCGTCGAGGACGCCGTCCGCGATGCCGGCCTGAACGGGGCCACCGTACACCATGACGTCGGCCATCTTCTTGAGCTGCACCTTCGGCGCCATGATGGTGGCCGGCTTCACCATCTTACCGCCGTCCACGAGGCAGAAGAAGCGCGAGAAGCCGGCGCTTTGTCCCATGATCGTGGCGAATGCCTGGCCGACCGGGCCGTCCATCTCTCCGATCACGATCTCCGGCTCGGTCCAGAGCCAGTCCTGGCTTCCTTCCCCCATCGCCTCGCCGAAGCGGATCCTGATCCGATCAGGCATGAGTGTCCCTCCGTGTAGGTCGTCCGAGAACGCGGTCCCGTTCGGGAAAACGGCGCCCATCCTACTCCAGGCCGCGCCGCAGTGTCACCCGGACCGGCCATCCCGCGAAACGCGTCCCCCGTGTCGCTTCGCCTGTCTCCCGCGAGCGAGTATCATGGCCGGCCATGGAACGCCGCCATTTCCGCCTCGGGTTCGCGGGTTTCGGAAACGTCGGCCGGGCGCTGGCGCGCCTCCTGATCGCGCGCCGTGACGAACTGGCGAGGCGCTACGGGCTCTCGTTCGAAGTGACCCTCCTGGCGAGCGCCAGGCGCGGCGCCTGGGTGGAGCCTCGGGGGGTCGACCTCGAGGGAGCGCTGCGCTCGGGATGGTCGTCCGCGTCGCGGCTGGCGGAGGTCCTAGGGGCCGCGCCGATCGATCTGTTGTTCGAGGCAACACCGCTCGAGCCGCGGACGGGCGAGCCCGCCCTGTCGCACGTGCGGGCGGCGCTCGCCCGCGGCGTGTCGGTGGTGAGCGCCAACAAGGGCCCGATCGCCCTTGCGGCGCGGGAGCTGTTCGGGATCGCCAGAAAGGCCGGCGCCGGCTTTCGGTTCGAGTCGGCGGTGGCCGACTGCCTGCCGGTGTTCAACCTGGCCGAAGCGGCGCTGCCGGTCGGTCGCCTGCTCCGCTTTCGCGGCGTTCTCAACTCGACCAGCAACCATGTCCTTCAGGCGATCGCCAGGGGCCGGTCCGGCGAGGAGGCGATCGGGGAGATGCAGAGGCTGGGGATCGCCGAGGCCGATCCGTCTCACGATCTCGACGGCTGGGACCAGGCGGTGAAAGTGGTGATCCTGGCGAATGTCCTGATGGGCCGCGATCTGACGCCCGCAGACGTCGAGCGGACGCCGGTCGCCGCGGTCGATCCAGGCTGGCTGCGCGCCGAGGAGGTCGCCGGACGCGCGGTGCACCTGGTGGCCGAGGTGGGGCCCGACGGACCCGCGTGCGTCCATCCGGTCGCGCTCCCGCCCGGCGACTTTCTGGCCTCGCTCCGGGGCTTCTCGCTGGGCCTGACGATCGAAACCGAGCTGGCGGCGACGATCAACGTTTCGATCGTCGAGCCGCACGTCGAACAGACCGCCTACGGGATGCTCGCCGACCTCGTCGCCATCGGGCAGGGGAGAATGATGATCCCGACGCCCCTCCTTCAGGCGACGCCATGAGGGACCCGCGACCCCGCGCCCGCTAGGTCACGCTCCTAGTCGCCGGTCTCCCTGTAGACCTCGCGGCCGTCGAAGATCGTCAGCGTGACCTTCGCCTTGTGGATCTCCTGCGGCGGGATCTTGAAGAGGTCGGGCCGGACGACCGCGAGGTCGGCCAGCTTCCCCTCCGTGATCGATCCCTTGACGTCCTCCTCGAACGACGCGTACGCACCGTTGAGGGTATAGGCGGCGATCGCCTGCTCGAGAGTCACGCGCTCCTTCGGGACGAAGCCTCCCGCGGGCCTGCCGTCGGTGTCCTGGCGCAGGAGCGCGTTGTGCAGGCCGATGATCGGATCCATGGTCACCACGGGCCAGTCGCTGCCGAAGACCAGCCGTCCGCCCGCGCTCGCGATGCTGTTCCACGCGAAGGCGTGCTCGACCCTCTCGGGGCCGACGTTGACCGCCCAGACGCCGAGCAGGTTCGGCTCGGGGTAGGCGTGGTACGGCTGCATGCTTGCCAGGACACCCAGGGCCCCGAAGCGCGGGATGTCGGCGGCGTCGATGGTCTCGATGTGCTCCAGCCGGTGCCGCCTCGATACGCCGGGACGCTCGCGCGCCGCGGCCTCGAGGGCGTCGAGCGACATCCGCACGGCGGCGTCGCCGATGGCGTGGATGTAGATCTGGAACCCGGCCGCGTCCACCTTGCGCACCATCGCCTGGAGCTGCCGCGGGTCGTAGTGCGGAACACCCCGGGTCGCCGGATGGTTCGAGTAGGGGGCCAGCATCGCGGCCGTGTTCGACTCGATGACACCGTCGGCGAAGAACTTCACCGTGCCGGCGCGCACGAAGTGGTCGTGGTGGGCCCGCCTCGCCGCCTCGATCCGGGCGATGACGGCGTCGGTGAGTTGCGCCGGATTCTCCGGCATGGGGAAGGCGGTGGAGGTGCGCACCGTCAGGCGCCCGTCTTTCTGCAGCTCGGCGTACAGGTCGATCTCGTCCTGACCGCCGCTGCAATTCTGGACGCTCGTGATCCCGAAGCTGTTGGCCAGCCTCAATCCCTTCTCGAGGGCGGCGATCTTCCGAGCGTGCGACGGTTTCGGCAGCACACGCTCGAGGAGCCCCATCGCCCCTTCTTTCAGGGCCCCCGTCGGCTCGCCGGTCCTTTTGTCCTTGACGATCTCCCCCTGGCTCGGGGGCGGCTGCGGCGTGCGGGGGGTGATCTCCGCCGCCTTCAGGGCCGCACTGTTGCACCAGGCCGAGTGGCCGTCATACGAATAGAGGAAGACCGGCCGGCGGGATTCCACGGCATCGAGGTCCTTGCGATGGGGCAGGCGGTCCGGAAAGGTCGAGTAGAGCCACCCGAATCCGACGATCCACGGCTCCCCGGGGCGCTTGGCGGCGTACTGCCGAACGCGCTCCTGGATCGCCGGGAGCGTGGTGGCGCCGGTCAGGTCGACCTGATCCAGACCCAACGAACCGTCCAGGAAATGCGAGTGCCCGTCGTTGAACCCGGGCAGGACGATGCCGCCGCTCACGTCGATCTCGCGCGTGTTGGGTCCCTTGAGGGCCCGCACCTCCTTCTCGGTCCCCACCTTCATGATGAGGTCGCCGCGCACCGCCACCGCCTCGGCCCAGGGCCGCTGCGGATCGACGGTGTAGACCCGCCCGCCGTACACGATGAGGTCGGCCCGCGGCCCCGGTGGCGCGAGCGAGCACGACGCGGCGAGAAGCGCCACGATCGCTCCCGCGGCCGGACCGAGAGCGCGTGCTATCATCCGCCGCGCCGGAGGTGAAGCCTGCTCGCCATCGTCGCCTGTCACCCCGACGGACGGATCGAGGAAGGGATCGCGAAGGACCGGCTGCCCGCCCTTCTTCAGACGAAGGGCGCCACGGTCTGGGTGGACCTGGCCGGCCCGACCCGGGAGGAATCGGAGGTCCTGGCGTCGGTGTTCCATTTTCATCCTCTGGCCCTCGAAGATTGCGAGGGGCGGCGGCACAACCCGAAGATCGACGACTACGGCACCTACCTGTTCATCCTGACCCACGGCGTCCACCCCGAGAGCTCCGTGCGCGAGTTCCGCACCCGGCAGCTGGCGCTCTTCCTGGGTCCCAACTACCTCGTCTCATTCCACCGCGAGGCATCGCGCAGCGTCGTGGCGACGCTCGAGAGCGTCCGCAAGAACCCGCGTCTGATGGCCGACGGGCCGGGGATGATCCTCTACCGGACGCTCGATTTCCAGATGGACCTCTATCTGCCCCTGATGGAGAATTTCCAGAAACGCGTCGACGAGATCGAAAAGGCCTGCTTCGAGGCCGCGACCTCGGTCATCCTGCGGGACGTTTTCGACCTGCGAAAGGCGCTGGTGCGCCTCCGCCGCTTCTCGGGCCACCAGCGGGAGATCCTGTTGCGGCTCAGCCGGCGCGAGTTCGCGCTCATCGACGAACGCAGCGCCGTTTACCTGCGCGACGTCTACGACCACCTCGTCCGGATCACCGACCTGGCCGATTCGTTCCGGGAGCTGGTCGCCGGGGCCCTGGAGGCCCACCTGTCGATCGTCTCGAACCGGACCAACGAGATCATGCGCGTCCTGACCATCATCACCACGCTGTTCATGCCGCTCACCCTCATCGTGGGCATCTACGGCATGAACTTCCAGGACATGCCCGAGTTCCAATGGCGACGCGGCTACCTGTTCGTGTACGGCCTGATGATCGTGGTCGCCGTCGCCATGTACTACGTCTTCCGCCGTCGCGGCATCTTCCGCGGCCCCGGCCGCTGAGGACGCGGACGGCTCGCGACCCCCTGGCTGGCGAGGGCCCGCTCCACTACCCGGCTTCCGAGGAGCCGCGACGCCTCTTCCCGGTCGATGCGGCCCGTTCCGAGCTCGTGCAACACGACAGCCTTGTAAATTTCGAGCAGGCCCCGCCGCAGGGCCTTCCCCAAAATTTCAACTTCGTCGGCCTTCAGACGATCGCAGACGTACGCCAGCTCCTCGCCGATCGGTCGACGAAAGGTCTCCTCGAGCGTGTTCATGGATGCCTCTCTGCCCGTCCCGCGCCTTCGGGCGCCGGCGCATCTTCGCACACGCGCCTATCGGGCGCCAGCCCGGGGACCTTGAAACATCCCCAGTGCGAAGCGTCGACCCCGCGCCCGGCGGACACGGGTCCGCGTCGCTGCGCCCACACCACTCGAAACGACGATCGAGGCGGGCGCGTCTCAGGGATCGGGTGGACAATAGGGGCGAGGCGCTCGACCATGCTCATCCGGAGGACCCAGACAGTCGTCCTGGCCGCGCTGTTCCTCCTCGCGACCCACGACGCCTCTGGCGGGGCGGTGGTGCGCCCACCAGGGGCGGATGCCACAACCGCTGCGCCCGCGAACCCGAAGGCCGCCGCATCCCCGGTCCCGGGGCACACGACAACCCTGCGAGAATATGTCCGGGTGGTCGAGCGGCCGTACCTCCGGGTCGGCCTGACGGTGACCGTGGTCGACCGGCAGGGGAAGCCGGCACGCGGCCTCACGCAGGCGGACTTCCGCGTGCTCGAGGACGGCGACGAGTTCGCACTCGCCGACTTCGGCCTCGAAGGCGAGAGACGCGACCGGCCGCTCTCGGTGGCCGTCCTCCTCGATTTCTCGTACAGCATGGGAGGCCAGGTGAAGAAGGTGCGCGAGGCGGCGCAGGCGCTCCTTTCGTCCCTGCGACCCGGTGACGAGATCATGGTGGCGAAATTCAACGACGAGCTGACCGTCCTGCAGGATTTCACCGGCGATCCGGGCGACCCCGCAAGGACCCTCAAGAAGGTCGGCGCGGCCTTCGGAGACACCGCGATCTTCCGCTCGATCGAGAAGACCCTGCGGGACCTGCGCGAGCGCGCCGGCCGCAAGGTGATCCTGGTGGTGAGCGACGGGCTCGACAACGACCTCGAGCAGGGCGGATCGGTCTTCCAGTCCCTCTACCTGCAGGATCTCATCCGGCTGTGCTTCCGGACGCAGACGACGGTGTACGGCGTCCGCCCGGGCATGAGCGCTCTGTCCTGGCTGCCGTTCGAGGGGTTCGTCGAAGAGACGGGTGGACGCCTCCTCTACACCGGGGGCGATCTGGAGAAGCTGTTCGCCCGCCTGGGGGAAGAGTTCCTCGGGCAGTACTACCTGGCCTACGACATCGACCCGAAACGCGCCGAGAAGCGGCGGCGGCGCATCAGGGTCGAGGTGACGCGTCCAGACCTCACGGTCAAGACCGTGCGGGGGTTCACGGCACCGCGCGACAACGTCGAGGCGCTCCTCCGCGACCTGGTCGACGCCGATTCGCGGACGCGGGCCGACGCGGTGTACGAGATGTCTTTCATCCCCGGGCCACGCTCCCTGTCGTCGATCATCAAGGCGGCGTCCGACCCGGATCCAGGTGTGCGTCGCCTCGCAGGCCAGGCCCTCGGCCGATTGGGTGACAGGGGCGGTCTCGAGGCGCTTCTCGATCTCCAGGGCGACGCCGTCCCGGTGGTGAGGGCCGCGGCCGTGGACGCCCTCGTCCTGTTCGAGGGAAGGGCGCTGGCGCTCCTCGTCGACGACGTGACCCGACAGACCGCGGACCGGCCCGCCGGCCTGCGGCTGGAGAGCGCGGTGAGAGCCCTGGGGCGGGTGGGGGACGACCGGGCCCTGGCGCCCCTGTCGGCGGCGCTCGTGGGCGGAGGGACGGCGGCGCGGGTGGCGGCGGCGCAGGCGCTGGGCGACCTGGGATTGAGCCAGGGGATCCCGCCCCTGCGGGCCGCCCTGGCCGACCCGGCCCCGGAGGTCCGGGAGGCCGCGGCGCGTTCCATCGTGGCGATTGCGGGGCCGGCGGCCCGCGAGGTGATCGAGGAATATGTCGCGAACGAGACCGACCCGCGCCTGAAGGAGGCGGGGCGCGCACTCCTGCGGCGCTGACGGAGCAACGGTGGATGGTTTACAATGCGACGCATCCAGACGGAGGGACGCGAGATGGCTGAGACGAGATCGGCCGCCCCCAAGGTGACCTACGCGACCCTGGCGGCCGGCCAGACGCCCGAGTTCAACAAAGCGTACGACGAGGCGGTCGAGAGGGTCAGGGGCACCCTGGGGAAGACCCACGGCCACATCATCGGGGGCAGGGAGGTCCAGGCGAAGGAGACGTTCGCCGACACCAGCCCGAGCGACACGCGGGTGGTACTCGGCCGGTTCGCCAGCGGCACGCGTGCCGATGCCCAGGCCGCGATCGCCTCGGCCCGCAAGGCCTTCGAGTCGGTCTGGCGGGACCTGCCGTGGCGCGAGCGCGTCGCATCGATCCGCAAGACCGCGTCCGTCATCGAGAAACGCCGCTTCGAGATCGCCGCTCTCATGAGCATGGAGGTCGGCAAGAACCGCCTGGAGGCCATGGGCGACGGCCAGGAAACCGCCGATCTGATGAACTACTACTGCGCTCAGGTGGAGCGACATCAGGGCTACGAAGAGCCGATGGAACGCCTCTCCGATAAGGAAGACAACCGTGACGTCCTCCGCCCCTTCGGCGTCTGGGTCATCATCTCGCCGTTCAACTTCCCGATGGCGCTGTCGGGCGGGCCCTCTTCGGGGGCGCTCCTGGGCGGAAACACGGTCGTCTTCAAGCCGGCGAGCGATACACCGATGACCGGCTACGCTCTGGCCGAATGCTACCGCGAGGCCGGCCTGCCGGACGGGGTGTTCAACTACGTCACCGGCCCGGGCGGAAGCGTCGGGGACGAGCTGGTCACGAATCCGGGCGTGGACGGCCTCCTGTTCACGGGTTCCCGGGAGGTCGGGTTCGACATCTACAGGAAGTTCCCACGCTCCTACCCGAAGCCGTGCATCGCCGAGATGGGAGGAAAGAACCCGGCGATTGTCTCCGCCAGCGCCGACCTCGACGCCGCTACCGACGGCGTCCTCAAATCCGCGTTCGGCCTGCAGGGACAGAAATGCAGCGCCTGCTCCCGCATCTACGTGCATCATTCGGTTGCCAGGCAGTTCACCGATCTTCTGGTCGCGAAGACCGAGAAGATCAGCATCGGCGACCCTGTGAAGAAGGAGAACTGGCTCGGACCGGTGATCAACAAGGCGGCCCACGACAAATACGCCAGGTGTGTCGAGATCGGACGCAAGGACGGCCGGATCCTCACCGGCGGCGAGACGCTGCGGGGCGAGCCCTACGACCACGGCTTCTTCGTGAGACCGACGATCATCGCCGGGCTTCCCAGCGATCATCGGCTGACGCACGAGGAGATGTTCCTGCCGATCACCTGCCTGTGGGAGGTCGATTCGTTCGACGAGGCGATGGAACTGGCCAACAAGACCGGATACGGCCTCACCGCAGGCCTGTTCAGCCGCGATGCGAGCGAAATCAAGAAGTTCTTTGATCGAATCGAGGCGGGCGTCGTCTACGTCAACCGCCGCGCCGGGGCCACCACCGGCGCCTGGCCCGGCATCAATCCCTTCGGCGGCTGGAAGGGGAGCGGCTCGTCCGGCAAGTCGTCGGGCGGGCCTTACTACGTCGCGCAGTTCATGCGTGAGCAGAGCCGCACGCTCATCCGCGACTAGCCGTCCCTTCGGCGCGGGGTCTCCGGCCATGCTCCAGCGCACCGTCGGCAAGGCGAGGCTCGTCCTGGTGGAGGGAGACATCACCCGACAGGACACCGACGCGATCGTCAATGCCGCCAATCCGGGGCTCTTGGGCGGGGGCGGGGTGGACGGGGCGATCCATCGCGCCGGCGGCCCGCAGATTCTTGAGGAGTGCAAGGCGATCGTGGCACGTCGGGGCCCGTGCCCGACCGGCGAGGCGGTGGTCACCGGGGGCGGGCGCCTGCGCGCGCGCCACGTCATCCACGCCGTCGGCCCTGTCTGGCACGGGGGCGGCCGCGGCGAGGACGAGGCCCTCCGGGGCGCCTACGTGAACAGCCTGACCAGGGCCCTGGCCGTCGGGGCCCGCTCTGTTTCCTTTCCCTGCATCAGCACGGGGATCTACGGCTTTCCGGCCGAGCGCGCAGCCCGCATCGCCTACGACGCCGTCGTCGATTTCCTGAGGGGGCGCCACCGCCTGGGCGAGGTGCGGTTCGTGGTCTTCGGTCCCGCGGATCATGATGTGTACGCCCGCCTGTTCGAAGCCGCCTGATCCAAATTCTCGCGATTGACCGCACCCGCTCCGGGCCCTAAGTTGGCGGGGGCACCTGTCGATGACGGGAAAGACCAGGCCGGGACCGGAGGAGCGGCGCAAGCGGGAGGAGCGCTACCGCTTCTTCGTCGAGCAGAGCACCGAGGGGATCTGGTGCGTCGAGGTGGAGCGTCCCATCCAGGTCGAGCTGCCGGAGGACGAGCAGATCCGCCAGATGTTCCGCCACGCCTACCTCGCAGAATGCAACGACGCGATGGCGAGAATGCACGGGATGACATCGGCCGCGCAGGCCCGCGGATCCCGGCTGGGAGACTTCCTGGTCCAGACGGACCCTCACAACATCGATTTCCTGAAGGCCTTCATTCGTTCCGGCTACCATCTGCGCGACGCCGAGTCGCGCGAGCTCGATACGGCCGGGCGCCCGCGCACCTTCCTCACCAATTTCCTCGGGGTCGTCGACAACGGGCGCCTGCTGCGCGCCTGGGGCGTGCAGCGGGACGTTACGGAGGCCCGGCGAATGCAGGAGGATTTGCGCCAGAGCGAGGAACGCTCCCGCCAGCTCGTGGATCTCCTGCCGGATGCCGTGTTCATCCACACCGATGGCAGGTTCGTCTACGCCAACCGTGCGGCCGTCAGGCTCCTCGGGGCGAGAAGCGAGGTCGATCTCGTCGGCCGGCCGATCTTCGATATCGTCCACCCGGACTTCCGGGAGATGGCCGGGAAACGGGTGCGGGCCATCCACGAAGGACAACAGGTGACCGAGCTGGCGCAACAAAAGATCGTGCGCCTCGACGGTGCGTCCGTGGACGTCGAGATCGCCGACAGTCGCGTCGCCTACCAGGGACAGCCGTCGGTCCTCGTGGTCATGCGGGACATCACCGCCCGCATGGGCCTGGAGGCGCGGCTTCCCCAGACCCAGACGATGGAGGCGGCCGTCGAGCGCCCCGCGCGCGGCGCCGAGACGGTCCTGGTGGTCGAGGACGAGCAGGTGGTGCGTGACCTCGCCTGCGACGTGCTGAGAATGCTGGGGTACACGGTCCTCAAGGCGCGCACCTGCGCCGAGGCGCGGAAGGTGTGCGAAGAGCACGATGGACCGATCCACCTCCTCCTCCTCGATGTGGTCATGCCGGTCATGAACGGCCCCGAGCTGCTGCAATCGCTGGCCGGCGTTCGTTCCGGGATGAAGGTCCTCTACATGTCCGGCTACGCCCACGAGGCGATCGTCCACCGTGGTGTCCTCCCGCCGGGCAAGGCGTTCCTGCAGAAGCCCTTCGCCCCCGATATCCTGGCCAGCCGGGTGCGGGAGATCCTCGACCAGCTGCCGTAACCCCTCCCCGATCGCTCGGGGAGCTTGCGTCTGGTCCCCGTCCCATCCCGCGATTATCCTGCTCACACCCGACCGCCTGGCGCGTCTATGAGAGATGCGGGGCGTCATGGGGTACCGAGGATCGTGCCGCCACAGGACGAGGGTGGACTCATCGGCGAGGCGCAGCGGGGGAGCGCGGGGGCGTTCGAGGAGCTCGTACGCCTCCACGATAGGGAGGTGCTCCGGCTGGCGCTGCGGATGGTGCGGTCCGAGGAGGAGGCTCGTGACGTTTACCAGGAAGCATTCCTCAAGGCCTACCGCTCGATCCGCGAGTTCCGGGGCGAGTCTTCCTTCAAGACCTGGCTCTTCCGCATCGTCACGAATCTCTGTCTGGACCATGCGCGACGGCAGGCCGGCAGGCGGGACGAGCCGCTACCGGCCCAGGGCGACCATCGGGGCGACGACTGGACGGTGGAAGCAGCGCGGCTTCTCGTCGATCGCCGGCCCGAGAGCGACCCGGAGAGAGCGCTTGAGGCGACCGAGGTTCGCCGCCGCGTCGAAGAGGCGGTACGGCGCCTGCCTGAACGGGAGCGGCTGGTGTTCGCTCTGCGGCACGATCAGGGATTGCGGCTGGTGGCGATCGCGGAAATCCTGGACGCGTCCGGGGAGACGGTTCGCAACTGCCTATACCGAGCACACCAGCGGTTGCGCGCGGCTCTTTCCGACCTGCGTTGGGCCGCGGCCGGGGCGGCCCCAGGTCGCGCCGCGCCCGCGGTGGAGCGCAAGTTTCGCGCGCCGGGACGTCGAGAGCCGGTGAACGGGGTGAAATGATGAGCTGCGAGAGCAACCGGGAACGAATCATCCTGATGATCTACGGCGAGGTGGAGGAGTCGGCGCGTCTCGATCTCGAAGCGCACCTGGCCACCTGCGCCGCCTGCGCCGCCGTCTTCGAGGACGAGCGCCGCACCGCCGGCATCCTGGCCTCCGCTCCGATGGACGGGCCGCCAGAGGCGCTTCTGCAGCGCTGCCGGGACGATCTGCACCGGGCGCTTGAGAAGAACAGTTCGAGGGGACGGGTCGAAGGCGCACGGGCAGGAGCCCTGTCGCGGCGGCTCTGGTGGTCTCCGGCCTGGGCCACGGCCCTTCTCGTGGCCGGCTTCGCCGTGGGGCGCGCCTTCCCGGGGGCCGGGCTCCCTTCCCTCGGACACCGTCCGGAACCGGCCACCGAAGGCGCGGCGACGATCGCCAACGTCGACTTCCACGAGAACGATCCCCTGTCGGATCGCGTCAGTCTCACCTACGACACGCTCCTGCGGACTTCGCTCTCCGGGACCGCGAGCGACCCAAGGATCCGCCGCGTGCTGGTCGACACGGTGCGCGACAACCGGAACGCCGGGCTCCGGCTTGAGGCCCTCGATGTCCTGCGCCGTCACGTCGACGACCGCGACGTACGCCAGGCGCTGCTTCGTGCCGTCCGCGAGGACGAGAACGCCGGCGCCCGCCTCAAGGCGCTCGAGGCGCTGACAGGGCGCGCCGCGGGCGATCCCGAGGTGCGCGGCGCCATCGTCCAGGCGCTGCTCAAGGACCCCAACCCCGGCGTGCGCGTGCGCGCGATCGACGCCCTGAAGGACACGCGCGGCCCCGAGACGCTCGCGGTCCTGAGACGCCTCGCGGAGCAGGACCCGAACGAGTACGTGCGGCAGCGTTCTGCGGCCCTGGTGAGCGAAATGCTGCCGCAGGGGACGGTGCGATGAAGGACCGCCACCTTATCGCCGGTCTCGTCCTGACCGCCTTGATCGTCTGCTCCCCGGCCGCGCCACTCTTTGCCCAGGAGGCCCGGTACTACGGCGAGGGTCGCCACTTGGTTCACGAGATCACCGGTATCGTCCACGAGCCGACCCCCCGCGTCCGCGTCGAGACCGATCTGGGGTCGGTCACGGTCCGGGCCACGACCGGTCCCGAGGTGCGATACCGGATCCGGGTGCGTGCGCGGGGAGGCGACGACGCGGCGACACGTCGGCTGCTGGAGGACATGCAGGTCAGCGCCGCGATGACCGGCGGCGTCCTCCTGTTCAGGGGCCAGGCGATCTCCCCGGGCGCGGCGCGCGATCTGTCGGCCGATTTCGAAATCGACGTGCCGGCGAAGACGGAAGAGACGGAAGTCGCGACCGGCGCCGGCGACGTCGCGGCCCGCGGCCTCGGCGGCAGCGCGGTTCTCGCCACTCGCGGTGGAAACATCACGGTCGACCGGCTGGGCGGGGCGCTGCGGGCCGAGACGCGCGGCGGGAACATCGACGTCGGCGCGGTCGGGTCGGCCGCCCGCCTGGTCACCGCCGGCGGCGGCGTGCGCCTGGAATCGGCGCAAGGCGAGGTCGTGGCCAAGACATCCGGAGGGGATATCCTCATCAAGAGCGCTTCCGACCAGGTCCGCGCCGAGACCGGCGGCGGGAACGTGGTCGTCGAATCCGCCGGCGGGGACGTTTCGGCTCAGACTTCGGGTGGCAGCATCCGCGTCGGCAAGGCGCGCGGCGAGGTGACCGCGGCGACCGCTGGCGGCAGCATCCGGATCGCCTCGGCCCGCGGGGGCGTGCGCTGCGAGAGCGGCGCGGGCCCCATCTTCCTCACGGGGATCGAAGGGCCGATCCGGGCGGTGACTTCGGCCGGCAGCATCCAGGCGGAGCTTCTGCCGACGAGCCGTCTTCTGTTCGACTCCGAGCTGCAGACCTGGGAGGGGGACGTGACCCTCGCGGTCCCCGAGTCTCTGCCGGTGACGATCCGCGCCACGGTCGACAACTCGCAGGGGGGTCGCATCAAGAGCGAGTACCCGCTGCGCGTCTACCGCGAGGCGGAGGACGCCGGCCGGACGGTCGAGATCGGCGAGGGCCCGATCGCCGGCGGAGGATCGCTCATGAAGATCCGCACTCTCGACGGACACATCGTGATCCTGAAGCCGAAGAGAATCGTCCAATGACCCGGGAGGTGCCATCCATGTCGAGATCAGTCGTCGTTCTGGCAACCCTGCTCCTCCTCGCGGCCGCTCCGGCGTCCGCCGCGCGCCCGGCCCCCGCGCCCCCGCCGGATGCGCCGTCCGCTCCGCGGCCCCCGAGGTCCCCGCACGACCACACGATCTTCTTTTCCTCCGGCGGCTCGTGGCTCGGCGTGAGCATCGCCGACGTCACGTCCGAGCGGGCGAAAGAGCTGAACATGAAGGAAGAGACCGGCGCCGAGATCAAGGCGGTGATGCCGGGCAGCCCCGCCGAAGAGGCCGGCTTGAAGAGGGGGGACGTCATCCTCGAATACCAGGGGACCCGCGTGGAGGGCGCCATGCAGCTGACCCGCATGGTGCGCGAGACGCCGCCGGGGCGAACCGTGTCCCTCAGGACGCTGCGCGACGGCGAGAACCGCGCGGTGCGCGTCAAGGTGACCGAGCACGATGGGGACGAGAACGAGAGGACCTTCCACAGGCGAATCGAGATCCCCCCTATCGAAATGCCGGACATCGAGCTGCCGGAGATTCCGTTTCTGGAGAGGATCCCGTCCTCCTTCCGCCTGGGCGTGTCGGTCGAGAATCTCGGCGATCAGCTCGCGGAGTACTTTGGTGTGAAGGGCGGGGAGGGGGTGCTCGTGCGCTCGGTCAAGAAAGGGAGCCCGGCCGACGGCGCGGGTCTTCGCGCCGGGGACGTCATCGTCAAAGTGGAAGGAGAGGCCGTTTCCGATTCGGCCGATCTGCGCAGCGCCCTGCGGGAGCGCCGCGGCAAGACCTTCCCCCTCACGATCGTGCGCGACCGGCGCGAGCAGTCGGTCAGCGTCACGCTGCCGAAGGCCGAGGAGCCGGCGGAGGGGAACCTCGAGGAGTCGCGGTACCAGAACCTCATCGAAGACCGCATGCAGATGAAAATGGACGCGGTGAGACGCAGGCTGGACGCGGCGCGGGCCGCCATGCAGGCCGGGCTGGGCAGATTGGAGAGCGACATCTAGGATGACCTGTCGGGGCCCTGCGGTTGAGCCCCCGTCGAGTTTCCCCGCATAGTTCTTCCCGCCTCACAGAACGTCCAGTCGGCCGGGCCCGGCGCCCCCGCGGGGCGCCGGGCCCCCCTTTCCGCCGTAAGGAGGCCGACCGGTGGATGAGAACGCGTCTTGCCCCCCGGCGTTCTCATCCCGTACTCTAGACGCGAACGTGGAGAGGACCATGCCGCCCGTCATCGAGGCCCGGAACCTCACGAAGAGGTACGGCCAGCTCACGGCCTTGGAGGGCGTCACGTTCGCCATCCAGGCGGGGGAGTGTTTCGGCTTCC
Source organism: Acidobacteriota bacterium (assembly GCA_003223135.1). Lineage (GTDB taxonomy): Bacteria > Acidobacteriota > Polarisedimenticolia > Gp22-AA2 > Gp22-AA2 > Gp22-AA3. The sequence goes on along the minus strand of QHXX01000035.1, from coordinate 11,176 downwards.
TTGGTCCGAACGGCGCCGGGAAGATGTCGACCGTGAAGATGATTCACTGCTCGTCGCCGGTCACCGCGGGTGACCTGGAGGTGTTCGGCATGGACGTCCGGCGGGAGCCGCGCACGATCAAAGCGCGCATCGGCGTCTGCCAGCAGGAGGACAACCTCGACCCCGACTTCTCGGTCAAGAAGAACCTGACCGTGTTCGCCCGCTACTTCGGCATCCCGGCGATCGCCGCCGAGGAGCGGGCCAGGGAGCTCCTGGAGTTCATGGGGCTCTGGGAAAGGCGCGACGCACGCATCCGCGAGCTGTCAGGCGGGCTGAAGCGACGTCTCGTGATCGCGCGTGCGCTCGTGAACCGGCCCGACCTCCTGATTCTTGACGAACCGACGACCGGGCTCGACCCGCAATCGCGACACCAGGTCTGGGACCGCGTGCGCACGCTTCGCAAGCAGGGGAAGACGATCCTTCTGACCACCCACTACATGGACGAGGCGCAGACGCTGTGCGATCGGCTGGTCATCATGGATCACGGAACGATCCTGGTGGAGGGCCCGCCGGCCGAGCTGGTCAGGAGTCGCGTCGGCAGGGAGGTGGTCGAGATCTCGGGCTTCCCGCAGGCGCTCGTCGGTTTCATGCGGGAGCGCGGCTGGAGCTTCGAGACGGACACCGACCGTCTGTGGATCTACACCGACACGGGCGAGGCGGTGTTCACCGCCGCATGCACTATCAGAGGACGTTCGACGCCATCATCACGACCCCTTTGTCTCTCGAGGACGTGATGGCCGGGGAGCTGTTGTGGGGGACGACGAAAGGGACAATCGGCTGCGCGCTCATGATGGTCGCCATCAGCGCCTTCGGCCTCCTGCACTACCCGCACGCTCTTCTGATTCTGCCGTTCTCCGTTCTGGCCGGACTGTTCTTCGCCGGGCTCGGGTTGTGCTTCACCGGAATGGTGCCGGCGATCGACTCGTTCAACTTCCCGACCTTCCTGTTCATCATGCCGATGTTCCTATTCTCCGGCACGTTCTTCCCGCTGGATGTGCTGCCGCGCTGGGCGCAGAACATCGCGTGGTCCCTGCCTCTCACTCACGTGGCGAACGTCATCCGCGAGCTGGGCCTGGGCCGCATGCCGGCCGACCTGTGGTGGGATCTCGTGTACCTGGTCGCGGCGACGGTGCCGCTGTGGGTCCTCGGGATCTATCTGATGAAGCGCCGCCTGGTCAAATAGCCCCCTACTTCACATCGACCGCCAGGATGAGCCAGGTGCGGTCCTTCATCTCCATGCCGTGGTGCGGCTCGGTTCCCTTGCCCTCGTAGCGGTACCAGGTGCCGGCCTGCATCTTGCCCTGCTGAGGGTCGATGGCGGGAAATTCCGCGAGCCGCAGGCCCTTCTCCACGAGGGGAGCGGCGTCGATGAAGTAGACGATGTCCTCTCCCGTCTCCGCCGGCCGCGTGCTGAAGTGCGCCATCACGGGTCCGCCCGTATTGAGGCACATCTCGCCCGTCTTGGAGGAGAAGTCGATCGCCATGGCCGGCTTGAGCGCCAGGAGGCGCGCCACCGCCAGGACCTCCGCCTGCGCCGCCGCCGGCAGCTTCTGAATCGCCCCGCACGCGGGGTCGCCGCCCGCGCCCTCCGACGAGGCGCCCGGCGATGCGGACGGCAGGAGGATCATCAATGACGCGGCGGCTGCGAACAGCCGAAGCCGGGAATCAGGCGAGCGCTTCTCATGCGGACGCATGGTCGTCCTCCTTGTCTCAGGGGTCGAAGCTCTTGACGGGAACGGGCATCAGGGCGGGCTCCCCTTCGACGATCTTGTAGACGCGATCCAGGGCCGCGTCGCGGAACGTCTGCTTCTCGCCCGTCGCGGGCCACATCACCTCGATGGTCTCGATGGCGGTCGCGCGGCCGAGCCCGATCTCCTGCTGCAGGCTGTTCCCGCCGAAGCTCCCGCCGCTCCCGACCACCGCGTAAATGTCGCGGCTCCCTTTCCCGGTGCTCACGCGCACGCGGATCCGGGTTCCGATCGCGGCGCGGTTCGATCGGCGCCCTTCGACCCTGAGCGTGATCCAGTGGTTGCCATGTCCGGGGTTCAGGAACAGCACGCTCACGCCCACGTCGGCGTCGAAAGCGCCGCCGATCACCTCGAAGATGTCCTGGTCTCCGTCGTTGTCGAAGTCGCCGAACGCCACGCCGTGGCCCTTTTGAAGATGCCCGAAACCGCCGGCGGTCGTCACGTCCTGGAACACTGTTCCTTCCGCGTTCCGGAACATCCGGTTCGGGAGGAGCACCTGCAGCCTCGGCTCGCCGGTTCCGAAATAGCAGTCGGGATAGCCGTCATTGTCCAGGTCACCGAAGTTGGCGCCCATCGGGAGCGCCAGGCGATCCAGGTGCACCGCGTGGGTCACGTCGGCGAACGTCCCGTCCCCTCGATTGCGGTAGAGCCGTGGCATGTCGCAGCGGTTGGGCACGCCCAGGTACATCTTGGCGACCTCACCCACGTCGGTGAACGCGTACCCGCCGACGAAAATATCCAGCCAGCCGTCGTTGTCGTAATCCCAGAACCAGGTGGGAAAGCTGCTCCTCGGCTCCACGACCCCCGCCTCCCTGGCGACATTGGTGAAGCGCCAGTCCTCCCCGGCCGGGCCGGCCGGGGCGCGCCTGCCGTCGTTGCGGAACAGCATGTTGTCGCTGCCGAGGATGGAGACGTAAAGATCCTGCCGCCCGTCGTTGTTGTAATCACCCCAGGCCACCCCCTTGACGTACCCGAAATCGGGGTTTCCCAGGTCGACCGCCTTGTTCGTGAAGGTTCCGTCACGGTTGTTGTGGTACAGCTCGCACGGATGGGGGTCCCCCGGCTCGGACTCATTGCCGATGAAGAGATCGACGAAGCCGTCGTTGTCGTAGTCGCCCCAGGCCGCCGTCTGCGTCGGGTGGAAGCTCAGCACGCCCGCCTCGTCGGTCACGTCCTCGAAGGTGCCGTCGCCGTTGTTCCTGAGGAGGGAGTTCGGGAACCGCCCGGCGCGTTTCGCCCAGGCGCCCCGAAGCACCAGGACATCCAGGTCCCCGTCGTTGTCGTAGTCGGCGTGCACGATGTTGAGCCCGCCTATCTCCCCCGTGAGCCCGGCGGCCGCCGTGACATCGATGAAGGCGCCCGCGCCGTTGTTGTGGTACAGCCGGAGCTGATCGCGCAACCCCACCGAGGACGCCATGATGTCCAGGAGGCCGTCGCCGTCGAAGTCCTCCATGATGCCGCCGCCGGCGTGGCCCCGTGCGGCCAGCCCCAGCATCGGAGCGGCGTCGAAGAAGCGCTTGATGTCGTACTCGGAATCGAAGGCGCGTGGCGGGATCAGCTGCGCCGGCGGCACCTTGCCCGGGTACTCGCCGACGGTCATGTAGGCGATGTTGAGAAGCCAGCGCGAGCTCAGATCGTCCGGGTTGGCCTGGAGCGCCGCCGTGAACTCCCTGATCGCGGACCGCGATCCGCGCTGCAGCGTGTGGACCCCGGCGCCCCGGATGGGCGCCAGACACGAGTCGATGCCGTGGTGCGCGATGCAGTTCTCCTGCTCGCCCAGCCGCAGATAACACAGACCCAGAAACGCCCGGATGACCGCCGCGGGAGGTGCGTCGGCGGCCTCTTCGGGTTTCGGCCGCAGAAGCGACTCGGCGATCGCGACCGCCTCCTCGGTCTTGCCCGCCTTGAGGAGCTCGCTGGCGCACTGGGAAAGCAGACGCATCCTGTCCTTGGCGGTTTTCGCCTGGCTCGCGAGCTCACGCAGGCGCTCTGCCGTCCGGGCGCTGAGGTACGGGTTCTGCATCGGATCCTGGTTGCGGATCAGCTCGTCGAGCCGCGCGGCCATGCGTCGCGTGCCGGGGCCGGTCTTCGCCGCGGTTTTCTCTTCCGGCACTTCCGGCGAGACGTCGGAACGCTTCCCCGCGGCCTGGGGCTCGGTCCGGCGCGTTTCCTGGCCCGCGCCTGCGCGCGAGCCGGACCCGGACGACATGGCGAGGACGAGCATCCCGGCGGCGACGGCCACGCGGCCCAGACCCGTCTCGTGCGTCAGGCGTGTCGTGGCTTTGTGTGCGCCCGTCGGGCTCAATGAGGATCTCCTCCGGTCGGACGTGTGGCCCCGTTGCGACCGGTTCTCCTCGGGTGTTCGCGGAAAATCTGGGTCCGGGGCACTGTAGCGACGGGCGTTGCGCATTGTCAAGCGGGTGAAGCGGGGCGTTCACGATCCCAGGAAGGGCCCGAGGAGGCGGGCATCCGGGACTCTTTAGACGAAAACGGCCCCGGTCACCGAGAGGAGAGCCTCCGCCCGGCTTCTTTCGAGGCCTCGCAGCCAGTCAAGGCACGGAGCGCCGGCCGCGGCGAAGGCTGCCAGAAGATCGACGTAGACGATCACGGGACGCAGACCGGCGCTTGTCCGCCCCAGGCGCCGGAATCGTTCCGGGCCGTCCCGGCGGGCACGCAGGCGGCGCTCCCTGGCCACCCTGGCGATCCGGTCGTTGTCGCCGCTCACGAGCGCCTCCGCGGCCTCGATGGCCGACACGCTCCAGGCCGAGGCCAGTCGCGAAGCGATTCCGAGGTGTTGCACCAGAAGGCCGTCGGTGGGCCGCTCCGACACGTTCATCGACCAGGACGACAGGGCGACGAGCGCGCGGAAGACCGCCGTGTCGGAGACGATGACGGCTCCCTCCTCGAGAAGCGCCAGGAGAACCGTCTCGGCCACGACGCGGGACAAGGGTGTGGGCCCCGCGACGAGCGCAGCCGCCTCCGCCGCGAGCCTGGCGGCCACAGGCCCGGGACTCGAGAAGGGCTCTTTCAGGGCGCGCGGCGGAAGGGCGTCGAGGCGCCCGAGGGAGGGCGGGATGATGACCCGTGCGTAGCCCTGCCGATCGACGATCCAGTCGATCGTCGCCCGGGAAACGGGGTGCTCGGGGTGGAAAAGCAGGACACGGACGCTCGGCCCCGGTGACATCGGGACCGATCCTACACGACCCGCGCAGGAGAGGGCCGGCGGGCCCGATGAGCGGGCTTCCTAGAACTTCAGGCCGATGCCGGCGTAGGGCCCCTTGAAGGTGTTCTCGACGGAGCCGAAGTCCTGGTCCACGACGTCGAATCGGAACTGGCGGTATCCGGCGAAAAAGCCGAGGACGTGGGCCACGTACCACTCAATCTGAAGACGGGCATCGATGATATCGACGTGCGTGCCGGAGACCGTCGCCCGCATGCCGTTCAGCTCCGTTTTGATGTGGAAGGTCGGTATCGGCTTGATGGTGACGTGGGCCGCCACGGTCGGGTAGGGGACGCTCTCGTCCAGGCTGCTCTGGCCGCTGACAGAGCCGTTCAGGTCCATCTTGATCTTCGCCTGGTTCACCCCCAGGCCGACCCCCACGTCGACCACCTTCAGGTCGAGCACGCTGATGAGGAATTGGCCCTGGAGGAGCTTGAGATTCAGATCGCTCTTCAGGTTTTGACCGGCGGCGTAGAACGTGTCGTTGAATACGAACGACTGGCCGAGGGTCGTGCTCCCCGACCGTGACGAATCGAAGTAGTCGAAGATGAGCCGGGTCTTCGTCAAGCGGAACCAGACGCGCCCCATGGTCGGGTTGTCGTTCTTGTCGAGGCCGATGGTGTCATGAAAATCAAACGTCGTGCCGCTGAGTATGTTCCCATCGACCGAGGCTTTCCCGTCCTGGCTCTGGTGCCAGAAGGATCCTTCGACACCGATCCAGTCGCCCAGGGCGAGCGCGGGCGTCGGAGTTGCCATCAACATGACGAGGGTGAGCGGCAGGGATGACGCAATGAGCGACAGCAGCGTGAGTCGGCGCGGCTTCATGGATCTCCTCCTCCTCGGGACACGATACGAGGCGTGCATAACCTAGTGCCCCGGAGCCGCGCAGGCAAGTTCCAAGGGCCAGCCGCCGGGCGGTGTCGCGGAACGCCACACCTCGGGTTGACACCCCCCTGAGGCAACCCTAGAATCGGTCCATGGAGCGGAATCGCGTCCATCCCGCCGATCTCGTCCACGACTGGAACCAGGTCGATGCCCCGCCGGAGTCTGCCCGGCCGATCCTGCTCGACGACGAGACGCTGCGCGACGGCCTGCAGGGGCCGAGCGTCACCGATCCGCCGATCGAGACGAAGAAAGGGATCCTGCGAGCCATGGATGCGCTCGGCATCGACACGGCCGACGTCGGGCTGCCCGGCGCGGGGCCGAAGGCGGTCGCCGATGCGACCGCCCTCTGCCGGCAGATCGTCGAGGAACGGCTCGCCATCCGGCCGAACTGCGCCGCGCGCACGATGGAGCGCGACATCGAGCCGATCGCCCGCATCTCGGCGTCGGTCGGCATCCCTGTCGAAGCCTGTCTATTCATCGGCTCGTCCGCCATCCGCCAGTATGCGGAGGACTGGTCGATCGACCTGCTCCTGCAGCGCACGAAAGAGTCGATCACGTTCGCCGTCAAGGAAGGGCTGCCTGTCATGTACGTGACCGAGGACACCAGTCGGGCGCACCCCGACACGCTGCGACGCCTCTACCGGACTGCCATCGACTGCGGCGCGCGGCGCGTGTGCGTGACCGACACGGTGGGCCACGCGACGCCGCACGGTACCGGGCAGGTGATCCGTTTCGTGGCCGGGATCGTCGACGAGAGCGGGGCCGGGGTCGGAATCGACTGGCACGGGCACCGCGACCGCGGGCTTGGTCTCGCCAACGTGCTGGCCGCCATCGCCGCCGGCGCCGGTCGCGTGCACGGCTGCGGGCTGGGCATCGGCGAGCGCGCCGGGAACGCACCCATGGATCTGATCCTGGTCAATCTGAAGCTGCTCGGCTTCATCGACCGCGACCTGACCGGCCTCGATGAGTACTGCCGCCTGATCTCCGAGGGGTGCCGGGTGCCGATTCCCTCCAACTACCCGGTCGTCGGGCGGGACGCCTTCGAAACCGGCACCGGCGTTCACGCTGCCGCTGTCATCAAGGCGCTGCGCAAGAACGATCTGTGGCTGGCCGACAGGGTCTATTCCGGAGTCCCGGCGTCCGACTTCGGCTTCACCCAGAAGATCCGGATCGGCCCGATGAGCGGGCGGTCGAACGTCGTTTTCTGGCTGGAACGGCGGGGCATGGAGCCGAGGGACGACGTGGTTGATCGGATCTACGACGCCGCCAAACGGAGCGACCGGCTTCTGGAGGACGACGAGCTGCTAGCGCTCGCCGGCCGCCCCCGGACCTCCACCCCGCGCCGGCGCGGCTGAACCCCGGCGCCCGGCGGCGTCCTCTCCCCGCCCGCCTTCACTCCTTCGGCTCGACGCAGACGCGGTTCCTGCCCGAGTCCTTCGCCCGGTAGAGAGCCTTGTCGGCACGGCCGACCAGGGACTGGATGTCCCGGCCGTGCTCGGGGAAAGTGGCGACGCCGATGCTGATGGTCACGCCCATCGTGACTCCCTCGAAGGTGAGCGGCTCCTTCTCGATCGTCCTTCTTATCCTCTCGGCCGCCCGCCGCGCCTCGTCCGCGGTCCTCTCCGGCAGGTAGGCGATGAACTCCTCGCCGCCGTAGCGGGCCGCCACGTCTTCGGTCCTGATCGATTCGCGGATGAGCCGGCCGACCTCGGCCAGCACGTGGCTCCCCATCAGGTGACCGTGAGTGTCGTTGACCGCCTTGAAGTGGTCGAGATCCATCATCAGCACCGCCAGCGGAACGGCGTAGCGGTGGGATCGCTGCAGCTCCATCTCCAGCGCCAGGTAGAGGGATTCCTTGGTCAGGAGGCCCGTGAGCCGGTCGTAGGTGATGCGGTTGCGCACCTCCTCGTGATACCGGGCCTCGATGTCGTCGAGGAGAACGAACTTGAGCACGGTGCTGCCGACCTGGATCTTGTCCCCCTCCTTCAGCTCGATGCGGTCGATCGGCCGGTTGTTGACCAGGGTCCCATTGGTGCTGCCGAGGTCGGTCAGGGCGAAGCGCCCGGACCGCCGTCCCTCGTCCCACTCGAGCTCGATGAGCGCGTGCTCGCGCGAAGTGAGGTCGTCGAGGATGCGGATGTCCGCCTCGGCCCCGCGTCCCAGGATCATGTGCGCCCGCCGCAGGCGGAAGTCCCGGCCGATCTCGGCCCCCCGCAGGACGACGAGGGAGGCGTGCGCCTTCTTGAAGCGCCCGCTATCCAGGGTGGCCTTGTCGATGGCCATCGTGATGTCGTGCGGCCGTTCGGGCATGGGCGGTCCCTCAGGCTCCGGTCTCGATGCAGACACGGTTGCGGCCGGCTTCCTTGGCCCGGTAGAGCGCCCGGTCGGCGCGGCCGACGAGCGATCGGATGTCCCGTCCGTGCTCGGGACAGGCGGCGATGCCGATGCTGATGGTGACGGGGATGTTCGTGCCGTCCAGGGTGAACGGTTGACCGGCGATAGCCATGCGGATCCGCTCCGCGGCCTGGGCCGCGCCGATCAGGCTCGTTTCGGACAGATAGGCGACGAACTCCTCCCCGCCGTAGCGCGCGGCGACGTCCGCCGTCCTGATCGACTCGCGGATCAGGCGCCCGACCTCGGAGAGCACATGACTGCCCATGAGATGGCCGTGGGTGTCGTTCACCGCCTTGAAGCGGTCGAGGTCCATCATCAGGACGGCCAGCGGCAGGGCGTAGCGCAGGCAGCGCGTCAATTCCATCTCCAGCGCCAGGTAGAGCGACTCCTTCGTGAGCAGGCCGGTGAGCTGATCGTAGGAGATGCGGTTGCGGATTTCCTCGTGGAACTTCGCCTCGATGTCGTCCAGAAGGACGAACTTCAGGACGGTGTCGCCGACCTGGATCTTGTCCCCCTCGCGCAGCTCGACCGTCTTGACGCGGGAGGTGTTGACGAAGGTGTGATTGGTGCTGCCGAGATCGACGATCGTATAGGTCGCCGTCTGCGCCGCGGGATCCCACCGGCAGTCGAGGCGGGCGTGCTCGCGCGACACCAGGTCGTCGGCGACCCGGATCTCGACGTCGAAGCCGCGGCCGATGATCATCGGGCCCCGGAGCAGGCGGAAATTGCGACCGATCTCCGCCCCCTGTAGCACGACCAGGGCGGCATGCTGCTTCCGGAAGCGACCGGTGTCGAGGGCGGACCTGTCGATCGCCAGGGTGCGATCGTGCAACTTCTGCGACATGCGTCACCGGCGGAGCGCGGCACCGGACCGTTACGTTTCTGCAACGGTTGCCGAGGCGCGCCAGGATCAGAATTTAGGCCGGAGACGGAGGATGTCCACAGACCGGTAGGCGCGGGCGGGTCACAACTTCAGGAAGCACCACTCTTTCGTGTAAGGCACGCTTCCCATCTGCACGCCGCGCTTCTCGGTGACCAGCACGTTATCGGAGTGGTTGTAGCCGAAGCCCTGCTCGGGGACGTACAGCCCCGGCTCGTTGCTGAAGGTCATGCCCGCCTCAAGCATCGTGTGGTCGCCCAGCGCGATGTACGGCGGCTGATGCCCCTCGGATCCCTCGCCGTGCGCCGGGCGGTGGTAGACGTATTTGGCCATGCCGTTCTTGACCTGGTGGTCATGCACCATCTTCGCGACGTACGACCCGGTGACACCCGCGGCGGAGCTCTCCGCCTGGATCCGGCAGCAGTCGGTGTGCACCTCCCACACTTTCTCGTGGAACGGGTCCCACGGTGCTATCTGGTAGGCGCGGTACAGCTCGCCGCCGTGGCCGCCGATCTTGACTTCGCCGGAGACTTGCAGAGCATCGCCTTTCTTGATGCGGTTGTGATGGAACTGGTTCGGATGCGGGTAGGCCGTCCCCACGCCCGTGCGCACGGCGATGTCCACCAGGATGCCGACGGCGGTGTGCGGCTTCCCGTCGCGCTTGATGTCCTTCATGATCAGATCGACCCCGTATTGCGTGGCCGCAGTCTGCACGTCGAAGTCGGTCTTGTCGGTGCCGTGCGTCAGGAGGTAATCGCGCGCGAAGGCGTGGATCCGGCTGAAATAGTTCATCGCCCTCTGCGTGAGGGCGATCTCCTCCGGCGTCTTCACCATCCGCAGGCGGTCACACAGATCGCCCACCTTCTTCAGGGTGGTCTTCGGAAGGACATCGGCGGCTGCGTCCTGCAGATCGGCGGTGATCGGAACGTCGACGCCGACTGTCTTGCCGGCCCAGCCGCGCTTCTTGAGCCCCTTCAGGACCCAGCGGGTCAGGTCGACCGTCGCTCCCATCTGCACCTTGCCCAGGTTGGGGAAAGCTCCCTCCCCGTGCTTGAAGTCGAAGTAGGTCTCCCTGTCCTTGATCCACCAGGAGCTCACCAGGTCCCGGTCCAGGCTCGGATGAAACCAGGTGAGATCGAGGCCTTCCCCCGGGATGAGAATGAAGAAAGGACGCTCGGTCGACGTGTGCCAAAGACCGGTGAAATAGATGATGTTCCAGCGGTCGCCGAGGAGGACGGCGTCGATCCCTTCTTCGTGCAGGCGCGCCTGCAGGCGCTGGATCGCGCGTTTGCTCCAGAGATCGTCCAGCCGGTCGAAACCGGCCGGCTGCGGGTGGTCCGGGTCGCCCTTGAGAAGAGCCGCCGAGGCAGCCGCGGGCGTGGCCGGAACCGGGGTTTGAGGCTCCGCGGCCGCGCGACCACGTTCGCCCGGCACCGCCGCCGACAAGCCGGCGGTCACCACTCCGCCGGCGACCGCCGCCATCGACCCAACCAGAAAATCACGACGCGACCTGCGCATGACCGGCCCCCGGATCCCGTGCTCGCGGGTGACAGTGTCGTTGCATTGTGAGAAGCGCGCGGATGATAGCCGAACGGTTCGCGCGCCACAACAGGGCGGCGTGCTCAGATGTCGCGGATCGCGGGTGGCGGGACGCGCCGCGCCGCGGCTCATGCTCGCTCGCGCAGGGTCTTGGGTGCTGATTTTGCGCGCACGGCGCGGCTCGAAATCGCCGCAGCGCGGCGCGTCCCGCCACATGACCTCCGGGGATCAATCCACACGTGCGCCTGATGGTTGCGCGTGCGCGCTGATAGGTGAATGACGCCATCGCGGCTCCCGGTCTCGAATGTCGCCTCGTGCTTGGGTGTTGCGGTGGCACTACCAGCTCTGCTCTTGCACGCGCCTGGAGCCCCGGTGGTCCGCGGCGGGCCGCAGCGCGGTGCGGCGATTTCGAGCCGCGCCATGCGGAGCGGACGGTCGCCGGAGTAACTGCGCGAGCGAGCATGAGGCGCG
>QHXX01000086.1 GCA_003223135.1 Acidobacteriota bacterium | reverse complement strand
TCCCGACCGATTTGATCCTGTCGCCCTTGCGCAGTCCCGCCTTGGCCGCCGGGCCCCCGGGAAGGACGCGCACCACCAGCGGTCCGTCCGGCTCGGCCTGGCCGGAATCGATCAGCGTGTCGACGATCCCCATCCCCCACCACGGGCCGCTGATGGTCGGGGCGGCGTCGAGCCGGCGCACGAAGTCGCGCGCCCCCTCGGGACGATCGGCGCGCAGCGCGACGACGTCGGGCGCCTGGTGCAGGACCGAGTAGAGCGCCAGGGTCGATGACTTGTCGGCCTCGCCCCCCTGCATCAGTCCGGCCAGGACCAGGTCGGCCCTGGCCTTCGTGGCCGCTTCTTCCAGAATCGCCGGCGGCAGGATGGTGCCGGCGCGCACCTCGGCGGGCGCGGAGATCATCCACTTGACGACCGAGTCGCGCAGGCCCTGCAGGATTGCGGGGGTGCGCACCATGTTCAGCGTCTTGAGCCCCTTGTTGAGCTCTTCCAGGAGCGGTTTGTCCTCGTCGCTCCAGACGGCGCGGCCCCACTCGTCCAGTCGGAAGGTGCCGACGTAGACCAGCGTCGGGCGCAGGCGGACGTCGAGCGTGTTGAGCTCGCCCGCCGTCAGGCGGACGCGCTCGGACCACGAGCCGACCTCGGGCTTGGTCACGAGCAGGTCGCGCTCGCCGCCGCACAGGCCCTGCAGGGCGAAGGGAGTGGTCCCCTTCCTGTCGCCGTCCACGTAGACGTCGGCTCCGGACGGTGTCGAGGTGAGACGCAGCTCGGTCCTGGCGTCCTGCAGGACGACCGGCGTGAACTTGAGCGGCGCGTTCTGCTCCGGGTCGGGCGTCACCTTGACGGTGAGCGTGCGGCTCGTGTAGCAGTCCCTGTCGAAGCTCACCTTGTGATCGCCGGGCGTCACCATCCCCAGGAGCAGGGGCGCCGAGGCGTTCTTCGGGTCGGCGCCGGCCTGGCGCGCCAGCTCCCCCGACTCGGGCGTCGCGGGGCCGGTGGTCGTGCCGGCCGGCTGGCCGTCGATCGACACCACGACCCCCACGGGCACGGTGATGAACTGCAGAGTGCGGCGGTTCGGGCGCAGCCGCAGCGTCTTGCGGGTCTCGGCCCCGGACACGACGGCGAGCATCTCCTCGTACGGATCGTAGCCGTCGGCCTCGATCCGCAGCGTGCGGGTGCCGGAGAGGAGCGGAACCTTCCCGCCCTCCTGCGGCTCGACCGGGTCGCCGTCCACGAGGACGCGCACCCTCGGCGGATCGACCTGCAGGACCAGGATCCCGGCGATCTTGGCGCGCACGCGGTCGAAGAGATCGACGACCTTCGGCGACAGCGTCTGGCGATCGATGGGGTAGGCCGGGTTGAGCTTCAGAAGGGCCGCGAAGTCGGCCTCGGCCCCCCGGGTCATGCCGAGGTTGAACTGGGCGCGCCCGCGCATGTCGTAGGCGGCGCACAGGAGGCGCAGCTCCTCGGCGCTCAGGGCGGAGGCCTTCTTCTCCTTGCGCGGCTCGATGATCGTCGACAGGTCGCGCGAGGCGCCCGCGAAGTCGAGATTGTCGATCCGCTCGCGCGCCCGGTTGAAGGCGGCGCGCATCGTCTTCAGGTCGGCGGTGAGGTCCTCTTCCTGCTGCGCGCTGACGATCGACAAGGGCGCGGTGGCGCACAGCATCCCCAGAACCAGACCGATCAGGAGGGGAAGCGCCGCGAGCCGTTTCATTGGAATCTCAACAACGTCGGGCTCTTGCGCCCGGACACGTACACGCGGCCGATGGCGTCCACCGCCACCGACGACGGGTCGCCGAGGCGGGACAGCGCGTCCTTCGACGGGCGGATCACGGCGATCCGATCGCCCGACGGCGCCGCCACGTACACGAAGCCGCTGCGCCCGTCCAGGACGTACAGGTCGCCGAGCCCGTCGGCCGCCAGGGAGATCGGCTCGGTCGCGCCGAGCGCGGTCAGGTTGATCTTGCGCGTCACCTTCCCCTGGGTCAGCTCGATGGCGTACTTCAGGCGGGACTCGAGGACGTACACGCCGCCGTCCTCGCTTCTCGCCACATCGACGAAGCGCGCCTCTTTCCCCTCGGCCCTCACGTTGGCGACGAGGCGGTGGGAGCGGTCGTAGATGAGCAGGACGTTGTCGCGCGGATCGAGCAGGTAAACGCGCCCCGACGGATCGACGGCGACCGGCCCGAACTCGCGCGGCGGCCGCCCGTCCCAGCTCTTCAGGTCGGTGCCGCTCCAGTTCTTCGCGTTGAGGGCGATCTGCCCGCCCCCCGAGATGAACACCGCCAGGCCGTCGCCCACCGCGACGTACTCGGGAGAAGGATGGGCGATGCGCTCCTGGACATGCCCCTTCGGGTCCAGCCGGAACACTCCGGGTGTTTTGGGGCTGGCCAGGACCGCCAGCCCCTGCGCGTCGATGGCGATGTCGGCGGCGCCGCGGAAGGTCTCCTCGGTCTTCGAAGTGGCGGCCGCGGCGCGCACCGACGGAGGCGCCCCGTAGGCGGCGTCGAGACGGTATAGATCGGGCTCGGGCGGCGGCGCCGGCGGCCCCCCTCCGACCCTTTTGGCGGTCGCCGGACCTTCCGGCTTCGCACCCGCCGAGGCCCGCGGCAGCGTGGGCCGCAGGCGCAGACGGTGCAAGAGGGTGATGCGGTCGAGCGCCTTGGGCGCGAAGCGCGAGTCGGCGAAGCGCGTGCGCACGCGCTCGAGGGCGAGCATCGCTTCGGCCGAATCGTCCAGGTGCGACAGGGCCACACCGTAGCGGTACAGCGCCTCCGCCGCCAGGGGGCTCCCCGGGTTCTCGTCCAAGAGCGGTACTTCTGCGACAGCGCCACCAAAAGGTCGGTGGCTTCCTTGATCGCCGCCGTGGACGCCGAGCCGATCTGATCCCACGTGCCGACCGGATAGATCAGGTCGGCCGTCTTCAAGAGCGCCTGGGGCGCGAACGGGCTGTCGGGGAAGTCCTGCGACAGTTTCCTGAGGACGCGGATCCCTTCGTCGCGCTTGCCCTGCCTTAGAGCATCGATCCCCTGTGCGTAGGTGCGCGCGTCCAGCGGCTTGTCATCCGCCGGCTGCGCCGTGCTCCCGGGGGGCGCGCCGGCGGAGGCCAGGAGGACGAGCAGAAACACTGTCGCGATCTCGGCCTTCGACGTCCGTCTCAAAATTTCACCGTCACGAGCGCGTTCTTGCCGCCCGTCACCGCCACGACCACCTCCTGCTCCGCGCCGTTCGGGACGAAGACGACCTTGACGCGGTGGCCGCCGGAGGCGATCGGCAGATCGAGGACGGGCGTGACGTCAACGTAAACGCCGTCCACGAAGACCTTGCAGTTGCTCGGCTGCGCCTGCACCGTCAGGGTGCCGAGGGCGGGGAAATTGATCACCGGGGTGATCGTCTTGCCCCCCTCCGCCAGGACCTGGGACGTCTCCTTCACGAACACCTTGTCGTTCCTGAACGTGAGGCTGTATTTCCCCTCCGGCAGGCTCAACATCTCGCCCGCCCTGCCGATGCGCTTTTCTCCCAGGAAAATCTCCAGGTCATATTCCGCCGGCTTCCTGACCTTGACGAAGCCCACGGGCACCGGGTCGAGCTTGATCTTCTTGAGCGCGTCCACCATGGCGTCGAAGCGATTCTCGGACGTGTAGGTGGCGCTCCACGGCCGGTACCCGTCGCGCGCCAGCTCGATCTTGCGCTCTTCGCAGCCGTCGAGGGCCAGGACGGCCGGCGTCTCCTTGCCGGTGTCGTGTCCGTTCAGCCGGATGCGCGCGCCCGGCGGCTCGGAGGCGATCATCACCTCTTCCTGCCGCGGCTTCAGCTCCATGACCAGGTTCCCCTTGAAGGAAGCCAGGTCCTTGGCGGTCATCTCCGCCACCGCCCTGCGGCAGCCGGCCTCGGCCACGATGTCGTGCGGCTTCGGATCGGAGACCGACAGGACCACTCTCGGCTCGGCCAGCCGCGTCGAGTCCACCGTAATCGTGCCGCCGTGGGGGATGGTCGAGACCTCGACCGACACCACACCCGCGCCGCGGTTGGCGGCGAGCGCCGCCCCGCCCGCGGGTGGGACGCCGCCCACGGAAGCGGACTCCATGCCGGCGTCGCCTCCGCCCTGCCCGCCGGAAGATCCCGTGGCGGCGTGGCGCTCGTAGCGGTTCACCAGGCGCGGAAAGAACACCAGACCCAGGATGGCGAGCACGACGACGGCGGCGATCTTGAGCGAATGGCGCGCCGCGAAGCCGCTGCCGGCCGCGGGCATCGCGGCGACGTCCAGGGCGCGACGATCGCGCGCGGACTCGCCGCGCCGGCCCGGTGCTCCGCGCCCCACTCGCGTGATCGTGCCGGACGACTGCGCCGATCGGACGCTCGCCGCCGCGCGCGCCGTCCCCGGGAGAGGCCGCGACAGCGTCTCGGGAGGCAGTCCGGCGAATGCCTTCGCGAGATCGGCCGCCATCTCGCTTCCGAGCTGGTAGCGGCGCTCGGGCTCCTTCTCCAGGGCCCGCTCGAGAATGCCGTTGATCTCCGGCGGCAGCGCCGGGTTGTGGACCGCGGGCGGGCGCGGGTCCTCGTACAGGACGCGATAGATGATGGTCGAGATCGAGTCGCCCTCGAAGGGCCGCACCCCGGTCAGAAGCTCGTACAGCACGACGCCGAGCGAGAACAGATCGCTGCGCCCGTCGAGCTCGTGTCCCTGGATCTGCTCGGGCGACATGTAGCTGGGCGTCCCGAGCAGGACACCGGCCTGCGTGAGATTCGCCGAGGGATTCTTCGCCAGGCCGTAATCCGTCACCTTCAGGACGCTATTCTTCAAGAGCATCAGGTTCGCCGGCTTGATGTCGCGGTGGATGACGTGGTGCTGGTGCGCGTAGTCGAGCGCCGAGGCGGCCTGCTCGATGATCTCCTGCACGCGCCTCAGCGGCAGGAGGGACTCGGGCCGGGTGTATTTCTCCAGGGTCTCCCCTTCGATGTACTCCATCGCGATGAAGGAGACGCCCCCCTCTTCGCCCACGTCGAAAATCGTGACGATGTTCGGATGCAGGAGCTTGCCGGCGGCCTGGGCCTCGCGCAGGAAGCGCTGGCTCGTCTCGTGGGCCTCCTCCTCGGAGGTCCCGGGTGGCAGGACGATCGTCTTGATCGCCACCTTCCGCTCGATCTTCGGGTCGTTGGCCAGGAACACCTGGCCCATCGCCCCCTTGCCGATCTCGCGGATGATTTCGAAGCGGCCCAGTTTGGAGAGTTTCATCGACCGCTCGCCCCGGGTGTGGGTCAGTGGACCCGACGTTGGGTCCGCGGAAGGGACCTCGATGTCCCGTAAGTGGCCACCGCAGCGTATTTTAGTGTCGGGTCGGAGGGCTGTCAAACCGGGCCATTTTCAGCCCTGAGCGGTCTATCTTCTTTTTTTTCCGTCGGTTGCCGCGGGATGACCCGGCCGGCTCCGGACTTTTGGCGTATATTCTTGCCATTCAGTTAGGGAGGTGCCCGTGTTCCGGCGCAATCGAATTTTGATCCCCGCGGCCTGCGTTCTGGTCCTTTTCTCCGCCCGGGAGGCGATCGGCGGGGCGAAAGGCAAGGATCCCGCGCCCGCCCCGACCGCACCGGCCCCGACCGCGCCGGCGGGCCCCGTTCCCGTGCACATCTCCGGCATCCAAATGATCGGACCGGAGCAGGTGCTGCTTCTTCTCGCGGACGAGCAGGAGGAGAAGATGGTCCCGATCTCCGTCGGCCGGGACCAGGGGATCGCCATCTACCTCGGCAAGATGAAGACCGACACGCCGCGGCCGATGACTCACGATCTCCTGGCGAATATTCTCACGCTCCTGGGGGCGGTCATCGAGAAGATCACGGTGACCGAGCTGAAGAACGATGTCTATTTCGCGGAGATCAGTCTGCGGGCCGGTGGCAAGATCCACCCGGTCGACGCGCGCCCCTCCGACGCCATCGCGCTGGCGGTGCGCACCGGCGCGCCGATCTTCGCGGCCCCGGCTCTCCTGAAGCCTCTCGACTCGACCGGGAAGCCCGACGCGACGATCCATGCCGATCGCCGTCTCGGTATGACATTGCAGAAGCTCGATCCGGACCTGGCGGAGTCCCTCGGTGCGGACGGCGTGACCGGGGTCCTGGTGTCGAGCGTCCTTCTGGGCGGACCGGCCGGGCGCGCCGGCGTCAAGCGCGGCGACATCCTGCGGGCGATCGACGGGCGGCCCGTCTTGACCCTGGCCGCCTATCGCGAGGCGGCCGATGCCGGGGGGAAATCGCTCACGGTGTGGCGGGACGGCCGGGAGGCGACTCTCAGGACGCCTTGAAGAGACTCACCGCCTCGGCCGGGAAACGGCGGTCCTTCGCCGCCCGCACCAGACGATCGACGTCGTATGGAAAGCGCCGGTACTCCACCTCGACGTTGCCGTTCACCGCGACCACGACGTAGCCGGTCTCGCCGGGCGTGTCGTCCGCATAGCCGACGCTGCCGGCATTGACGAAGTGGCGTCCGTCCACGATGCGGTGGTACGGACGGTGGGTGTGACCGAAGATGATGATGTCCGCGTCGGCCGCATCCCCCATCTCACGGAAGTAGTCCTCGTCGCGGTCCTCCCACAGGCAGGTGGACGAGTCGATCGGGTTGGCGTGCACCACGACCGTGCGCCGGTCGCCCGCCTCGAGGCGCCGCTCGAACGGCAGGTCGCCGAGGTTGCCCCGCGTCTGGCGCTCGGTGTGTGCGACCGTCCAGCCGTACGCCAGCTCCTCCAGCCGCCGCCTCTGGCCGTCGCTGCCGTGGCTGCCGAACTGTTCCGCCTGCGTCGACACGCTCTCGTCGACGTTGCCGCGCACACCCGGGATCTTCTCGGACTTCAGGAGGGCGACCGTCTCTTCGGGAAACGGCGCGAAGCCGACCAGATCCCCCGTGTGGCAGAGCACGTCGTAACCCTCGGCCCGGCACTCCCGGAGCGCCACCTCGAGGGCGGGGAGATTCCCGTGGATGTCACCCAGCGCGATGATCTTCATGATGGCTGCGACGCGCGAACCGGGGCTTTGGGTTCGGCGGGCGGTGGACGATACCAGAATTGCGCGGCGCCTTTCAACCGCGGAGCGCCCGGAAGCTTCCGCTCCGCGCGGGGCGGGACGCAGCGCGGCGCGGCTCATGCTCGCACGCGCCGCGCACTGAGAGCCCTTCTCGCGCGCATGGCGCGGCTCGAAATCGCCTCACCGCGCTGCGTCCCGCCCTGCACCTCGGAGATCCTCTACAACCGCCTGCCGGGCGTCCGCTGCTTGCGGCGTGAACATCGCACCCAGTCTCCGATAGGCCCTTCACATCCCCGCGCCGATTTGTTCGAGACCTCAAGGGCTGCCGCGATTCGATCGCGGAGGTGACGTGGCGGGGCACGCTGCGGCCCGGCGATTTCGAGCCGCGCCATGCGCGAAGGATGGCCGCCCGCGAGCCCGGGCGAGCGAGCATGAGCCGGGACGCAGCGTGCCCCGCCACGTGGAGGCACGCGTCGCGGTTAATGGTCCGAAGCTTAGGCGGCGAGCTCGGGGGCGAGGCGCGGGCTGAAGGACAGGAGGGGGAACTTCGCCTCCTGCGCGCTGCGGGGGTCGCGGAATGGAATATAGCCGCGCTCGCGGTCCTCGGCGACGTAGAGACTGAGGGCGATCTGGTTGAGGCGCCGGGCCAGCTTGGCGGCCGTCTTCTTCGCCTCATCCGCGGTGCCGCGCATGACGAGGGTGAGTCCGATCACGTCGTGCAGCTCGACCGGGCCGGGGTCTTTCTGATCCTTGAGGAACTGCTCGGCGGCGCCGCGAAACTGCTTGTGGGCCTCGCTGAACTTGAATTCGCCGTACTTCTTGCGGAACACGTCCAGGGCGCGGGGGTCCCAATCGAACTGGACGATCTCCCCGGCCTCGCCGCGGGCGCGTCTCTGGCGCAGCTCCTCGACGACTCCGGAGGCGTGGCCGGCCTGGCGCTGCTGCCTTATCTGCAAGAGACGCTCGATGGTCTTGACCAGCTCCTTGGTGCTGAACGGCTTGGTCATGTACTCGTCGGCGCCGCAGTCTTTCCCCCAGTAGACGTCCTGCTGCGCGCTCTTGGCGCTGAGCATGATGACCGGCATATCGTGCGTCGCGCGCTCGGTCTTCACCCGGCGGCAGACCTGGAAGCCGTTCACCTTCGGCATCATCACGTCCATGATCAGGAGATCCGGATTCTCCTGCGCCACCATGGCGAGCGCCTGCTCGCCGTCCTCGGCGAGCAAGACCGTGTAGCCGTCGCCCTCCAGGCTGATCTTCAGGATGTCGCGGATGTTCGGCGAGTCATCGGCGACCAGGATCTTACCGGGCATCTGGTTTCTCCACCTCAGACCGTCGCCCGGCCCCGGCCGGCGGCCTCTTGCGCGGCCTTGGCGCGCGTCGTGGCGTCGTCGATCAGGGACAGCATCATCTGCATTCCCTTGCCGAGCATTCCCAGGAGCTTCGTCTGCTCGGGTGTGAGCTGGCCCAGCCGGCCCGACTCGAGGAGCTCGACCGCGCCGCTCATCGAGGCGAGGGGCGTGCGCAGATCGTGCGACAGCTGGCGGATCGAGTCACCCTCGCGCGGGCCGAGACCGAAGGCGTCGGTGATCTCCAGGACCAGCGCCGCCGTCCGCGCGCCGCCGTTATGGTCGAGGGGTCCCGCCGAGACCGAGTAGAAGCGTCGCTTGTCGAGCTCGACGGCGACGACCCGGCGCGTGGGAGCGGAGAGCCGCCGCGCTTCCTCGATGGCCGCTCCGATCCCGTCGAGGAGCTGGTCGGGCAGGTCATCCGCCGGCGGGATTCGGGACGGCACGGGCGCGTCCGCGATCTTCTCCCAGCCGCTCGCCCGCACGACGGATCCGGAGCGGTCCACGATGACGACGGCCGCGCCGACGTTCTCCATCTCGAGCGTGCTCGCGCTCGCCGCGCGGGAGGCGCCCTCATGTCTTGAGGTGCGCGTCTTCGCGTTGGCCTTTTTCCCGGACGACTTCTTCGCCATGCGCGCTTTCCTCTCCCTGCCCCGGTGCGGGCGCGTCCCGACACACGATGGGTCTCTCGACAATATAGGGAACTTCGTGTTCGTCGCAAGGATCGAGCGCCGCGCCAAGGTTTTGACGCGGCGGGGTCGGGGAAGCGTCCAGGGGGGCGACGGGCCGGGAGCCTGCCCGGTGATGGGGCCGGCTCCTAGATCTCGCCGTCGAGGACGCGGCGCAGGGTGACGGCGTCGATGTTGCCGCCGGACAGGACGATGCCGACGTTCTTGCCGGACAGGGTGTCGCGCATCTTCAGAAGACCGGCGAGGCCTGCGGCGCCCGCTCCCTCGGCGAGGTTGTGCGTGGCGCGCAGGAGCAGCCTCAGCGCCTCGGCCATCTCCCCTTCCGAGACGGTCACGAACCCGGCGAGGCCCTGGCGCAGGGCCGGGAAGGTCAGGTCGTACACGTTGCGCGTGGCCAGGCCGTCGGCGAAGGTGTCGGCGGTATCCTTCGCGATCGGATGACCGGCGTGCCACGAGTCATGTATGGCGGAGGCCCTCTCCGCCTGCACGCCGTAGATCTTCAGGTCGGGGCGCAGCTCGCGGGCCACGGTGAGGGCGCCGACCGCCTGCGAGCCGCCTCCGACGCCGATGACGAGCGCCTCGATGCGCGGGTTCTCCTCGAGGATCTCGAGCGTGAGCGTGGCGGCTCCCGCGATCACCAGAGGATCGTTCGTGGAGTGGCCCAGGTGCAGGCCGCGCTCGCGCACGAGTCTCTCGGCCACGCGCACGACTTCGTCGTAGTCGCGCCCCTCCTCGATGAGCTCGACGCCGAAGCCCCGGATCGCCTCGTTCTTCTCGGGATTGTTGCCGCGCGGCACGCAGATCGTCACCCTCGCCCCCAGGAGGCTCCCGGCCCACGCCAGGCCGAGACCGTGATTCCCCCGCGTGGCGGCCACGACACCCCGCTGTCTCGCCTCGAGGGACAGGGCGCTCATGAGCGACAGGCCGTTGCGCGCCTTGAACGAGTTGGTCGGGTTGTGGTTCTCGTGCTTGACGAAGACGTGGATGCCGCGCCCGACCTCGGCGTCGAGCGCTGGATAGGCGCGAAGTGGTGTCTTCGGAAGGTGAGGGCGGATTCGATCGCGTGCGTCCAGGACGTCCCGGTAGGAGATCGGCCAGGCTCCTGCGGCGCCGGGTGGCTCGGGCGCGGCCATCTAGATTTCCGCCGCCATGAGGGTGCGCGGCTTCGGCCGCAGGCGCCGCATATCTTGAAGCACCTCCGTGACCAGGGCGTCGTCCGCCTCGACCGCGTACTCGCCCCGCTCGCTCGCCATGGCCCCGATGCGGATCGGCAGGGCGTAGGCGATGCGGCCGAGTCGGTTTTTCTTGTCGTGGCGCGCCACCTCGAGGATGGCGGCGGGCGTGAGCGCCGGCGGCACCGCCGTCGGAAGCCCGGTGCGCTCGCACAGGCCCGCGATCCGCTCGGCCGCCTCGAGCGACAGCATCCCCAGCCGCACCGCGACGCGCGCCTCGGCCACCATGCCGATCGACACCGCCTCGCCGTGCGCCAGGCGGAACCCGGACAGCGTCTCGATGGCGTGGCCGACGGTGTGGCCGTAGTTCAGGATCTTGCGCCGGTTCGACTCGTTGGGATCCTCCATGACCACCTTCGCCTTGATCCGGCAGCAGGCCTCGATGACGCGCGACATCAGGTCCGGCTCGCGTTTCTGGATCCGCTCCAGGTGCGTCTCGAGCGACGAGAACAGGGCCCGGTCGGCGACAACACCGTACTTGATCACCTCCGCCAGACCCGAGGCGTAGTGGCGGTCCGGAAGGCTCTTGAGGTAGTCGACGTCGATGTACACCGCGGACGGCTGGTGAAAGGCGCCGATGAGGTTTTTGCCGGCCGGGTGGTTGATGCCGGCCTTGCCGCCGATCGACGAGTCGACCATCCCGATGAGCGTGGTCGGCACCTGGATGTAGGGGATGCCGCGCATGAAGGTGGCCGCCACGAAGCCGACCAGGTCGCCGACGACGCCCCCGCCGAGTGCCAGGAGCGCCGTGTCGCGGCCGGCCCCGAGCCGGATGATGCCGTCCTCGATCTCGTCGCGGACGCGGCGCGACTTGCTCCCCTCCCCCGCCGGAAAGGAAACGAGGTCGGCGGTCAGGCCGCGGCGCCGGACGAGTGCCAGGAGCGCCGTGTCGCGGCCGGCCCCGAGCCGGATGATGCCGTCCTCGATCTCGTCGCGGACGCGGCGCGACTTGCTCCCCTCCCCCGCCGGAAAGGAAACGAGGTCGGCGGTCAGGCCGCGGCGCCGGAAGGCGGCCAGGAGCGATTCCCCGTGGCGGGTGAGGTGCGAATCGGTGACGATCACGTAGCGCCGTCCCAGCGGTTTCTTGCGCAGCGCCACCGTCAGCCGCGGCCCCAGGCCCCGGCCGATGCGGACATCGTACGACTCGTCCGCCACCCTGCGCAGCTTGATCGGGACGCGGATCACGTTACCGGTGGGTCTCCCGGGGCTCCAGTGCCGTGAGGCCGCGGACGTAGTCGTCCAAAAGCTCGCGCTGCTTGGTGTCGTCGAGGGAGCGGGAGATGAGACGCTCCGCCGCCTGGATCGCCAGATCGGCCACCTGGCGGCGGAGCTGCTCGATGGCCTGCTTCTGCTCGTACTGCACCTGCCGCTTCCCCTGCTCCACGAGATCCTGCGCCTCTTTGCGGGCCTGGGCCAGGATTTCGCCGCGCATGCTTTCCGCCTCGCGTTTCCCCTGCTCGATGATGAGGGCGGTCTCGCGCCGCGCCTGGGCCAGGATCTCCTGGTTCTTGCGCAGCGTCTCCTCGGCCTCGGCGCGGGCCTTCTGGGCCTGTTCGATCGATTCCCTGATCGTCCTCTCCCGCTCCTCGAGCGTCGTCAAGAGAGGCTTCCAGGCGAACTTCGCCAGCAGGGCGGCCAGGCAGAGGAAGGTGATGACCGTCCAGATGACGGTCCCCGGGTCCGGGGTAATAAGCTGGGAACCCATGACGATCGCCTCTCTACTTGAACGCCAGGAGGACGCAGATGACCAGGGCGAAAAGCGTGGCGCCCTCGATGAGCGCCGCGGCGATGATCATCCCCGTGCGGATCTCGCCCGCGGCCTGCGGCTGGCGCGCGCTGCCTTCCATCGCGGCCGCCGCCAGCCTGCCGATGCCCGCCGCCCCCCCGATGACGGTGAGCCCCGCTCCGATGCCCGCCGCGAAGTACGCCAGTGAGTTTCCCAGCTCCATGCCCGATTCCTCCGCTTCAATGTTGTGGATGCACCGACATGCCGATGAACAGCGACGTCAACATCGTGAAAATGTAGGCCTGCAGGAAGACGACCAGGATCTCGATGCCGCTGATGAACAGGGCCAGCGGCAACGAGAGGACGACCCCTACCCAGACGCTCTTGAGGATGAACACCAGGCTGAAGAAGGACAGGACTGCGATGTGTCCGGCGGTCACGCTGATGTTCGACGTGGCGGTGGCGCCGTACGGCACGAGCCCGAGCATGTTGCAGAACAGGATGAACGTGAACGTGCTGAGCAGGTACGGAACGTACCGGTCGCCGTGAGGGCCGATGTTCTTGCGTGCCAGTTCGTCGCGCACGAACACCACGATCGCCTCCAGGACGTTGTGCACCCCCCGGGGCGCGAGACTCCGCCGCCGCGTCGCCAGCCACGCGACGAGGAGGATGAGCGCCGAGGCGATCCACATCATCACCACGTACTTCGTGATGGGCAGCTCGTAGCGCCCGAGATGGAGCACCGGCAGCTGGACCTCTCCCACGAACGGCAGCTCCAGCGTCCGGGAGTCGAGGATGTGGTGGGAGATCATCTCGTCGGGCCTGAACACCTCGGCGCCGGCCGGGACGCTCATGATGTCATTCCCTTCGATCTCTTCAGCACGAAGCGGACCTCCAGCGCCTGGAACACGAAGAAGAAACCCACGATCGACAGCGCGACCGCCGTCAGGCTGTAATCCGGCGGCCGACGCAGCCCCACGTAGACCAGGACCGCGCCGAAGAGCACCATCCGCCCGAGGATTCCGAGCACCACGGCTCCGAAAAACTGCCGCGGCCCGCGCTCGAACGACCGGGCGAGCACCGCCATCCCGCCGATCGCCCCCAGGGAGGCGAGCGCCGCCCCCAGGAGCGCCCCGCGCACCCCCGCCTCGCCCAGACGCCCGGCCGAGGCGGCGATGAGCGCCGATCCGGCCGCGGCGAAGAGGACGACGGCCAGGGCGTAGCGCAGGATCACCGCGCCCCCTCTCCCGGGCCCGAACCCTTGTCCCTCGGCGGCAGCACCAGCCTGAAGAAATTCACGAAGCCGCCGATCATTCCGAGGATGAGCCCCGCCAGAAGGAGCCACGGCTTCGTGCCGAAGCGTCCGTCCAGCCAGTAGCCGATCGCCCCGAACGCCAGCATCGGCCCGATCAGCATCCCGCTGATCTGCGCGTACTTCAGCGCATCGGTTAGAGAGCCGCGCGATTCCGGCACACCCCGAAGTCCTCCCCCCGGCCCCGCACCGCCTGTCCCGCGATCACGAAGCCCAGGGCGCCAGGGCCAGGATCGATCTCTCCGCGAAGGCGATGATCGGCTGGGGGTAGAGGCCGAACACCAGCGTGAAGGCGATGCAGGCGCCGATGGCCACGCGCTGTCCCCAGGACGGCGCCAGCCGCGCGGCGCCCTCCGGCGCCTTCATATACATGTTCACCACGACGCGGGCGTAATAGTAGAGCGAAATGGCGCTGTTGATCACCGCGACCACCGCCAGCCACGCGTAGTGCGCCTTCACGACTGCGCCGAACAGGAACCACTTGCCGATGAACCCGGCGGTCGCCGGAATGCCGGCGAGCGACAGCATGAACACGAGCATGGCGAAGGCCGCCCAGGGCGCTCGACGCGAGAGCCCCGCGAAGTCGGCGACCCGGTCGCCGGCCACCTGCTCGCGTCGCAGGATGATCACCAGCGCGAAGGCGCCGATGTTCACGAAGGTGTAGACGAGCAGGTACAGCAGGACCGCCTTCAACCCGTACTCGCGTGTCTCGACCGTGTCGCCGAGTCCCACCGCGATCATCCCCATGAGCACGTAGCCCGCGTGGGCGATCGACGAATACGCCAGCATCCGCTTGATATTCTCCTGCAGGATGGCGGCGACATTGCCGAGCGTCATGCTGGCGACCGCCAGGATCGCCAGGAGGGTCGCCCAGCGCTGCCCCAGCGGCAGGAAGCCCATGGAAAAAATGCGCGCCAGCACCACGAACGCGGCCGCCTTCGATCCCGTGGACAGGAAGGCCGTCACCGGCGTCGGCGCCCCCTCGTAGGCGTCCGGCGCCCACATGTGGAACGGCACCGCCGCGATCTTGAAGGCCAGCCCCACGGTGACCAGGATCACTCCCAGGACGAAGATCGGCGCCGCGGGCGACTGGAGCGCCATCTTGGCGCGCGAGATGCCGATGAGCCCCAGCACCGTGGTCTGGGTCGTCCCGTAGACGAGAGAGATGCCGTACAGGAAGATGCCGGTCGAGAACGAGCCGAGCAGGAAGTATTTCAGCGCCGCCTCGTTCGACTTGCGGTTCGTCTTCAGGAAGCCGACCAGGATGTAGAACGACAGGGCCATGGTCTCGAGCGACACGAAGATCGTGATGAAGTCGCCGGCGGAGGCCAGGAACATCATGCCGACGACGGCGAAAAGGATCAGCGCGTAGTACTCCCCCGTGTGGGCGCGCTCCACCTCGAGGTAGCGGGCCGACACCAGGATGGTCAGCATCGCCGCGAGCAGGAACACGACCTTGAAGAAGATGCTGAAGGCGTCGAGGATGAACATCCCGTTGAAGCCAATCGTCATGTCGGGAGTGCGCAACGCCTCGAGACCGAACATCCAGACGAAGGACAGAAGGGACGCGAGGGTCGAGACGCAGGCGAGGCCGGCCAAAACCGGCGCCCAGGTCTTCCGGCCGAGGTCGGGCAGAACCGACAGCCCGAGGATCAGGAAGGCGCTGATGGTGAGCACCAGCTCCGGCGTGATCAGGCGCACGTCGTTCGGGTTGAACAGCGAGGTCATCGCCCCGGCGCCCCTGAGGAATTGGCGATCGTGGTGGAGTCCTCTGGAGTGGCGGGCAGCGCGGCCGATTGGCTTCCGGGCTCGCCCGCCTGCAGGCGCTGCGCGATCTCCGCCACGGGCTTCTCGAGGATGCGGAAGAACGGCTTCGGGTACAGACCGATCCAGAAGCAGCAGATCACGATCGGGGCCAGCGTCATGATCTCGCGCAGGTCCAGGTCGGACAGCTTGGCGTTCTCCGGGTTGTCGAGCTTGCCGAACATGGTGCGCTGGTACAGCCACAGCATGTAGGCCGCGCCCAGGACGATGCCCAGAGCACCGCACACCGCCCAGAACATGCCGCCGATGTGCACGCCGCCGAGCCATGAGAGGGTGATGCCGTACTCCCTCGGGATGCGGAAGGCGCCGACCAGGATGGTGAACTCGCCGATGAAGCCGTTGAGGGTCGGAAGCCCGATGGACGACATCGTGATGATCATGAACAGCGTGGCGTACACCGGCATCTGCTTCGACAGCCCGCCGTACTCCGCGATCATCCTCGTGTGCCGCCTCTCGTAGATGAGCCCCACGATCAAGAACAGCGCCCCGGTGGAGAGGCCGTGGTTGATCATCTGCAGGATGCCGCCATTCAGCCCGGGCTGGTTGAGGGCGAACACGCCGAGCATGCAGAACCCGAGGTGGCTCACCGACGAGTACGCGACCAGCTTCTTCCAGTCCTTCTGCACCATCGCGACCAAAGCGCCGTAGACGATGCCGATGACCGACAGGGCCAGAAGCCAGGGCAGGTAGTAACGGGAACATCGGCACTTTGATGGCGAAGCCGATGAAGAACGCCAGGAAGACCCACTTCTGCATCTCGAGCCACTCGGGCCGGGTCAGCGGGCCGAGCACCCGGATGAACTCGGTGATGTCGAAGGTGTACGGGCTGCCCGTCACGCGGGCATAGTAGAAGTAGGCCGCCAGGATGCCGAGCAGCATCAGGACCGAGCCGAGCAGCGTGTACAGGAAGAACTTGATCGCGGCGTAGAGCTTGCGCGGCCCGCCCCAGATACCGATCAGGAAGTACATCGGGACGAGCATCGCCTCCCAGAAGATGTAGAACAGGAAGAAGTCGAGGGACACGAAGACCCCGAGCATCCCGGTCTGCAGCAGGAGCATGAAGATGTAGTACTCCTTGACCCGCTCGGTGATCGCCGTCCAGGACGACAGGATCGAGATGAACCCCAGGAAGGTGGTCAGGAGGAGCAGGAGGAGCGAGATGCCGTCGATCCCGACGTAGTACTGCACGCCGATGGAGGGAATCCACGACGCCTTGTTCTGGAACTGGAATCCTCCCAGGTCGGCGTCGTACATGAAGAACAACGGCACCGACAGCAGGAAGTCGGCCAGGGCGATCCAGGTGGCCGCGTGAATGATCAGATTCTTCTTCGTCTTGTCGACCAGGAGCAGCGCGAGCGCGCCCGCGAGCGGCAGGTAGGTGACCAGGTTCAGCGCGTGATCGGCATACCATTGCGACATCTGTCAGTCCCCCGCGTTCAGTGGCCCGAGAGCAGGTAGACGCTCACCAGGATGAAGATTCCAAGGATCATCGCCGTGGCGTACGACTGCACGACGCCCGTCTGCAGGCTCCGGAACAGCCACGAGGCGCCGCGCACGGTGTAGCCGGCGAGGTTGACCAGGCCGTCCACGACGTAGGTGTCGAACCCGACCGAAGTGTAGGAGCCGGCCAGCGTGACGTAGCCGGCCGCGTTCACGAGGCCGTCGACGAACCACCGATCGAACCAGGCGGCCGCCCGGCACAGCGCCTCGTACGGCACCAGGATGACGCGATCGTACAGCTCGTCGACGAAGTATTTGTTGACGATCAGCCGGTACAGGCCCCCGGCGTTCTCGGCGAGGCGCTCCGGGATCTCCGGGAAGCGCGCGTAGAACGCCCAGCCGAACGCGAGGCCGAACCCGGCGATGAGCAACGCGACGACCATCAGGGCGATCTCGAGCCCGGCCGCGTGCGCGCCGCCGGCCACCTCGTGCCCCGCCTGGAACACCGGGGCGAGGTACTCCTCGAAGCGGTTTCCCAGCCCGAACACCTGCGGCACGCCGACCCAGCCGCCGCCGAACGACAGGACGGCCAGGATGACGAGCGGCACCGTCATCGTCCGGGGCGATTCGTGCAGGTGGCGGCGCGTCTTGTCGTCGAAGCGCCCCTTCCCGAGAAAGACCAACGTCCACAGGCGCGCCATGTAGAAGGCGGTGAGCCCCGCCGTGGCCGCTCCGACGACCCACAGGAGCCAGCTCCGGTTGAACGCGCCCCAGAGGATCTCATCCTTCGAGAAGAAGCCGCTGAGGGGGAAGATTCCGGCGATCGCGAAGGTTGCGACCATGAAGGTGCCGTGGGTCCAGGGAAGGTACTTGTCGAGGCCGCCCATCCTCCGGATGTCCTGCTCGCCGGACATGGCGTGGATGACCGAGCCGGCCCCCAGGAACAAGAGCGCCTTGAAGAAGGCGTGTGTGGTGAGATGAAAGATGGCCGCCGAGAACGCTCCGGTGCCGGCCGCCAGCATCATGTAGCCGAGCTGCGATACGGTCGAATAGGCCAGCACCTTCTT